>NZ_JBEZVL010000015.1:0-68410 GCF_040636975.1 Streptomyces sp. NPDC032198 | reverse complement strand
GCTACGCCCGCCTGGGGCCACCCCGGGGGGGGGGTTGCTGGTTTTTTCGCCGGCGCCCCCCGCCGCGACATGCCACTCACCCAGGAACCCCCGTGAACAGCGATGTACTGCACTGGCTTCAATCCCAGCTCGGCCCCGAAACCGACATGGCCGACCTCGCCGCCCGCTACGAGCGGCTGCACTCCGCTCGCGCCGTCGCGGCCGAGATCCTGCACGAGCGGATCGCCATCCTCGTCGCTGAACCATTGAAGGTCACCGTCAACGGCGTCGCCACCATCGACAACTCGGCCAACGTCGCCGCCCTCGAGCGCCGCGCCGCCCAGCTCTTGAGCGAGCCCGCACCGGACGAGCGCCCGGCCGCTGGTCACGACGTACTGACCACAGTGCAGTTGTGCGCACGGCAGCGTCGGTAGACGACAACAACGGACACAAGAGGGAACGGGCAGAGCCAGCCGTTCTGATCTGTTGGAGTCCGCCCGCCGACCTCGTAACACGGGTCTCGATATGCTCCGCTCGCTTGATAATGGGATGCCACAACTACTCCAGGGCGAAGCCGCCGTTGATGTACCAGGCATTGCCAGCCAGAGCCTGGAGCATTGCAGCTTTCCATGAGTTGGGATCTTCGTCGGCCCCGCCCTCAGCCTCGTCCTGCAGATAGCCGGGGATGCTGGACGGCGCCTTGCGCTTCAGGACGTACCGAAGGCTAGTCATCGCCCGGCCAGCCTGGTTTCCGTAAAGTTCCGCAAGGTCGAACGTCTGAAAGTGCCAGCGCACCCGCGCCACCAGGACCGAGTCCCAGCTCGGAGGTGGCACCACGCGGAACGAGACGCATGCGGGGACTACTTCATGGACTTGAGCATAGAGCCACTGCTCTTTGCCGATGTCATCAAAGTAGGGGTGCAGCGTCTGATCGTGAGCACCCTTCGGGCCTGCATCACTCTTCAGCGTATTGCAGCTTCGGCAAGCGGGGACCAGGTTGGAGGGCACGACAGCCAGCAGGGGGTACTGCGACTTCGGCAACTGGTGGTCGAGGGTTTCCACATCGCGGTGAGCGCACAAAGGACAGAGACTGACTTCAATCTTCAGTTTGTCGTATACATCCCTCGCTGGGTGGTCCTTGCTCGTCAGGCGCTGCGTGTAGTTCTTCTTCAGCTGGGTTCTGTCTTCCTCATCGGAAGGGTTGGTCTTGAGGCTGCCCAACGTATGGAGATCTGCCGTGGAGGCCGCAGCTTCGAACTGGTCGGCGGCATTGACCACATCTTCTTCCAAGGCTTGCAGTCGGGCCTTGGTCGTCGACGCGGTCTTGCTGATGCACAGGGCGTAGACCGCGCGCGTCGATAGATCCGGGGCTGGCACGGGCCTCATCAGAACTGACCCTCCACATCACCGGTATCACGGACTGCGATGAGAGATCGGACGATGGCCTTGGCCTCGCCGCCCAGATGTCCGCCGAATCGACTGAGCACGCTCTCGTACGACAGCCCTTGGCGTACTGCGGCCTTCAAATCACGGTGAAATCCGGAGTCGGTGACCTCCAGCCCGAACACCTCGTGGGTGAGGACACCGACGTTCTCACCGAAGGTTTCGAGGGTTGGGCGTTCGGCGGCCACATGGTTTCCGAAACGGCGCAGCTTCCACACGCAGGACGCGGGTACCTCCTGGAGGACCACCGGCGAGTGGGTGGCAAGCACAGCCAAACCATTGCGCTCAGTCAGCAGATCGGACAAGGCGCGAATGAAGGCGGCCAACAACGGAGGGTGAAGATGGGATTCGGGCTCGTCTATGACCACGAGCGACCGCTCTGTCACATGCTCTACAAGGCGGGTCATCGTCAGCAAGACAACCTTGTGGCCTGAGCTCAGGCCAGCAAACAACTGCTTCGCTTTGCGTCTGCGCGCAGGCGCGCTCTGCGTTGCCTGGAAGTCCTCCACCCATTCTTCTTCGATGAAGCCGCTGCTTGAGTACTGCAAGGTCCGCAAGGCCTTCGCCCACCTGTCTGACCGCTCCCCGGTCAGGCAGGCTTCCACACTGTCCGCAAAGTCCCCCATGAGCTGGGATGGTTTCTTGACCCGCGGTGTACGAGAGCTCACCGATGTGACCCGCAGTCCTACGTAGGCATAGGAGATAGCCACGTCGTCCTCGCTGATGAGCGGGAACTCATCGAAGGCGCTGAAGGTGACGCTGACCAAGTTCGCGAAGGAACTGCGAGCACCCCGGTCGGATTCAACGATGCGACCAACCTCGCGCGGATCGGCCTGATAAACGCCGACTGCGTGCGTAAGTTTGTTCAGCAGGAAGGACTTGCCGACGCTGTTGCGGCCGATGAGCACATGGATGTTCGTCGATGGACGCGAGTTCGGCGACACCCCGAACTGCAGGACCACGGCTTTCCCCCCGCCCCCGGCGGGGGCGGGCGCCCTATACGCCACCTGGAAGCCCGACACTCGAGCACCGCCCTGGGCAATACGGCGGTACTGCTCCGTGACGGCGGTCGGCTTCAGGAATCGCATGAGGGACTCGACAGTGACCTTCTCGTGTTGAGCACGATTGAAGATGCTCTCGTCGAAGGCCACGTCCCTCAGTGCGGACAGCACGGGGTGACGCACCTCGTCGCCGAGCTGGCGCAGGCGTTCGTAGTACGAGTCGTCCTGTCCCAGGGAAAAGTGCCGTGGTCCGAGGTCTTCGAAGGACTCAGGTACCCGCACGGTGCGGCCTGGGCGCTTCGAGCTCGGTTCGATCCCGGACTGCATCCCGAACTCGCCGACCTTTACCTCGCCGATGCCGTGTCGGCGGCCGTTCTCATCGTAGATCACCAGGTGGAACATGGTCACGAAGCCGAAATCGTTCCAGGCATCCCTCACGAGCAGCGCGTGGTACCGCAGGTCCTTCGGCTGCCGACCGCCCTGTTCTACGACCGTGAACTGCACATTTCCTCCGGCCGCGCTCCCACGCGGTCAACAACTGCCCGTGCGGCTCGCACAAGCGCACTATGGCAGGACAGCGTAGCCCCCCCTCAGAGCGATCCCCCGCACACTGACACCTCTCGGCCCCACCCATTACAACGTGGAGGCCGCTGAATGCCTTCGCATCGGTGCTACCGGAACTGGCAGAACCAGAGGCCTGTTCCTGTCCGTTGAGGGTGGGGCCCTACAGGGCGAACCGTGCTACTGCGTGCTGATGTCGAGGTCCTCAGCGGCTTCTTCGATGGGTTCCAAGAACCCATTCAAGAAGTCGCCTCGGTCGAACTCGCCCTCGGCATGAATATTAATCTCGATGCGCACTGAACCCTGCTCGCCCCGAAGCCAGGAGAGGGATCGGCCAAGATTGAAGAGACCAGATCGTTCAACGACGGCTTTGACATTGGCCACTCGCACAACGTCGCTAGGGGCTCCGCCGGCAGACCCTCCGACGCCCGCGCCCGGCTTGCCTCCTTGTGACGTTGTCGGTTGCGCTGGAGGAGTGAGCTGAGGCTTGGGCCGAGGTTCCGTACCGGGCTCAGGTTCCTCGGTAGCCGGCTCGATAGGCGTTTGGAGGAACTCGAGGGCGTAGTCATGCCAAAGGATCGCTGCGTCGTCTGATAGGTCGACTTCATCAGCTGTGAGACGTTCCCCAAAGCGGATCTGGCGTGCGTCGCGAGGAACGAAACTTTCACCTTCGCGCACGATGCCAACCACATAGCCGAGTTCTGACTCCGAGACAGCTTTCGCGATGGCGGAGGCTACGGCGTTCTTGTCCCAAAGCTTGGTGAAGTCGTAGTAGCTGTAGAACCAGTCCACCAGGTCAGCGCATGTAACAGCCTTCCTGTCCGGCCCCAGGCCGGCCAGTGCAACCAGCTTCGCTGGAGTGATGGAGCTGAACACCCGCTGGCTAAGGGCCTCTACGACCCGCTCATGCAGGGCGCGCCCCGCTGCGAGCATGGTGCGGAGGTCCGAGGGCTCCAGCACATACGGCGCATCGCCTGCCCGAGAACGGGTGGGGATGGCCACGGTGCTGTACGCGGCGCCGATGGCTGCGGAACCGTCACGCCGAGCGTTACTGGCTTTGTCCCTGAGCTCCTCGATCTGCTCGGTGCTGAAGTTGTACTGTCTAGCCTTCGACAGGAGCGAATCAGCGGCCAGACGCAGCCTTATGGCATGGCGAGCGAGGTCGAACTGCCCCTTGTCCGGGAGCACCAGGGCAAGTCCGTTACGGTATCGCCGGGGACTTCCGCTACCCGCTTGCTCAATGAACTTCGTCTGTGGATCGCGATCGTCGGACCAGTCCGGATGCAGGTAGGCGACGGTGAACACGGGGCGCTCGTCAGCGATGCCGCTCGGCGCTTCCGGCCACAGGGACACTCCCTTGTTACCACGCAGCTGGTTCTCAAGCTCGCCCCGGACCTCAGTGAGTACCTCTTTGGAGCTGAGCTTGGTGGCCTCGTCGCGCACGAGCTTGGTCAGGTTGGGCGTCGGCTCAAAGCGGTACCGGCGTCCCGTGTAGTGGAGGTACAGCTCCTCCTCGCGGAGGTCATGGAGTGCGGAAACAACAATGTTTCGGGTCAAGCCGGGAACGAGGAGACTTCGAACAAGGTCCGTTTCAAGTACTCCACGGTCTTCGCCCTCACGCGCCCCAAAGCTGTAAAGCATGATGGCCGAGGCCACACGAGTACCTACTCGGAGCTGCGCGATCGCAGGGCTGTCAGCCCCAAGCGTGCGGTCGACGGTCGCGCATCCAGCACCGTCTGACGTTACGTCGCTCGACAGGACGGATGCGTACCGCTCCCGCTCGCCTACCTGCGAGAAGAACGCGCCTCGGGCCGCCTCGTCCGTGAAGTCGACATCTCCCGGCCCGATAAGCGGGCTCTTCGCCCCCGACTTCCACAACGCGTGGACAACGGCAGCCAGGAACTGCAGCGCACCACGGGTTCGCTGGTAGGAAACCAAAGACCCCCAGCGGTGGTACATCAGGTCCAGCAACTCGGGGTGGAAAGGGTATGCAGCCAGAATCCGATCTTCAAGAGAGTCGGCAGCCGCTTCTGCTTCCCGGCGCGCATCACCAGTCTCCGCTGCGGCCAGCAGTTGCTTCCGAAGCAGATCAGAATAGGCGCGTGCCACCGACTCGTGGACGCTCGTCTCACCAAGCTCCGCGAATAGCCTTCGCTGAACAACACGCAGCACCTCGTCGCCAGCGACCGGCTCACGCTTGGAGTCCACTCGTGCAACGAGCTTGTCCAAGTCGCTCAGCAGCCCTTCGGCACCCGCGGCTTCACCGACGCTCGCCTGAAGGCTGTAGACCATGGCGGCATTCGGCTCCGCGCTGACGACCTCTGTGAGCGCCTGGAGGAACAACATTGCCTGACGGCCAGCGTTCGACTCTCCCCGCGCGACGACCATGGCCTTCTCGACATAGATCAAGACCTCGTCGAGAAGGATGAGAGTCGGGCTGTCACCAATAACCTGACGCAGCACTTCCCCGCCCGGGGCTGCGCCTGACAGGTCATGCTGCTCTACAAGCTCGTAGCGCCCGAGTTGAGCCGCGAGTTCACCCCAAAGGGTGTGGGTCTCGATTCCTGTCGCCGTCGCCGGAGTAAGGGCGTCGAGCTCTTCACCGGACAGCACTGCAACCCGGACGTCACCGGGATCAGCGATGTCCTTCAATTCCGGGCACGCGGCAACGGCAGCGGCACGGTTGCGGACCAAGTGGAGCAGGGCCACAAGACTGTGGGTCTTGCCACCACCAAATGGGGTGCGCAGCTGGAGGACATGAGAGCCAGTACCTCCTGCCAGCACATCCATGACGTCCGTGAGCAGCTCGCCCATCTTCGCAGTGAGGTAGGTCGCTTGGAAGAAGCGGCCGGCGTCCGCGTAGACGGGCGAGATGCCTTGGCGGCCGCGGAAGACGCCGGACAGGTTGGCCGCGTAGGTCCCCATATCGAGGACGCCACCCGCCACGTCCTCATGCGGGCGCGCGACCTCTGTCCAAGGCGACAGCCGATAACTCGAACTCACAGCGTTCCAACCCCCTGTACCTCAACGTTGCGGATGGTCATCAGCACCTCAGACCAGCCCCCGATCACCAATCATCGTCTTCCACGATGCCAGCAGCCGCTCCGCTGCGCCCGCCTCCCGAGTCTTCGACTCACTTGAGCTGGAGCGCAAGGCCCGTCCGGCCAAGGTCTGGATGACCTGACGGATCGCGTCGACATCGACGTTTACAGACATCAGATAGGCGGGAATCTCTCTCGGCCGGTGCTCGGCACGCCAGAGAACCGCATGCGCAACATCGATGAGGGGCGGTGCTACTGACGACTCAATCTCATACAGCGGCAAAGTTCCGCTGGCTTCCGTACTCGGCTGACCCAGGCGCGCATCGTCCCCGCGGTCCTCGAAGTCTCTGAGGACGACAGTGGACTTGACCTTGGCCACGAGCGGATTCGGGCCGTTCGTCAGGCCACCGGTTCCGTCAAGGTTGGCGCCAGCCATTCGGGCGAGGTTGTTGGCTTCATCGAAAGGAACAGCTGCGTACCCGTAGGAGAACTGAGCTGCCAGGTAGTAACGGGTGACCGGGTCCGTGCCAGCCAGGCCCTCAACGATCGCGTCGAGGACCCGGTTCTGGACCATCTCCAGAAACCTCTCAGCGGGCAATACTTCGCCGTTGTCCTGCTCGACTCGCTCGTATCGAGTCAAGGCCCGGAGCCCAGCCCCAACTGTCGCGATGACCAGATCCGCGCCGGTGATGCCGAGTTCCTCCAGCCTCGCGCGGCGCTCCGCGATGATCTGACCCAGCTCGACCATGACGTCGGCTTCGCTGCCCACACCCGCACCGGGCTTGCGCTTGCGGGCGACGAGGAAGATGGACGAGGCGAGACTGGCAGTACCTCGGCCTACAGCCCGCTCCGGCATCTCGGTGTCCAAGGGCCAAGCCTCGGTGATGATGAAGCCCGCGTTCCTGAGTGACTCAACCAGGCTGGACCAGCCCGAGGTGGTCTTGTGCGCGTAGACACAGATGAGCGGAGCACCCGGCTTGAGCACTCGATGGGCTTCGGTGAAGGCCTGCTCCATGAGGTCTTCGTAGTGCTGGCGTGCTTCGTCTTTGTTCCCGGAGTGGCGGTAGGCAGCGACCACCGCCTCCTTCTTCTTAGGCGTCAGTTCTCCACCAAGGTGCGTGGGGTAGAGGAAGCCAACCGACCGCTTCAGCCAGACATAGAAGAAGTCGGAGAGGTCCGCGTACGAGATGTTGTCGTAGTACGGCGGGTCAGTAATGACCGCGTCTTGTGAGTCATCGGCCAGCGGGAGAGAAGCTGCAGATCCTCGTACACAGGTAGCGGCATTCGGCAGTGTCGACAGCCGCTCGATGAGGTCGGCAGTCTCCTTGAGGTACTTACGGACGTCTCCCGAGGCGCCGGCGAAGGGATTCGCCTCGTAGAAGTCCCACACCATGGGCAGTGCCTGGCGGGCGAACGTATTCGTTCCACCCTCGTTCTTCGTGTCGAGGCGGCACAAGTTCGACAGGCGGTCGGCGACTCTGTTCAGAGCCATGGCGAATGCAGTGGCCATGGCGGCTGCGCGCCCAGCGTCCATGCCCTCGGCGCAGGCGTTGTCGTACACGGTGTGGATGCCTGCGGCCATGGTGCTCAGGGCAAGGAGCTGGCGCGGCGTGAACAGGTCGCGGTAATGGGAGAACCCGTAGACCATGCACGTGCCACCAGTGATGCGCATGGTGCCGGGAAGCGGCTCGCTCAGGGGGTCGACGGGGAGCTCTTCAAGACGCTTCAGACATTCCGCGTCGTCCGGGAGCTCGTATTCACCGACGGCAAGGTAGTCGCGTCCCCGTCTGCTCGGCTTGGCTGCAAGGGCTGCGAGCGGCGCCGTCCCCATGCGGCCGGCGCGTGCTTCCTTCTTGACGTACTCGCCCTTGACCGGGGCGCCACAGATGCGGCATGTCAGTTCACCGCCCCGAGAACCTTCGGCAGGGTCGAACCCAAGCTTGTCTTCGGTCGTCGCATTGACGACCTCATAGCGCAGCGTCAGGGCATCACGGTCGACCACGGGCTTGAGCGCAACGACCCTGTTCTTCTTCCGGCCGAGCCACGTCTGGCGCACAAGGTGAGCGTCGTGCTCAGGAACCCCAGGAGCAGGATTCGGGCAGCGCACGGTCCGGGTCCACAGGTACGCCAGGGGTAGCCGTCGCTCGCTCTCGCCATCGTCGTCGAGGGCTTGCTGGCCTGTGCCGCCATCAACAGACGGATAGAAGGCGGCTAGGTCGTTCCAAGCCTCATCGACCCAAACCTTGCCCCACTTACGCACGTCATCGGCGAGCCCCGGATAACTCTGGGGAAACTCCATGAGCATCCGCTCAATGAGGTGAGCCACCGGGTTCAGCTCATTGGCCGTGACCTCACAACCCAGGCGCAGGGCTTCGAGAGGAATAGCGCCTCCGCCGGAGAACAGGTCAACCACCTTGGGCGGGCCGTCCGTGCTCGCCGCGAGCACCTCGCTACGGGCGGTCCGGATGGCGTGGTCGTCACCTCCCCACGTGCAGAGCGCCTCGAAGAAAGCCGACTCCTCTGCGAGCGAGCGCGTCCGGCCGTCCGCCGGGGCAAGCGCCGCATAGACAGCAGCGCGGGAAGCCGCCAGTGGCCGACGAGCCCACCAGAGGTGCATCGAAGCTGGGTGGCCGACACGGCCACCGACCTTCTCACTGGCGCTCGTTCGGCTGATGACGTCGATCGGGATGACGTCTTCGATAAGCCGCTTGTCACTGCTGTCGCGCACCCTATTCCTCTCGCTCCGCAGCTCTTGCCTCTACAACCGCGTGAGCTCGGATGCTAGCTCCCGGTACGCGATAACCGGTAACCTGCCGGATTTCGGAGACGTTCGGCAGCGTGTGGTACGGGTCTTGCACCCTCATCAATACAGGGTTCGTCGTCGCGCTGTAGACGACATACAGCCAAAAACCTGCCGCCCATCGCTGGGCGGCGTACCACTCCGTCCGGTACAAGCCCACATCGCCCGACGCGGCACCGCGGCCCTTCACCTCGATCCGGCGCACCTGTGTGCTGCGGTCGGGGAGCGTCCGCGTGGAACGGATATCGAACCCGCTGCCGTCCATCAGGTGTCCGAGGTATTCAGGTTCCCACCCCTGCTCCACCTCGAAAGCCATGGCGACGGCTACAGCAGCCTCCTCTACTTCTTTGCTGCTGGAGCGCATAACGTCGATATCGGGGTGTTCTGGCGCGCTGGGCGGCACCACAGAGCCAGACCCGAGGTGCGTCACCTTGCCTGAGCGCACCACGCCAAGGCGCTGAAGGGACTCCAGTTTCGCCAACCGTCGATGCTTCAGCTCCTTGAGCTGCCGTGCGGCGTTGTCCCGCGGGAGCCGGTACGAGTCGTCCCCTGAGGCAACCTTGGCGTCGTAGGAGTCCCATCGGCTCTCCAGCCGCCGCTGCTGTGCATCCATCGCCTCCTCAAGGTAGGAGGCTCGAAGTTTGGCTTGATCAAGTCGACTGTGTCGCTCCGTTCCACTGCGTGGGAGCTGGACTTGGACGCGCAGCCAGTCAGTCGCCATCTTGATCTGCTCCGGCAAAAGGCCAGCGGCTTTCCGCGTCTCCACAGGAGTCGCTGGCGTGAGAGTGTGAAGGACATCTGCTGGCCCCCGGTGGAAGCCGTCATGGTCCTCTATCACCGCTACGACCTCCGCGAAGGCGAGCTCCGAGGCCCCATGGACGTCCTCGCCCACCACTTCATAGGCGAACAGGTGGACGAAATAGGGGGCGCGGGCACCCGGGTCTACGAACGCTGCAGCGCCCTGGGGGATGTTGTCGGCAGCAAGGTCTCGTTCCAAGGATTCAGCGAGCGCCGCGAACAGCGGGTGGCCCGGCGAGCACAGCACCGAGTCCTCGTGCTCAACACGCTCCCGCTCCTCCTTCTTGAAGGTGAGCTTGCGGTACTCGGAATCCGGCCGCCCACGGTGCTTGACCGCCGAGAGGTCTTCACTCCGCAATGCGACAGGAACATGTTCGATGCGAAGCAGTTGGTCCGCTCGGCGCTCGACACGAAGACGCTGACGATTGGCGGCGCGCAGGAAGAATGCCTCCGCGTACTCGGGCATGAGGCGACGCTCCTCGGAGAGGAAGTTCTGTCCGCGGACCCAGTCGATGTCCACGTACTTCTTCGCCAGGGCGATACCTGTGTCCTTCTCGTACTCTGCCAGCTTGTCCGGGTTAAGCCGGTTGATAGCGGCGACAGCAGCGTCCCTGTTCGCCCGGGTCGGCCGGGCGAGTGTCTCTTTGACGAGTCGCTCAAAGTCGATGCCGTTGATGGTGAGGAGTTCACCGATCACGTCATACACGCGGCCATCAAGGTCGGCGCGCATCGCCTCCAGGCGCGCGTGAAGGCCCGCCAGCAGCACGCCTTCAATCGTATTGGTGGCGCAGAAGTTGAAGATCCAACAGTCTGCACTCTGGCCGATCCGGTGCACTCGGCCCATGCGCTGCTCCAGGCGCACCGGGTTCCATGGAAGGTCGTAGTTGATCATCAGGTGGCAAAACTGGAGGTTGATGCCTTCGCCAGCTGCCTCTGTGGCGATACAGATCTGCTTGTTTTGCCGGAAGTCGTGCTGAGCCCTTTTGCGCTCCGCAGGAGATAGGCCACCGTGGATGGTGCAGACCGAGTAGCCCTGCCGACGGAGGTCCTCTTCCAGGTAGTTCAGGGTGTCGCGGTGTTCCGTGAAGATGAGGAGCTTCCCGCGACCGTCCCGCAGCTCCTCGAACTCTGCCCTCGCAAGGCACTCTCGCAGGGCCACCAGTTTCCGCTCGTCGCCCTGAGCCCGGACCCTGTCCGCATGAGAGACCAGCTTCCGAAGGTCACTTACTTCGGTACGTAGTTGGGAAATCTGTTCCGCGCTGGTGACCTCGGTAGCTAGCGCGTCATCGACGATCTCATCGATGTCGTCCGACGCCGCTTCTCCATCGTCTTCGAAGTCTGAATCCGTCGGCATGCGCCCCAGCGCCGCCAGGCGCCGTTTCCGATCAGCAGGAGCCATGACATTCAGCTGCTCGATCAGGTCACTCAAGCGATCGGCTCGCTTGACCAATGAGGACCGGATTGCCCCTAGGCTGGACGCGAGCCGACGCTGGAGAACAGTGCGCGCGAGAGCTACCGCGTTCCCCCTCGAACCTCCGCTTGGCCCGAGGTAGGTATTCACGTATTCCGTGACGTCCTGATACAGCGAATATTCTGCGGTCGAAAGCTGGAACGGCTGAGTTCGGACATGCCTCTCGACGAATAGCGCATGATTGTGCTCGTCTACAAGGTCTTCCTTCTGGCGACGCAAGAAATAAGGGTTGCCATCATTCGAGATCTGCTTCTTCACCAGGTCAGGCGTCGAAAACTGGTCCGGATCCAACAGGCCCAAGAAGCGGGTGAATCTATCCTCATCACCTGAGTGCGGAGTTGCCGTTAGCAGCAGCAATCGATCCGCCTGCTGCGCCACACCCTCCACCAACACGTACCGCTTAGTCTTCACGACCCGCTCATCCCGGCCACGCTTCGTGAACGCCGACGCCTTGTGGGCCTCGTCGACGATGACCAAATCCCACTGTGCACGCAGAAGCTCATCACGCACATCGTCGCGCTTGGCAAAGTCGATGCTGCTAATGGCCAGGGGGAAGCGTTCCCATGGACTCTGCCCAAGCTGATAACGAACCTGCTCACCAGAGACGATCTCGAACTGCTCGTCAAACTTCTCGAGCATTTCGTCCTGCCACTGCGTGGTGAGCGGAGCAGGGCTCAGAATCAGGATTCTTTCCACAGCCCCACGGAGTTTCAGCTCTTTGAGCAGGAGCCCCGCCATGATCGTCTTACCGGCACCAGGGTCATCCGCAAGCACAAAACGTAGCCGGGGCTGAGGAAGCATGTGCCGATAAACCGCTTCAATCTGATGCGGCAGCCCGCGAACCCCGCTCATCGAAACAGCGAAGAGAGGGTCGTGGGCGAAGGCATGCTTAATTCGCTGCGACTCTACCCACAGAAACAGATCCTGCGGGCTGACCAGCTCAGGCTTCGGGGCGGCCCTCGCAAGAGCCGCCTCAAGTTCAGCTTCCAGTGCCTGAGTTTCATCGGGCGCCCCATTCGCGTGACGAACCCTGACGAGGAAAACACCGACCCCAATGGGCTCGACGTGCTCCACTCTCACAGGGTGTGCAAAATGACCATCGAGCATGATCAAGCGGTTCTTGGCACGCTCGCCCAGATCACTCACGTCAGTCCCTCCGTCACTCCCATAGCAGCCACGCCCCAAAGTAGCCGATCACACTGACACGCCAGCCCAGCCCGCTGCTTCCCAGCCTCCGGCGCCCAGGACCGGGTGAGCTCCTCACCATGCTGCCCCGTGCGACGGTCCCAGCGCGGGTAGCCTCGCCAACTCACGGGCGTCTCGCGGTTGGGTCTGATGCTGTACGGCTGAGGAATGCGATCTGCTCGCGGCGGGTGCGCAGCCGGACGGTCTTCTCACGCCATGGGTTGGTGGCTTCGGAGAGCGCGGCAGGTGAGGGATTCAGGTTCTTCGCGGCTGCGCGAACTGCGTGAAGGTCATGAGGTTGCAAGGTACTGCGGGCCAGACGCACACACTTCCGGAATCCGTAGGGCAGTTGCCGGTGCCGTAACCGGTCAAGGAACCAGCGACGCATGACGCGGTAGGCAGCAACTCTGGCAGGTGGATCCATCCAGACGATCGTGTCGGCGGCTTCCATGAGTGATCCGGTCCAGGTGAGAAAGATCCCCTCGCAGATCCACCGGTCCCCAGCAGCGAGGCCGGTTGCAATGTGTTCAAGGTCCATACGACTTCGGCGCTGTCCGTCAGGTTGGTACCGGTAGCCGTCAAGTGGGAGGTACGGCAAATCAGTAACCGCGGCCAGCTGTGCGGCGAAGGTGCTCTTGCCTGCGCCCACCCCGCCGACGACGAGAATGCGCTGAGGTGTGGTCCTGCCAGGCGGGGAACTGTCCGGGTTCGGATCGGTCACGATCCGATGATGGCAGCCTGTGATCCATAGCAGCGCCCCGAGCCTCGCCCTGACTCCAAGAAGAATGCGATCGGGTGCACCGTGCACGTCAAGACCGCTGCACCAATCGATGATCTCGGTCGTACCCCGCTACAGCCGCTGAGCCTTGGGGGCCGGCCTCCAAATCGACAAGGGCGCGGGCGAGTGCGTACTCCAGAAGACGGTGAGGTCAACACCGCAAGAGAGCCGTCGGTGCAGAGCCACGAGGCTGGTGATTGACGCTAGGCCGCAGCATCGGTCCGGTGAGTTCTGGAGGAGCTTGCAGGCCATCCAGCAGTTGAATGATCTTGTCAATGTTGGTCAGTTTGCGGGCTCCGGACTCGAGCATCGACAGGAAGGCTTGGCTCAAGCCGGTGATTGCGGCTATGTCGTCTTGGCGGATCCCACTGTGCTGTCTAATCAGTTGGCACATGCGCCCGAATTCGCGGTTGACCAAGGCTTGCCGGACATCGGGTAACTGCCAGAGGTCCTTGGGGATGCTGCGCGCGGTCCCTGTTTGGTGCCGTGTGTCGCGGCTGCAACCGGCACAGAGGTCTTCCCCGTTGTACCGACTCAGACGGCATCGGCAGCGGCTGCAGAGCCGGGGGGCGCCAGCAGGTGTGGGAGTGTCCGCGACGACGCGCTCCGTGCCTGACGGCGATAGGGCCGCCTCTGACGAGCGTCGATGCGAGTCGTCACTGCTGGCCTGCACATCCGTGCGTGCGCTCGGGCAGCTCCTGGATGCGTCGCCCCAGGCCTTCGCGCCGGGGAGCGCCGCGCTCAATGCCTGATCGGGCACCGGTTGCCTCCGTTGGTCCGTGATGCTCTCAGGCTGGAGCCAGTCATGACGAAGGACCCGGACAGACTGTCCGGGCCCAATTCTTCTTGCTCTTATCGCTATTGATGGGCCATCAGGAGGTGGTTCTGCCAGCCTCATTCAGTACGGCTTCCCACGGGTACCGGCGCTCCGGCATCCCTGCCCGCGGCTCGGCGAGCGGCCACACCTCATCTCCGTGGATCAACCGCACCCCCGAATCGTGAAGGGCTTTGATGTGTCCCTCCCATGCGGGGTGGCGGGTATGCGCGGCGTTCACCCGGGGCCAGACGACTACAGGGAGGTCCAGTGTCCCGATGGCCTCGTTGACCTGTGTCAATGCCTGGTTGTCTGAGATTCCCAGGGCGAGTTTGGCGACGGTGTTGGCACTCGCTGGGGCGACGACGTAGCAGTCGACTGGCGGATGAGGCCGGCAGTCACTCGGCAGGCGCGGTTCGGCCCGTACGGGAAGGCCGGTCAATTCTTCGAGCTCCGCGGTCTCCCCGCTCGTGCGGAGCCACTGACCCGCGGTTGGTGTGAGCGTGACTGCGACCGTCCAGCCCCGTTCGAGCGCCGGGACCACAAGCCCTGTACGCAGTTCTTCGACTCCGCCGGCGCTCGATCCCACGACGCCCAGCACCTTGCCTTGTACCGAATTCACTGCACCGCCCTGCATCGTTGGGCCATGGCTAGCAGCTCGGATGAGTGGCTGCTTCCCGTCACCGGGGACTGTTTCCTCAGGTCGCGAAGGGTCTCGCGTACGCGTGGATTGTTCCGTACGAGCTGCGGCGAGGTGTGTTCGGCCTCGCGCAGCTCGCTGAAGGACTCGTCGACGCGACCGCTGAGGCAGAGGCCGCGGGCGTAGTCGATGCGGTGGGACACGGCGCGCTCCGCTGGCATGTGGGAGACGTTGATGTCGCCGTGCTCGACGACGTACGGGATGTTCTCCAGGTCGAGCTCGATCGAGAGGCGGTGCAGTTCGACGTTTGTGGGACCGAAGCACGTCTGCCAGTGGTTCTCGTCGGAGCCGAGCTGGTCGGCGAGTCGTTTCGCCTTCTCCAGCAGGGAGTTGGCGGTGGGGCGGTCCTGGTGGCGTGCGGCGGCCACAGCTGCTCGCAGATGAATCATGCCGAGCAGGCTCAAGGCTGCCGGGTCATCGTTGTGAAGCTGGCTGGCGAGCCAGGCAGCCGCGGTATCGCCCAGTTCGAGGGCGTCCCCATAACGCCCGTTGGCCAGCAGTGCGTGCGTACCGGAGCGGGCTGCGGACACGAGCGACAGCGGGTCCTCGGATTCGTCGGCGGCCCGCATGGCTCGCTCGGCGGCGAGCCACGACAGGTCGGACTCGCCGACCTTGGCGAGGGTGGTCGCCGCCAGGTGATGCGTGCGAGCCGAGATGGCGAGGCCGCGTCGGCGCTGATCGCCACTCGGAAGGTCTTCCAGCTCCTGGGCAGTCCTGAGCAGACCGGGCAGGGCGGCGATGACATCCCCAAGAACGCCGGCCTGGTAGTCATCCCAGCTGCGTTCGACGACGACCTGCGCCTGATCCGGCTGGGGCAACTGCCGCTCCGCCGTGGGACCGAACAGCAGCTTGGAGAGACGCCGGGGGCTCATCAGCGCGTCGCGGACGGCTGGCACGTCGTCCATGTGCTTCGCCTCGTTCTCCAGGAGGACGGGCTGACCGAGCAAGTCGCCGAGCGGGACCCGCAGTACACGGGCGAGCTCGGCGAGCTTGTCGATCCTCGGCGGCTTGCGCACACCTCGCTCGATCTTCGAGAGCCAGTCGGTGCTGTGCCCGACGAGCCCGGCGAGCACAGGCTGCGTATAGCCCCGGCGCTCGCGGTAGAACGCGATCCGTTCTCCGACGCTGAGGTGATCCCCAAGACCACGCATGCGCGCTGCCTCTCTGACGGTTGGTCCGCCATCTACGTTAGCGGCCGAGCAGACACTCGAGATCAGAAAGTGATTCGGGCTGTCGTACCGTGCTCAACAATCCGCTATCGGGCCCGGAACGGGCCGGACACTCTGTCCGGCTACCAACGAGTCCACGAGGAGCCAGACCATTGCACGTCCGCCATCAGGGCAAATGCTCGACACCCTGGGAACCACTCGCGTGGCGACGCAACGAAGGGGAAATGTCACCATGATAGCCAGGGGTGCGAGACAGCCATACAGATGCATTTTGGATGCAGTTACTGCTAAGGGCCCGGCGAGATTTCCCCAGGGCCCCCAGCAACTAAGGTTGAACTTCCGTTGCCCCTGACGCCATACGCCGCATGATTTCGGCAAAGCTGGGCGACCCTGGTTTGAGGAGGCCTAAGTAGTCCTGCTGGAAGTATCGAGCCAAGACGTCCGAGTTCGGACCCTCGAAAGCGAACGTCTTCGAGACGAAGGGCCGGAACCCGTCGGGAACTTTGTCTCCAGGAGACCATCACTTTCCCGCAAGGTGGAGCTAGCGATCTCGGGTAGAATTTCGCGGCGAAGCGGCGCGTTCGCCCATGGGTTGATGAACAGATGGAGTCCTTCGGCGAAGGTCTCCGGATCGTCCTCGGGCCGGTCACCCAGGACGTATGCGAATCCTTTGGATGTGGCCGAGTTGGGTACGTAGTCGTAACAGGCGCCGACGCGCACGAGTGCGGTCTCGGCGTTGCCAAGGCCCTGCTCGGTTCCAATTCGGTTGAATTTCGCAATGGTGTGGGCGTTGCTGAACAGAACACCAGAGAGGTTGGCTGCTTCGGGCAGCTTGAACAAGGCGCTGGGGATCGTCTTCGTTGCCCAGTGGTGCTCGATAACGTCGTGCTGGGCGACGGTGAGGTTGCCGGCATCGTCGTGGCTGAATGTCTGGTCGATGCCGTAGAGGTAGCTGGCGAGCAACCCGTCGGGGTGGAATTGGGCGTGAGCGTTGTGGAAGGCTCCGACGGCGATCACGAACGGAACGCCTTCCACATGGGGCTTCTCCCAGTAGGCTTGCCCCTGTGCGTCGCGGTGTACCAGCTTGCGACGTAGGGCCTTGCCGAGCTGGAAGACGAACTCCCGGTCGGCGGAAGGGAGATCGCCGGGCAGCCAGCTCTGCGGCGGCGTGCCATCTGGTGGGGCACCCTGGGCGGGGTTTGTGGTAGTGACCTCGATCGCAACAGGCTGGTCACCATGCAGCATGAAGTCGGGCGATGGCGCAGTGCGGTCGAGCTGGAGGTTCCACTCCTCGATGTAGGCGAACACCGCGAGTTCGAACACCGGCGCGGAGAACCCTGTCGTCTGAAAGTCCCGGACGAAGTTACCGTCGACGTCGCGGAAGTTCTCAAAAAGGGTATTCATCAGTGTCCGGGCCGCCTCGTGGCTAATGCCCTCAGCGACCTTCAAGAACCGTGGGTCAAGCTTCTGTGATGGCGCAACCGGTGTGAACAGATCGCGGGAGTTCCTTGCCATGGTCTGTCTCCGGTGATGCTCGACGAATCGACGCAGCCGACAAACTTCGGCGTGATTCTGGTGAGTCAGGGTTGCAACCGGCCGCTACTGTTCAGGGTAGGCCGAGCGAGGCGCCGAGGGACACCTGTCGCGCAGTTGGAACCGCCTCGGAGACTCTTACCAGACGCCGCTGCCCCTTGCGACGGGCGTGACCGCCGACGCGAGTCGAGACGTTGCACGCCATTGCAGGTTATGGGCTCTCTGAGAACGAGGTGGGCTCATACAAGATTTTCGTAGCCGTTGATCGCTCTCGCTGGGCCGTGGCATCCCGCTGCTCCGGCGAGATGCTGCCCGTGCCTGACCACGCGTTGAAGCTGTCATCGCGGCTTGCTTCTGTGGAGATCAGTTCGGTCAAGTGTCGCGGAGAGATGGTGGTGATCCCTGCACGGCCCCGGGCGGGGCCGGTTGCGTGCACCGGTTGTGCCAGGCCTTCGACTGGGACACAGCCGCTATGTGCGGCCTGTCGCGACGAGGCGGTCCGCGAGCGTCCGGTGCGATCGATCTGTCGGTCCGCCGCCTATACCGCGAGAACCCCGCCTGCTCAAAGGTCACATTCGCTGAGCAGATCGACGGACTGACTGACCAGGCGAAACCAGCGCCGCGCTGCAGGGCTCCAAGCGATTTGGCTGGCTCCCGAGGGGGTCAGCGGGCGGCATCGCGGATCCAGGTCGTGCAGTCGGCCAGTGTGTGGCCGGTTTTGCCGCCAGCCTCGCGGAGGGTTTGGATGGCGTCGTCGTAGAGGGCGTCTTCAAGCTGCCAGCCTTGGTCGCCCAGGGGGATCGCGAGGTCAGTTACCAAGTTCTCGTCACGGGTGGCGTGCAATAGCGCCAGGAGGACGAGCAGTTCCTGACCTGGGCTCGACGTCTGCTGCTGGATCTGGAGCAGACGTGGGAGTGCGGTGGTTCCTTCGGCCCGGGCGAGGGCCAGAGCGGCTACAGCACGCTCGAACGGTGCAGGGGAGTTTATGCCGGTCTGGAGGTGTGGCAGCAGTTCCGGGACCAGGCGCAGGCCGATAGCGCGGTAGACGCGCCACCGGCAGTGTTCGAGGTCGTCGCGTCGCAGCAGCTCTTCGACCAGAGGCACGAAGTCCTCCTCGGCGGTGCGGTCCAGGCAGATGGCCAAGGCTTGGTATGCGGCGTTGCTTAGCTGGCCGGTGGTTCGGGCCAGGAGCATTTCGATAGCCTGGGGGGTTGCGATGTAGCCCAGGGCTTCGCAGATGGTCTGGCTCGTGTGGTTGGTAACCTGTGTGGCCCGCTCGGCGAGGGGGCGGCAGGCACGGTCCAGGCGTATCCGTCCCAGCGCGGTCGCCGCCAGGTCGACCAGGCGCTCGTGTGCTGCTGGGAGCCATCGTTGCAGGAGCGGATCGGCGTGGGCCGGGCCGAGCCACCTGAAGATCTCATAGACGTAGGGCAGGTTCAGGCGGTCTTCCTGCTGGTGGTGACTGGTGATGAACCGGCCGTAGGTTTCGAGGACTTGGCTGTCCACCGGGGCGGATTCTGGTCCCGGCCGGTGGAACATTCGCGCGAGAGCTCTTGAGGTGTAGTCAGAGAGTTTGTCGAAGGCGTCGTCGTCCTGCTGTGCGCATTCGACGGCATCCCACGCTGCGGTTGTTGCCCCGATCAGGCCCAGGCCTTGGATGGCCATCCGTGCCGCGTCGTACTGCGCGTCTTCGGTCGCCATCTCGCACAGTTGCTCAGTGGTGAAGGGGTGGTGCGCCGGGGATAACAGATTGGTGGCGGCCACGGCCGGTTGCCAGGAGTCGTTGGCAGCCGCGATCCGCGGGAGCAGCAGTGCGGCTGAGCGTTCCGGGTCGCTGGCAAGGACGTATCGAAGGGCGGAGCTGGTCATTTGCTGGCGGGCGGGCAGGTCGATCACGGCTGCCGCGTCGACTTGCCCTGACTGCACGATGGCGAGGGCCGTCGGCACGGCGATCAGTGGGTCGGGTGAGGCCAGGTCGGTGGTCCGGAGGCGCCGCGTGGGTGCGCTGCGCAATCCACCTCGACCCGTCTGGGCGTGCGCCTGGATTCGGAGGCGCTGTACTTCCGCCTCGTTGTGGGCCATGGCGGTGTCCAGCAGGTCGGTCAGCGCGGTCGCGTGGAGCGTCAGTGCGACATCCAGCCCGGGCCGGTCGGGGCCGGGGGCGGGGAGGCGGCTGGCGAGGATGGTCCAATCGTGGTGTTGCCAGCTGCGTACCCGGGGCAGATGCCGGGCGAAGCTGTCGACAGCCTGCTGGTAGACCTGCGCGCGAGTTGTGGGGTCGGGTGCGAGCGCAGTCAGGGCCGTGACCGGGGCCTGGTTCAGGATCTGCTCGATGAGCGGGTTGCCAGTCCGGAGAGTGTTCCACCACTCATCAGCGGTGCGGGCCAGCAACAGCAGTTTCACCGGCGTTGCCGGGGTGCGCCGGATCAAGGCTTCGAGCACAATGGCGAGCTGACCGGCGCGGGCGTCGGCTTGGTCGACCACGACGAGCGCGGGGACTGCGGACGCCGCCAGCACCTCCAAAGCCGCATTGTCGGTGTCGGAGGAGCGCAGCCACAGTACAGCCCAACGGCCGTTGGCCAGCTGGTCTGCGAAGTGATGGGCGAGCCGGGTCTTGCCCTGCCCAGCCGGCCCGTGGAGCAGGCAAGCGCCGATACCCGGTAGGGCGGCCCAGGCGCGGAGTTCATTCAACAGGGCGGTTCGTCCGTGAAAGGGCACCACAGCGTGCCGGGCTCGCAGCAGCGCGGACGGGGAGGGAATCCAGGAATCACTGGCGAGGACGTCGGTAGTTTCGGCGAGATGCTGCCACTCGACAGGTTCGAGCGTGCTGCCGGTGTCAGAGCCGTGCTCGGCCAGCGCCCTGCGGAACCGCGGGTTGTGTAGCAGGACATAGGCAGGCACGGCCTCCAGGCGGGCATGCGCAAGTTTCGCCGGATCGCTGGCGATGACTCCAGTGAGCAGGTCGGTGCAGAACAGTGCTGCCCCCGATAGGCCGCTCCAGGGAGAGGTGCCGTCCTGGGTCGGTGCGGGCGGGTGCTGGTTGAGGTTCATCACGTAGCGATTGCCGACGAACCGATCCCCAGGGTTGATGCTGCCCGAGGGGTGCAGCGTGTCTATCGGCCGCTCGGGCCGCTGCACCACTTCCGGGACACCCCAGGTCTCACAGGGCGTTCCTGGCCGGTCCGTGACCAGCCGCCCCCACCGGATCTGCAATCCCGGCGGGTCCCAGGCCGGGTCGTCGACGCGGAGCAGGGCGGCGTCGTCCCTACCGCCTGGCTCACCACGCCAGACGACCAATGCGGTGTACATCTGCGGTTGGCCTGGCCGGAACAGCTGGATGTCGGAGTCTTCTTCGGATACGACGTGGGCGGAAGTAAGCACCAGCCGCGACGCGATCACGTACCCCGACCCCGGCCCCTTCGGGCCAGCCACAGCCACCACACGCTGCCGATCCATCCCCACCCCCGATACTCATCCGGTACCCGCCCGTTCACGGGCAGGGCGGTCAGTCGTCAATCCGGCCAGTGAGGTTCCCTGGGCCTGGCGGCCTCCGATCGGTGCCGCGGATCAGGATGTCGCCGCCGTTCGGCCGCTGCGGCGTGAGCGCCACCTTCACCCGGTGCGTGCGGCCGCGTGCAACTGCAGCCTCCACGTCGCCTGAGACCACCCATACCTTGAAGCCTGCCTTGGCCTTCGCGTCCGTACGGAGTTCGACTGCGAACTCCAACTCGATCGGGCCGACCTTGAACGCGATCTCCTGGCTGGAGCCCCGGGCGGCTGCGTCCAGCAATTCATCGCGCAGCACTGCCACTGCGTCCGCCAACTCGATCTCCATGACGCCCCCTCGAGCCCCCGCCCCGGTGCCGCATCCACGTTGCGTCCTACTAGAATCACGCACAGTAGAAGGAATGGCTACGCAGCGCCCGGCTTCGTTTCAGGCTGGTACGAGTGCACTGGTCACTCCTGCTGCACGCACGCAACCAGAACTCCTACCCACCGCCTTGTCGTACGAAGCCATCCCCGATGGGAACGGGGCCTGGCTCTGGCGAGAGCCAGGTTTCCGTAGCCGGCGATCGTCCAGAGATCGTCGTTGGCGGGCCGTTGGCGGCTGCGGCGGGAGTGGGCGACGAGGTTGCCACGCTTGCGGAGTAGCCGGAGGCCGGCCATACCCGCCATCTGGCGTTTGGCCAGCTTCAGATCCGCGACCCGGCCCTACCTCTGCTGCGGTGCTTCTTCCTCCCAGACATCAAGCCCCCTCGGACGATGGCGAGATCCGCCAGCAGTTCGAGTCGCTGAAAGCCCACGAACATCGGGAGGGCTGTCGCTCCGAATGGCTCTCGCCTGCGCCGGAAGCGCACGACCTTGGGCTGCTCGTTGTGGTGGGGGCCTGCTGTACATCAACCACCTAGTCACCAGCCAAGAGCAGTGAGCGCATCCAGCATCGAGCCCAAGGTGGAGGACGTCCGCCTGGAACTCGCACGAGAACTGCGGCATGTCCTGGAGTGCAAGGAGTTCACCGAGACGGAGGCCTAGCTTCCGGACTTGGGTGGACTGGACGCGCGGGTCTGGACGACGGGTGAGGGCCCGAAAGGGCTGTTCGATGCCCGAGACAGCGGGTGGGATCACCGGGGAGGCTCATCGCACCCGCCTAGGCTTGGCAGATGGCGAACCGGAAACAGCAGACGACGTACATGGGCGAGTGGTGGCTGCCTGAGCGGCCAGATCAGGTGCTGAACGGCACAC
Source organism: Streptomyces sp. NPDC032198 (assembly GCF_040636975.1). Taxonomy (NCBI): domain Bacteria; kingdom Bacillati; phylum Actinomycetota; class Actinomycetes; order Kitasatosporales; family Streptomycetaceae; genus Streptomyces; species Streptomyces sp. NPDC032198. The sequence continues at coordinate 46,394 of NZ_JBEZVL010000015.1, read as the reverse complement.
TGACGGTGGGCCCCCATTATCCGGAGCTTGAACTGTACGACCGAGCTTCGTCGCACGCAGGTGGCGCCTCGGAACCTTTCGAGCCTCCTGTGATCCACGGCCTCAGCATGGGCACCAAGCTGACACTCCTTACGAACGTGCAGACTGACGCCCCCGCAGCCGGTAAGGGCGAGCACCGAGTGCTCCATCGGCGTTTGATCGTGGGCACAGTGCTGATCGGCGACTCCCACCTGCGAGAAGAAGCCGTCCGGTTTAACCGGGCCTCCCTGCGTCTGACCTATCTGGACGAATGGGTCAACCGGTCGCCGTACAACTGGGAGGCGGGCCCGCCCGAATCGCTGCAGGTAGTCGACGATCTAGCGAATCTGACGGCATCGGTCCCCGGTTGCGAGATCGTTCTGGGCAGAACCTGGAGGTCGCACTTCAATCGGCTGGCGGATGCAGGGTTCAACAGCCACGAGGTGATCGAGCTTCGGCTCGACGAACGAGTTCCACTCAACGAGCTGGAGTACCAGTTCGTCCGTCCGCTTGAACAACTGCTTACCCTGGCCGCTGGCTTTCACAGCAAGGCGCTCGACCTTCTGGTGGGCAACGACGACGGTGACGTCCTGGCTTGGGAGTTGACCGCGCACTCCGTTCGGCGCCGGAGGCCCGATCAGGATCAGGTCGAGCGGCCAGTGGTCCGCCCGCACATGCGATTCGGGATGAACAGCAACGGCTACCCGCCAGACATCGACTTCGGGGACTTGGTGCCCAGCTGGTTCGAGCTGCAAGCACGCTTGTCAGGCGTCTGCGATCTGATCTTCTCTCTCCGCTCTGACTCCGACGGCTACCTGCAACAGCAGCTGTTCACGATCGCTTCAGCGGTCGAAGGTCTGCACCGCGGACTTAATCCACAGCTGGAGGAAAGGACTGCCAACGATCGAGCCCGAAACACTGCAATCCTTGCGGCCGTACAAGAGAACTGCCCAGAGCACCACGAGTGGCTGAGGGACGTCATCGGGAATGCGCACCGTAAGAGCTACGCCTTCCGGATTCAGGAGTTGCTGCAAGAAGCCGGGGAGGTGATGGTTGGCGTTTTGGGGGACCACGACAAGTGGTTCCGGAAGCTTCGCGATGTCCGCAACGAGCTCGGCCACGTACTGTCCTCGAAGACGACCGTGGACCAGATGGTGGGGATGCTTTCCTCAGCCCTTCTTCTCGCCGAGGCCGTTCTACTTCGCCGGCTCGGGTTCACCGAGGCCGAGTGCCGCCGGTCGCTGGACTACCACTGGGAACGGGAGAACGTAGGCGCCCTGGTGAAGAAGGGCTTCCCTGAGTGGTTTCCGGATTCTGTCAAGACACGGGCTAGGTAAGCACCGTCTGCTGGGGGCCGGGTTCCTATATTGGACGCGCCGTTGGCGGCAAGGCCACCATCAACTACGAGGCAGACCGAGTCCGTTGGGTCCATCCGGTCAGCCTCGGCACCCTCGATATCTATCCCAGCATGCACGAGTAGATCGGCCGCTACCTGGCCGGCCCCTACCCATATCTGGGGTAACAAGTTCAGAGCATCACGCCCGCGGCGTCCGCCGCCGCCCGCACCCGGGCCACACTGGCATGGATCTCGGGCGCGGCGCGCCGGATGAACCGCCCCACCACGCTGTCCGCCCCGTAGCGGCACAGGATCTCGGCCACGCGCTCTTCGGACGTTGCGCTCTCCCCGTCCGGTGTAGTGGTCATGTCGCAATACACCAGCGCATCAACGAGCAACGTATCGTCGAGTAGGGGAAATTCGCTGGCCAGTTCCGTGTGGAGATGGCGTTCCTCCGCTTCCAGCAAGGCGAAGGAGTGGTTGGCTACAAGCCTCACGACGCGGCTGTCTATGACCTGGGCATCGCGTAGGTATCGCGCACCGTCAAGGGGATGGAACCCCGTGGCGACAAGCGGAGGCGCATAGCCGATGTCGTGCAGGACGGCGGCCGCTTCGAGCAGCGAAGCCTCTCCCTCGACGGCAACGGCGAGTCGTCGAGCGCAGGCGGCCACGCCCTGCGTGTGCGCCCATCTTCGTGGCAGGCTCTCCTGCAGCAGGTTGGCCGCCAGTTCGTGAGCCTGCTTCACGTCAACTACCGTCACGGTTGATCCAATCCGCGGTATGGCGGGCGGGTTCGAGGCGTGGATCTTCGGGGTGCGCGTCTGGGGTGAGGATTTTCGCGCAGATGAAGAGCGTCATTACCTTCCCGTCCCGGCTTTCGAGGTCGTGGCGTCGCTCTTGGCGTACGCGGTCGGCGAGTGCGGGTACGGCGAGGGAGTTGCCCCACAAGGACGCGGCGTCGAGTCCACGGGGGGCCATCCCCCAGTCTTCCCAGTCGAAGAGACAGAATTGGGGAGCTGTCATGTTGGCCCAGTTCAGATCCGCGTGAGCTGGTTGCCAGTGTTCTGTGATCGTATCGGTGGCGTCGGGGAAGACGCCTTGGATGGTCTTGGTCACCAGTTCTTGAGTGATGGTCACGGTGTCCGGGCTTGCGATGCGTGCGGTGCGGTGCGCGGCGAGTGCGTCCAGCGAGGCGTTGAGGGACTGCCACCACTCGTCTGACAGCTTTGGGTCTTCGGCCAGCACGCTGGTGCCGACGGCTGCTCCGGGGAGGAGGTCGGTCTCGTCGGCCCGCCACATCGCCTCGTCGTGCGGATCGCGCCAGACCGCACACTGATGCCAGGCGGGTTGGATGACATCGGTCAGTCGGGCCGCGCTCTCGGTGCCGTTCCACCCCTGGTCGCCGATCTTGTCGAGCGGGCGCCGCTCAATGCGTACCCACGTATCGCGGTCCGTCCTGGCGCCGACGGAACGTCTCTTTCGCACCACTGTGGAACGGTCCAGGCGGGCCTGCAGGGACCGCTCCACGCGTTCGAGAACCGCGTCGACCGGCTGCTTGCGGAGGTCGACTGTCGATACGGCGGACGCGATGGGCGTCATGTGGCTACTCCTCGGCCGCGGAGGAGCCCGCGGTAGTTCAGGACCTTGTCGGTGTCGACCTCGTAGCGTAGGGCTTCGACAAGCTCTCGCAGGTGAGCCAGGTTGTCCGAGCCGACCGCGACTGTGCTGACCTTGGGAAGGCTGTAGGCGGCCCGGAACGCTGCCTGAAGACGTGAGAGTTGGCTCGGGGGCTCTTCCAGAAAGATGCGTGGGTCGAATTCAGTCCATATCTGGTCTGTGGCGTTTCCACCGAAGGGACTCATGCCCCATCGATTTGCCTCACGGATGTCCCAAATGCCTGCCAGGGCGTCCGAGGCGTCGAGGGTCTCCAATCCGACCAGGAGCCCGGCACGGGTCATCAGAACAGACGGCCTCGGTGCTGTGAGGTCGACTGCAGTGAGGAGAAGAGAGGGTTTCCAGGATGCAACTCCCCATGCACGGCACAGCCCTTCAGCCGTCGCTTCCTGAAGTGCGTTGCAGGCGTTGGCCAAGGTCACACGGGCGTGAGCAGGCTCGCCGTGCAGCGAGTCCTCGGGGTTGTGAAGGAAGACGAGATCCGGCGTGCGGCCCAAGTCGCGGTTCGTCTGCTCGATCGCGGTACGCAGACGGCCGGGGGCCAGGGAGTGTGCCGAACGGCCCGCTGCCGGGAAGTAGCCAACCTTCGTGGCGAGTCGGAACTGCCCGAGGACATCACCGGCCACCTTCGCAAGGACTTCGTGAGCGCGGAACCCCAGGTAATTGAAGCTGGTGTCGATGGCGCGAATTCCGAGGTCGAGAGCGCCGGTCAGGAGATGGCGTTCGTAACGAGACCGGTGTAACCCAAGGACAACTCCGGGGTCAGGCTCGCGCACAGTCCCTCCCTGGTAAGGATCTTTGCCACTTGCTCGGCCTCCGGGCCCACAGCGCGTGCGGCCTCATCGAGGCGTACCGGGTTGCCGCTCAGCAGCAGGCGCAGGGCGGGTGCGGCCTTGGCGGCGAAGGTGAGCTTCTTGCCTGCACCCAGCACGGTGACGCTCTCGGAGTTCTCCCCGATGTGGGGAGGGAACTCGGTGATGCAGACGACGGCTTCGAGCGGGCCGAGAATGTTCAGGTACGGCACGTGGCGAGAGGCTATGGCTTCCTGCTCCCGCAGAGCCAAGAACTCAGCCGCGCCTCGCGTCGAAACCAATTCCGCTGCCTTCTGGGCCAGTTCGCGATGCTGCGATTCCTGCCGCTCTGAGCCGCCCCAGCGGTCAATGTCGTACCGGAAGAGCTCCTTCTCCCTGGACCAGTCGGCGAGCCAGGTCAGCCAGCTCACGCCGGTTCGCTTGGCGAAGCCAAGTGTCATATGGAGGCTCTGCCCATCGCCTCGACCTAAGCGAGTGGCCTTGTGCCAGTAGCCACGCGGAATGTGCATGACGTCGCCGGCCTTCATCGTGCCCGTCCACACGATGTCCTCGCTGGGGGTGTTGTTCCGCTCGGCGTCACGGAACATCGGCACTGGGCGGGACGTACCGCGGACTTCCCACTCCTTCTCGCCGTCGAGCTGGATGATCAGCACATCATGGTCGTCCCAGTGCAGATCGAAGCCCGCGGCGTCGTTGGTGGTGAGGTAGACGTTCACTTGGACGTGTTCGCGGGCCCACCACTGCATGGCTCGGCAGGCGACTTCCATGGTCGGGTCGAAGGTGTTGACCTGGTCCAGGATCACCGTTGCACCCTCGTCCAGAAGGCTGCCCAGGCGGCGCATGTTGGCCATCGGGATGGTCTGGCCCCGGAGTGTGACCTGGGGGTTGAGGTACGCGTCTGGGTGCAGCTCCTCACCGCCCTTGAAGCACCGGAACTGCGGGTTCTCCAGGCTGCGGCGCATGACCACGTCGAGCAAGCGAGCCGGTGTCAGCAAGCGCCGCACCAGTTCGGTGTCGCTGAGGCTTCCCTGGGCGAACTGGACACCGAGCTGGCCGGGCCCGTCCCATCCCAGGGCTTCCTCGACGGCGCGCGGCAGAAGGTGGTCCATGAGCGTGTCCCTTCTCGAGTCGGGCGACGGAGGGACCGCGCGTACACGGCCCCTCCGTCCAGTCATCCAGCTGACTGTTATGCGGAGTGGTTCAGCCCATCGCCACCAGGCCAGGGGCCGTCACCGGACGAGCCCTGCCCAGGGTCTGAGGCACTGCTGTCGTGCCGGTCATGAACACCGGCCAGCACCTCCACGGCAACGAGGAGGTCGCCGTCGGGCGGCGACGCTTTCTCGGGCACGGTGTGCTCCTTCCTCTTCGATTCGCCCAACGGGGGTTTCCGTGGACGTGGTGCGCTCTGGCGCACGAGGCGCCAGAAACCGCCCCCACGCCCGTAGGGGATCGACTCACGCAGGGGCGGAGTGCAGATGCGTCCTAGACGTTGCGGTCGGAGGCCTTTCTGGTGGAGACATCCTCAACCGGGCTTCCAGCACAAAGCGGATCTTCCACCGCGCAGATCCCTTCACCTAGGTTTTCGCGCACGCTTTTCCGACACGTGACCAGAATTAGAATGCGCATAAATTGACTGCGCAGAAGACCGCCACCCGACCCTTCTAAGACGCGGCCCGCTTCGAAGGGTTCTGAATCCACTCGGCGGGAGCTTGAGTGGCCAACAGTTACGACTCTTCTGGCATTGTAGCGCCCGGCAACCTGGCCCTATATTACTGCTGTAATAGCTACTGTTAGTCCAAGGCTCCGCCGTTCCGCCCGAGGAGGCGACAGCGTCCGGAATCCGGCCAGCACCGCCTAGAGCGGGCTGAGTTGTGGACTCGCGGCTCCAGGCCATTGACGGTTCATCGAGAAATCTTGTCGGCTGCGCGCGGGAGTGGTGGACTTGGGTCTCATCACTGGAGTGATATCACCGCAGCGATGTGCCAACCTCGCCCGGTTCCGCGATCGTTGGTGAGCGCCAAGACCGTCGTCTGGCCCACCACTTGAAAGTGCCGTGCTATTACCCGCGTGACGGCAACCGACAAAGCTCGGGAGTTTTACGCATGGTCAGTGTTCCAGAGGCAAATCCACTTGCCCCGTTCGTACGTAGCGATCTACCCGGCCGCTTCAACGAACTCGACGTGCTCCGACGGCACTGGTCGCGTTTCGCGGCGGTGTCGCAGGGAGCGATCGTCCCACCGTACGAAGTACTCATCCATCCCTCCAGCGGGTGCAACCTGCGATGCGCTTGGTGCATCGGAGACCATGTTCCTCTCGAGTTGTGGGACGACGAGCGCGAGCAGTTGGTCATGCTCGACGCGGCCAAGGGTGCTGCGGATAGGCTCCCGGATCATCTGACGAACCCGGCGAACATGCTCAAGCTCATTGGCGACATCGTCGACTACGAGGTGAAGGGGTCCTACCGGCAGAACGGCGAAGACCAGTCGGGGGTCTTCAAGGTGGAGGCCGTGTCGTTCTCCGGGTTGATCGGCGAACCGCTCGTCGCCCGCGCGGCGTTGATCCCGGCATTCGGTCTCTTGGCAGAGCGCGACATTCGCTACGGGATTTTCACGAACGCCGTGCTGATGGATGACGCGTGTATCGAAGCCCTGCTCCCAGCCGGATATGTGCACATAAGCATCGATGCGGGAACACCGGAGACCTACGCCCAGCTGAAGTACGGCGGCCGGCCGGCTGGCAAGGTCATGTTCGAGCGGGCCCTTGCCAATTTGGCACGGCTTGTCCAGCGGCGTGCTGAGACTGGCTCTGACGTGGAGATCAACACGTCCTTCGTCATGTATCCGGAGAACTACCACGAGGTGCATACGGCAGCCGGGCTTATCCGTGCCGCAGGCGCCGACAGCTTGCGCTTGAAGCAGGACAATTCCGGTCAGCGTCCGCTGGATCCTGACCAAGCACGTCACGCTGCCCAGTTGATCGAACGGATCCGCCGGGAGCTCGAAACGGAGGCTTTTCGGCTGTTCGAGATCCACCGGGTCGGCCAGACAGGCGAGATGGCCCGGTCGTGCTCGACTTGCTCGATCACCGATCTGATGGCCGCGGTGGGCTCCGACGGCTGCCTGTACCCGTGCAACTACCACCCCCGCCCGGGCGGTTTCAGTTACGGCAGTGCCTTGGAGCAGTCGTTCGCCACGGTCTGGGAGGGGGAGATACGCCGGCAGTTGCGCGGCAGGCTGCCCGTGATCTGCCCGAAGGTGTGCGACCCGTTCAAGAACCGCTCCAACCGGCTTCTGGCGGAGGCCAAGAGCGTCGTGGCGGCCGACGGTATCGATCGGCTGGAGGACCACGTGACCGACTTGGTAGACGGCGGCGCCTACTCGGTCGGGGGCTGACCGCCGTGCAGGACAGCTTTTCGAGCGAGGATCTCGACACCTGGGCGCACCGTCCTGCGACTGTCTCGCGGCGGGAACGCATCGGTGTAGCGGAGGCTGCGGTTGAGATCTACGCGCCGTCGCCGATCGTCGACTATGTCAGGTGGTACACGGAAGGCTACTTCGGGCCTCAGCAGTCCCCGGCCCAAGCACGGCTCTTCGTCCATGAGGTGCCCCTGGAACTGCGGCGCTCGGTCCAACAGGCGCGGCTCTCACCACCGCTGAGGCGAGCTGTTCTCCCCTCGGCGCCAGACACGATCTGCCTCGTGGACGACGGGCACCAGGCGGTCCACCTCCTTCTACCGACCGGCCCGGAGCCCCAGCCCGTACAGGCGGTGGTGCGGATCCTGCGCGCGCTCGTTCTCCATGAACTGCTGAGGAGGGGACACCCGTTCTTCCACGCGGCGTGTTTCGTACTGCGAGAAACGGGCGTGGCGCTGATCGGAGCTCATAGGGCCGGCAAGACGACGACGCTCCTGCACGCCCTGGACCAGCCGGAGACGGCACTGGTCAGCAACGACAAGTTCGCCTTGCTGCCCGCCGCCGAGAGCTCTGAGCCCCCCGTGGCACTAGGCTTCCCCATCCAAGTCGGGATCCGCGCGGGCAGCGTGCTTGCTCTGGCTGAAGGTCCGCTGCGGGCGTTCCTCATGCACAGATGGCCGCAGCGGTACGGCGATCTTACGGCCCGGCACGAGGGGGACACCCGTCTCCACGTGCGACCGCAGGAATTGGCGGCCGCCTCTGGCAGTGAGGTGATACCTCGGTTTCGTCTCAGCATGGCCCTCGAACCGCACCTCGATCCGCTAGCGATTAAACCTCGCTTGGAAAGGCTCAACGGCGCTGACTGCAAAGCACTTTGGGCCCGCCACTCACTGCTCCATCCGGCTGCAGTCTTCCCCCAACAGGCCGCTGTGGTCGACCCGACAACGCGGGCCGAACTGCGGATCCCGCAGATTCCTGCCTACCGCCTGGTTCAACCACCAGCTGTCGGCCCGCTGACCACCCGACTGCTCGAAGACCTCATATGCCGCACAGCGGTGGGAGAGTGAACCAGATGCGCATCCTCGGTATCGCCAGTGATCTGCATATTTCCTCCGCCGCGCTGATCGAGGACGGCCAGGTCGTGGCAGCTGCGGCCGAAGAACGCTTCACCCGGAGCAAGCACGCGCGAGCCTTTCCCGCCCGCGCCATCGACTACTGCCTGTCGGCCGTCCCCGGGGGTCTGGACGGCGTGGAGAGGGTCGCGGTCAGCACGAACCCGGCGATCGACCTGAGCGTGCCCGATGGTCGCCACACGGGACGCGCCCGCTGGCACCCCGAGCGTCTCTACTCAATACCGAACAACCTCGCCACACTCGTGGACGCGCCGTACCAGGGCCACGCAACGCAGATCCTGCAGACCGCGGGTAAGCCCCTACATATCGACTACATCTACCACCACGACGCCCACGCGGCGAACGCCTTCTTCCTCTCCCCCTTCGAATCGGCTGCGATCCTGACAGTCGACGGCCGGGGCGAGGACTGCACCGCGCTGAGCGCAATCGGGGACCGCAACACTATCGCCGCCATCGACACCCTCCCCTATCCCCATTCGTTGGGGTTGCTGTACGGCGCAGTCACCCAGTACCTGGGCTTCCGGATCGACCGCGACGAGTGGAAGGTCATGGGGCTAGCCGCCTACGGAGATCCCGACTCAGCCGCCTACAAATCGCTACGCGACCTCGTCGACTTCGAGGACGGCACAATCCGCGTCGACCTCAACTACTTCGGCTACTACCTTCAACCCCCGCGTGGCGCGGTCAGCGAAGCGTTCATCCGCCGTTTCGGTCCGGCACGGCAGCCTGGTGAGGCGATCACCAGTCGGCATCATGATGTGGCCGCAGCCGTCCAGCACGTGCTTGAGGACGCACTGCGCTACCTGCTCGTGAACCTGCACCAGCAGACCGGAGAAAGGAGGGTCGCCTTGGGCGGAGGGACTTTCATGAACTCCGTCTTCAACGGCAAGATCACGTCCTCGACCCCGTTCGACGAGATCTACATCTCCAGCTGCCCGGATGACAGCGGCACCTCGATCGGCGCGGCCCTCTACACCCATTGCGTCCTGCTCGGCTCGGATCGCGGCCCCGCGATGACTCACAACTACTACGGACCGCACTTCGACCAGACCTCTATCAACGAGGCGCTGTCGCGTGCCAAGCTGCGGGCTCCGGCCGTGGACGATCCGGCGAATATCGCGGCGCACGCACTAGCCGACGGGGAGATCGTCGGCTGGTTCCAGGGCCGCATGGAGCTTGGCCAACGGGCGCTGGGTAACCGATCGATCCTCGCCGACCCTCGCAGCCCGGCCATGCGCGACAGGGTGAACGATGCGGTGAAGTTCCGCGAGACATGGCGGCCCTTCGCGCCGGCCGTGCTCGCCGAGGACTTCGCCACGTACTTCGGGGCGGAACCGGCGGTGCCGTTCATGGAGCGAACCCTGGCCGTACGGGCCAAAGCACGGAGCCTCATCCCGGCCGCCGTTCATGTCGACGGCACCGCTCGGCCGCAGACCGTCACCGTGGACAGCAACCCGCTATTCCACCGGCTGATCACCGCATTCCGCGACCTCACCGGCGTCGGCGCCGTCCTCAACACGTCGTTCAACCTCGCCGAGGAGCCGATCGTGTGCAGCCCCCAAGACGCGATCCGTACCTTCTACTCTTCGGGCCTTGACCTGCTCGTGCTGGGAAACAGGGTGCTCACCAAGTGACGGCGGCCATCGGCGCGGAGGAGCTGTCAGCGTGCCTGCGCCAGTACGGCCTGCAGGCATGTGGGTCAGCACGGCCACTGCCCAGTGGACACGTCGGGGTCACCACCGTGGTGCCAACCGACCAAGGATCACTGGCCGTCAAACGGTTCGGCAGACGCTTCGACACCGTGCGCACTCTCCTCGCGGCACAGGCACACCAGCACGCGGCCCTGGACGGGTTGGCCCCGCAGCTGCGGCAGACACCGAATGGCCAGCTGACCACCGAGATCAACGGTGCCACGTACATGCTCACCGAGTACATCCACACGGCACGGCCGCCCGGGCTCACAGACTTTGCCGCTGCACTCGCCGCGCTGCATGCCCGCTTGGACAGTTTCCGTCCCGGTGGTCGCCGCACGGACTTCCTTGAGTTGTCCGACCCTCCCGCCGCTGGCCTGGAGCACCTTTTGCGACAGTCTCAAGGCGAGGCCCTCCGTGAGGTCGTCAACTGGCGTCTGCGGATCCTTGCGGAGTTCGGGCTCGGCGCGCAGGCGGTGGCGAGTGCGCCCAAGATGTGGGTCCACGGTGACGCACGTCCGGATAACGTGCTCGCCAGGCGCACCCCGGAGCAGCATCTGTTCATCGACTTCGACCAGGTCTCCCGCTTCCCGCGGCCCTATGAGGTTATGCGGGCCTACGTTGCCTCCGTCAGCCCTGAGCTGCCCGCCCCACTGCTGGGCTCGACATTCCGGTCTTATCTGAGCGCCTATCAAGCCGTCACGTCGATCCCCGCGGCGGAGCGCGCACTCATGATCGACCTGTACATCACCGTCCAGGCGGCCGAGACCCGTACCTTCACCACGCCCGAGGGCGAGGTTCGCGACATGTCGGCCTTCGCCCGTACCCGTCACCAGCAACTGATCTGGATCATCCAACATCGCGACCTCCTGCGCACGGTCGCGGAGGAGGTATGGCCATGACAGCTCTCGCACTCCTCGGTGGACCACCCCTGCGCACACGTCCCTTCCAGCCATGGCCGCAGTTCGACCGGGCGGAACTCGACGCACTGGCCGACGTCCTGGGCAGCCGCCGATGGGGTGGTATCCACGGCGGATCGCAAGGAGAGGTCTTCGAGACCGAACTCGCCGACTATCTGCAAGTGCCCCATGCAGCCGTGGTCGCCAACGGCACCGCCGGATTGATGATCGCCCTCAAGGCCCTGGGCGTACGGCCGGGAGACGAGGTCATTGTCCCCGCGATGACCTACCTGGCGACGGCCACTGCGGTCTCCCTGCTCGGGGGCGTGCCGGTCTTCGTGGACATCGATTCCGCTACCCACACGATCACCGGTTCGTCGCTGAAGGGCGCGATCAGCGAGAAGACGAAGGCAGTGATCGCCGTTCACCTGGGTGGTCACCCGGCCGACATGGACAGTCTCGGCGCCGTCGCCGACACTTACGGCATTCCGGTCGTCGAGGACTGCGCCCAGTCCCTCGGAGCGGCCTGGAACGGCACCCAGACCGGATCCCTGGGAACCATCGGCGTGTTCAGCTTCGCCAGCACCAAGAACATCTCTGCCGGTGAAGGCGGGGCAGTCGTCACACACGACGATGCCCTCGCCGCGCGCATCGCCTCCCTGCGAGATCACGGCCGCCCTCTTGGGGGCACTCCCAACCATCCCGAACTCGGCTGGAACCTGCGCCTCAGCGAATTCCAATCCGCCGTCTTGCGGATCCAGTTGAAACGTCTGGAGGCCCACCTGGCGGTGAAAGCGAAAGGCGCGGCCTTCCTCGCTTTGGCGCTGTCCAGACTGCCCGGATTGATGCCCGTGCCTGCCACTCTCGACCCGCGGGTGACCGCGCATGGCCGGTTCTCCTTCGCCTTCACGTTCGACGGCGAAGCATTCAATGGCGACGGGTACAACAGCACCTCACCCGGTGCCTTCCGGGCCGCGCTGCGGGCGGAGGGCATACCTGCCTCCACTCGTGGCCTCGTCGCCTGCCCCGATGAGGCGGTGTATGCCGACATCACCAGCCGCGACTATTCCAGCTCGCGGACCGTCTCAGCCGAGCAGGCACGCGTGGCGTGTTCCACGCTGGTGCTGCTCGGGCAGGCAGCCGGATCAGGGTTGCTGCTCGAGGGGCCGTCGGAACTCACCGATGTCGTGCGCGCCGTGGAAAAGATTCACGAGAACCGTATCCGTCTGCGTCAAGAACAGCGTCGGCCCGCCCGTCCCCACGTCTCATCCGATCAGTGATCGAGGAGTACCCAATGGCCCGAGCCCCCTTCCAGATCCTCGTGATGCCCTTCCGTCGAGTCGGCGAGCAGATCGAATTCGCCGTGCTGCGACGCGAGGACATGGACGTCTGGCAGGCCGTGGCAGGCGGCGGCGAAGCTGGCGAGACCCCGCAGCAGGCCGCCGCCCGCGAGGCACGTGAAGAGCTCGGCCTCGACCGGGCTGTCCCGCTGTATCCGCTGCAGACCACAGCTAGTGTCCCGGCGCGGTTCTTCGCTGATCGCGTCAGCTGGCCTGCCGGGACCTATGTCGTACCGGAGTACTCGTTCGCCACCGACCTCACCGACATCGAGGTCAAGATCTCCCACGAGCACATCGCCGTCCAGTGGTTGGACTACCAAGCAGCCCAGGATGTGCTGCGGTTCGACAGCAACCGCACGGCCCTCGGCGAACTCCACGAGCGCCTGCTGGCAGCCGACATGCCCCTGCCGGTCGAGTGATCGCCAGTGGCTGACGTGCTCCGACCGCGCCGCACAGTCATACTCGGCCAAGGCTATGTGGGCCTTCCTCTGGCCATCCAGGCAGCGCGGGCCGGCCACCGGGTCGTGGGTTTCGATACCGACGCCCTACGCGTGAAACGGCTCCAGGCAGCAGAGCCATTGAGTCCGGACGTGCCCGCGGTCCAGATCAGGGCTGCCCTGACCAGCGGAAGGTACACGCCGACGGCATGCCCGGGGGATCTGGCCGGGTTCAACGTCGCGGTCATCGCGGTGCCGACCCCGCTGCGGGACTGCGTGCCAGACCTCTCCGCGGTTGAGCAGGCCGGCCAGATACTCGCCCCACACATGCGGCCCGGCTGCATCATCGTCCTCGAATCCACCACCTACCCCGGAACCACAGAGGAGGTCCTGAAACCCTTACTGGAGGATGCGTCCGGACTCACCGCGGGCGCGGACTTCCACCTGGGCTACAGCCCGGAACGCATCGACCCCGGCAACAGAACCTGGACTCTCCAGAACACGCCCAAGATCGTCTCCGGGATCAACACAGCCTCCTTGGAAGCCATCAGTACGTTCTACAAGAGCCTCGTCGACACCGTCGTAGAAGTCGCCTCCATACGCGACGCCGAACTGGCGAAGGTCCTGGAGAACACCTTCCGCCAGGTCAACATCGCCCTGGTCAACGAAATCGCCACCTACGCCAGGCAACTGGGTACGGACATCTGGGCGGCGCTGGACGCCGCCGCGACCAAGCCCTTCGGCTTCATGCGCTTCACGCCAGGCCCCGGTGTCGGCGGACACTGTCTGCCGATCGACCCCACCTACCTGTCCTGGAGAGTCCGGCACCAGACAGGCAGCGCCTTGCGCCTCGTCGAAATGGCTGACGAGATCAACACCTCAATGCCGGCCCACGTCGTACAACGTCTGACCGAGGCACTCAACCGCCGCGGCCTGCCGGTCAAGGGCTCGCATATCCTCCTCCTCGGCCTCGCCTACAAGGCCAACACCGGCGATACCCGGCACTCACCCGCCTTCACCATCGCGCGGCTCCTGATCGCCCAGGGAGCGCAGATCCAGGTGGTCGATCCTCATGTCGAGGAACCCTTCGACCTGGATGCACACGCTCACCATGCCCACCTCACAGCGGCCAATCTGGCGGCATCCGACGCCGTGGTCCTGCTGACCGATCACGATGCATTCGACCTCCGGCTCGTCGAGCGACACGCCGCACACGCTCTGGACTGCCGGGCTCGCCTGAGCGGCACGAACATTGAGCGCCTGTGACACTGCGCCCACTGACCCCGTATCCCGCGAGGACACAGCCTTCCCCAGAACCCCCTAGCCTCCGGCAAGATCACCGCGATGGCTGCTCCCTGGCACGGCTACCCAAGGCTGATCTCCATCTCGAAGTCGGCATGCGGTCCCAAACCTTCGCGGAGTCCTGCGGCGGGCTCGCGCGCTCACATCTGACGCTGCCAGATGCGCAACTGGGTGCACTGGCCTGTACATCACTACGCTCACCCGAAGCCCCGGATGATCTCCTCGCCCGGGTTCGCGGCATCGCGGCTTGGATGGCCGAACCGCGACGGTGACCTCTCTCCTCCAGGAAGACCGACAGCTCCCTCTGGGCTTCACCGCCGACACCGCGCTGGGCTCCTTCACCGAACTCGTGGCGGTGGACACTAGACCTTCTGGAAGCAACCATCACCACCAGCCCGTTAGGAGCATTGCCACCATGGGCCGGACTGAGTATTACCACGACCCGAGAGCCCCCAAGGCGAACACCTTGATCCCGGCCAGCAACCTCCTGGTCGTCAACAGCGACGGCGCCATCTTGCTGCTGCGCCGACGGGACACCGGCCAATTCGCACTGCCCGGTGGCGCACAGGACATCGGAGAGAGCCCCGCCCAATGCGCTATCCGCGAATGCGAGGAAGAGACCGGAATCGTTGCGGAAGTCACTGGATTTCTCGGCATCTACTCAAATCCGGCACACATCATTGCCTACACAGATGGGGAGATTCGCCAGCAGTACGAGGCCACCTACATCGGCAAGCCTGTGGGCGGGACTCCGACGGTGAACGAGGAAGCAGATCAGGTGCGGTGGGTCCGTCCCGAGGACCTCGGTGATCTAGATATTCACGCCAGTATGCGTGAACAGATCGGACACCACCTCGCGGGAACGTACCCATATTTGGGCTAGTTCGAGCCTATCTCGTGAGGTTGGCGATGCTTGTTCTACTCACGCGATGTGAAATCGGGACGGCCTCTGGGTAGCGGGGGTGCGGAGCATCGGGCCGGTCAACTCACTCGGTACATCAAGCCCGTCGAGCAGTTGGACGATCCTGTCGATGTTGGTGAGCTTTCGGACACCGGACTCCAGCATCGATAGGAACGCCTGGCTCAGCCCCGTGATCTGGGCCATGTCGCTCTGTCGGAGGTCGCTTCGAACCCTCACGAGGTGGCAAAGCCTGCCAAAGTCCCGTGCAGCGAGAGACTCCTGGACATCCGCCTGCCCCCAGATCTCAGTTGCCACGCTGGGTGTCGGGACAGACTGCTGCGACATACGCCGGGCGCAACCGCTGCAATACGTCTCGGCGTTGTATCGACTCAGATGGCATAGGCACTGTCCGCATTGGCGGACTCGACTGTCCTTCCTGACGCTCGATGCGGAGGAGGGATACGAGGAGGCGGGCGTCAACTCACTCGTCCTGATATCGGCGGCATCCCTCTCGGCCGACCCTGTGGGGGCTAAATGGCTTTCGCCTGCCGTCCTGACGAAGAGGTTGTGATCGAAGCCGTGTCTCGGCATCGTCGGCACTATCCGCTCCTTTCTTGGTCTCGACGCATTCGGAACATGGAGGTACCGCCACTGGCCGGAGTGATCATGCCTGGCCTCTCGCGCCAATTGCCCCAGAAGGACATATGGGCTGGCTCCGACGCTTATGCGGTCGTACTCACGCGCCACCACGAGGGTGGCTCTGCGTAGGGATATCCAACTCGGCCCATACCGACGACTCGCCGTGCCCGATGCGGTCGCTCACGTCCCATCGGTCGGCTAGTGCCGACACCAGTGCGAAGCCGTGTCCGCCGACCGGAGCCGAAGCGTCAGGGCTCAGCCTCGGAGACCCGTCGTCGGCATCATGCACCTCGATGCGTAGGCCTTTGTCTCTCCGCTGATACCAGGTTTCGATCGCCCGGCCTGGTGCGACGTGGGCACGTCGCACTGTGTTGGTCAGGAGTTCCGAGAGCACGAGGACAGCTGAGTCTGCGATGTCCGCTAGCCCCCATGCCGTCATCGCTTTACGGAGTTCGACGCGGGCTAACCCGACGCATCGCGGGTGCCGGCTCCACCGCAGCACCACTAGGTTGCCGGTACCATCGGTTTGTGGGGTGCCGTTCAGTCGTTTGGGCACATTCTCGCCGCCTCCCATGGCCCGGTGGTCTGATGGGGAAGACCGTAGGGGCGGCAGGCGGGGTGGACCCGGAAGAATTTTCCGGGTGTGCCTTCGAACTTTCCTGAGTTCCCGGTTACTTGATGGCACCCAGCTTCAACGCGAGGTCTTGAACGTCGCGGCGGCGGGAGAGTTTGTGCAGCCGACGAACCAGGTCGCGGGCGAGATCATGCGCTCTCATCTGTTCAGGTGCAATTCGGTAGGCGCGCTTGAGATGATCTGCCGCCTCGTCGATCTGCCCGGCTTCCGCGTTCGCGCGGGCGGCGTCGAGCCGGGCCCGCGCTCGGCGTTCTACTGGGAGTCCTGCTGTTCTGACCTGCGGCGCTATGTCGACGGCTAGTAGCACGTCCTCGAACTCAAGGGCGAGCGCCAACCGGTGGATGTTGACGTTGGCCGGCCCAAAGGAAGTCCACATCTCGTTCGCGTCGCTACCGAGCCGGTCCGCCGCTTCCTGCGCCTTGCCGATCATGTGGTCTGCCAATGCCCGGTTCCGCATCCTTGCTGCTGCCACAGCCCCGTTCAGGAACAGCGTCCCGTACAGCGAGAGGGTGGCCGGAGAGGAGAGCCACCAGCCCCGTTCGAGGTCGTCAGCGGCGTCGAGAGTGACGTTCACGGCCTCCGCCGGCATCCCGGCGCCGAGCTGGACGTGGGCAACGCCTCGTCGCAGTGCGAGGATCGCCCGTGGATCACCCGATTCCACTGCGGCCATGTCGCCCTGGTCAACCGCGGTCCAAGCCAAGTTGATCTCCCCGAGCTTGCGCAGGAGTACGGCGGCGACGTGGCAGGTCAGCGCGAACAATCGAAGTGCGTGGCCTCGTTCGGCACCCACCGTGCGCTCCTGTGCCGCTAACCGGGCGTCCGCCAGCAGCCCTGGCAGGCGTTCTGCTAGCCGTGCGAACTGGCAGTCCTGATAGAGACTCCAAGCTGCTTCCACCTCGAAGGAGAGGCGTTCCAGACGCAGCGGCTCGCGGTCGTCGTACAGCGAGCCCGCGAGCCGTCGGGACTGCATGAGCGCGGCGCGAATGGCCGGGACACTGCCCACATGACTGCCGCGGTCGTCCAGCAGCGTCGGTATTCCCTGGAGGTCCTCAACATGGACGCGCAGAGCGTGTGCCAGGTCCGCGAGCATCTTCACGTTGTTCACGGGGATGCGTTCGGACTCGACGCGGTACACCCAGTCCTCGGAGCGCCCCAGCAGATCGCCAAGCTGCCGTTGGCTCAATCCCCGCCGCTTCCGGTAGTAGCGGACGCGCTCACCGAACGGAAGATGGTCGGTCATGCCTCGCATGGTCACACTCCCCTCACCGTGCATTACTGAGTGTCACACGAGGTGAATGGGCTCAGCAGCGAAACGGGGGACTGGGGCGGCCGGAAATCTAGAACGTAGGGTGTGGCGCATGGCCCAGAACGAGCAGGAACAGCGGATGGCCCGGCCTCGCATGGCAGCCGGCGCGCTGTTCTTCAACACCCAAGGACACGTCCTCTTGGTCCGGCCCTCATACAAGCCCCTGTGGGAGATCCCGGGCGGCTATATCGAGACCGGGGAGTCCCCGCTGGCCGCGTGTAGGCGAGAGGTCCACGAGGAGCTGGGCATCACTCCCCCCATCGGCGAATTGCTTGTCATCGACTGGGCCCCCAGTGACGCTGAAGGAGACAAGGTTCTGTACGTCTTCAACGGCGGCGTGCTCCCCCCGCCCGAGGTGGCATCGATCAAGCTCGCTGCCGATGAGTTGCTCGCCGCGGAGTTCCACCCGTCCGAGCACCTTGATGAGCTACTCATCCCCCGGCTGTCCCGCAGAGTGAAGCGCGCGATCGACGCCCGAACTAGCGGAATTCCTTTCTACCTCGAGCACGGAGAACCGCCGCCCACCTGACCGGTGACGAGTCCACGGATCCGGGCGGCATCAAGGGTGCGGGACGCTGTCCATCAGTATGAGATCGAGTGCGCGATCAACTCGCCGCTCTCGTTGTCTCTTTCGCGGCAAAGCCTCGCTCATTACGAGAAGGCCGGATTCGCTCCGGCCGACGCGGACCGGGTCGCGTCGGCCGCCCGCATCTATGTGCTCGGCAAACGCGCTCGGCGCGGCAGCGATGGAATCGCTCCGTCGCAGGCTGAACCGCGAAGGCATCGGCACGCCAAGTGCTGTATGAACTCCCGAACACCGCAGGACCCAATGGACGGCCAGTGCCGTTCAGACACGTCGGCAAACGCTGTCCGGGAAAGCCACGGGTGTCCGGTCTCAAACAATAGAGTCGTTGTCTCAGCGAACCGAGACGCTCGGGTTTCCACCTCGTTTCTATGTGGCCGGACCGATACGGCGGCCTTGGTTGCGGTTCCCGAACGGACGGGCGTCGTGGACGGCGATAAATTCCGCGATCAGGGCTGCCTCGAAGGTGGCGGGATCCTGGTTCGGGGTCTCCCGCCAGGCCACCAGGAGGGCGTCCGCGTCTGCGAGCTGCCACACGTACCGACCGCCCCAGTGTCCGACGGCCTGGCCCGCGCCGAACCGGCGAAACTCGTCCAACCGCTTGCGCAAGCCCCGCCCGTTACCACCTTCCGATGCCTTGCCGACGTACACCACCTCGGCACCGTCCACCCAGGCATCCTGCAACGTCGCCACGTCCACGGACGGGTCTCGTCCCTTGAAGTGCCCGGCGGGACTGACGGCACGGAATCCAGGCATCTCGCTTTCGGCGCGCACCACCACGTACACGCCGTCTGTCGCCGGTACATCGCTCTCCGGCAAATTCGCGAACCGAACGAATCCCTTGAACCCGCGTGCCGCGAGCGCGGCGCGCGTGAACTGCGTCTCGGCAACCATGCCGAGAATCGTGCACCACGGAGCCGACATCCTGTGCGCCGACGGCGGAGTCAGTCGGCGGCGGGGACCTGACCTGCGACGACTGCATTGGATGAAAGAGAGCGCCAACAGGCTGCCTTCGATGAGACGGCGTCTGGGCTGGATGAGACCGGACAACGGACTGCAGCCTGGCCACCGAAGCGTGCAGGGCTGGAAGGTTCAACACACCCTCTGCAAGGGAAATCACGTCAGCGATATCACTCCTGGAATGTGCGCAAACGCATCGCACCGATCAGTCTTGTGCCTCAACCAGCCTCAGCCGAAGCGTCATGTGGTCGAGGTGCACTTCGAAGCCAAGTCGAGACGCCAGGAGATCGGGGTGCTTGCTCTTCAAAGGCTGTGCGAGGCCACACGGGCCCAGCAACATGCTCTACACCGCTGTGCCTTCCCCCAAGTGGCTCGGACACGGGGGTCAGAAGCTCACATCTGCCATCTCGCAGAGGTCAGCTCCGAAGCCCTGCACTGGTACACGCCGGCCTGTTCCCGATCACTCGGTGGCTGGCGAGTGTTCCGTGGCCGTTAGCGTCTCCGCTGTCGTACTGCTGGCCATCATCACCGTTCTGCTCATTCGGAAGGCTGGGCTGAATGCCGGGCACGCGATCGTCTGCGTCCTCTTGGGCTTCTACCTGGCAAGTTCCTCGATTGCACCAACGATCTCGCAGGCGACAGCGCGCGTGGCCCAACTGATAGGTGAGATCAAGTTCTAGCTGCGAGTTGAACGGCCAGCGGGAGCCAGCACGTCGGTCCGCCTCCTCCTAGCAGCCCACTCGGTCGTCCCGCACGGGCTGGCTCGTCCCCAATGTCGAAGTCCGCTGCGATACGGCGGACGCCCCCTCGGAGGCCCAAGGTGTTAGTCAAAGCCGCAACGGAGCGCGGCGAGGCGCTGTCCCACTCGTCCGAGACGATCGTGACGGGATAGTCATGAGACGCGTACCGGCGTTCGACCGGCACCCAGCCCGGGATGACATCGCGCTGCGGGCAGTGGCGGAGGACGCGGCGATGGGCCGGTGGGAGGGCGCTCGTGAACTGTTGACCGCGACCGGCACGGACTGGGACCGGCGCATCTTTCGCCTGCAGGTCCTGGCTCGCGCCGGAGTGCGGCTGACGTTCGCTGATACGTGGGCGCAGGCCGAGTCGCGGTCACCGCACGCCTTGGCTCTCCTTGCCACCGTCCTGGCTTTGCGGTCGATGGCTGGTCCGCGGGGGGAGGGCAGCAGTGAGGCGATGGAACGGGCCTGGAAGGCGTGCGATGCCGCCTGCGACGCCCTGCCGGCTGATCCGACTCCGTACGTCATCATGCTCGCCCTGCTTCGCTACCACTCCCCGCACTGCGACCGGCAGTGGAGGGCGACGGTGCAGAAGGTGTGGGAGCAGGTCGAGGAGCGAGACCGGTGGAACAGGGAGGCGCACCACGAGCTCCTCACCTACATGTTCCCCACCTGGCACGGCATAGGGGGCGAGGTCTTCCACTGGGCGCAGGAGCAGTGCGCCCAAGCCCCCCGCGGGCTACCGCTGCACACCCTGCCCCTCGTTGCTCTCGCCGAGACCCACCGCATCCGGATGGAGTCGGAAGGACATCGGTACGGACTGACGGTGCATCCGTGGACGGACAACCCCTCGACACAGCAGGCGTGGGCGAACTGGTGGACATACCGGGCACCTTTCAGCCCGCATGCCGCCTTCCAGGAAGACGCCAACTACCTGGCCCACGCCTTGTCTTTCGCGAACCAGCACAGGCAGGCCGCAGAGGTATTTGACGCCATCGGTCCGTACGCCACGGACGCACCCTGGAGCTACTGCGGAGACGCTCAGCAGCTATTCACCCGCCATCGCACCTGGGCGGTCAAGGCATCGGCTCCGTGACCCTGCCGGGCACGTTGACGCCAACTCCACCCATTCAAATGCCAGTTACAACCAGCAGAAGAAGGGCACCGTTATGCCATTGGACATACCGAGCGTCACTCCATCGGAAGAGGAACGCCTCGCCGAGCTCGGCATCACTCAGACACTGGATCGCTCCATGTCGGGGCGCCAGAATTTCGCTGTCAGTTTCACGATCATCAGCATCCTCTCCGGATGCCTGACCATGTACGGCTTCGGGATGAACGCTGGCGGACCCGCCGTGATCATGTGGGGCTGGGTGCTCGTCGGCCTGATGACGCTCTTCGTCGGCCTGGCCATGGCCGAGGTCTGCTCCTCCTACCCAACGTCCGCCGGCCTCTACTTCTGGGCCCACAAACTCGCTCCCCGCAAGTCTGCCCCGGCCTGGGCATGGTTCACCGGCTGGTTCAACACCCTGGGCCAGGTCGCTGTCACCGCGGGCATCGATTTCGGCGCTGCCTCGTTCCTCAACGCCTACCTGGACCTCCAGTTCGGGTACGCCGCCACCCCTGGCCACACCATCACGCTCTTTGGCCTCATCCTGCTGCTGCACGCCGCCGTGAACACGTTCCGGGTGCGCATCGTGGGCTTCTTCAACACCGTCTCCGTGTGGTGGCACCTGATCGGCGTCGTCGTGATCGTCGGGGCGCTCCTGCTCATCCCCGACACGCATCAGTCGCCGGGCTTCGTGTTCACCGAGTTCGTCAACAACACCGGCTGGAGCTCGGCCGTCTACGTCGGCCTGATCGGCCTGTTGATGGCCCAGTACACGTTCACCGGCTACGACGCGTCCGCCCACATGACCGAGGAGACGAAGAACGCCTCCGTCGAAGGGCCGAAAGGAATCGTCCGGTCCATCCTCGTCTCCTGGGCAGCCGGATTCATCCTGCTCTTCGGCCTGACCTTCGCCATCCAGTCCTACACCGGTGCCCTCGACTCCCCGACCGGTGTGCCGCCGGCGCAGATCCTCATGGACGCGCTCGGCGCGAGCACCGGCAAGATGATGCTCCTCATCGTCATCGGCGCCCAACTCTTCTGCGGCATGGCATCGGTCACCGCGAATTCCCGCATGATCTACGCCTTCTCCCGCGACGGTGCACTTCCGTTCTCCGCGGTGTGGCACAAGCTGCACCCGGGAACCCGCACGCCGACTAACGCCGTCTGGCTCGCTGCCGGAGGCGCATTCGTCCTCGGCCTGCCCTACCTGTTCAACACCACCGCGTACGCCGCCGTCACCTCGATCGCGACGATCGGCCTGTACATCGCCTACGTCATTCCCACCCTTCTGCGGCTGCGCCAGGGGGAGAACTTCAAGCGCGGCCCCTGGCACCTCGGGCGCTGGTCCAAGCCCATCGGTGTTCTCGCGGTGGCCTGGGTCGCATTCATCACCCTCTTGTTCATGCTCCCCCAAGCCAGCCCGGTGACCATCGAGACGTTCAACTACGCACCCCTGGCCGTCGGCGTGGTGCTCGCCTTCTCCGGAACCTGGTGGCTTGTCTCCGCACGCAAGTGGTTCCTCAACCCGAACCACGCACGGAACACCACTCCGCTTGCCCCTGCGCCTCAGAGGGCGACCCGATGACACAGTCGGCGGGCAGGCGACTTCCCCACGCAAGGGCGAAGCTCACGCCCGGCTGAAAGACGCACCACCCCTCGCATCCATGTAGCAAGATCATTTCATCCGTCCAGCTAGTACTCCAGCTGTAGATCGTATTCGCGCTGATGAGGGCTGGTTCGGGAACAGGCACGGCCACCGATGATCATCGTTGTTTGTGAAGACGAACGAAGAGTCGGTGGCCGCAGGCCACAACATAGATCCCGGCCGTTGGCGGGAGGCGTTCGAGGTCGCCATGGGCCGGATCGCGGCCCGGTTCACCCGAGTCGAACCCCGGCTGCGGGTAGGCCGGTTGGTGCTGGGCTTGATGTCGGACCTGCCCCGCAAGAACTGCTGGACAATCGCGGAGTGGGCCGGGGAGAAGACCCCGCACGGTATGCAGCATCTGCTGTGCCGGGCGTCCTGGGACGCTGATGCCGTGCGTGACGACGTGCGCGAGTACGTCGTTGAACATCTCCATGACGATCAGGCGGTGCTGGTCGTGGACGAGACTGGCGACGTGAAGAAGGGCACCCGCACGGTCGGGGTGCAGCGCCAGTACACCGGCACGGCCGGCCCGATCGAGAACTCTCAGGTCGCCGTCTATCTCGTCTATGCGGGTGCCCGCGGACACGCGGCGGTGGACCGGGAGTTGTACGTGCCGCGCTCGTGGACCTCGGACCCGGATCGCTGCCGGGCGGCCGGCCTGGGCGAGGACGTCGTCTTCGCGACCAAGCCGGAGCTGGCCCGGGTGATGATCGAACGGTTCCTGGACGCTGGCCACCGCATCGGCTGGGTGACCGGCGACGAGGTCTACGGCGGCAACCCGAGACTGCGGGCAACCCTGGAAGGACGCGGCTTGGGCTACGTGCTGGCAGTGGCCTGCACGTCCGAAGTCGCCACCGGCGCGGGCAAGTTCCGCGCCGACGCACTGGCGGCAAGGCTGCCCAGGCGGGCCTGGCAGAAGCTCTCCGCCGGACGCGGTGCGAAAGGCCACCGTTACTACGACTGGGCCGTCATCGACCTCGTCGACCCGGCGCAGGGCCACCGTCAGCTGCTGGTCCGGCGCAACCGCACCACCGGCGAACTTTCTTACTACCGTTGCCACTCCACCGAGCCGGTACCGCTGAGCACTCTGGTCAGGACGGCTGGCTCCAGGTGGCGGGTGGAGGAGACCTTTCAGACCGAGAAGGGCCTGACCGGTCTCGATGAACACCAAGTCCGTCGATATCCGTCCTGGAGCCGCTGGGTCACCCTCGCCATGCTCGCCCACGCTTTCCTCGCTGTCGTCCGCGCCGACGAACACGCACGCGGCCCAGGCCCCGACGACCAGATCCCGCTTTCCTGCAACGAGATCCAGCACCTGTTCCTCACCGTCGTCGTCCGACCCTTTCACGACCTCGCTCACCGGCTCGGCTGGTCCGACTGGCGACGCCGCCACCAGGCACGATCACGCACCAGCCATTACCGGAGGCGAGCCGTATCCCAAGCATGAAGATCACGATCTACGGCTTGGGCTCAGGCAGCTCTTCGCCCTCTCCACAAGGCTCCTCGGAGTGCTCGGCGATCCATGCCAGAGCCTCGGGCGAGATCTGACCGATCCCGGGCGCCTGGCCGCGCGCAGCCAAACGGCGCAGTAGCTCAGAGTGCTCAACTGGGAAGTGCACCAGCCTCCATCGAGCCCCGAGCCCGACTACAAGCTGCTTGTATTTCTCCCGCTCCGCACGAGTACCGAGCCCGTGATCAAAGACCACCGAGAGCCCTGCGGCGACCAGTTCCACCAGTTCCCGGCACACGCTTTCGACCACGGGCGCGAGCAGGGCGAGATGGCGCTCTTCCGGGTAGTCCTCACCGAGCCGACCGTGATGAGCGACCATGCGCTCATCCACGGACAACCGGAACACACCCTGCCGCTGCAACGCCTGCGCATAGGTGCTCTTGCCTGATCCAGGCAGCCCCACGAGCAGAAAGACCACAGGCTTCGTATCGGTCACGCCAGCCAATCTAGCTGAGAACGGGCAGGTCACCCGCCCTACCTACCGTGATCAACAGTCGCGCTCAGGTGCACTCCAGCGGAGATTCCAATCTACAGCTGGAGTACTAGGCACGAGCCCGCGGTACGGCCAACGCAGAAGTCCGTACCGCGTGCGCGCTGCCGCATGCCAGTCCAGAGAAGGGCCCTCGGGACCTGCGCGCCCCTCTGCAATCCTCGACGGGTGCGGCTCTTCTCAAGGGAACGTGAGCTGCCCGGCAGCGGCGTATGGCAGGCTCGGGTCCCGTGATTGATGACTTCGCGAAAGAGCGCCTGCAGGCCGATCTGCGAGAGATGCGTGAGGTGATGCTCTGGAAGGCCGACGGGCTTGGCGAGTACGACGTGCGTCGCCCGCTGACCTCGACGGGTACCAACCTTCTCGGCCTGATCAAGCACTTGTCGATCTTGGAGTCCAGGTACTTCGGCGAAGTCTTCGACCGGCCATTCCCTGAAGCTCTGCCCCTGTGGGACAGCGCCGAAGAGCGCGACGCCGACCTGTGGGCAACCGAGCACGAGACACGTGCAGAGATCATCGACCGCTACCGCCGCGTCTGGGAGCACTCCGACGCGACGATCACCGCTCTCGCCATAGACGCCCCCGGCCGCGTGCCCTGGTGGCCACGGCCTGACGTGAAGCTGTTCAACATCCTGCTCCACATGCTCACCGAGACCAGCCGGCACGCCGGACACGCCGACATCCTGCGTGAACAGCTCGACAACTCGACAGGGACAACAGCCGGATACTCGGTTCCACAGAACGATGCGCCCTTCTGGGAAGCCCACCGAGCGAAGATCGAGCGAGCTGCCAAAACAGCTGCGGAAAAGGATCGGCACTCGACTTCGCCATAGACGCTTGGTCAGGGTGTGCATGAATGAGTCCCTATCTACTGTGGCGGTGGAGGAGGCAACTGGGATGGGCTCATTGTTCGAGGAGTTGGAGGCCCGGGAGGCGGCTGCTCGGGTGCGGGTGGATGAGCCCGAGGATCAACTGGCCGAAGTTGACGGTTGGTTGGAGGAGGCCCGGGAGTGCGCGAAGTCCGGCCTGTTCACCCCGGCCCCGCCGGGTACGCTCCTTCAGTCCTTGGTCGAGAGGAGTTGCTGAGTGGCCTTGTTGAGTGGACCCGTTCTGCGTACCCAGAGGCTTGTGATGGAGCCGATCAGCCGTGGGGACAGCGACGATCTCTTTGAGGCCGTGGTCAGTCAGGCCAGCGTTATGCAGTGGCTGGCGACCGGCCGGGCGGACAGTCGTTCTGCGGCCAAGGCCATGTGCGACGACCACATCGCCCACTGGACCAGACACGGATACGGCGACTATGCGGTCAGGGATGCGGCAACGCACGTGTTTCTCGGCCGGGTGGGACTGCGTAATCGGGCCCAGCACGGAGTTGACCTCGGTTTCGCCGTGCACCCACGGGCCCAAGGACGTGGGATCGCCGGCGAGGCAGGCCGTGCGTGCCTGGACCTGGCGTTTCGCCGCCTCTCGCTCCCTGCCGTTTCCGCGTTCGTCCTGCCCGGCAATACGGCCTCGATCGCGGTACTGCGCCGCCTGGGCGCCCAGGCGGACGGGACTGTCCAGTCCAGTGGCCTGCATTGTCTGCGCTACCGGTTTGACCGCGCCGCTGCGGAGCACGTGGCGGACGACGGTGGTGCGGACCTTCAGATGAACCTTGCGATGGGACCCGGTTCTCCGGATGACAAAGCCGCACTCCGCGATGGTCTGCCCGACCCCTTCGGGCTGGATGGGCCCGGTCTGGTGTGGGCTGACAAACAGCACACCCTCACTGCTGTCTCCGAAGGCCGGCCGGTGGCTTCCGCGGGATGGCTGCTGCGGGACATGGCCTTCGACGGATTGCCGCGCCGCGCCGCGGGGCTGGGCGATGTGCTGGTGCACCCCGCGTATCGAGGCCAGGGCATCGCCCGGACGGTAATCAGCGTGGCGGTCGAACACGCACGAGCGGCCGGCGCCGACACGGTGATCCTGCTCTGCCGCCCGGCCCTGGTCTCGCTCTACACGCAGCTGGGATGGAGTCGGCTCTCCGTGCCCGCCACCCTCCAGCAGCCCGACGGCGCACGAACCTCGCCACTGACAACCATGATCTACGACCTGGCCAACCTGCCTCATCCAACCACCAGCGTGGACCTGCGGGGCCTGCCCTTCTGATCTGCTGAGCAATTCACCGTGTGGTCAGACTGCTTCGGCTTGTCGGCGCGGGTATCGGAAGACCTTGCCGGGGAAGATCACGCATGCCTCGGCTGCCGTGTTGTAGTTGACGTACCAGCCTCCCGTCGGAGCGAGGCAGGTGGCCATGTGCTGGGCGAGGCGTTCGGCTTCGGCTTCGGCTTCGGCTTCGGCTTCTGGAGCGGTGAAGTCTAGGAGGGTCCATTGTCGTGGCTGGTCAGCAGCCGTGGTGGCAACTTCGATCCGCGCAATCTTGGTGACCTGCAGCGGGATCCCGCTCAGCTCGGCTCCGACGCGCAGACTCTCGGCGATGAGTACGCCCTCAAGCACCCGGTCCTCCTTGATCTCGGTGCGGTGAGACTAACGGGGCGGCGGCTGCTGTTGCGGTAACCACGTTGTTGTTGCCTGTGGTTGATGGTCGTCAGGTCTCCTAATCTCGAC
This sequence comes from Streptomyces sp. NPDC032198, assembly GCF_040636975.1. Classification (NCBI taxonomy): domain Bacteria; kingdom Bacillati; phylum Actinomycetota; class Actinomycetes; order Kitasatosporales; family Streptomycetaceae; genus Streptomyces; species Streptomyces sp. NPDC032198. Next base: position 19,216 of record NZ_JBEZVL010000015.1, on the reverse strand, counting down.
TGTAGAGAGGCAGGGGGACGGCGATGGGCTCGTTGATCGAGGAGTTAGAGCCGCGGGAGGCGGCGGGCCGTGTCCGGGTGGAGGAACTCGAGGCGGAGATCGCGGGGTTGACCGCGCGACTCGAGGGCGAGAAGCAGACGTGGTCTCGGCTGCGGATCACTCGGGAGACGGTGGCCGAGGTGATCACGGAGTTGTCCGGGCAGGCGCCGGCCGAGGCTGCGATGTCGCCGCAGGAGCCGGTGGCACCCGAGATGCGGGTGGTGGGGGCGATCATGGTGCCGCACTGGCGGGAGGGTCTCACGGCGGACGCCCTGCCGGATGTGTATCGGGACATCGTGGAGGTGATCGCGGACGCGGCGGGGCCGATGCAGGCGAAGCAGATCGTGCCCCGGATCGGGCTGCCGGCGGTGACCGGGAAGATCGAGGGGACGCGGGGCAAGCTGAAACGGCTGGTGCAGCGTGGCTGGCTGATCGAGGACCAGCCCGGACGGTTCTGTCCGGCTCACCCGGGGCCGGGCGGGGAATCGGTGAACTCGCGGAACGATAAAGGCTCTTCTCTCTAGATTCGAAGGTGCGAACCGATCCGAACCGGCGAAAGAAGAGCCGGGTGAAACCGTACGACACCTTCGATGCCATCGACTCCTTCACCGCCTCGGCAAGGGCCTTCGAATGCCTGACAGGCACGCTGGCAGCACCGCAGTCGGCCGCTTTGGCCCACCACGAGTTGGAAGAACTCGTGGAGGTCAGGGGCCGGGAGCTGTTGCGGCTGCTGCTGCAGGACCACTTCGATCTCCGCGCCGCACGGGAGCGGGACCAGATCCAGGAACGATCCCCCGCTGCGGACACGGAAGTGGTCCGGGGTGCGGACGGGCTGGTCCGTCCGCACCGTGAGCTGGGGCATTCTCGCAAACTGGCCTGTCTGTTCGGCACGGTCACCGTGACGCGGACCGCCTGGCGGCAGAAGGGACTGATCAACGTCTATCCCACTGACGTCGAGCTCTCGCTGCCCGCTGGCCGGCACTCCTTCGGCTTGCGTCGCCTGGCCGTGCTCGAAGCCGTCCGCGGCTCATACGACCAGGCGAAAAGAGCGATCGACGGCCGCTGCGGGAAGGTGCTGGGCAAACGGCAGGCCGAACAACTGGTCATCGCGGCAGCGGCGGATGTCGACGACTTCTACCGGGGCACGATCCCTCTCCCCTCGACTGCCTCCACCGCACTCGTGATGCAGGTCGACGGGAAGGGCGTCGTGATGCGGCCCGAGGCCCTGCGGCCCGCGACGCGCAAAGCACATCTGAACGCTCAGCATGCTCTGCGGACCCGGCTCGCCCCGGGCGAGAAGCCGCACCGCAAGCGGATGGCCACCTTGGCCTGCGTCTTCGATTCCGACCCGGCACCGCGCCGGCCGCACGATGTGATCGCCCCGCCCGAGGGCCGCAACGCCACCGCCCGGACGCCTCGCTCCGGGCCGAGAGCGCAGAGAAAATGGCTCACCGCTTCCCTGATACATCCGCCCGAACAGGTCATCGCCGCCGCGTTCGACCAGGCCGTCGCCCGCGACCGGGACCACCTGCGCAACTGGGTCATCCTGGTCGACGGCGCCCGCCACCAACTCGACCTGATCCAGGCCGAAGCCGACCGTCGGGACATCGAAGTGCACATCCTGCTCGACTTCGTGCACGTGACTGAGTACATCTGGGACGCCGCTCACTGCTTTCACAAGCCCGGCACCCCGGCGGCCGAAGCCTGGGTGGCCGGCCACCTCACCACGATCCTCCACGGCCAGGCCGACCGCGCCGCCGTTGAGATCACCACCCAGGCCAACCGGGCCGGCCTGCATGGCACTCGGCGCGAGGGCGCCAATGCCTGCGTCCGCTACCTCACCGGCCACTTTGACCAACTCCGCTACGACACCGCCCTGGCGGCGGGCCGGCCGATCGCCACCGGCGCGATCGAAGGTGCCTGCCGCCACATCGTGGGCGACCGCCTCGACATCACCGGCGCCCGCTGGGGCCTCAACGGCGCCGAGGCCATCCTCAAACTCCGCACCCTGGCAGACAACGGCGACTTTCATACCTACTGGGCATTTCACCTCGCCCGCGAGCACAAACGGCTCTACCCCACCCCTGACCAGCACAGCTACGACCTCACGGCCTGATCAGGAACATCCCTACAAGAGAGCCACACCCATCCTCGACTACGAGTCACTTGTCGACGGTCATGTATTTCCCCACCGGCAGCGTCAGCTTCCCCGCCCAGACGTTCGAGCAATCGGCACCTGATCGTGGTCGTTTCTCCGGCGGCCGGAGGGGGAGGGGAGGTTGGGCTCGTCAGTCCCAGTCGGATGCCGGCTGGTCGACTCGGCCACCTCTGTGCGGAGTAGGGATGTAATCGCGAGCGCCATCAGGCAGCGCGGCGACACATGCCGATGAGCAGGCACTGACCAGCAGGGGCAGTACGTCAGTGGCAACGCGCAGCGAAATCCACACCTGATGGAGTCCGCACTGCTCGACCAAGCGGTCGCAGACACTGCAGTTGTGGGTGGCGATGGCGCCCCGGTGCCGAGGATCCTTGGTGCCGAGATCAAGGTCCGCAGCGGAGCCCGGAGCGGGCTGAAGCTTCGGGAAGGGCGGTCGCAGCTTGTAGTTGCCGAACAGTGCGCGCGTGCTCACCGTGCTGCGGGTCAGCTTCCGGCAGCGGGTGATCTCGTAAGGGAACCAGTGCAGCCGGTAGGAGGTGTACGGGGTGAACTCTTCCAGGCTGGCCATGGCCCCGATCTCCGGCGGAATACGGACCAGGTTGCTGCCGTAGAGCACGAGGTGCTTGACCGCCGTCAGCCTGGCGATGCCCGGCGGCAGTGTGATGACCTGCCGCCGCTCTTCCGGGCTCAGCTCAGTGAGAGGACGGAACTCTTCCCGCCCATCGGCGACCGCCTCGTCCACCAGGTCCAGCAGGTGTTGCCAGCCCGGGGCGGAGGTGTCCTGCCGCTCGACGTGGAATCCGACTCGGGCTCGCGGATGAGGTCTGGACTGGTCGAAGCACGAGCAGGTGTCCCTGTAGGACCCTCGCCGGCCTGGGGCCGGGTCCGACGTGTCGCCCCAGCGGTTCACATAGAGCCTCGGCTCGCCCTCGTCCGTCATGGCGCCAAGATACGGAGATCGCCAAGGGGCGGCGAACACATTACTCAGGCGAGGGAACCAGCGGCACCCACCGCCGTGCTCGAACGTCTGGCTGAGGAAGCTGATGCTCCTGATGGGGAATTACGTGACGTTCCACATTACTCACTCTGCGCACCCACCTCGCTCTACCGACTGCTCTCCCCCGCGGAACGAACAGATCATGCGGAGCAGCCCAGAAGGCAACAGAGAGGGGCAAACAGCCCATGCATGGACGCCCAAGCACTGCTCCCGACAGATTTACCCCAGCCCACATCTGTATCCTCGCCAAACTTGCGACCGGCGCCAGCAGCGCGAGCGCGGCCCTCGACTTGGACATCACGACCGGCACGCTCGGAACACAGGTACAGGCCGTGGGCCGCCGGGCCGGCGTGAGCGGGCGTGCCCCCCCCTCATCCACACCGCGTACCGCACCCGGCAGCTACCGCTGCGCGAACGGGCAGTATTCGCACGCACCTTGGGCGATGCCGAGGTTCAGATGGTGCATTTGGTCGCTTCCGGAGCGTCAATCCAGGAGATCGCCGACGTTTGCCGGATCTCTCGGGACACGGCGAAGGCCCGCCTGAAGCTGTTGCGAGGCCGGGTGGGTGCCGAAAACAATGCGCACCTCGTGACGCAAGGCTGGCGCTATGGGTGGCTCGACGAGTCGCACGAGGTGAGGCCGGCGAGTTTCCTCAGCGCAGTTCCAACTCGTGGATGACGTCCCAGCGGTAGGCGCGCCCTTCGCGCCGGAGCGCCACCAGCTGAACCCGCTGAACGGGCACGTCCACTGATGCGAGGTTACGCAGAGGCCGTACAGCGTCCCGGACAGCCCGTGCGGGCATGGGGCGGTTGCAGTAAGCGATACCGAGATGCGGGCGCAGAATCGATGGCGGCTTACGCGACGGCAGCCCGGACGCGGTACCGGCCGCGGCGAGGGCCGCGTGCAAATGCACCACAGGGGTCCAAGGGGCGATGCTGTATCGGATCGCCCCGCGGGATGCCGTGAGCGGAACAGCCTGGATGTTGAACGCGTCAGGCCCGCCATCTGAGACGGCGGCGATCAGCTTGCCGAGCTGCCCCGTGGTGACTTCGTCGACGTGGCCGATGCGCCCCAGCGTCAAGTGCAGACCGTCTTCGGGAATGTTGTCGAAGCCGAGATGACGCAGTGCGCTCTGGCAGCGTCGAGCGTGTTTCGTGAGTGCGGGGACCCCGGCGAAGGTGAGCAGCCAGTAGTAGGCGCGGGTGGTAGCGGTCCATCCTGGCCGGTCCCAGTGGTTGGTCATCTCTTCGACGGCGCCGAAGGCTGCCCAGTCATGTTCCGCGATGATCGACGCGTCATCGATGTCGCGCGGAGGGCTGGGAGGAAAGACGCGCGGGTCGACCGTGAGCTGCATCCGCTACCCCTCTCGTCTGCTCGGTCGGGCGTGCCATCTTGGCAGACTTCGCCAGGTCCTTCGTGTGAGGTTCGGTCTGCCAGGAGCGGAGGGCGTCTCCGTACTCCCGTACCGCGGGCAGGTCCTGCCAGTCTGCAGCTCCAGCGAAGAGTTCACCGGCACGTTGGACTACGGAGCGGATGGGTGGCCCACCACCAGCTTCGAGGACTTGCCGGCCCAGGACCATGGCGTGCTCGACGTCCGGGCGCGGACCCGCCAGGAGCGCGGTAGCGACGTCTAAGCGGACTAGGGCCTGGCTCCAGGCAGAGTCGGACTGCTCCACAAGTTCGTCGATCTGATCGGCATACCCGAGCACACGTGGGGCGTTGGCGAGTGCGACGTGCACGGTCGCGGCGTTGGCTAGCGTCCGGGCCAGCCCATAGGGCTCGAAGGAGATGCAGGAGGTCAGCCCCACGGGAACGGTGTGCCGATTGCTCAGGTCTTCGGCTACTGCGATCGCTCGCTCGGCACCGCCGCGGTCGCCGACCTTCCCCAGGGCTCTGGCGAGCCCGTTGGACTGGAGCCGGATGGCCTGTGGGTGAGCTGCGTCGATGGCGAGACCCGTTTCTGCCCACTGGACGGCCTGGTCGTAGTGGCCCGCATAGTAGGCGTTGAGTGATCGGGTGCCCTGGATCCACATGATCAGCTCAAGGTCGGCGATTTCTCTTGCGAGTTCCTCTGCTTCCTTGCAGTACGCCTCGGCGACGGTTTCACGGCCAGCGTTGACGGCCATGTAACCGAGCAGCCCTGAGGCTTGCGCGGCGAGCCGGAAGAGGGCTTCGCGCTGGCGCGGTGGCTGCCGCCCGTCCAGTCGGTCCTGGATGAATTTTCGTAGATCGATCGCTTCGGGGGCGATGCGGTGGGGGCCTTCGGCCTCGTAGCGGTCGACGACATCTGCCACGCCTTGTTCCAGGATGGAGACGGTGGCGGGGTCGGTGTTGGAGGCGGTGGTGGCGTTCAATCTCTTCGCAATGTCGAGCGGGCTCTCCCACACGGGAGCAGGAATCAGCGTGGGCTGCGGCCCACGTGCCTGGAGTGGGTTGTGAGTGGCGGATCCCGGGACTGGGGCTGGCGCGACGTGCGCGGGGACGCCCAGTCGCTCAAGGACGATGATGATCTTGTCAATGTTGACCAGCCGCCGCGTCCCGGACTCGAGCGTGGACAGAAACGACTGACTCAGGCCCGTGATCACCGACATGTCCTCCTGCCGGAGGGACGCAGCTCGACGGATCAGACGGAACGCTGTACCGAAGTCCCAGTCGGCCAGAGCCGCGGTCACTGCCGCGTCCTCCCATACGTGGTCCGGCAGACTCAGAGGCGGGGCGGGCTCGGCGACGAAGGCTGCCCGGGAGCAGGCGGCACAGCGCGCGTCTTCGTTGTAGCGGCTCAGCAGGCTGCCGCACTGCGTACATCGACGGTCGTCCTCGTGTGCCACTGCTGCCTCCCACCAGGGCCGAGATTCTGGTCAGGATCTTCGTTGGACGCAATCACGTCGGTGATATCACCAGGCGGATGTGCCAACGCGGGTTTTTCGCCACATTCTTGATGTCCCGTCACCGCAAGGAACAGAGCTCACGGCACTGCGCTTGATCGTCTCGCTGCGAGGCCGCTCGGGCGGGATTGTCAGTGGCAGTTGGCAAGCTGCACACCCACAGCACAACACCGTACGCGTTCGACTGATCACACATGGTGTCGCAGGTTGGTTTCGTTTACAGGAGGACGCATCACTGTGGCCGACATGCCCGAGACGATGCACCGCTTGGTGGCGTCGGTGACCAGCAGCTTCCACATCATCGCCGATCACTCGTCGCCCGGTGCCGGACGTCCCGACGTGTGGGAGATCGAAGGCGCAGACGGGCGCCGGTTGTTCGCCAAGCAGAACCCAGGGGCCAAGCTGCATCGCCGTGAAGCTCACGCCTATCAGCAGGGATGGAACCGCTCACTCGGAACAGACCGGTCCCCAGTGCTGGAGGCCGTGGACGACGATGCCCGCGGCATCGTGATCACCGCTATCCCCGGCCAACCGGTCCGAAGTCTCCGGCTAGATGCAAGGGAAGAGCAGGAGGCGTACGGCCAGGCAGGGATGCTCCTCTCCCGGCTCAACGCCGCGAATCCAGGTGACTCTGAGCCAGTCGCGAGCACAGTGCGCTGGGACGAAAGCGTCGAGAAAATGCTCGCCAGCACCGCCCTGTACCTGACACCCGACGACACGGCGATGGTCCGCTTGCTCACCAAGGACACGCCAGCGAAGCTGCCTCGCGTGGTGTCGCACGGCGACTTCATGCCCCGCAACTGGCTGTGGGACCAGGCTGAACAACGGCTGAGGATCATCGACTTCGAGCGTTCCTGCATCGAGTCCGCCGCGTGGCGCGACCTCCCACGTCTCAGCTATCGCATCCTGCGCGGCCGGCCCGATCTGGAAGCAGCGTTCGAGGTGGGGTACGGGCGCACGCTCGCCGTCGAAGAGCACCAGGCGTGTTCCGCGTACGCCGCGCTCGACGCTGTCAGCGCCTTGCGCTGGGGCCTTGAGCATCACGACATCGAATCCGTCGACGAAGCCCACACCATGCTGCAGCATCTTCAGGCCGAGCACAGCGGCCACAGGCGGAGGGGCACGCGGCGATGAGCGTCTTCACCCCCTACACCGCCCGTCGCTCTGCTCCCCTCAGAAGCTGGTGAGCGGTATGGACGAGGCGGACTGGGAACAGGAACTTACGGCTGACGTGCTCGCTGAGCGGTACGAGATCACGGTCGAAACGGTAGAGCGGGTGCCGATGGGCACGGACACCGTTAACCGGCGGGTGCTGACATCCGACGGGCGGCGGCTCTTCGTGAAGGAGTACGCGTCGACGGCCAACTTGGATGCAGCGCGGTCGGCCCTGGACATGTCCGAGTTTTGCCGGGCAGCCGATCTCCCCGTGCCCAAGACGTGGGCAGACCGTGACGGCGATCTCGTCGCCCTGTCCGAGGGCAGCGCGTGGGCTGTGACCGACGAGGCCCCCGGCCGGGTGGCCACGACCGCCATGAGCGTCGCCCGCGCGGAGCACATCGGAATGGTCCTCGGGCGCATGCACCGAGTGCTGGCCGCATATCCCCTCCCGAAGTTCGTGCAGCAATCACGGTGGCGAACCGGAACCATCGAAGATGCCCTGTCCAGGTGCAACGCCGTGCTGGCCATGGCCAGACGGCACGGGCACAACGATCTGGCACAGTTGCGTGAGCAGCTCGACCAGCGTCGCCACCACCTCACCCAGCACGTCGACCGGCTCCGGACCGGTCTCCCAGAGGACCTGGTGGAGCAGGCACTCCACGCGGACATCACCCGACCCAACATTCTTGTGCTCACCGATGTCGTCACCGGCATCATCGACTTTCGCAGCGCGAAAGCCTTCCCAGCGTGGGAATTGGGGCGCGCCGCATTCGATCCCCGGACCGTCGCTACAAGCGACCAGTGGGCATCCTGCGCGACGGCAATGGTGTCCGCCTACCGCTCGGAGAACCCCAGCTTGCCCCTGGGCGATGTCCTGGCGTGCGTACGGATCGCGATTCTCTACATGCTCTTCAGCCTCTACGGAGCGACCACCGGCGAGTACAAACTGCCGCACGACGCAGAGGCCGACCTGCAGCAGCACTGGCAGGACCGGCAGATCAGCATCCGCCGCCTCCTCGACGACTTCGACGACCTCGAGGACGCGCTCAGGACCTCAGCCAACCAGCCCGGAGACCACCGATGACCGACACCACGCCGTACCGCGAGCGGTTGGCTGACGATCCACAGTTCCGGGACGTGCTCTTCGTGGTCATGGACTTCGAAGGCACGACTCCCAAGGGCTATCCAGCAGAGCCCATCGAGGTCGCCGCCCTCGGCATACAGCACGTCCCCGGCCGCGGACCGATGCCCAACGGCCTCTCCTACCAGTCATTCATCAGCCCGCCCCAGCACGCGCCCCTCACCATCCGGGACACCGCGCAGACAGGCATCACATCCGCTGATCTCGCAGAAGCCCCCGCGGCGAGAGCCGCGCTACGCGCTCTGGACACCATCCTGCCGACAACTCCAACGCTATTGGTCGCGCACCATGCCCCGCCCGAGGCGAACATCCTGTACGCCTACCGGGCCGCATGCCCGCACCTGGCCCAGACCCGGATCGTGGATACCCGGCTCCTCGCCAAGCACATCCTGCCGGGTCTGCCTGCCTATGATCTCGACGCGCTCCTCGCCCATCACGGCATTCCCCAGCCCGCCCGACGGCACCGAGCCATGGACGACGTCACGGTGACCGCCGAACTCTTCCGCCGCCTGCTCACCGCGGCCGCGCGTCCCCGAGCGATCACGAGTCTTCACGATCTCGTCCGCGTGGCCAGCCGCACGCCGCGCGCCACCCAGCCGGCACAGCTCGAACTGCCCTAGCCCCGCCACCCGTGTCAGGAGCCCCTATGGCGAAGCGAAACCCAGGCATCGAAGCAACGGAGACCTCGGAGTCTGAGCAGTTGTTGTTCGGCGGGCCGCTGCGTTACGACCAGGGGTGGTCACGGCACGAAGAGGCTCGTCTCAACATCAGCTTCAGGAGCATGATCAAGCAGCTGCCCGCGCAGCTGGCCACCGTCCTGCGGCTCGCCTGGGCCGCCGACCGCAGCGCCACACGGCAGCTGATCGGGGCAGAGCTCGTCCAGGGCATCGCCCGCGTGGTCGCCCTCCTCGCGGTCAACGCGACCTTGGCGCACGTCATGACCAGTGCCGGCCTGCAGGAGCGGGCCCGGGCTGCGGCCCCGGCTCTCGCAGTCATCGCCCTATCCACGGTGCTGACGTCACTGTGCCGGGCACGGTCCACGTACGCGACTGGCCGCCTCGAACCCAAAGCGGAGCGACGGGCGACTGAGGCATACCTGGAGCGGGCCTGCCAAGTCGAACTCGCGGCCATCGAAGACGACGAGTTCCATCGCCTGCTGGACTCCGCGCAGTACGGGGCGATCTCAGCCCGCTACTGCATCAAGATGGGCACCCAGGTCATCAACGCGCTGCTCGGCTTCGTGGCCGCGCTCAGCGTGCTCACCGTGCTGGACCCGCTCCTGATGCCGATGCTCGTGCTGATGGCGCTGCCCAGCGGCTGGTCCGCTCTGGTCACCGCTCAGCGCCGCTACCGCCTCTTCCAGGCCTGGGTCCAGCACTCCCGGGCCTGCCAGAAGATCGGTCAAATGATCATTGATCCGAAGGCGGCACCGGAGATTCGGGTACACCAAGTCGGCCCGTTCCTGCTCAAGCACTTCCGCGGCATGTCGGAGGCGGCCGAGGCCGAGAAGGACCGCGTGGCGCACCAGGAGGGGCGCACCGTGCTGATCGCCTCGGCCTGGACCGGGCTGGCCACCACTGCCACCTACGGCGCCCTCTGCGCTCTGCTGTGGTCCGGGACCATGGCTCTCGCGGTGGCCGGCACGGCCATCATCGGCATTCGCACCGGGGCAGCGAGCCTGACAACACTGGTCAACCAGCTCAACTCCCTGAACAGAGAGGCCCTGCACGTCGCCGATCTGGAGCGTCTGGTCACCGAGGCCGACCGGCGTGCCATCCCGTCCGGGGGCGTCGATCTTCCTGAACGGGTGAATGAGATCCGCTTCGAGAACGTGTCCTTCACATACCCTGGGCAAGGCGGCGAAGGCGAACTGGCCCTGAAGGATGTGTCGCTGACCATCCCCACCGGCAAGATCGTCGCGCTCGTCGGGGTCAACGGCGCAGGCAAGACCACCCTGGTGAAGTTGCTGGCCGGGCTCTACCAGCCCAGCTCCGGGCGAATCCTGTGGGACGACGTGGACAGCACACACGCCTCCCGCAGGCAGCTCACGTCAAGGATCGCCATGGTGGCGCAGGACTTCACGAGATGGGTCTTCACCGCCCGCGTCAACGTGACCATCGGCCGCCCCGAACTCCCCATGGACGCCGACCGGCTTCAGGGCGCGATCGACCATGCGGGAGCTCAGGAAATGATCGCGAAGCTGCCGCGCGGACTCGACAGCCTGCTCGGGCGTGGCTTTCGCGGAGGGGTGGAGCTCTCCGGCGGTCAATGGCAGCGTCTGGGGATTGCCAGAGCAGCGTACAGAGCCGGTGATCTGTTGATCGTGGACGAGCCCACCGCGGCGCTGGATAGTCGCGCTGAGCTGGAGGTATTCGGTCAAATTCGAGCCTTGGCTGATGCAGGGCAAACCATCGTGTTGATCACTCATCGACTCGCCTCGGTGCGGCACGCCGACCTCATCCATGTCCTGGATGAAGGCCGCCTCGTCGAATCCGGCAGCCCCGACCAACTCCTCGCACAAAACGGGTCGCTGTACGCCGAGCTGTACAACTTGCAGGCCGCCCAATTTCAGCATAACGAGCAGAACTCCAACAGCGCGCCGGTCCCTTCACCGCGCCCGCCCCAGTCCGACACCCCCTCGTCCACCACACGCTCATGAGCCCCCACGCTTCCCCCGATCTCGCCAGCCACCGTCCGCGCCCCCAACTCCGATACCCGCCCAGATAGCCGAATGGGCCAAGGCGCACATTGGCGCGCTGGCGCCCTGGCCGTTGCCCGCGGATCTCAGCGGGGCACGCTCCTGGCGCGTCTCGACTCCCCAAGGACTCATCGACATCCGGATTGTCCGCACCGACCTAGATCTCCGTCGTGAGGTGATCGCGTTCCGCACCGCGATCCACCGCCTCGACCCCACCCAGGGGCCACGGCTCATCGCCTACGAACCGAGGCTGCGCACCCTGCTGACCACGCACCCGCGCGGCAGGCCTGTCGATGACGCGGCTGCCTGCATGTGCTGCCGCGTATCCATCAGGACGCCGGGCGCCTGCTAAGGGCTGTCCCGCAATGATCTTCGGTGTACGTGACGTGTGCAGCTGCCTAACCCGCACGGCTGAGGTTATGTAGGTGGGCGATGCCAAGCATGGCGTGGTGTACGCCGTCGCCCTTGAGGCGGCAGCCGCGAAGGATCTTCCAGGTCTCCATGTGGGCAAAGGCATGCTCGACACGGGCCCGGACCTGTTTGTGTGAGCGGTTGTGCTCCTGTTTCCACTCGGCGAGTTCCTCGCCGGCCCGGCGACGGTGCGGCATCACGAGTCCGGTTCTGGGGTAGCCGCCGTCGGCGATCGTCATGGTGTGGCCGACGGCGTCTTTGGTGCCGGACTCGCCGCATCCGGGTCGAGCACGGCATCGGTCATCGTCCAAGCCGCCGCCGGGCTCCTCTCCCACCAACAGACCGCTGCGTGGGCAAGCAGTCCGCGAAAGTGAACTATGCAGCGAATCCGCGGCTCTCGACGCGCCACCACCAACCATTCACGAGCTCGTTAGCCAGCGGGCTGCCTGGGGAGGCATGCTGCGACGGAACGGGCAGAGAGGGTTATGAGCAATGCCCGTGTCTTGATGGCCTGTCGCTTCGCAGTGTGCCGAAGCTGGTCCCTCGCACGGAAGTGCCGTGGCATCCTCACAGTTCATGACGATCACGGAGCCCATAGGTCGGTGGCGACCCAACCGGGTGCGGCGTGTGGCCGACAAGCAGATTGCCGAGTTGCGAACTTCTTTGGATCGTCTGCATTTTGACTGGTGGCCGCTCCCCCTCCCTGTTCGTGCCACCCTTCGCCGGCGTGTAGGTACTGCCCTTTGGGCGACCCTGCATGTAGTCGCGGTGGCCTTCCTGGTTGATACGGGCCTGGTGTATCTGGCGGGGGCGGTCCTCAGCGGCAATCTCAGCCCTGGGCCCTTTGCCGTCGTCGCTTTCATCGTCTGGGCTGCCTTCCTGTCGTTCGTCGCAGGTGCCACTCGCGAGGCGTTCGTCTGGACCCGGAGATGCATCGTGGTGATGCACTGCGCAGAGACAATCAAGGCATGCGCCGAGGCTCACCGGGCGGGAGGTTCACGGCGCACGGAGGAGTTGCGGACTGTGTCGGCTTCGCTGCGGATCGTGGAGGAGTGCGTCCAGCGTGCCTACCTCTTACGCGGGACTGTTCCCCGCAAGTTCCCGCGACGCGGGGAACTGCGTCGGCATGCCGGCCAGGTTGTGGCGAAACTTCGCGCTGCGGAGTCTCAACTCGACTCGGGCGAGCCGGGCGACGCACTCGAGGAGCTAGCGGGCCACATGGCCACCATTGCCGAGCAGTACGCGGCGGGGCATGTTGGCGCGCTGCTTCCCGCTGCTTCGTTGACCGGGCTCTCTCCGGTTCGGGATCGGGAGCTGCTGCGTGTCGGGGTATCCGTGGTGGTCGTAGCTGGTGTCCCCGTCGCGGTATCACTCTTGCATTTGCCCGAGTTGGCAGCGGCGACGATGGTTTCCGCTGCCGGGGTACTTACTCTCCTGACGGTGTTTAAGCAGCGGTGGCACCACTATCTACCTGTGGCCGAATTTTTCAAGCCCGGCCCGTGACCAGCAGCGTGCTCGATTGTTGCTGTGGTCTCGTGTGGCAGCTGGGCTGGCTGCCCATTTCAGTGAAGCTCGGGCAAATGCATGGCGGGTTCAACTCCTCCGAACCCTGTGCCATCTGCGACGTGCGTGTTTTTCACCCACCCTTCACGGCGTCATCTCATCTGCCGTCGAGGCGAGTGATCGTATCCAATATCTCGCCAGATGTGAGCGCATGGGCGGAATTTCCCTGAATGCTCTGCAACAGCGGGCCATTTACTGCGAGTTAGGCCCCACGAGGAATACGCCCTGCGCCATCCAGCCTCTTCTCGGCGGGCCAGGGGCCAGCCATTCGCGGCTGTAAGGCGTGCTGTTAGCCTCCTGGGGCTTGTGCTGGTTGTTGGCAATCGGGGGTTTGTGCGTGACGCTCATTATGGCGGCCGCGGCGATATACGGTGTTCTGCAATTGGCTTTGCTGGCCTCGCCGGTGCGGTCCTTGAAACTCACCACTGTGCTGGTGACGGTTGCGGTCGGCGTGTACGGCAGTGGTGTGATGGCGGTGCTCATCGAGTACTTCTACGCGCGTGCCGCCGTCTCGCATCCGGGCCAGTCGTTGACCGAGGCGATGGGGAACGGTTCCTACACCCTCGTCCCGGTCGTCGAGGAACTCGCGCAGATCGCGCCGCTGGTGCTGGCGGGGGTGAACCTGAAGATCCGCTCTCAGTTGGGCTTTGCCGACTTCGTCGTTCTGGGTGCGGCGACCGGTGCCGGGCTCGGCCTGCTGGAGGTCCTGCTCTCGCACATGCTGGATGCCCAGCGGGCCTTCCCGCTCCCGGGTGGCGGGGGCTGGATGCTGTCAGGCGGGATCGGCAGCATCGGCAAGGGTTCTCCCTACATTCCCGACTGGTCGACTGTGCTGAGCACGTGGCTGCCCAACTCGCTCGGCACGCTGGACTTCAGCTTCACGGAGACGAGCCTGGGCATCAATCTGCATCTGGTCTGGGGAGCCGTCGACGGGCTGGGCGTGGCGCTGTTGCTGCGGGCCCGTGGCTGGCGTCGGCTGCTGGGCCTGCTGCCGCTGGTGTACGCGATCGGGCACCACGCGCTGTTCAACTACACCGGCGGTGGGTCGGCTGGAGCCGGGTGGGCCAAGACTCTTTTCAGGTTCCCCGACGCAGTCCTGGAGTGGGCGCCCTTGGTCTGTCTGGTGCTCGCCATGGCCCTGGACTACACGGCGATACGCCGGGGCCGGCAAGCCATGCCCGCCATCCTGCTGGACGCTGAGCGCGAGGGCCTTACCGGACTGGGCGCGTTGGGCGGGTTCGCGGCCTGGCGCGTGCCGTGGAGTCTGCTGATCGCGCTGCGGTTCGCCCGCATGCGCAGGTCCCTCTGCTATGCCGCCGGGCGCGTCCCGCCTGACCGCCTGCAGTCACTGCACGCCGCAGTGGCAGCCACCGCGGCACGGATGAACGCCTCCAACCACCAGGGCGCCTGGGAGAAGACCCGGGTGCGCAGCCTGCTCAAGTCGGCACGCCACCTGCGGCCCTGGCGGCGGCGCTGGCCGATGATGGTCATTCCGCTGATCCTGATGCTGCCGTCGCTGCTCTTCCTCGGCGTGGGCTCATTCACGTCCACGAAGGATCTGCAGAAGTGGTTCACGACCGGCAACGGCCCCCGGATCCTGCTGTGGTTCGGCATCGCGGCCCTGGCCTGGACGCTGCTTCAACTGGTCCTCCTGCTGCGCGCTTGGCGTAAGGCAAGGCAACAGCCGCTCGCTGAGATCGTCGCGCTGATACGCCTGCGTGTGTGGGCGGCGGCCGGGGCGCTTGCGACCGGCAGCCTCCTGCTGTTCGTCCACTACCGTCAGGGCGAGCCGCTGGACGGGGATGCCACCGGTCCGGCAGCGATGCTCCTGGCGTTCCTGGAGGACCTTGACCTGTATTTGGGGATCGCCTTCACCATCCTCGCGCTCTTCGGTCTCCTCATGCTCTTCCCGCCCGCCGGGCTGGCCCTGGCCGGCGGCGGAGTGGCCGTGGGCGCGGCAGGATCCCTGGGAGTCGCCGAGGTCAGCGCCCTCGGCGTGGCTGGTATTGCCCTTATGGCGAACGGAAGTCAGGGCGGCAGCAGCGACGCCATGCCATCGGAGTCCAACGGGGGAACCTCTGGCTCGAGCCCAGGAAGGCAGTCTTGGCAGGCGGGCGACGACATCGACGGCATCGCTGCGGGCAAGGAGCTACGCTTCCCTCATTCCCGGCATACCGTCTCGGGCTCAGGCACTGGCACGGCCAAGACGAAGAACAGCGTCATCATGCGGGGCCACGAGCGGGAGGTGGCGCAGGACATTGAAGGTATCGCGGCAGGGCGAGCCGAGTGGGTCAAGAGCCTGTCGCGCTACAAAATCAATGGCCGCACCTACGGGGTGGAAGAGAGCGGGACCGTATTCCCTGACAGTGGGGCGAACATAGTGAATCTGAACAGGGTTGAATATGGGGCTCTAAGGGAAATTGCCCGAGCTCGCGGTGACGTTTCGGCATCCCCCCGACTCGCGAGAGATCCGAAGTTCGTAGAGAACCCTGAAGCCATTGAAAAAGCCTTGAAGATCTACAACGGGATCATGCCATGATGTACAATCTGCTGGTTACGGATGCAGCAGAACCAGCCAAGCTCGCAACCATCCTGGCGTCCGCATTTAACATCAATGTTCGGGATGTGGACGTTGCCGACTCCCTCGGCGATCCCGACCTGCGGAACTGGGAAGCTGCCGTGTCGTGTGAATACAGCACGCTTCGCGGGAGCCTGTCGTGGGCCTTGGAAATCTACGCTCAGAAGTCCGTCACAGATCCTCCCTCGGAGTCGGCGCTGGCACAGCAAGTCGCTGCTGCAACCGGGGCAGTGGTCCTCTTCCCTGCCGAGCAGGACCTGCCGAGCGCCTACTGGGCGGCCACCCCCGAACAGCACTTCACGCGGGCGCGCCTCTACGAATCCGACGACGAGGCGCCCGTCTACCGCATCGATGCCGTCGAATCCCCAGTCCGGCAACTGCCGAACGTACGAGTCGTGAGGTTCCCGGAAGTTGTCAGGGAGTTGAAGATTCCCACCCCTATTTCAGACAGCTTCGACGAACAGATCCCTGCGCAGTCCCTGACCCCGGGGAGTCCGGAGTGGCAAGTTTCAGATCACCTTGGAGCGTGGGAGAAGCTCGTCAGCCATATGGCATCAGGGTGGGCCGGTTCCGGCTGGTGCCCCCCGGATCTGTACTGCGAGCGGCTCGCGGCACGGGACGGTCTCGAGGTCTTCCCCAGCCAGCTTCCTCCTACCGCAGTGGCGGTACTTCAACAGGGTCTTCAGCAGTTGGACAGCACCTATGTCGGACTCACCTCGGAGGACCGGCAGGGCTTGCTGGCGGAGCTGCTACTGGGACCGGAGTCGCAGAGTGCACAGCTGGGCTGGTGGTGGTACCGGCGGCCCGAACCCCTGCCCTGGTAACTCGCGTTCGGCCCATATGCAGCGCACACGGACACAATTCCTCAAAGGTGGTTCAGGCAAGTGACCGGCAGTTGGACCTACTGCGAGGAGTGGAACAACCTCGCCGAGGAGCCCATGGACCCTCTACCGCCGGAGCAAGCCCGAGTTCGGCACGCCTCAGGGGATCTGTACACGGCCGTCCTGATCGCTACTGGCGCCCCGTCGCCTGAACTCCGTGTGGAGATCCGTCTGGAGACGGGATTCACGGCGGTCACCTTCATGGACAATCTCGGACGCGATGAGCTGCACTACAGCTTCACGGTGATGACCGGCGCGCTCTTCTTGGAGACGGTCAGGATCTACGATTACGGGGATTCCGAGGAGCGTGGCGGCTACGCAGACGCCTGGCGCATGGAGTCGTACGACTTCACTCCGGACGGAGTTGCGGTACAAGAGGTCGAAGTGGGAGACGAAGTCTCCAGCGAGAACCGTCGAGGCATCGACATGACCAGCAACTGGGAGCCCCTCCCCCAGTTCGGCGCCTACGACTCTCTGATCCGACGCGAACGGTGAACAGCAGCGCCCACTGAGGCGAAGCCGGTTGCTGCCGTTCGGCTGCGTCCGCTTTGGGGAGGAAACTGCGCTTCGCGCACCTACTGTCGAGGGCATGAGCACGTACCTGGAGCCCCGCCGCGTTCGGATCGCGGCCCGCCCGGATGAGCCTGCGGTCATCGAGATCGACGGGCACGATGTCGCCTCCGCGGTGGAGGCGTATCGGATCACGCAGACCGTCGACGAAGGGCCCGAGGTCACCCTGTACGTCCAGCAGGGCTGGCGTGGCATCGAGTTCGACGGCCTGGCCGAGGTGGTCGTGGAGCCCGCCGATGTTCGTCATGTCGTGGTCGGTTTCCTTGACGCGGTGGACTGGCAGAGGCTCGATGAGGCTGTTCTCGACCGAGATGATCTGGATGGGCGGCCGGGTGAGCTGACCCGCGGGATGCTGGCGCAGCTGAGGGAGTGGGCTGCGGGTGCTTGACCAATCCGGGCTCGTCCGCTTTGCGGAGCGCCATCTGATGCCGGACAAGGTGCAGGTCACCCGAAGCAGCGGTGACGACATGCTCGATCCGGGGACCGGTGACCTTGTACCGGCACCACCGATGATCGTGTACGAGGACAAGGCGGGGCTTTACGCGCACCAGGAGCGGATCCGCAGCAAGGGCTCGGGGCAGGACGGTGCGTATGTCCAGGAGGTGCGTGCCGGTTACCGGCTGCTGCTGCCTCTTGCGGCGCCGGGGGTACGGGAGAACGACACTGTTCTGATCGTTGAAGCCCGCGACGAGCAAGCCGTCGGCCGTACGTACCGGGTGTCGGCGTTGGGTGAAGTGTCGTCGTTCCCGGTGCTGCGCACCGTGTGGCTGGAGGAGCACAACCGAACGCTGGTGGCGCTGTGAGCGGCGGAACCTTTCAGCATCCATCCCAGTTGGCAGCCGCGCTGGACCGTGGTGGGAAGGCGGCAGTGTCCGCGGCGGAGATCGCTATGCGGCACGGTGCAAAGGCACTGGTGGTGCAGGTGCAGCGCAATGCGTCCGGTAGGCCCGGCCCACGAGTGATCACCGGCAAGTACCGGGCATCGTGGCAGTCCGATGTACACCGGGCCGGGCCCGTGATCGTGGGCGAGGTCGGTACAAATGCTCCGCAGGGCAGGCGGCTGGAGTTCGGGTTCGTCGGCATCGACAGTCTCGGCCGCCACTACAACCAGCCCCCGTTCCCGCACCTGGGGCCGGCAGCCAACGCCTTCGGACCGCTCCTTGTGCGGGAGCTTCGCGACGCGGTCTCGGGGGCGTTGTGAGCGACATGAGCAATAGCCTTGAGGACGCTCTGGCGGGTGTGCTCGCCGAACACGAACGGGGGCTGCTGGCCCGAGCGATCGTGGTCGCCGAGGTCTTTGATGAGGACGGGGAGCGGAGCCTGTCGATCCTGACCACGCCCGGGGTAATGGAGTGGGACGCGCTCGGCCTGTGCCGGTACGGGGTGCTCAGCGTCGAAGGGCCCGCGGCCGCGTACTTTGCCGGAGGCGACCTGTGATCGACCGAGCGCCAGTGTCGAAGGCGCTCCAGGAAATGATCGCGAAAGCGACGGGGCGTCCGTGCGGCCTCGGGAAGTTGCCGCTGGTGAACGGGAAGCCCGCCGAGGTTCCGTACACCGTGCTGTATCCGCTGGGCGGATCGGTAGGGGGCGCTCCGCTGGCCGACTCCTCCGAAGACGCGGAGCTCGTCTATCAGCTGACATCGGTAGCTGGCCGTACGGATCAGGCAGAGTGGATGGCCGACAGGGGGCGACGCGCCTTCCTGGAGCGGACAATGTCTGGCGCATGGAGGCACTCGCCGGACGTGTCGGGAGTGGATGTGTGGGCGCGCGAGCTGGATGCTGACGATGGCACCGACACCGCTGCTTCCGCCGAGAGGGTCGTGACCAGCACTCAGCGGTACAGGCTGAGCGCCACCGATGGTGCGTAGCCCTCTCATCGTTCGGCTTGGCCCCACCGGCACTGACAACGGCCTGTCCGTCAGACTCGGTTGAACGAGGCGCTTGGTGCTCGCCCCATAGGTGCCGTCCTCCGAGGTGCTGGGTCCGACCGAGGGTGCGAGTGCCGTGGTGATCGGTGCGCAGCCAGCACAGCTCGCTGTCATAGCTACTTGCCCCTGAAAAAGGGTTTGGGCTGGTGGCGGGGCCAGCACTGCAGGACGGCGCTGTGCCGCTGGCCTGTCGGCGGCCTGTCCCTCA
>NZ_JBEZVL010000014.1:0-300581 GCF_040636975.1 Streptomyces sp. NPDC032198 | reverse complement strand
CCGATCTTCGACCTGGTCGACTACGGCGTGGTCGGCGACCTCTTCGACGTCGTCCCCGCCCTGACCGAAGAGGTCAACACCCGCAAGGGCTGACCCCCCGGCAGGACATGTGGCACCTGTACGAGGCCTTCGTCACCGCACGCATGCGGCGGCGAAGGCCTCGCCGCGTCACAGGGTCAGTTCACGGTGCCGGTTCACAGGGTCAGTGAGGCCTGCACCGGCAGATGGTCGCTCGGGAACTGGCCGCCCTGCGAGAAGGTGTTGATGGCCGCCGAGTGGACCCGCACACCGGGCGTCGCCAGGATCCAGTCGATCCGGTCGCCGTCCGGCACCAGCGGCTTGTAGCCGTGGAAGGTGGCGTACGCCTTGCTGCGCTCGTCCGCCGCGTCCCACGTGTCGACGAGCCCGGCGCCCAGCATCGTGTCGTAGACCGCGTTCTTGTGCGCCGCGACATTGAAGTCACCCGTGACCAAAAGCGGCACGGACCGGTCGAGGGCGGCGATCCGTTCGGAGATCAGGCTCGCGGCACGCGTGCGTGCGTACTGGCTCGCGTTGTCGAGGTGGGTGTTGAGGACGTACAGCTCGCCGTCCGTGCGCAGGTCGTGGAAGCGGACCCAGGTGACCATGCGGATGGAACCGCCGCCCCAGGTGTTCGACCCGATGACGTCCGGGGTGTCGGAGAGCCAGAAGTGGTCGTACTCGATCGGCGCGAGCCTGCGGGTGTCGTAGAAGACGGTCATGAACTCGTCCCGGCTGCCGCCCGCACGGCCGGTGCCGATCCAGTCGTAGTGCGGGCCCAGGTCCTCGGCGATGTCCTGTACCTGCTGGTAGAGGCCTTCCTGGGTGCCGATGACGTGAGGGCGCGCGCGGCGCAGCAGTTCCCGGGTCACCGGGCGGCGGTCGGCCCAGGTGTTGGGCGGCGTGGTGCCCGCGTAGCGGAGGTTGAACGACATGACCTCCAGGCGGCGCCCCGCGCGTTCCACCGCATGGACGGGGGAGGCGGCGAGCGCGGTGGTGAACAAGGGCAGGGCCACCGCGGCGAGCACGGTCTGCAGGCCGAAGCGGCGCGTTACTCGGATGTCATTCGGCACGCGGTCTCCTTCAGGGGGTGACGGTCAGGATGAGGTGCGGGCGCGCGAGTGCGGAAGCAGGATCTGAGACATGGGTGAACGGACGAGGTCCGGCAGACGAGAGGGTGTTGACCAGCGGGAAGGTCGCCGGATAACTTCGCCATGCGGATTGTTGATTCCGTGAAGCGGAAGTTCTGAATAATCCTGAGTGGTCCTGAGTGTGTGGTCCCGAGCGTGTGGAGGGTGCAGGAATGGGTCAGCAAGAGAAGGTGGCAACGAGTCTCGCGGGCGCGGTCAGCGAGGGCATCAGCGCTTCCCTCGCCCCGGTGGACGCGGAGCTCGAGCGCCGCTACCCCGGCGACCCGGGCACCCGCCAGCCGGTCCACACCGTGTACGTACCCGGTGAGCTCTTCGGCGCCGACACCATCCGTACCTGGGGCGACCAGGCACTGAAGGCCCTCGACGAGCACGCCCCGGACGCCGCCTCCTTCGCGGCCGTCCTCGGCCTCGCCGACGAGCTGGCCGCGCCGGTCTACGACCGCGTGCGCGCCAAGCTGGAGCGCGAGCCGATCGAGGACCTGCGCATCGACTTCGAGGACGGCTACAAGGGCGCGGACGAGGACCAGGACGCCGCCCGCGCGGCCCGCCTGATCTCCGAGGCCTACAAGAACGGCACCGCGGCTCCGTACATGGGCATCCGCATGAAGTGCTTCGAGGAGAACGTGCGCGACCGCGCCATCCGCACCCTCGACATCTTCCTGTCCGGCCTCATGGAGGCGGGCGGCCTGCCCGACGGCCTCGTCCTGACGCTGCCCAAGGTCACGTATCCCGAGCAGGTCACCGCGATGGTGCGCCTCCTGGAGGAGTTCGAGAAGGTGCGCGGCCTGGAGCCGGGCCGGATCGGCTTCGAGATCCAGATCGAGACCAGCCAGTCCATCCTGGCCACCGACGGCACCGCCACCGTGGCCCGCATGATCGGCGCCGCCGAGGGCCGCGCCACCGGTCTGCACTACGGCACCTTCGACTACAGCGCCTGCCTCGGCGTCAGCGCCGCCTACCAGACCAGCGACCACCCGGCCGCCGACCACGCCAAGGCGATCATGCAGGTCGCCGCGGCCGGCACCGGCGTCCGCGTCTCGGACGGCTCCACCAACGTCCTGCCCATCGGCACCACCGAGAAGGTCCACGACGCCTGGCGCCTGCACTACGGCCTCACCCGCCGCGCCCTGGCCCGTGCCTACTACCAGGGCTGGGACATGCACCCCGGCCACATCCCCACCCGCTACGCCGCCGTGTTCGCGTTCTACCGCGAGGGCTTCGAGCAGGCCGCCGCGCGCCTGTCCGCGTACGCCGCCCACCGCGAGGGCGGCGACGTGGCGGATGAGCCGGCATCGGCCAAGGCGCTCGCCGGGTACCTGCTGCGCGGCCTGGACTGCGGCGCCCTCGACGTCGGCGAGGTCACCCGGCTCACCGGCCTGACGTTGGCCCGCCTGCAGAGCTTCTCGGGCCCGCGCCGCGGCGACCTCACGCCGCACGGCAAGTAACTCCCGGCACGCGCTGTCACCCCTGCCCCGTAGTCTGTGAGCCACGAAACGTGGTGTCACAGGAACGGGGCAGCGGTGACTTCGGGGGATCAGGAACAGACGGGCGGTGTCGGCAGGCTCCTTGCCGGGCGCTACCGCGTGACCGCGCAGCTCGGACGCGGCGGCATGGGCGTCGTGTGGCGCGCCGTGGACGAGGTGCTCGGCCGCGAGGTCGCCGTCAAGGAACTGCGGACGTACACGGACGCGGCCGGGCCCGAGCTGGCCGACCTGCGGGTGCGGATGCAGCGCGAGGCCCGCGCGGCCGCCCGGGTGCGCCACCCCGGGGTCGTCGCGGTGCACGACGTGGCGGAGGTCGACGGTCGGCCCCTGATCGTCATGGAGCTGGTGGACGGCCCCTCCCTGGACGACGTACTGCGCGATCGCGGCACCCTCGACCCCCGCGAAGCTGCGGCCGTCGGCGCCAAGGTCATGGAGGCGCTCGCCGCCGCCCACCGCGCCGGAGTCCTGCACCGCGACGTCAAGCCCGGCAACATCCTCCTGGAGACCGGAGGCCGTGTCGTCCTGACCGACTTCGGCATCGCCACGATGGACGACCCGGGGGACGGCTCGGCCACGCACCTCACGCGCAGCGGCGAACTCGTCGGCTCCCTGGACTACTTGGCGCCCGAGCGCGCCCAGGGCCAGGACCCCGGCCCCGCGTCCGACGTATGGGCCCTGGGCGCCACGCTGTACGCGGCGGTCGAAGGCGCGTCGCCGTTCCGCCGTACGTCGACGTGGTCCACGCTCACCGCGATCGTCACCGACCCGCTGCCCGAGCCGCGGCGGGCGGGACCCCTGATCCCCGTGCTGCAACGGCTCATGCACAAGGACCCGCTGGCCCGGCCGGACGCGGAGCAGGCGGCGCTGATCCTCGCCGACGCGGCGGGCGGCGCGGTCACCGCCGCTCTGCGCGAGCCCGAGCCACGGCCGAGGGAACCCACGGAGCGGAGCATCCCGAGCGGACCTCCGCCGGGCTTCGGTCCGCCGCTCGCAGCGGTGTCCCCGCAGGTGGCACCGGTCGCCGGACCCACGGCCACGCCGCCCTCTGAGCCCCGCCCGCGTCGCGGCAGGGCGCTGCTCGCGGCGGGGGCTGTGGTCGTCGTCCTGGCGGCGACCGGGGTCACCGTGGCCCTCCTCAACGGCCAGGAGGACGGCGGCAGCCAGGCTCAGGGCTCCGCGTCCGGGAACACGGCCGAGCCTGCGGCCGGCGCCAGCCGCGGCGCGCTCGACGGCGCGAACGCGCCCAAGCCCTCGAAGCAGGGCGACGAGAAGACCCGGAAGCCGGACGCGAAGCCCTCCGCGGGCGGGGACGACGCCAAGTCCTCCAAGGCCCCCAGGGAACCCAAGGCCCCCAAGCCCAAGGACGACCCGTCGACCAAGCCCACCGGCGGCGGCAGCCCAGGCGGCGGTTCCGACGGCTCCGGCGGCACGACGGGTGGCGGCGATCCGGCCCCCGAAGCGGCCTGCCACCCCGCGGGTGGGGGCAAGTACGACTGCTCGGTCTGGCGTTCGTCGACGTCGTACACCGCCTCGGGCGCCGAGGCGGGCGTACTGAACGCGGGCACGAACTACTTCTACTGCCAGCAGAACCTGGGCCGTCGCGAGACGCATGGCGAGTGGACGAACGTCTGGTGGGCGAAGACGGATGACGACAGCGGCAACACGGGCGTCTTCATCAGCGACGTCTACATCAAGGGCGGCGACAACGACAAGCCGCTGCCCGGCCTCCCGGTCTGCTGACCGCGCCCGCACCGCAGCCCGCGGCCGTCAGCCCGCGGGCGGCAGTTCGCCCGACCCGCGCTGGATGAGCCGCGTCGGGAGTTCGATGCGTTCCGGAGCGTCGGACGCGCCGTCCAGCTGACGGAACAGGCGCTCCGCGGCGGTCCTGCCCAGCTGCGCGGCGTCCTGGGCGACGACGGTCACGCCCGGTTGCAGCAGGTCCGCGAGCTCGATGTCGTCGAAGCCGACGAGGGCCACGGGCCGGGTGTGCCCGGCGAGGACGCGGACGACCGTCACCGTCACGCGGTTGTTGCCCGCGAAGATCGCCGTGACGGGCTCGGAGCCGCTCAGCATCGTCCGGGTGGCCTGCTCGACGCGGTCCGGGGCGGTGGGGCCGAGGGACATCCACGCGTCCTCGACGTCGATGCCCGCGTCGTCCATGGCGGCGCGGTATCCGCGCAGCCGCTCTATGGCGGTGTGGATGCGCGGCTGGTCGCCGATGAAGCCGATGCGGCGGTGGCCGTGGGCGATGAGATGGGCGACGCCGTCCCGCGCGCCGCCGAAGCTGTCGGAGAGCACGACATCGGCGTCGATCTTCCCGGCGGGCCGGTCGACGAAGACGGTCGCGACTCCGGCGGCGATCTCCGGATCCAGATAGCGGTGGTCGTCACCGGCCGGAATGATGACGAGTCCGTCGACCCGGCGCGCGCACAGCGCGAGCACCAACTCCTGCTCGCGGTCCGGGTCTTCGGCGCTCGAACCGTTGATGAGGAGGGCGCCGTGGGCGCGCGCCACTTCCTCCACGGCGCGGCTGAGCGGCCCGTAGAAGGGGTCGGCCAGGTCTTCGAGGACGAGGCCGATGCTGGCCGTGCGCCCCTTGCGCAGGACGCGCGCGCTGTCGTTGCGCCGGAAGCCGAGGGCGTCGATGGCCTCCTGCACGCGGCGTTCGGTGTCCGGGGTGACGCCCGGCTCGCCGTTCACGACACGGGAGACCGTCTTGAGGCCGACTCCGGCGCGGGCGGCGACGTCCTTCATGGTCGGACGGTTGCCGTAGCGGGGTTCGGGTCGCTCGGGTCGGCTGGCGGTCTCGGCCACGGTGCGCTGTCCTGTCGTCGACGAAGGTGAGCTGAAAGTGGTGCGTAAGTGATGTGGCGTCGAGCATAGAACCTGGACAACGTTGTCAGATGCAAGAGAGACTGTCCATCACATTCTCCGGCCTGCCCTTTCACCAGGGGAGCCTGCCCCTTCACCAGGAGATCTGAGACTGATGCACACCGACCTCGTCGCCGCTCTCGACATCGGCGGCACCAAGATCGCCGGCGCCCTGGTGGACGGGCACGGCCGGATCCTGCTGCGCGCCCAGCGGCCCACGCCCGCGCGCGAGGACGGCGACACCGTGATGCGGGCGGTCGAAGCGGTCATAGGTGAGCTCACGCGCTCCCCGCTGTGGGGCAGGGCGCACGCCGTCGGCATCGGCAGCGCGGGCCCGGTGGACGCGTCGGCGGGGACGGTCAGCCCCGTCAACGTCCCCGGGTGGCGCGGCTACCCGCTGGTCGAGCGGGTGCGCGCGGCCACTGGTGGCCTGCCGGTCGAGCTGGTCGGGGACGGCGTCGCGATGACGGCGGCCGAGCACTGGCAGGGCGCGGCGCGCGGGCACGACAACGCGCTGTGCATGGTGGTGTCCACGGGCGTCGGCGGCGGACTGATCCTCGGGGGCAAGCTGCACCCCGGCCCCACCGGGAACGCGGGGCACATCGGGCACATCAGCGTCGATCTGGACGGTGACGCCTGCCCGTGCGGGGCGCGCGGGTGCGTGGAGCGCATCGCGAGCGGTCCGAACATCGCGCGACGCGCCCTTGAGGGCGGATGGCGTCCGGGGCCCGACGGTGACACGTCCGCCGCCGCGGTGGCCCTCGCCGCGCGGGCCGGGGACCCGGTGGCCGTCGCCTCCTTCGAACGCGCGGCCCAGGCGCTCGCCGCGGGCATCGCCGCCACGGCGACCCTCGTCGAGATCGACATCGCCGTGATCGGGGGCGGGGTGGCGAAGGCGGGGAACGTGCTCTTCGACCCGCTGCGCAGGGCCCTGCGGGACTACGCCACGCTCTCGTTCGTACGTCATCTGACCGTGGGTCCGGCCTTGATGGGGACGGATGCCGGGTTGGTAGGAGCTGCGGCCGCCGCGCTCAGCCAGGAGGACAGGTCCGTGGACTTGCGTCCCGTTGTGGGGAGTTGACGGCTGCGGGGCCCCGGGGGGGCTATTCCTGACTGCGGTCCGGGCTGAAGTGCTTCAGCCCGGACCGCAGTTACTGGTCCACGCGCGGCTCGGCGGGCCGGCCGCGCGAAGCCTCGTCGGCTCAGCCGCCGGGAGTCCTGCTCTCAGCAGCTGAGCACCGGGTCCGCCCAGTCCGCGTGGTCGGAGTCCCTGCCGTCACCGCCGTCCGTGACGACGAGGCGTACGACCTGGGCGCCGGTCACGTCGGCCGAAATCCCTTGTGCGGCATCGGCGTTGGTCAGGACGCCGGTCGACGCGGCCTTCTTGCCGTCCGCCCAGATCTCGAAGGTGACCGTGCCCTTCGGGTCCTTCTCGTCGTCGACGCCCACCTGCGCGGTGACCTTCTCGCAGGACGCGCCGGTGTAGTACTCGACGGCGCTGTCGGCGTGCACTCCCAGGCCCTTGGCGTGGACCACTCCGCCGATGGTGATCGGCTTGCCGTCGCCCGCCGCGCTCTCGCCGTTGCTGGTGTCCTTCTCGACGGGACCCCAGCCGTTGACCGTCGACATCCACGGCAGGTCACTGACCGCCGAGTTGCCCGCGGGCGGCGCCACGACGACATGCGCCGTCAGCGGCAGCACACTGTCGGCGCGAGTGCCGCCGGGGGAGCGGTAGGCGGCCTTCAGTGTGAGGTCGTATGCTCCCGGGGCCGCGCCCTGCGGTGCGGTCACCGTCCACGACGTACTCAGCGACTTGTCCGTACGCAGGGAGCTCGCGGTCGAGGGCGACGTCGCCCCGATCTTCCAGCCGGAGGGTCCCGTGAAGGTGGCGGACACCTGCTGCGCGGGGGTGCGGCCCAGGTTGGTGACCTTCGACGTCAGCTTCGCTGGCTTGCCCGCCTCGACCAACGGGGCGCCATTCAGGCCGAGTTCGACGGCGGGCGGGTTCTTGGCCCAGTTGCCGTCCGCGGCGACGCGCAGCAGTACGGTGCCGTGCGCGGGGACGGTCGCCGAGATCTTGCCCGCCGTGTTGTAGCTCTTGTGCTTCCACAGGTCGCGCAGTGTGTACCCGTCGGCGTCCGGGAGTTCGACGGCCTTCGCGGACGTGGCGATCGACTGGGGGGTGCCCGTCTCGTTGAAGAGCGCGACCGCCCGGCTGCCGTCCTTCATCTCCTTGGCGACGACCCAGCGGCCGCCTTCCGAGGACAGCACGTCGCCCTGCTTGCCCAGCGGGTCCTGGTCGACGGCGATGACTTCCTTGTTGCCGATGATGTCGAAGGTCTCGGGCGTGGCCTTGCGCAGATCGGAGCCGATGAGCAGCGGCGACGCCATGATCGACCACATCGAGAAGTGCGTGCGGTACTCGGTGGCCGTCATGCCGCCGTTGCCGACCTCGAGCATGTCCGGGTCGTTCCAGTGACCCGGGCCCGCGTACTTGGCGAGCGGCAGGTTCTGCTTCATGATCGCCAGCATCGAGGACCAGTTGTCGCTGATGTCGCCGGTGGTGCGCCACAGATGCCCCACGTCGGCTGCCCACTCCCAGGGCTTGTTCTCGCCCCATTCGCAGATGCTGTAGACGATGGGGCGGCCGGTGGCCTTCAGCGCGTCGCGCATGGCGATGTACCGCTTCTTGGCGTCGACGCCTTGGTTGTTGCAGTTGTCGTACTTGAGGTAGTCGACGTCCCAGTCGGCGAACTGCCGCGCGTCGCTGACCTCATGGCCGAGCGCGCCGGGGAAGCCGATGTCGCTGCAGGTCTTGCTGCCGGCGCTGGTGTAGATGCCGAGCTTGAGCCCCTTGGAGTGGACGTAGTCGGCAACTGCCTTGATGCCGCCCGGGAACCGCTTGGGGTCGGGCACCAGCTTGCCGTTCGCGTCCCGCTGCGGCAGTGCCCAGCAGTCGTCGAGGTTGACGTACTGGTAGCCCGCGTCCTTGAGGCCCTTCTCGACGAAGATGTCCGCGATCCCCTTGACCATCGTCTCGTCGAACTCGGACCTGCAGTGGGTGGAGTTCCAGTTGTTGAAGCCCATGGGCGGAGTGAGGGCGAGACCGCCGGAGAGCTTCGCATCGGGGGCGGAGGGCCTCGCGCTCGCGGCCGTGCTCCGGTCGGCGGTGTCCTTCGCGCTGCCCGCGCCGCCCGCGCTGCCCGCGCCGCCCGTGTCGCGTGCCGCCGCCGGTGCCGCGAGGCCCGCGGCGCACAGCAGTGCGGCGGCCAGCGACCCGACGACTCTTCGCCGGGTGGTGCGGGGTGAGAGATGACGCATCGTTACATTCCTCCGTACTCGCAGAAGTTGGGGGCTGCATGTACGTGTCAGAGGTGCGCGCTTACGGTAGGCCGTGTTGGACTCTGTTGGAAGAGGAGCCGTAACGGTTCGAGCACCCGGACGCCGAAACCCTTGACTGTGGGGGCGCTTGGGAGTGGGATCGCAACCCTTGCGTTCGGTTGTGTTCGTTTGCACCCCGAGGAGGGGGACATGGCACAGTCATCGTTCATGGGTCCTGCCACGCCTCGCAGCATGTCAGGACATCGGATGTCCCGACGGAATGTCCTGCGTGGTGCCGCCGCCGGAGCCGGAGCGGTCACCCTTCCGGCCCTGCTCACGGCCTGTGGTGACGGTCCTGGCGGCAACAAGGACGAAGTCTCGATGGGGTCCAATTCCTCGGACGCGGTGCCCAAGAAGGCGTTCGCCGCCGCCTTTGACGCCTATGAGAAGAAGTCCGGGAAGACCGTCAAGGTCAACACGACAGAGCACAACGAGTTCCAGCAGAACATCACGCGCTATCTGCAGGGCACACCGGACGACGTCTTCATGTGGTTCGCGGGCTACCGCATGCAGTACTTCGCCGAGAAGGGTCTGCTGATCGACATCAGCGACGTGTGGAAGGGGTTCAAGGGCTTCTCGGACGCACTGCGGGACCAGTCCACCCACGAGGGCAAGCAGTACTTCGTGCCGTATTACTACTACCCATGGGCCGTCTTCCACCGCAAGAGCCTCTTTGAGAAACGGGGCTACGAACAGGCCAAGACGTGGGACCAGTTCATCGCGCTCGCCAAGAAGATGAGCAAGGACGGCACACCGGTCGCCTTCTGCGACAAGGACGGCTGGCCCGCCATGGGCACCTTCGACTACATCAACATGCGCTTGAACGGATACGACTTCCACAAGAGCCTGATGGCCGGCAAGGAATCCTGGACCGACACCAAGGTCAAGAAGGTCTTCGACCTGTGGCGCGAACTCATGCCGTACTACCAGAAGGGCGCGCTCGGACGTACCTGGGAAGAGGCGGGGCAGGGACTCCAGCAGCGCAAGACCGCCATGGCCGTCTTCGGAATGCCGCACCCCGGCCAGCAGTTCCCGGCGGACGAACGCGACGACATCGACTTCTTCGCCTTCCCCGAGATCGATCCGGCGTACGGTCAGGACGCCGTGGAGGCGCCGATCGACGGATTCCTGGTCGCGAAGAAGTCGAAGAACGTCGACGGCGCGAAGGAACTCCTGAAGTGGCTGGGAACACCGAAGGCCGAGGACATCTACCTCGCCGGTGACCCCAACAACGTCGCCGTCAACGACGGCGCCGACACCAGCAAGTACAGCCCCCTGCAGAAGAAGTCGGCCGAACTCGTCTCCGGGGCCAAGCAGATATCGCAGTTCCTGGACCGCGATACCCGGCCCGACTTCGCGCAGACCGTCATGATCAAGGCGCTGCAGGACTTCATCGACAATCCCAACGATGTCGACGGCCTGGTCAACAGCATCGAACGCCAGAAGAAGGACATCTTCTCCTCCGACGTCAGCTGAGTAGCGAGGGATCGCGCCCCGTGCCGCAGAAAACCGCGCGGCGCGCCGGACGGCGGAGACCACGGCGCTTCACACGCCGTGACATCGCCGTGCTCGGCGTGCTTCTGGGAATACCCGTCCTCCTCGACATCTTCATCATCTGGGGCCCGACCCTGGCCTCCGTCGGCCTGTCCTTCACGTCCTGGGACGGCATAGGCGACATCGAGTGGGTGGGCGGGAAGAACTACGAGAACCTGGTCGACAACTACCCGGCGTTCTGGCCCGCCGTCCGCCACAACCTGCTGTGGACAGCCTTCCTCGGCCTGGTGGCCACGCCGTTCGGCCTGCTCCTCGCGGTCGTCATCGACCGCGGAGTGCGCTTCAGCCGCTTCTACCAGTCCGTGCTCTACATGCCGGTGGTGCTCTCGCTCGCCGTGGTCGGCTTCATGGCCCAGCTGATCCTCGGCACCGACCAGGGCGTGGTCAACACGATCCTCAACAACCAACAAGACCCGATCGACTGGCTCGGGAACTCCGACATCAACCTCTGGATGATGATGCTGGCCGCGAGCTGGCGGCACACGGGTTACGTCATGATCCTCTACCTGGCCGGGCTCAAATCCGTCGACCCCGCCCTGAAAGAGGCCGCGCAGATAGACGGCGCGAACGCCCGCCAGACATTCTTCCGCGTCGTCTTCCCGACTCTGCGCCCCGTGAATGTCATCGTCGGCGTCATCACGGTCATCGAGGCTTTGCGCGCCTTCGACATCGTCTACGCGGTCAACAAGGGCCGCAACGGCCTGGAACTGCTCTCCGTGCTCATCACCGACAACATCATCGGCGAGGCGAGCCGCATCGGATTCGGCTCCGCCATCGCGGTCGTACTCCTGACCGTCTCGCTCGGATTCATCGTGACGTTCCTGGTCCAAGAGCTGCGAGGTGCGCGAGACCGATGACCGCCGACATCCGCACCACACCCCTCGGCAAGAATCCCGCACCCCCCACCGAGAAGCCACCGGCCCGAAGCCGCCGTCCCGGCCGCTTCGGGGTGCACATCTTCCTGATGGCAGTGACCCTGGCGTTCCTGGCACCACTTCTCCTGGCGGTCTACGCCTCACTGCGCCCGTACGAGGAAACCGCGCAGCACGGCTATTTCTCGTTCCCCGAGCATCTGTCGTTCGACTACTACCGCCAGGCCTACAGCGATTCCGGCATGGGAAAGTACTTCACCAACACGCTGCTCATAGCGGTCCCCGCGGTCCTGGTGACCCTCTTCCTGGCGGCGTTCGTGGCATTCGCCGTGTCCCGCCTCCGCATCCGCGGCGGAATGATCCTCCTGATGTTCTTCACGGCAGGAAACCTGCTGCCGCCCCAGGTCCTTGTCACCCCCCTGTACGTCCTCTTCCTCAAGATCCCCCTCCCTTGGTGGATGTCCGATTCCCTCACCCTGTACGACTCGTACTGGGCGATCATCATCGTCAACATCGGCTTCCAGGTCGGGTTCTGCGTCTTCGTCCTCTCCAACTTCATGCGGACGCTGCCACAGGAAATCCTGGAGGCGGCGATCGTGGACGGCGCAGGAGTATGGACGCAATTCTGGCGCATCACGCTCCCCCTGTGCCGCCCCGCGCTGGCAGCGCTCGGCACCCTGGAATTCACCTGGATCTACAACGACTTCCTCTGGGCCCTCATCTTCATCTCCAACCCCGACAAACTCCCGATCACGTCCTCCCTGAACAACCTGAGAGGCCAGTTCTTCACGGACTACAACCTCCTGGCAGCAGGCTCGGTCCTGGTAGCACTCCCCACGGTCCTGGTCTTCCTCCTCCTGCAACGACACTTCATCGCGGGGCTGACGCTGGGGTCCAGCAAGGGGTGAGGGGGCGCGGGGAGGCTGACCCCGCGGACTATCAACCTCCTGTTGGGCCGCCGGTGAAACCTCGCAGCCTGCTGGCCGCATTCCATTGCTGTCGACGGCGTGCCCAAGGGGGAGAAGTTCTACAAGGTCGAGGTGTCCCATCGCGGCACACTCCAGCTGTCCGCGAAGGAAGCGGAGAACGGTGACCTTGCGAGCTCTCTCGGCTAGCGGGACGTGACAGGGCTCCGGCAGTCCTCGGCAGCCGGGCACCACACCCCGTGCATACGCCGTCGGTCTCATCAGCGCATGGCGTTGGGCCAGGAAGCAGGATGCCGTGGAACCGGGAACCGCGGCCCCCTGCGCGTCACTGTCCCGGTTCTACTCCCAGCCGCCGGTGATTCCTCCGTTGAGCTGCGCGGAGCAGATGTTGTAGCCGCCCGATGCGTGGCCCTTCTTCGTCTGGCCGTTCACGGTCACCGAGCAGTTGATGTCGCCGCCGCCCCTCAGCTGCGCCGACACGTTGTAGTAGAGCGCCTCTGAGTCCAGTGTCAGCGTCTTCGTCATCGGCAGTCCCGACCCCTGGCGGCTGTCACTGTCGCTGCCGTAGTTGACGTCGACGCCGGAGGACGCGGAACCCCACACCTTGAACACGACCTTGCCCTCGGGGGCTTTGTCCTCGGCCGGCTTCTTGGTTGCCTTGGGCTTCGGGGTCTTGGTGACGGTCTTGGTCGGCTGGGGCTTCCTCTTGGCCTTGGCTTCTCTCGCTGCGGCCGTCTTCGTCACGGTGACAGTGGGCTGCGGTTTCGCGTCGGTGCTCGTCTTCTTCTGATCTTCGCCTCCGGCGGCCCCGATGCCCACGCCTACGAGCATGATGACGGCGGCGGCCGGGATGGCGATGCGTTTCCGCGCCCACTTCGGCCGCATCTGCGGCGCCGGAGCCGGGTCGGCGGCCGGCGGCTGGTACGGCGGTGGCTGACTGTGCGACATGAGCCCCCCCAGGCGTTTCGAGGAGGACGACCGTATCGGGGGAACGAACCAATTGGCAGGACTTATGCGATTTGAGTGACAGAACCGTGACGACCGGCCACCGCGACCAATGTCGCGAGTACGGCATCCGCTCCCTCAGTCTTCCCGGCATCCAGTGGCAGCGGGCGTCACGCCGACGGAGGCAACGCGCTGCGCGCGATTTCCGCCAGGTGAGGCAAGGGGCCGTCCGCATGATCCGGGTCGTGTCATGGGCTGTCATGTTCCGGGCTGGCCAGCCGGATTGAGATCGTCGGGGCGTGGCCACCGACGACCCCCGGCAGACGGAGCGCTCCGCATGAAAGCCCCGAAGTACGCGCGTGACATTCCCGGCCTGTGCTGGGACGAGAGGCCCGGTGACGTCCTGCACTGCACCCTCGGGCAGGACCACGTCGGCGACCACTTCCACGCGTACACCCGCACCAGGTGGCCCAACCGTGTCCGCACCGCCCGGCGGTCCGCGTCGAAACCACGGTGAGTGCGCGATTCACACGGGGTGTGAACGGAATGCATATATGCATCGTGCGCGCCTACTCCCGGTAACGGCATTCACGGGGCAGGCTGTTGGTGCTGCCCGGACCCCGCAGCACCCCCGCACTCCCAGCACCCCCGCAGCCCCCAGCGCCGCCGCCGCGGCCCCTGGGCCCGTCGGCGGCGCGGGCTCACTTCTGTTGCAGGGCCTCCTTCAGGGTGGAGACCGGTAACAGCAAGGGCGTGAGGCCCGTGAGGCGCAGGATGCGGAGCGTCAGGGGGTGGGTGCAGACCACGGAGAAGCGGGCGTCGCGTGCCTTCGTGCGGCGACGCGCGCGGACCAGCAGGCCGAGGCCGGAGCAGTCGAAGAACGTGGTGTGGGTCAGATCGATGACCACGGTTGCCGCTGTCCCACCGGTGATGGGATCGAGGAGCGGTGCGATCCGCTGACAGGCCAAGAGGTCTACCTCGCCGTGCAGTTCGACGATGACCGCGCCGTTGTGTCCGTACACGCGCGGCTGTTGGTCGGAGTCCTCGAAGGCGAATTCGTTCAGTGCATCGGTTTGCACGTGTTCCCCCAGCGTTGAACATCGGCCGGGCCCTCGCGCGAGCGCGGTGCGTCGGAAGAGCCGGATTCAGGAGGTCACCAGGGGCTGGGGCGCCTGGCGGATCACGCTAGCGGGGGAGGGCCCGCCCCGCAGTGAGGGAACGATTCATGCAGGGTGACTGCCACCTGATGGGGTGAAGTAGATGCGAAACGCTTGACATATCGCAGCACCTTTCGCTCCGGGGAATGGCCGCCCCATCAGGACCTGGTTTCCGTGGCAGGGTGTTGCGGGCAAGCCACAGGGGGCCAACAGAAGAGGGGGGAACCGTGATCGTCTGGATCAACGGCGCGTTCGGTGCGGGCAAGACCAGCGCCGCACGGGAACTGATCGAGCTGATCCCGAACAGCACACTCTTCGACCCCGAGGTCATCGGCGGCGGACTGCGCGACCTGCTGCCGCCCAAGCGCCTCGCCGAGGTGAGCGACTTCCAGGATCTGCCGCTCTGGCGGCGGCTCGTCGTGGACACGGCGGCAGCCCTGCTCGCCGAGGTCGGTGGCGTCCTCGTGGTGCCCATGACCCTGCTGCGGC
Source organism: Streptomyces sp. NPDC032198 (assembly GCF_040636975.1). Lineage (NCBI taxonomy): Bacteria > Bacillati > Actinomycetota > Actinomycetes > Kitasatosporales > Streptomycetaceae > Streptomyces > Streptomyces sp. NPDC032198. The sequence goes on along the minus strand of NZ_JBEZVL010000014.1, from coordinate 285,733 downwards.
AGGACTACCGCGATGAGATCTTCGGCGGCCTCGCCTCGCGCAGGATCGCCGTACGACACGTCGTCCTGACCCCGGATGAAACGATCCTGCGCGAACGAATATCGGGACGCCCGGCCCCGGACCTCCCGAACGGCGAGACACGCGTGCGGCAGTGGTCGTTCGACCACATCGAGCCGTACCGCACGGCACTCGCGGGCTGGCTCGGCGCCGACGCCCACCGCATCGACACCGGCGCGCTCACCCCCTGCGAGTCCGCCGAGCGTATCGCCGCCGCCATACGCACCGGGGCCGCGTCCGTCTGCGACATCGTGCAGACCCCCGAGCCCACCGCCGAGACACTCGCGGCCGGGGTACTGCTCTTCGACGAGCAGGGCCGGGTGCTGCTCGTCGACCCGACGTACAAGGCCGGCTGGGAGTTCCCCGGCGGTGTCGTCGAACGGGGCGAGGCGCCCGCGCGCGCGGGCATGCGCGAGGTGGCCGAGGAGACCGGCATCCAACTCGCCGACGCCCCCCGACTCCTCGTCATCGACTGGGAGCCGCCCCGACCGCCCGGCTACGGAGGGATGCGGTTCCTCTTCGACGGCGGCAGCCTCGACGGCGGAGAGGCGCGGCAGATGCTGCTGCCCGGCCCCGAACTCCGCGACTGCCGCTTCGTCACCGAGGAGGAGGCCGCCCTGCTGCTGCCCTCCGTGCGCTACGAACGACTGCGCTGGGCCCTGCGCGCGCGGGAACGCGGGGTCCCCCTCTACCTGGAGGCCGGGGTCCCCGTCGGCCGCCAGTGACTGACTGCGATCAGGCCTGCCCGACAGGGAAGCGCAGGAGATACAGCTCGGCCCACGCGGTGGCTCAGCTCGCCGCGTACTTCTGCAGGAACAGCGCCTCCGCGACCGAGAGCCGCTCCAGCTCCTGCGGCGACACGCTCTCGTCGACCGCGTGGATCTGTGCCTCCGGCTCGCTCAGCCCGATCAGCAGGATCTCCGCGCGGGGGTAGAGCGCGGCGAGGGTGTTGCACAGCGGGATGGAGCCGCCCTGCCCCGCGTACTGCATCTCCTCGCCCGGGTACGCCTCGCCCATCGCCTCCGCCATCGCCGCGTACGCCGGGCTCGTGGTGTCCGCGCGGAACGCCTGGCCCTGACCGATCTGCTCCGTGGTCACCTGCGCGCCCCAGGGGGTGTGCGTCTCCAGGTGCGCCTGCAGGAGCTTGGTCGCCTCGGCCGCGTCCACGCCCGGCGGCACCCGCAGGCTGATCAGCGCCCGCGCGCCCGCCTGCACGGACGGCGTCGCGCCGACCACCGGCGGGCAGTCGATGCCGAGTACCGTGACCGCGGGGCGTGCCCAGATGCGGTCGGCGACCGTGCCCTCGCCGATCAGCTGTACGCCGTCGAGGACCTTCGCGTCCTTGCGGAAGTCGCCCTCTTCGTACTGAAGCCCGTCCCACACCTCGTCGCCGGTGAGCCCGTCGACCGTCGTCGAGCCGTCCTCCGCGCGCAGTGAGTCGAGCACCCGCACCAGCGCCGCGAGCGCGTCGGGTGCGGCGCCGCCGAACTGTCCCGAGTGCAGATTGCCCTCAAGGGTGTCGATGCGGACGCGTACGAGGGTCATGCCGCGGAGCGTGGCGGTGACCGTCGGCAGGCCGACCCGGAAGTTGCCCGCGTCGCCGATGACGATCGTGTCGGCCGTGAGGAGGTCGGGGTGCTGCTCGGCGTACCGCTCGAGACCGCCGGTGCCCTGCTCCTCGGAGCCCTCCGCGATCACCTTGACGGTCACCGGGACGCCGCCGTTCGCCTTCAGGGCGCGCAGCGCGAGCAGGTGCATCAGGACGCCGCCCTTGCAGTCGGCGCTGCCGCGCCCGTACCAGCGGCCGTCGCGCTCGGTCAGCTCGAACGGCGGGGTGGTCCACGCGGCCTCGTCGAGCGGAGGCTGCACGTCGTAGTGCGCGTAGAGCAGCACGGTGGGAGCGCCCTCGGGGCCCGGCAGCACGCCGTACACGGACTGGGTGCCGTCCGGGGTGTCGAGCAGGGCCACGTTCTGGAACCCCTCGGCGCGCAGCGCGTCCGCCACCCAGTTCGCGGCAGCCTCGCTCTCGCTCCTGGGGAACTGGTCGAAGTCCGCCACCGACTCGAAAGCCACCAGTTCGGTGAGCTCCGCCTTCGCCCTCGGCATGAGTGAGGCGACGGTCTCGGCGATCGGATTCGGCGACATGGGCACGCTCCTCGTAGGTGCGACGTTGTACATATGCGGGTGCGGTGATCCTCCCACAGGAGGGTGCCCGAGGTGCCCGCCGTAGGATGCCTTGGAAAGCGCGGCCAACAGCTGGATCGGGAGCGGTAGACCAACGTGAGCAGCGAGAACTCAGCGGACGACGCGCAGTACGTGTGGGACGTCGTCGTGGTGGGAGCAGGGCCCGCGGGGGCGTCGGCGGCCTATGCGGCGGCAGTCGCGGGACGCAGCGTCCTCATCCTGGAGAAAGCCGAACTGCCCCGGTACAAGACGTGTGGCGGCGGCATCATCGGCCCCTCGCGCGACTCGCTCCCGCCCGGGTTCGAACTGCCCTTCAGGGACCGGGTGCACGCGGTGACGTTCTCCCTGGACGGCAAGTTCTCCCGCACCCGCCGCTCGAAGCAGATGCTCTTCGGGCTGATCAACCGCCCCGAGTTCGACCAGCAACTGGTCGAGCACGCGCAGAAGGCGGGCGCCGAGCTGCGTACGGGGGTGACCGTCGCCCGCGTGGAGCAGCACGGCTCCTCGGTGCCCGACCGGCGGACGGTCGCGGTGGTCCTGCAGGGCGGCGAGACGGTGCTCGCCCGCGCGGTCGTCGGGGCCGACGGCAGCGCGAGCCGCATAGGGGCACATGTCGGGGTGAAGCTCGATCAGGTGGACCTCGGTCTGGAGGCCGAGATCCCGGTGCCGCAGAGCGTCGCCGAGGACTGGGCGGGCCGGGTGCTCATCGACTGGGGCCCCATGCCGGGCAGTTACGGATGGGTGTTCCCCAAGGGTGACACCCTCACCGTAGGTGTCATCTCCGCCCGCGGCGAAGGCTCTGCCACCAAGCGGTACTTGGAGGACTTCATCGCCCGCCTGGGGCTCGCGGGCTTCGAGCCGAGCATTTCCTCCGGGCATCTGACGCGCTGCCGCAGCGACGACTCGCCGCTGTCGCGCGGCCGGGTCCTGGTGTGCGGTGACGCGGCGGGGCTGCTCGAGCCGTGGACCCGCGAAGGCATCTCCTTCGCACTGCGCTCGGGGCGGCTCGCGGGGGAGTGGGCGGTGCGGATCGGCGAGGCGCACGACGCGGTCGACGCCCGCCGCCAGGCGCTGAACTACGCCTTCGCGATCAAGGCCGGCCTCGGTGTCGAGATGAGCGTCGGGCGGCGCATGCTGACCCTCTTCGAGCGCCGTCCGGGCACGCTGCACGCGGCGATCACCGGCTTCAGGCCCGCGTGGAACGCGTTCGCGAGGATCACCCGTGGCTCGACGACGCTCGGCGAGCTGGTCCGGAACCATCCGCTGGCGGGACGGGCGCTGAGCGCGCTCGACCGGTAGAAGCGGTGGAACCGGGAGAGCAGTAGGGCCGCCCGCTCCGGGGTGGCCGGTGGTGTCACTTCGTGAGGGTGACGCGGAAGACGGGGTGGTCGCCTGCGGCCGCCTCGATCTCCGCGTCCGTGGACTTGGCGGTGACGCCCTTGAAGTACTGGTTGACCTCCCAGCCCCACTTCTCCAGGTAGCCGCGCAGCAGCGGCAGCTTCTCGGCGTCCGGGACCTCCTCGACCGTGAACGCGCGCGTCTTGCGCCCCACGCGCAGCTCGCCGCCGCCCGCCGCGCGCATATTGCGCACCCACTGCGAGTGCCCGCGCGCCGAGACCAGGTACTGGGCTCCTTCGTACGTGAACGGGTTCACCGGGATGCGCTGCATCTGCCCGCTCTTGCGTCCCCGGACGGAGAGCTCGGCCGACCCCATCAGGCTGATGCCGCGCCGTGCCAGCCAGCCGACCACACTGTTGAGCCGCACGGCGAGCGGGCTGCCCTTGAGGTAGTAGGGGGTGGGGGACGAGGAGGATGCGTCGGAGGAGGACGAAGACATGGTGACCGCCTGAGTCGGGAGAGCTTCCGAGAGCACTGCTCTCGCTTAAGAGCAGTGTGCACGAGACAGGTGCTCCATTACAAGAGCAGTGCTCTCTAATTTGTGCGCCGCTCACGTCTAAGTGCACCGATCTCGTTTTGGTGCACTGCTCCGGACTCATGGCACACTGCTTGCATGAGTAGCGCCACCAGCGGGGCCAGGGCCCGCGCCCGAGTCGAAGTGACCGCCGCCATCAAGGACGAGGCACGCAGACAGCTGGCCGCCGACGGCGCCGCCAAGCTCTCGCTGCGCGCCGTGGCCCGCGAGCTCGGCATGGTGTCCTCCGCCCTCTACCGCTACTTCCCCAGCCGCGACGACCTCCTCACCGCGCTCATCATCGACGCCTACGACTCCCTCGGCGCCGCCGCCGAGAAGGCACACGCCCAGGTCGCGTCCGCCGGAACCGTGCGGCGCTGGACGGCCGTGTGCGAGGCCGTGCGGACCTGGGCGCTCGCGCATCCGCATGAGTACGCCCTCATCTACGGCTCGCCCGTCCCCGGCTACAGCGCGCCCGTCTCCACGGTCGAAGCCGCCGCGCGCGTCGGGCAGTTGCTCATCGGGATCGTGCGCGACGCTCATCAGGGGCGGGGTGTCGCCGTGCGGCCGCTGCCGGACGGACTGCGTACCGAGGCAGAGCGGATCGCCACCGATCTCGCGCCCGATCTGCCGCCGGCGGTGATCACCGCGATGGTCGCGGCGTGGGCCCAGCTGTTCGGACTCGTGGGCTTCGAGGTCTTCGGGCAGTTCAACCGCGTCGTCGAGGACCGTGCGGGATTCTTCTCGTACGCGGTCACACAACTCGCCCACGGGGTAGGGCTGTTGGAGCAGCGGTAAGACCTCGCACGGCTCGCGCGCGCCCGGGTGGCCCGCGCCCGCTCGGAGCGTAGGGCGCGCGGCCCTGTGGCCTGGCCGTCGAGGACACCCACACCGTCGGGGTACTCCAGCGGGAGTACGCGTGATCGCCACGCACGGCGGACGCCCGCCACCGGCCGCGCGGTCTAGCGTTGCCGTCATGGATGAGCAGCGCGAACGCAGCCGCGGCGGTCCGCCCCTGCCCTGGGGTGGACCGCCGGCGTGGCGGCAGGGGCCGCCCTGGTGGAACCAGCGCCACGAGACGGGGGACGTCACCAGGCTGCCGTGGCTGACGACGCTCGCGATCACCGTGTTCGTGCAGATCGGCTCGAAGTACGCCGCCGAGGGCCAGCTCGACCGGGAGCCCCTCGATGTCTGCGCCCGGCTTCTGCTGCTCGCCGGGACGGCCTCGCTGCTGCTGCGTCACCGGTATCCGATCCCGGTCGCGTACTTCACCGCGGGGACCGCGCTGGTCTACCTCGGGGCCGAGTACGCGTACGGCCCGGTCCTGATCACTGTCGCCGTCGGCTGCTTCGCCGCGGTCGTCGCCGGTCACCGCCGCGCCGCGTGGGGCGCCGTCGGGATGCTGTGGGTGGGGCATCTGCTGGTCGCGCACTGGCTCTACCGGTGGCTACCGCCGGATGGCGACGGCGCCCGGACCTGGGGCCAGGAAACCGTCGTCGCCGTCTGGGTCGTCGCCATCATCGCCGTGTCCGAGCTGGCCCGCGTACGACGTGAGCAGTGGATGAAGGAGCGTGCGGAGCGCGCGCGGGCGGCCGAGCGGCGGGCCGACGAGGAGCGGCTGCGCATCGCCCGCGAGCTGCACGACGTCCTCGCGCACAGCATCTCCGTGATCAACGTCCAGGCGGGTGTCGGCCTCGCGCTGCTCGACTCCGATCCCGAGCAGGCCCGCACCGCCCTGACCACCATCAAGGCCGCGAGCAAGGAGGCCCTGGGGGAGGTCCGGCAGGTCCTCGACACGCTGCGTACGCCCGGTGACGCGCCCCGCGCCCCGGCCCCCGGGCTCGACCGGCTGCCCGAGCTCGTGGAGCAGGCCGCCAGTACGGGACTCACCGTCGAGGTCGACACGCGGGGGTCCCGCAGGAAGCTGGCGCCCGGCGTCGACCTCGCCGCCTTCCGCATCGTCCAGGAGGCACTCACGAACGTCGTACGCCACTCCGGATCGCGGCACGCGCGCGTGCTGGTGCGGTACGAGGCCGCGGCGCTCACCCTGCGGGTGGACGACGACGGCCCCGCCACCGGCGCGGACGCGGGCGGCAGCGGCAACGGTCTCGCCGGAATGCGGGAGCGCGCCGCCGCCCTGAATGGCACGATCGAGGCGGGCTCGCGCCCGGACGGGGGCTTCCGGGTCACCGCCGTACTGCCCACCCGCACGGCACTCCAGGAGGACCAGTGATCCGCGTACTGCTCGCCGACGACCAGTCGCTGGTCAGGGCCGGCTTCAAGGCGCTGCTCGACGCCCAGCGGGACATCGAGGTCGCGGGCGAGGCGGCGGACGGCGAGGAGGCGGTGCGCAAGGTGCGCGAACTGCGCCCCGACGTCGTCCTGATGGACATCCGCATGCCCGTGCTCGACGGGCTCGCCGCCACCCGGAGGATCACCGGAGAACCGGATCTGAACGACGTCAAGGTGGTCATGCTGACCACCTTCGAGCTGGACGAGTACGTCTTCGAGGCGATCCGTTCCGGGGCTTCGGGCTTCCTCGTCAAGGACACCGAGCCCGAGGAGTTGCTGCGCGCCGTCCGCGCGGTGGTCGAAGGCGACGCGCTGCTCTCGCCCGGCGTGACGCGCCGCCTCATCGCCGAGTTCGCGGCCCGCTCGAAGGAGCCCGCGAGCGTGGCGCCGCTGGGTGAACTCACCGAGCGGGAGCGGGAGGTGATGGCGCTGGTCGGCATCGGTCTGTCGAACGAGGAGATCGCCCGGCGTCTGGTCGTCAGCCCGCTCACCGCGAAGACGCACGTCAGCCGGACGATGGTGAAGCTGGGCGCCCGTGACCGCGCCCAACTGGTGGTGCTGGCCTACGAGTCGGGCTTGGTGCGCCCCGGCTGGCTGGGCTGACGCGCCCGCGCGTCCGTTCCCTCGGGCCTCTGGCGGGCCTCCGGCGGGTCTCCGGCGGGCAGGGAACTGGCCGCCGGAGGCCGGGTGTTGAGGTGCGGCCGAATGAATCTCCTACGGTCCGGCCGATGGGTCTCGTACGGTCAGGTCAGTCGTGAACGGCGACCCGCTCCTCGTCCGCCTCCCGCTGCACGGACTTCACGACCAGGACCGTCTCCTGAGTGCGACGCGTGCGCAGCCCGGTGAGGGTGATCAGGAGTCCGGCGACCGCGATCGCCGTGACCACGACCAGGCCGGGGCGGTAACTGTCGAGCACGGCCTGTGGCGAGGCGTCGGCGCCGTGGGAGGACGCGGTGATCACGGCCGTGACGACGGCTAGGAAGATCGCGCCGCCCACCTGGATCGAGGTGTTCAGAAGGCCGGACACCATGCCCTGCTCGTCGTCGTCCACGCCGTTGGTGGCCTGGATGTTGAGCGAGGGGAAGACCAGGGCGCACGCGAAGCCGAGCAGGATCATCGACGGCAGCACCATGGACGCGTACGACGGCGTGAGGCTGACGCGCAGGAACAGCGCGTACGAGGCGACGAGCAGGACGAAGCCCGCCACGATGACCCGTGGTGTGCCGAACCGGTCGATCACCGAGCCGACCTTCGTGGACGACAGGGCGACCAGGGCGCCCGCCGGCAGGAAGGCGAGCGCGGTCTCCAGGGCGGACCAGCCGAGCAGCGTCTGGAAGTACTGCGTGGCCAGGAACTGGAAGGAGACGTAGCCGCCGAAGAACGTCATCGCACCTATCTGAGCCCGGAGTTGGGGTCCGGAGCGCAGGACCCCGAGGCGGATCAGCGGGCTCGCGGTGCGCAGCTCGATGCGTACGAAGACGGCGAGCAGCACGGCTGCGGCGAGGAACGACAGGAGGGTGCGGGCCGACGCCCAGCCGGCCTCCGGTGCCTCGACGACGGTGAAGACGAGCAGGAGCATCGCGGCGGTGCCGGTGATGGCGCCCGGCACGTCGTAGCCGCCGATGTTCTTCTCGCGGGCGCTGCGCGGGATCAGTTTGAGTCCGGCGATCAGCGCGACGACGGCGATGGGCGCGGGCAGCAGCATCGTCAGGCGCCAGCTCGCTTCGGTGAGCAGCCCGGAGAGGACGAGGCCCATGGAGAAGCCGGTGGCGGCGCAGGTGGTGTAGATGGTGAGCGCGCGGTTGCGGACCGGGCCCTCCGCGAACGTCGTGGTGATGATGGACAGGCCCGCGGGCGCGGTGAACGCGGCGCTCAGGCCCTTGATGAAGCGGCTCGCGATGAGCAGCGGGCCCGAGTCGACGAACCCGCCGAGCAGCGAGGCGACGGCGAAGACGGCGAGCGCGATCAGGAAGACGCGGCGCCGCCCCAGCAGGTCGGCGGCCCGGCCGCCCAGGAGCAGGAGGCCGCCGTAGCCGAGGATGTAGCCGCTGACGACCCACTGGAGGGTCGAGGTGGAGAGGTTCAGTTCGGAGCCGATGGAGGGCAGGGCGACGCCGACCATCGACACGTCGAGGGCGTCGAGGAACATCGCGGCGCAGAGCACGAGAAGGGTGCCCCACAGACGCGGGGACCAGCGCTCCGGGGACGCGGAGACAGCTGTGAGCGGAGAAGTCATGCGGAGCACAGTACATGCACATGCATTGAGTGCAAGTGCATTTAATTCCGATGCAACAAAGGGGTGTTTTCTGCTAACGTGCGATGTCATGGCGGCGAAGAAGGCCGAGCAAGGGCTCGTGGACCAATGGCGCGACATCCTCGCGGTGCACGCGCGCACTCTGTGCGAACTCGACAACGCCCTGCGGGAACACGGCCTCGGAGCGAGTGACTTCGAAGTCCTCGACGTGCTGTCCGAGGGTGCCGCGGCGGACGGCGACTGCGCCTACCGCGTGCAGGACATCGCGGGCCGGGTGCACCTGAGCCAGAGCGCTCTCTCCCGCCTCATCGGCCGCCTGGAGAAGGACGGCCTGGTGGAACGCGCCATGTGCAGCGAGGACCGGCGCGGGGTGCGGGTCGTGCTCACCGACAAGGGCCGCCGACTGCACGCGGAGGTGCGGCCGCTGCAGCGCGCGGTGCTCGAGCGGACGCTGCAGCGGGCGGACTCCTAGTAGCCCGTGCGCCTCATACGCCGGACGTCTCGCTCCAGAACGTGCTGAGCGCGGTGTCGCCGGTGACGTGCGGGAAAGGCGCGCGGTTCCACAGCGCGAGGTAGAGGTGCTCGGCGGGACCGGACAGTTCGCAGTCGGCGGGGCCTTCGTCGCCCCGCACCGTGACGGGCGGCTCCTGCGAGAGGCGCACGGTCCACACGGCACCCGCCTGCACATCACCATTCGCGTCCGCATCAGCATTCGCGTCCGTCGCCCGTACGCGCAGGACCCGGGGCTCCTGCGTGCGCACCCTGCTGCGCGAGCGCGCGTGGAATCCGCGGAGCAACTCGTCGATCCCGTCCGCGGCGAACTCCGTGCCGATGGGGGAAGGTGCGCCTTCGCGCGCGGACTCGGCGTCCACGCGGTGGATCGTCGTCTCGTTCGCCTGCCGCCGCGCCCAGAACGCGAGCGGGGACGTCGCGGGCAGGAACGTCCAGCACCGCAGGTCGGGCGCCGCCGCACGCAGCGTGCTGACCAGGTCGCCGTGCATCTGCCGGTACCAGCCGATCAAGGCCGTGCCGTCGAGGTCCGGCGGATCGCCTATGGGGTGCGGCGAGGTGCGCGCCTCGGCGACGTGCGCGGCGGCCCAGCGGTGCACCGCCCCTGTGTGCCGCAGCAGATCGCGCACGGTCCAGTCGGGACAGGTGGCGACCTTGGCGTCGGTCCCTGCGGTTTCCGCGGCGCGGGCCAGCAACTGGCCTTCTGCGTCGAGGACGTGAAGGTGCTCGGCAATCTCCATGCGAGGGATTGTGCCGGATGCGGCTCCCCGGTGAGCTGCATTTTCGCCCCCACCTCGTACAACTTTTCGACTCGCAGGCGGGCCTTGTCCATGCTGCCGGTGTCGGCCGTGGCCCTGGACGTACCGAAGGTTTGTGAAGGTGTGTGAATAGCGATCGCCACCGCGGGCACCAGGAGGCAGTCAACGACGGCTCACCGCGCCCCAGGAAAGGAGCACCCCGTGCTCAGGCCCCACCCCACGTTCCTGCACACCCTGCTCGAAACCTACGCCTCGCTGCTGGACCTGCGGGCCCGGGAGGACTCGGCCGAGGTCAGGCGGCGGCTGGACGATGTGTCGTACACCCTGTGCGTCTCCACCGGTACGCGGACTCCCGAGGCGGCCGTGGCCTGGGCCCGCGCCCAACTCGCCGGCGTGCGCTCGCAGGACGACGCCCGCCTGTCCGCCTGAATCGCGATTCCCTCATCGCCTGCGGCGACGCATGCGACGTCAGCCTGCCGCACGCATGTCACCCGGTCTGCGCATTCTCCGCATGCGTGGGCGACTACCGGGAACCCCGTTTTGTATGGACTCCAGCCTCACCTGCCCCATCGCGTCCCACCTGCGCGTCGACGCCCTCGACCTCGTACTCGAAGCCGAGCTGACCCTGACGTACAGCACCAAGGACCCGCTGGCCGTGACCCTCACCTTTCCGCGGGCCGAGGCCGAGCAGGCCCCGACGGTCTGGGTGCTCTCCAGGGACCTTCTCGCGTCGGGACTCCGGGCGCAGGCGGGCGAAGGCGATGTCGTGATCCGGCCGCGGGGGTGTCACACGGTGCTGGTGACGCTCACGTCCCCGGGAGGACGCGTCCGGGGGGAACTCGAGCGGGCGCCGATCGAGGCATTCATCCGCGAGACGTACGCTCTGCTGCCCGCCTCCGAGGAGAGTGCGGCGCTGGACATGGACGGGCTGATCGCGGCTCTCATCGCAGCGCCGTGAGCCAGGTCCGCGATCTGAGCGAGGTCCGCCCAGATCGTGTGCGTGCTTCGTGCTGTCGGCAGGCCGGCGGCCGCGCCAGGCGCCGCCGGCCCCACTCCTGTCACACGGGCTGTGGGGTCTCCGACGCGCCATCGGCCATGGCCAGCTGTCGACGGGCGGCGGAAAGTGCCGCCTGCACCTCGCGGGTGCCGGTGGAGACGCAGAGGGTGTAGGCGATGTCCTCGATCCGTTGCCGGATCTCGGGGGCCACGCTCGGCGTATGCGGTGCGCTCAAAGTCTCGTACTGCTCCACCAGTTCGCGCAGTACCGTCGGGTCGGCCATCAGCACGGCAGGTCTCCTTTGCTTTCAACGGGGTGACGCAGCCCTCGACGGGCCGTGGTGCGGGGGTGCAGTGGTACAGGGGTGCTTGGCCGTCTTGGCGTGCGCGCAGGTGTGCGCGTGTACGCGTGCATGCCGACGGCAGATGGAGAGGGGGCGAGGTGACTGCCGACGCGTGCCCGTCCACCACCACCGTGCGCGAGGCGGGATGCGGGACGGCGGTTGAGGAAGAGCGACACTCGCTCCGTGGAAGCGGGGGCTTTGGGGGCGCGGCCGCTTCCTGACCTCGAAATCAGTGTGCCCACGAGGGAGTGCCGGACGCCACCCGGCGCTGTGACGTGAGCCGCACGCCCGCGGGGTTTGGCGGCGCCGCCACCCGGAATGCCGTCCTGTGACGCCGCCTGCCCTCAGGCGTTCGGGGCGCCCACCGTCTGCCGGACGCCGAACCGGGTACGAGTGTGCGCGTGAAATCTCCCCGCACCGTTCCAGAGGCGACCGACACGGCGACTCCGCTCAAGAAGGCACTGACCACCCCGCTGCTCTACTTCTTCATCCTGGGCGATGTGCTCGGCGCGGGCGTATACGTCCTGGTGGGCCAGGTCGCCGCCGACACCGGTGGCGCCGTGTGGGTGCCGCTCGTCATGGCGCTGTGTCTGGCCCTGCTGACCGCTGCCTCGTACGCCGAACTCGCCACGAAATACCCCCGTGCCGGTGGAGCCTCCCACTACGCGACCCTCGCCTACGGGCCGTTCGCCGGGTTCCTCGCCGGGTTCTGCATGCTGGCGGCCGGCGTCGTGTCGGTGGGCGCCCTGGCCCGGGGTTTTGGGGGCGACTACCTGGCGGAGTTCGTCTCGTTGCCGGTGGTCCTCGTCGCGGTCGTGTTCCTGTCCGCGCTGGCCCTGCTGAACGCGCGGGGGATCAGCGAGTCGACGCGGGCCAACGTAGTGGCCACCGTCATCGAGGTGAGCGGGCTCCTGCTCGTGATCGGGCTCGGCGTCTGGATCGTGCTGCGCGGCGACGGAGACGTCGGGCGGCTGACGGACCTCGGGACACCGGAACACGGACCCGCGGCAGCCGTGCTGAGCGGGGCGGTTCTGGCGTACTACTCGTTCGTCGGGTTCGAGACCTCCGTCAACGTGGCGGAGGAGACCCGTGACCCGCGGCGCTCCTATCCGCGGGCGCTCTTCGGCGCGCTGATCACCGCGGGCGCGGTATACGCACTGGTCGGTGCCGCCGCCGCGGCCGCCGTGCCGACCAAGACGCTCGCCGATTCGAGCGGGCCCCTCCTCGAAGTCGTCCGCGTGGCCGGCGGCGTCCCCACGGAGCTGTTCAGTGCCATCGCCCTGGTGGCCGTCGCCAATGGCGCCCTGCTCACCGGCATCATGTCGTCGCGCCTCGCCTACGGAATGGCGTGGGACCGGCTGCTGCCGGGCTTCCTCACGAAGGTGCTGCCCGGCAGGCGTACGCCGTGGGCCGCGATCGCGGTGACCACCGCCCTCTCGCTCCTGCTCGCGCTGACCGGCGACGTGTCGACGCTCGCCTCGACCCTGGTCCTCCTTCTCCTGGTGGTCTTCTTCCTGGTCAACACGGCGGCGCTGGTGCTGCGTCGCGACGGCACCACACGAGACCACTTCCGCGCACCGACGGTCGTTCCCGTCCTCGGAGCGATGTCGTGCGTCGTTCTCGCGACGCAGGTCGAACGCGAGGTGTGGCTGCGGGGCGGGGTCGTCCTGGCGGTGGGCGCGGCGTTGGGCGCCGTCACCGCGCTGCGCCGCCGCCGGGCGCCTACGCGGCCTGGATGAGTTCGGCGCGGCCGAACAGGAGGGCGTAGCCGGAGGGGAGCTGGGCCAGGATGCCGGTCAGGAGTTCGGGGCCCGCCAGGGCTGCGACGGCGGTCAGAACGGCGCCGGTGTCCCAGCGTGTGGTGGCGGGGCTTGCCCCGGCCCGGGTGGCGAGATCCTTGACGAAGCCCCAACCGGTGAGGGGCTCGGTGGCGGGGATCTCGGCGGTGAGGATGCGGGCGGCCTCCAGGGGCAGGCGCGCCGCGAGCTCGACGCGTTGATCCCCGGTCAGCTGCCTGCCGAGGCCGCCGAGTACCAGCCGAACGGCTTCCTCGGCCCGCTCCGGGGTGGGGTACGCGCCTTCGTAGCGCACCTTCTCCAGCATCTGACGGAACGTCATCACGGGGAGGGGCCGGGCGGGTTCAGGTCGTTCGAACATCGCTGCGTGCGCGCCTTTCTCGTCGCGGAGGGGGTGGTGTGGGTGGGTGTGGGTGTCGTGGGTGTCGACACCGGTGTTTGTAGGGGGCGTACGTCAGGTGCGGAGGACGGAGCCAGGGGGGGGGGGCAGGGGCCAGGGGGCCACGGGGGAGAGCAGCCCGTCCTCCGCACCACTCGTCGTGCGGCTCCGGCTCAGCCGCTGATCTCCCTCTGGGACGCTTCGTTCCCGATGGAGATCTTGCGGGGCTTGGCACGCTCGGCGATCGGGATGCGCAGGGTCAGCACACCCGCGTCGTACGAGGCCTCGATGCGCTCGGTGTCCAGTGTGTCGGCCAGCACGAGCTGGCGGGAGAACACGCCCAGAGGCCGCTCGGACAGCTCCATCTGGACGGAATCGGGCCTGGCGACCGGACGGCGCTCGGCCTTGACGGTCAGCATGTTCCGTTCCACGTCGATGTCGATCGCCTCGGCGGTGACGCCGGGCAGATCGAAGGACACCACGTACTCGTCACCCTCGCGGTAGGCGTCCATGGCCATCGCGGACGGCCGTGACCCGGTGCCGGGGCCGACCAGCTGCTGGGCGAGGCGGTCGAGCTCGCGGAAGGGATCAGTGCGCATCAACATCGCGAAACACCTCCTGAAGGTTCGGGCAGTACCCGCCAATGCGCTTCACCTGCCTTCGGTTGTAGCATGTCGTCCAATGGATGACAAGTTGCATGTCGTCCATGCGATGACATGCACGAAGGAGGTCCTCATGACGGCAACCGGCCCGCCGGAACCACCCCGCGCCGATGACCGGAATCCCGCGTCTTTCCCGGCCGCCGCCTCTGCTCTGGAAGCCATCCGCGACGCCATGCGGGTCGCCCGGCAGGACGACGCGGACGCCTCAGCCACCGGCAGTGCCGACCCGGAGCAGGCCTTGGCCTCGCTCTTGCTGCTGCGCGAGGTGCGTGAACAACTCGCCGCGTGGGAAGCGGGCCTGATCGAGACGGCCCGCCACGCGGGTGCGAGCTGGGCCGATCTCGCCCAGCCTCTGGGGGTCGCGAGCCGCCAGGCCGCCGAACGCCGCTATCTGCGCCAGCGCCCCGGGCCGACCGGAAGCACCGGCGAGCAGCGCGTGCAGGCCACCCGCCAACGCCGCGCCGCCGACCGCAATCGCACCGCCTGGGCACGGGACAACGCCGGCGCCCTGCGTCGCCTCGCGGGCCAGGTCACGGCCCTCACCGGTCTTCCGCCGCGAGCGCGGCCCGCGATCGGCCGTGTCGACGCGGCTCTGGCCGACAACGACCCGGCGGCCCTGATCGCCCCACTGATCGCGGCCCGCCCATACGTGGAGCGCACCCACCCACATCTCGCCGCCCAGCTCGATGCCCTTACTGGTGACCTCTAGGTGAGCGGGCGGCCGGGGCCGCGTGATTGCGACGGACCTTCGATCCCTCCGTGTGCATGGCGCTGAGGGCCGAATCGGTTCGCGGCAACTGCCCGCCGTCCGTGCCTTGTACGGCGGCCGATCCGTCGATGACCGACCGATCGGATGCCGAGTCCAACCGGTCGGCCGCGGCACCGCCCGCGATCTCGGGGCCCGGACCGGCCCGGTAGGGTTCGGGGCCATGGCGCCCCGCACTACTCAGATCCTTGAAGCCGCCGCCCGGCTGATCGCCCGTCGCGGCGTCCGCGGCCTGCGTGTCGAGGAGCTGGCCGCCGAGGCGGGCGTATCGACCGGGCTGATCTACTACCACTTCAAGGACCGCACCGGGATCCTGCGCCACACGCTGGAGTTCATCAACGACCGCGCGGAGCGCTACACCACGGACCGCGATCCCGGCGCGCTGCCGCTCGCGCCCCGCGAGGAGCTCGACGAGGTTCTCCTCCTGGAGCTGCAGGACACCGTGGTGGTCAAGGAGAACAGCTCGGCCTGGGGCGAGTTGCGTGCGAGCGCCGTCTTCGACGAGGTGCTGCGGGAAGATCTCGCCAGGGCGACCCTGGTGTGGGTGCAGGAAGTGGCGGCGCTCCTCGGCCAGGTGCAGCCGATGGCACCGGCGCCCGCGCTGGCCGCGGCAGGAGAGCGGCTCACCGCGCTCCTGGAAGGCCTGAGCATGCGCTGGCTCAGCGGCGGGCTGCCGGTCGACCATGCGCGTGACCTGATGCGTGGCGCCATCGACGCCGAGCTGACGCTGCTACAGGACAAGTAGCGCCGGAACGGACGCCCCGCCGCCCCGCCGCCCCGCCGCCCCGCCGCCCCTCCGTCGTGACGGATTCCTCGCCTCCTACGCCACCTACTGCGCTCCTACGCCAACTGCCACGTGTGCAACGGCGCCGTCATCAGCCCACGCTCCGGTGACGCCGGGGCCGACGCGGCAGCCATGGCGACGCTGGCCCGCCTGAGTCCCGGCAGGGTCGGCGGAGGCACCCCGAGGCCCGTCCCCTCCCGCGGAAACTGCAGGAGAGGGGGCGGGCTCACTCATGTGCCGGTCCCGCCGCGAAGGCGTCGAGCTCATCCTTCGTCCATGCGAGCCCGCCGGCTCGCATGTCATCGACCACCGCGCGCACCCATTCCAGCTCCGCGGCCGTCACGGCTCGCAGGTACTCGGACTCCAGGCGGGTGATGCGCGGAAGGCCCCGATCAGCCTCCGTGGCCGTCGCCGCTTCCAGTCCGTCGAGCTTCTCCTTGAGCGCGTCGGCTCGCCGCTCCAGTGCGTCCGTCATCTCTTCCGGCGTGAGCAGCAGCAGGTTCGACAGGGCGGCCGGGAACTCCGGGAACTCCTGTCTGGGCGCCGAGAGCATCTCCAGCAGCCAGGCGCGGGCGGTCTCGCGCCCCGCGTCGGTGACTTCGTACACGGTCCGCTCGGGGTACTGCTGATCGCGCTCCGTCTCGCGCACCGCGATCAGCCCGTCGCCGTGGAGCCGCTCGATCGTGCGGTAGAGGCTCGCACGCTGCCGGACGTTGACGACCTGCTCCTTGCCCCATTCCTTGACCAGGCGCTGGATGCCGTACGGGTGCAGCGGTTGGTAGCTCAGCAGGGCCAGGACGGTGAGGGCGAGGGGCGAGCTGCGGGGAGCGGAGGAGGTCATGGACTCCACTTTAGCCACGGAATAACTAGTTGACCTGAGACTAGTTGCAGTGCAACTATCAGAGGGTCGGCGCGAGAGCGTCTTCCAGAAATCAGAAATCAGAAAGGAACCACCGAGATGACCCCCACGGGCAAAGCCCGCACAGCGATCGTCATCGGCGGCGGAATCGCGGGCCCGGTCGCCGCGATGGCCCTCCACCGCGCGGGTATCGAGGCGACCGTCTACGAGGCGTACGACTCCACGGCCGACGGGACCGGAGGAGGCATGACCATCGCCCCCAACGGCCAGAACGCCCTCGACGCGATCGGCGCGGGCGACCTCGTCCGCTCCATCGGCACCCCGGTCACCGCCATGGGCCTGCGGAGCTGGACGGGCAAGCCCCTCGCGCGGTTCGCCCCGCCCTCCCGCCTCCCGGCACAGCAGTTCGTCTGGCGCGCCGATCTCTACCGTGCGATCTACGACGAGGCGGAGCGCCGCTCGGTCCCCATCCTGCACGGCAAGCGGCTGACCGGCGCGACGGAAACCGGCTCCGGCGTCACCGCGCATTTCGCGGACGGAACGCAGGCCGGTGCCGACATCCTGATCGGCGCCGACGGCATCCGCTCCACGGTCCGCCCCCTCATCGACCCGGCCGCGCCGCAGCCGAACTACGCGGGGCTGGTCTGCTTCGGGGCCCGGATGAGTCAATCGGGACTCCCCTCCACCGACGGCGTCATGTACATGTGCTTCGGCAAGCGCGCCTTCTTCGGCTACCAGGTCTTCGACGACTCCTCGGCGGTGTGGTTCGTGAACCTGCCCCGCGTCCTGCCGATGACGGTCGCCGAGGCCCAGGCGATCGGCGCGAAGGAGTGGATGCTCACCCTGAAGAGCGCCTTCGCCGACGACCGCACGCCCGCCCTCGAGATGATCGGCCGAACCGACCCCGGCCAACTCCTCATCACCGGCCCGATGGAGAACATGCCACGGGTGCCGACCTGGACCCGCGGCCGCATGACCCTCATCGGCGACGCGGCCCACGCCGCCTCGTCCAGCTCGGGGCAGGGCGCATCCATCGCCACCGAGAGCGCCGTCGAACTGGCGCGCTGCCTACGGGATCTGCCCTACGACCAGGCCTTCTCGACGTACGAAGAACTGCGTCGCCCCCGCGTCGAACGCATCATCAGACTCGGCGCCCGCACGAACGGCAACAAGACCGCGGGCCCGGTCGGCCGCGCACTGCGCGACCTCTTGATGCCGGTGGCCATGAAGCTGGTCAACCCGGAGAAGACGGCCTGGCAGTTCGACCACCACATCGACTGGGACGCGAAGGCGGCCACGCTCACCTCGTGAGGATCTCGCAGCGGGAAGTCCTCGTCGACCATCGAATCCAGGCTGCTCAGCAACCCCTCAACACTCGCGTCCCTGGTCACATACAACCTCCCCGGTGCTTCTCCGAGCAGATCCGACGCGGCACGTCAGCGACCGGCACCGGCCACGGCATCCCCCGTAGGGCCCGCCACACCGCACATGCGCGGGCGACCGCGACCTCGCGATCAAGGCGGACCTGGACCGGGCGATCCTCAGCTACAACCACTCGGCCGCCTACCTGCGGACCCGGCCGGCCGGCGGAGGGGGTGTGGTCGTCGGCCAGCAGCCGTCGAACCCGTCCAATCCGTCGAATCCGACGATCCCGCGACCGGGCGACTCCGCGTCTCCGGGCGGCCCGACCCACCCCGGCCCACGCCCCTCCACCCCTCCTCCCGGAACGAGCCCCGCGCCTTCCACCCGCGCCCCCCACTCCGGGCTGCTCCCTCCCCGACGGGGTCGCCCGAGCCCTCACCGTCACCCTCTCCGTCGGACACGAGACCCCCGGACCCCTGTGCCCCTTGAGCGCCGTCACCCGAACCTTCCGAACCTCTGCTTCTTGCTGCGCGGTGATGGTGCTGTCCCCGAGGATGGAGGGGTCGCGACAGCGGCGTGGGCGTAGACCAGGGGCCAGGGGGACGTGCTGTGTCACAGCAGTTGACGATGATGCTCGGTGACAGCAGTGAGGCAGTTGCCGTGTTCGAGACCGACGCCGATCTGGACGGCGCGGATCTGGAGTTGGCAGCCGGGGATGGCCTGTTGGCGCGCACGCGTATGTCGCTTCACGAAGCCTTGGAGCAGGTGAAGCCCACCCTGGCCATGGTCGCCGAGACACTTCGGGAACTGGGGCCGGACGAGGCAGAGGTGGAGTTCGGCCTGAAGATGGGCGGTGAGACGGGTGTCATCATCGCCAAAGGAACGGCGGAAGTGAATTTCGCCGTACGCCTGACGTGGAATCGCCCCTGAAGCAATGGGCACGCAGCGTGAGGGATTCATCGTCAAGATCCGCGCCGGCACATCGGGTGTGCCCATCGGCGTCGGCTTCGTCGTCGGTGACAAGCAGATCGTGACCTGTGCCCACGTGGTCAATGTCGCCCTGGGGCGGACGAAGGACTGCGCGGACCGCCCTGCCGGAGAGGCCCGCATCCAGGTCGAGTTCGTGCTGTTGGGGGATGCGGAAGGATCGCCGCTGCGGCACTGCCGGGTCAGTTCCTGGGATCCACCGCCCGGGGCCGGCCGCCTGGGCCGGGATGTGGCGGGCCTTGTGCTGGTCGGCGGGGACACTCTTCCCGTGGGGGCGGGGGCGGCCCGGTTGCTCGATGCCCGTATGGGCCTTGTCGGTGACGCCGAGGTGAAGGTATTCGGCTATCCCGGAAACCCGCCCCGTACGGCCAACGGCGCCTGGAGCACGTGTGTGCTGCGCGGTGCAGTCGGCGGAGGACTCATCCAGCTGGACGCCGACAGTGAGTCGGCTCTACGGGCGCAACCGGGATACAGCGGGTCGCCGGTCGTAGCCGCGGACCGCTGGGGAGACGCGATCGTCGGCATGCTCTCGCTCGCGAGCCGCGACGGCTCCGCCGATGACGCGTACGCCGTGCCGTTGGCGGAGGTGTCGGCCGCATGGCCCGAATTCCTGGGCCGGAGCATCCTCCCGCCCTGCCCCTACCGAGGGCTGCAGGCCTTCAGCGCCGATGACGCATCGGCCGGTGTGTTCGTGGGGCGGGAGAGGGAGGTCGAAAGGCTCCGGGCCATGGTGAAGGCCCAGCCGTTGGTCATGGTCACGGGGCCGTCCGGGGTGGGGAAGTCGTCACTGGTCGCGGCCGGACTCGAACCCGAGCTGGCCGCGGACGGCTGGTCCGTGGCCTCGTTCCGCCCGGGCATGGCTCCCTACGAGTCCGTCGCCCGCGCCTTGCTTGAGCTCGAGCACCCACAGCGGAATCACAGCCTGGAGGAGCTGGAACACCGTGCTCGCGCCGTGCGGGAGGAAGGGTTCTGGACGGTCGCCTCAAGGCTGGCGGTGCTGACGGGCCGCCGACTGGCGTTGGTGGGGGACCAGTTCGAGGAGGTGCTGAGCAGCGGCGCGGACCGGCAGGATCCCCTGGGTTTCCTGCGGCAGTTCCTTCCGCCCCCGGACGAGGCGCAGGACCCGAACGTACGCCTGGTGTGCACCCTGCGCGCGGACTTCCTCCCCGACCTGCTGGAGATGCCCGACATCGGCCCCCGCCTCCAGGACCGGCAACTGAACGTGTCCCCCTTGGACGAACTGGCCCTGACCCGCGTGATCGTTGAGCCGGCCGCCGTGACGGGCGTCGCTTTCACGCCCGGTCTGGCGGAGACCATCGCGGCGGAGGCGAGTAGAGCGGCGGGCAGCCTTCCGCTGCTGGAGTTCACCCTCACGGAGCTGTGGCCCCTGCAGCACGACAGGCGGGTCAGTTTTGACAGTTACCACGGCCTCGGCGGTGTGTCCGGCGCACTGAACCAGCATGCGGAGAAGGTGTACCGCACCCTGTCCGAACAACTGGATGAGTCCCGGATCCGCCGTGTGCTGCTGTCCATGGTCCGGGCTCGCGGCGGCGCCGCCAGCGCGGTCCGCGTCACCGCCCACCGCTCCCACCTCGGCAAGGACTGGTATATAGCGCAGCTTCTCGCGGACCCCGAACAGCGGCTGGTCGTCCTTGGTCCAGAGGGGCCCGACACCGCGGAAATCGCGCATGAAGCACTGATCCGGGAATGGGCCAGGCTGGCGACCTGGGTGGAGGACGACGCCGATTTCCAACAGTGGCTCGCCGTCATCGAAGAGCGGGCGGGGGAAGGCGACCTTCTGTCCGCCACCCGTCTCGCGGAAGCCGACCGATGGCTTGGTGAACGTGCCCACGACATCCCTGAGCCGGTCACACGCCTCATCGAAGGCAGCCGCCAAGAGATCATGATGCAGCAGCAGACCGAACAGATGCTCAGCGCATCACAGGAGCTGACCGAGCAACTGCAGCAGCGCTCACGCGAGTTGGAGGAGCATCGCGCGGCCTTGCAGGACTCGAACGCGGAGCTGGAGGAGAAGGCCGAGCTGCTCGCCCAGCAGAACCGCCACATCGAGGTCAAGAACACCGAGATCGAAGAGGCCAGGCAGGTCCTGGAGGAGCGGGCCGAGCAACTCGCGATTTCGATGCGGTACAAGTCCGAGTTCCTCGCGAACATGTCGCACGAGCTGCGCACGCCGCTCAACTCGCTCCTGATCCTGGCCAAGTTGCTCGCGACCAATGCCGACGAGAATCTCACGCCCAAGCAGGTGCAGTTCGCCGAGACGATCCACGGCGCGGGCTCGGACCTGCTGCAGCTGATCAACGACATCCTCGACCTCTCCAAGGTCGAGGCGGGCAAGATGGACGTCTCCCCGACACGCATCGCCGTGGTGCAACTGGTGGACTACGTAGAGGCCATGTTCCGGCCGCTGACCGCGGAGAAGGGACTCGACTTCTCCGTGCATGTGTCTCCGGAGCTGCCCGAAACGCTGCGCACGGACGAGATGCGGCTCCTCCAGGTGCTGCGCAACCTCCTGTCCAACGCGGTGAAGTTCACCCACTCAGGAACGGTCGATCTGGTGATGCGGTACGCCAACGCCGATGTGCCCCGCGCCATCCGCGACCAGCTCCTGGACACCGGATCGTTACGGGACGCGGACGCGGATCTGGTCGCCTTCTCGGTGAGCGACACCGGCATCGGCATCGAGCCCGGCGAGATGCGGATCATCTTCGAGGCGTTCAAACAGGGCAGCAGCCTGATCAGCAGGAAGTACGGCGGCACGGGCCTCGGGCTGTCCATCAGCCGGGAGGTCGCGCGGCTCCTCGGTGGCGAGATCCATGCCGTGAGCGAACCGGGCCGCGGCTCCACCTTCACTCTGTACTTGCCGAAGGACTCCGCGGAGCCACCGCCGGTCCGGCATCCGGAATGGAGTGGCCCCGCCACCGCGGTGGCCCGGCGCGAGGACATACGGAGTGAGGCGTTTCCGCGACAAGGGGCGGACTCATTCGCCGGGATGAGCCCGGATCTCTCCGCACCCACCTTCCAGGGCGAGAAAGTACTGCTCGTCGACGAGGACATCCGGAGCGTGTTCGCGCTCACCAGCGTCTTCGAGCGGCAAGGGTTGTCCGTGCTGTACGCGGGGGACGGGCACGAAGGCATCGAGGTCCTCGAGCAGCACGGCGACGTGAGGGTCGTGCTGATGGAAATGCCGGGGACGGACGGGCACGTGACGGCCAGGACGATCCGCAGGAGCCCCCAGTTCGCCGGACTCCCGATCATCGCGCTCACCACGGAGGCCACGAAGGGCGACAACGAGAGGGCTGTCGAGTCCGGTGCATCCGACTACGTGACAAAGCCGATCGACTCGGATCACTTGCTCGCCCTCGTGAGCCGACGGATCAGTGAAGGGAACGACGACTGAAAGGCTGCGTGACCGGCGGTGCATCGCCGGAGCCCGGGTTGGCTCGCTGTCACCCCCGGGTCAGCAGCTCCGCCAGCAGCCCCCGGATCCGGCCCTCGATCTCGTCACGGATGGGGCGAACGCCTTCGACACCCTGACCAGCGGGGTCCGCCAGCTGCCAGTCCAGATACCGCTTGCCGGGGAAGACCGGGCAGGCGTCCCCACACCCCATGGTGATCACCACGTCGGAGGCCCGCACCGCCTCCATGGTCAGGACCTTGGGCACCTGGGCGGACAGGTCGATGCCGACCTCCGCCATCGCCGCGACAACAGCCGGGTTCAGGCTGTCGGCCGGGGCCGAGCCCGCCGAGCGGACCTCGATACGCCCCTGACCGTGATGGGTGAGGAAGGCGGCGGCCATCTGCGAGCGTCCGGCGTTGTGCACGCACACGAACAGCACGGACGGCTTTGGAGCGTCAGACATGAGCGGCATCCTCCTGAACGGTGGCCAACTCGGTCTGTCGGATGGGGGAGTGGGCAAAGAAGCGGCGGGCCCAGAGTGCGACATAGACCAGGGCGATCAGTACCGGCACCTCGATGAGCGGCCCGACGACCCCGGCCAGCGCCTGCCCCGAGGTCGCGCCGAACGTCGCGATGGCCACCGCGATGGCGAGTTCGAAGTTGTTGCCCGCCGCGGTGAACGCCAGTGTGGTCGCCCGCGGATAGGTGAGCCCGACCGCTCTGCCCAGGGCCATGGAACCGGCCCACATCACGGCGAAATAGACAAGCAGCGGCAGCGCGATCCGCACCACGTCCAGGGGCCGCGAGGTGATCGCCTCGCCCTGCAGGGCGAACAGCACCACGATCGTGAACAGTAGTCCGTACAGCGCGAACGGTCCGATCCGCGGGATCAGCTTCGCCTCGTACCAAGCGCGTCCCTTGGCCCTCTCGCCGAGCTTGCGGGTCGCGAAGCCGGCGGCCAGCGGGATCCCGAGGAAGATCAACACCGATCGGGCGATCTCCCACACGCTCACGTCCAGGCCGGTGGTCGCAAGGCCGAGCCAGCCGGGCAGGACGGACAGGTAGAACCAGCCGAGCAGGCTGAACGCCAGGACCTGGAAGACGGAGTTGAGGGCGACGAGGACGGCAGCGGCCTCGCGGTCACCGCAGGCCAGGTCGTTCCAGATGATGACCATCGCGATGCACCGGGCGAGCCCGACGATGATCAGGCCGGTCCGGTACTCCGGCAGGTCCGGCAGGAAGAGCCACGCCAGGGCGAACATCAGGGCCGGACCCAGCACCCAGTTCAGGACCAGCGAGGGAATCAGCAGGCGGCGATCGCGCGTGACGGATTCGAGACGGTCATAGCGGACCTTGGCCAGGACCGGATACATCATCACCAGCAGGCCCAGCGCGATCGGCAGGGAGACACCGGTGACGGTCACCTTCGCCAGCGCGTCCCCCAGGCCCGGGACCAGGCGGCCGAGCCCGAGGCCGGCGGCCATCGCGATCAGGATCCACACCGCCAGGAACCGGTCCACCAGCGACAGCCGTCCGGTCACCGACCCCGTCGCCCTCAACTCCGTCTTCGACGGGGAAGCAAGTCCCTCGCTCACGATGCGGCCCCGACCTGCTTGTCACGGGGCAGGGGCGACGCGGAGTCCGGGCGCGCCAGGATCGCGGCCAGCCGGTCCGTCTTCTCCGGCAGCAACCGGTAATACACCCAGGTCCCCCGACGCTCGGAGGTGATCAGACCGGCCTGCTTCAGCAGCTTGAGGTGATGAGAGATCGTCGGCTGCGACAGGTCGAAGGCCGGGGTCAGGTCGCACACGCAGATCTCACCGCCCTCCCGCGAGGCGATCATCGACAGCAGCCGCAGCCGCACCGGGTCACCCAGGGCCTTGAAGACCGGCGCAAGCTCGGCGGCCTGGTCCTCGTCCAGCGGGGCACTGAGCAGCGTCGGGCAGCACCCCTCGGCGTCCTGGCCGAGCACCACAAGCTCTTGTTTTGACATTCTTCTATATTGACAGTCTTCGATCCAAGGCGCAAGCTTGCATCGAGAAACGTCAATACAGCAGGGTCCGGGCAGCCGACCCCATCAACGAGGAGCCAACGTCATGAGCGAGCAGAACACCGACCTGCGCGAGACCGTCCGCCGGCGTTATGCCGCAGCTGCCGTCCAGGTCACCGAGGGCGGCACCGCCTGCTGCGGGCCACAGGCCATCGAGGTCGACGAGAACTTCGGCTCCACCCTCTACGCCGCCGACGAACGCGAGGCTCTGCCCGCCGAAGCCGTCGCCGCCTCACTCGGCTGCGGCAACCCCATCGCGGTCGCCGAACTGCACGAAGGCGACCGGGTCCTGGACCTCGGCTCCGGCGGCGGCATCGACGTCCTGCTGTCCGCCCGCCGCGTCGGCCCCACCGGCAAGGCCTACGGACTGGACATGACCGAGGAGATGCTCGCCCTCGCCCTTGCCAACCAGCGCAAGGCGGGCGCCACCAACGTCGAGTTCCTCAAGGGCACCATCGAGGCGATCCCGCTGCCCGCCGACACCATCGACGTCGTCATCTCCAACTGCGTCATCAACCTGTCCACCGACAAGCCCGCCGTCTTCGCCGAGACGTTCCGTATCCTCAGGCCCGGCGGCCGCCTCGGGGTCTTTGACGTCGTCGCCGACGACGAACTGACCCCCGCACAGCGCGCCGAGCGCGGCGACTACGTCGGCTGCATCGCAGGCGCCCTCTCCTTCGCCGAATACCGCGCAGGCCTGGAAGCCGCCGGGTTCACCGACGTCGACATCACCCCCACCCACGCGGTCGCCGACGGCATGCACTCCGCCATCGTCCGTGCCATCAAGCCCACCACCGCCACCCAGCAAGCCGCCGAACAGACCGAGGCGTCCGCCGAGGCCTGCTGCGGAGTCACCGCCTGCTGCACCCCCGCCGAACAGACCACCACTCCAGGGATCACGGTCGGTGAGGCCAAGACCGCATCCGGCTGCGCCTGCACGAACTGACCCCGGCCATCGACTGCGGGTTCGCCGGTTGGCGGGGGTCGGCCTGAAACCGGCCCGCACGACGACGGCGACGCGCAGTTCAGGTCGGATCAACCACGGGACCTGGCTGTCCTGCGTACGACGTATGAGCCCACGCCGACCGCCAGAACGAGGGCGCCGGAGAGGACAGCGGAGAGCGGGAGGCCGAAGGCCAGGGTCAGGCAGCCGGCCAGGCCCACGACGGGGACGACTCGCCAGGGTCGGCCCTCGTCCGCTGTCAGTGTCCAGGCGGAGGCATTGGCGATGGCGTAGTAGACGAGCACCCCGAAGGACGAGAATCCGATCGCGCCGCGCAGGTCGGCGAAGGCGACCAGGGCCACTACGGCGGCACAGACGGCGAGTTCGGCCCGGTGGGGGACATGGAAACGCGGGTGGACGGTGGCCAGCGCGTACGGGAGATGACGGTCGCGCGCCATGGCCAGAGTGGTGCGAGAGATGCCGAGGATCAGGGCGAGCAGTGAGCCGAGCGCGGCGACGGCGGCGCCGAGGCGCACCACCGGCGCCAGGGCGGGCACCCCGGCCGCGCGCACCGCGTCCGCGAGGGGCATGGTCGCGTCGGCCAGACCGCCGGGGCCGAGCACGGCAAGGACGGCGGTGGCGACCGCCGCGTATACCAGCAGCGTGATGCCCAGGGCGAGGGGGATGGCGCGAGGGACGGTGCGCCGGGGGTCGCGGACCTCCTCGCCGAGGGTGGCGATGCGTGCGTACCCGGCAAACGCGAAGAACAGCAGCCCGGCGGCCTCCAGCACGCCGCTCACGCTCACGTCGTCGCTCAACTCCAGGCGCACGAGGTCGGCTTGACTGCTGGTGAGGGATGCGATCACGACGGCGACGAGCACCGCGAGGACGAGGGCGACGATGGTGCGGGTCAGCCAGGCGGCCTTCTGGATGCCGGCATAGTTCACGGCGGTCAGGGCGACCACGGCGGCGATCGCGACCGGGCGTTCGTGTCCGGGCCATGCGTACGCGCCGACAGTGAGGGCCATGGCCGCGCAGGACGCGGTCTTGCCGATGACGAATGCCCAGCCCGCGAGGAACCCCCAGAAGGCGCCGAGACGTTCGCGACCGTAGACATAGGTCCCGCCGGAGGCGGGGTAGCGGGCGGCGAGCCGGGCTGATGAGGTGGCATTGCAGTAGGCGACCACGGCGGCCACCGCGAGACCGAGGAGCAGACCCGGGCCGGCGGCGCGGGCGGCGGGGGTGAACGCGGCGAAGATCCCCGCCCCGATCATCGACCCCAGGCCGATCACCACCGCGTCGTGAACCCCCAGCCGCCGTTTCAGGTGGGGGGTGCTCGCGGTCGCGGGCGGAGTGCTCATTCACGGCTCCTCGTCAGCGGGACGCCTCGCCTCGAGTGAGGACGGTAGCCGATGTCGGTAGCCGGCAGATTACGCCTCCGCCCGCGCGCTCTACGGCTCAGTGAGGTCCAGCTTCGCCAGTGAGATCCGGTTCGTGTGAAGGGTGGCTTTCGCTGCCCGCATTGCCTCAGCGGCGGGTCGTGTAGCCGATGACGGCGGCGAGGGCGGCCAGTACCGCGACGCTGGTGAGGGCGGTGGGGAGGGTGAACCAGTCGGCCATGAAGCCGATGGCGGGTGGTCCGAGGAGCATGCCGCCGTAGCCGAGGGTGGAGGCGGTGGCGACGCCGTTGGGTCCGGCGAGGGCGCCGGCGCGTTCGACGGCGACGGGGAAGATGTTGGCGAGTCCGAGGCCGGTGACGGCGAAGCCGAGGAGGGTGAGCCATACGGAGGGTGCGAGTGCGCCGAGGAGCATGCCTGCGGCGGCTGTGGCGCCGCCGCCCACGAGGATCGGGGTCTGGCCGAGTCGTTCGAGGAGGGTGGTTCCGCTGAGGCGGCCGATGGTCATGGCGAGGGCGAAGCAGGAGTAACCGGCGGCTGCGATGCCGGGGTGGGCCGCGAGGTCCTGTTCGAGGTGGAGGGCGCCCCAGTCGGCGAGTGCTCCTTCGCCGTACGCGGTGCAGAGGGCGATGAGGCCGAAGACGATCACCAGGCCGCGGGTGTGGGAGCCCGGGCGGCGTGGGGCGGCCTCGGTGTCGGGCTGCTCGGCCGGAGGCGCGGGGGGTTCGAGGCGCAGGAGGGTGCGCCCGGCGACGGCGGTGACGAGCAGGCCGATCACGGTGAGGCCGAGGAGGTGGCGCGTGGGGGAGAGGGAGCCCGCTATCAGGCCGCCGAGCCCGGCGCCGACCATGCCGCCCAGGCTGAACGCGGCGTGGAAGCTGGGCATGATCGGTCGCCGCAGAGCGGCCACCAGGTCGACGGCGGCGCTGTTCATGGCCACGTTGATGCCGCCGTAAGCAGCCCCGAACACCAGGAGTACGAGGCCGAGTGAGAGCGCGGAGTGCGTCAGCGGCGGCAGGGCGATGCTCAGCGGCATCAGGACCCCGCAGGCCACGGTCACCGGGTGGCTGCCGAAGCGGCGGCAGAGCCGTCCCGTGAGCGTCATCGTGATCACGGCACCGGCGGAGACCCCGAGCAGCGCGAGCCCGAGGTCGCTCGCCGAGGCGCCGGTCTGTTCCTTGATGGCGGGGATGCGGACGACCCATCCGGCGAAGATGAAGCCGTCGAGCGCGAAGAAGACGGTGAGTGCGACACGGAGCCGGGCGAGGCCCGGGGGAGTGGCCCGCGACGCTGCGGACGTGGTTTTGTTTAGTAGCGGCACAAAGTCAGACTAGAGGTGTGCCCCCGTGGCGTACAAGACAGTTCCTGTGAGGCGGGGATCACCGATGGGCAGATGGTTCGGGTGACGCGACTGGCATGGGCTGTCATGGGTCGGCGTGGGCTGACACGGGCAGCAGGGGGTGGCGCGGGTCGGCGTAGGTCGGCGCGGGCTGGTGGGAGGTTCTTGTGAAGCGGCAGGGGAAGGGCGGCGGAAGATTGGTGTACGGGCGGATGACGGCTGAACGGCGAGGCGGCGTACGGATCATGGGAGACTCGCCCTCATGAACGGCAAGGCTGCCCCCCGCGCCGAGGGGGATCTGTCCACGCGTACGCGCCTGGAGCGCGGGCGCGGCGCGCTCGGTCCCGCCCTCGAACTCGTCCACACCGGGCGCGCCCCGACCCGTGCCGTGCTCACCGCCGAACTCGGCGTCACCCGCGCCACGGCGGGCGCCGTCGCCGCCGAGCTCGAGGCGCTCGGCCTGATCAGGATCGACGCGAGGCCGAGCGCGCCCGCGGGTTCCCAGGGCCGCCCGTCGCACGGTCTTTCCATCGCGGAGGACGGGCCGGTCGCGCTAGCCGCACAGGTGCACTCCGACGGTTTCCGGGCCGCGCTCGTCGGGCTCGGCGGCCGGATCGTCGCCACCGCGCCCGGCTGCGAGACGATCGACGCCGACCCGGCACAGGTGCTCGGCTCGGTCATCGACGCGGGTGCCCAACTGCTGCGGGAGACCGGCAGGCGCTGCGTCGGCGCGGGCCTCGCGGTGCCTTCGGCCGTCGCCGAACCGGAGGGCACCGCGCTCAACCCACTGCACCTGGCGTGGCCCGCGGGCTCGCAGGTCCGCCAGATCTTCGCCGACTGCGTACGGGACGCGGGCATCACCGGCCCTGCGTTCGCCGCCAACGACGTCAACCTCGCCGCGCTCGCCGAGCACCGGCACGGCGCAGGGCGTGGCGCCCGCGATCTGCTGTGCGTCGCGACCGGGCACCGGGGGGTCGGCGGTGCGCTCGTCCTCGATGGGCGCCTGCACACGGGCAGTTCGGGCCTCGCGCTGGAGGTCGGCCACCTCACCGTCAATCCCGAGGGCCGCCCATGCCACTGCGGAAGCCGGGGCTGCCTGGACGTCGAGACGGACCCGCTGGCCTTCCTCACCGCGGCGGGTCGCGAACCCGGGCCCGAGGGGCTGTTGCTGCAGGCCCGCGAACTGCTCCGTGACGCGGGCGGCGAACCCGCGGTCCGTGCGGCGGCCGAGGAGCTCATCGACCGCCTCGGCCTGGGGCTCGCGGGCCTGGTGAACATCCTCAACCCGGACCGCATCATCCTGGGCGGCCTGCACCGCGCGCTCCTCGAAGCCGACCCCGAGCGGCTCCGCGCCGTCGTCGCCGACCGAAGCCTGTGGGGGCGCAGCGGCGGCGTACCGATCCTGGCCTGCACGCTGGACCACAACAGCCTGGTGGGGGCCGCCGAGCTGGCCTGGCAGTCGGTACTCGACGACCCTCTGGGGGCGCTGGGTTAGGCCTCGATGCGCGGAGTGGTCTCCTTGGCGGTGGCCGGTGTCGGTGTCGGTGTTGATGTCGGTTCCGGTGTCGATGTCGGTTCCGGCGCCTGGGAGTGGGCCGCCGTCGCGATCTGTGGGTCAACACCGGCTATTTCGGGGGTGGTTCGTGCCTCGCGCAGCCGCTTCAGGTCGGGCAGCAGCGTGACGAGACCGAGCGCGGCGAGGGCGGCGCCGATCCAGAGCGGCGCCCGCAGGCCGAACGTATCGATGGCGGGCCCGCCCACGGACGTCGCGATGATGATGCCGAGGGTGATGAACGAGGAGTGGACGGTGTTGACCAGCGGCCGGGCGTTGCCGGTGCGCTGGACGCGGGTCACCAGGGCCGGGTTCATGGTTACTCCGACCAGGCCGATGCCCATCATCAACATCACGGCGGCCAGGCTCAGTTGGGCGAACAGGGCGAAGCCGGCAAGGAACGCCAGGTTGAGCAGCAGGCCGGTGAGCAGGACCGGCACGGTGTGCTTGTCGGCGAAACGTCCGACGGCGGTGTTGCCGATCACGGTGGCCGCTCCGTACGCGATGAGCAGCAGCGGGACGGCGCCCGTGGAGAAGCCCGTGACCTCGGTGAGGATCGGGTTGAGGTAGCTGAAGGCGGAGAACGTGGCACCGATGACGAAGGTGCTGGTGGTGAGCGTCAACCAGAGCCGGGGGCTGCGGAAGGCGCCCAGCTCCTGGCGCAGTCCGCGGGCGCCGTCGCTGCTGCCCTCGCCGCTGCCGTCGTCGGCGCGCTCGGTGCGCGGCACCCCGGCGAGGGTGGCAAGCGCGGCAAGGACGGTCAGGCCGGTGATGGCCCAGAACGCCGCGCGCCAGCCCAGGTGTTCACCGATGACGGTGGAGAGCGGCAGCCCGAGGAGGGTGCCGAGCATGAGCCCGTTGAGGGCCACCGCGATGGCCCTGCCCCGCACATCGGGGCGGGTGAGCTCCGCGCACATGGAGATGGAGACACCGAAGAAGGCCTGTGATGCGATGCCGGTGATGACGCGGGCCACCAGCATGGTGCGATAGTCCGGGGCCAGGGCGGCGAGAACGTTGCCCGCCAGGAAGATGCCGAACAGAACCAACAGCGCTGACTTCTGACGCGTCTTCAGCAGAGCGATGGTGAGGAAGGGACCGCCGAACGCCATCGCTGCGGCGAAGGCGGTGATCAGGTACCCGATCTCCGGAATCGTGGCATCGAGCCCGTCGGCCATTTGCGGCATCAGACCGGCGACCACGAATTCACTGGTCACCATGGCGAAGATGCCGAGGGCCAGGAGGTAGACGGCGCGGGGCATGGGGGCTCCTGTTCAGGGGGTGGGTTGAGTGGGGAGGGGGTGAGTGAGCGGCGTGCGAGTTATGCACTGGTCGGTACGAAACGGTTATGCACTGATCGGTACACAATGAGGGCGTGCGGGGGTGACGCGTCGGTGAGTCGGCGGGTTGGCGGGGCGGGTGGGTCAATGGGTCGGTGGGCCAGTGGGCTGGTAGGCCAGCGGCTCAACAGGTCTGCGGGTCTGCGGCTCAGCGAGTAAGCGCGTCCAGGGCGGTGTCGGCGATGGCCGTCAGGGCTTCGCGATCGGCGCCGCCCTGCGCGGCGACCCGCATGCCGCCGATGACGGCGTTCAGGAAACGGGCCAGGTCGCCCGGGTCCCGCTCGGAGGCGATGTCGCCGCTGCCCTGTCCTGTACGGATGACGGCGCTGATGGCGGCCAGCCGCACCGCGAGGTCGCGGGCGAGCATCTCGGCGGCCTCGGGGTCGCGCCCGGCGAGCTCGACCGTCGTATTGACGGTCAGACAGCCGATGCTGTGCCCGCCGTCCTGGCCGTCCCCGCCGTCCTCGTTGTCCTGGCCGCCCTCGCGGCACTCGAACTCGGAGTCGACGATGCGGGTGAACAGCGCGCGAAGGCGCTCCATCGGGGTGCGCTCCGTGTCATCCAGGATCTCGACCTGGATGGACGTCATGGAGTCCATGTAGCGGGCCAGCGCTCGCTGGAACAGCTCGTGTTTGCTGCTGAAGGTGTTGTAGATGCTGCTGCGGCCCAGGCCGGTGGCGTCGCACAGGTCCTGGGTCGAGGTGGCCTCGTAGCCGTTCACCCAGAAGGCGTGCATCGCCGCGTCCAGGGCCCGTTCCTCGTCGAAGGTTCTCGGTCGGGCCATGTCGGTACCGTACCGATTTTGGAACGCTCAGTGCAATACGTGGGTGGATCAAGTCCCTCTTCTCGCGAGTTACCCGTTAACTGGCGCTACTGGTGACGTCGATCAGCAAGGCAAGACGCGACGCCGGAGCCGGATCCCAACGAACGGATCCCAATAGACGGATTCCGACCGGCAGTTTCCGGCCTGCGGATTCCAGTCAGCGGGAGGCAGTGAGTGACGTACCCGAGCACCTGGCATTTGGCGGAGAAGTTCGAGACGTCGGACGGTTACGTGAGGTGGGCATCGTTCGGGGAGGGGCCCCCGGTGGTCCTCCTGCACGGGTCGCCGTTCTCGTCGTACATCTGGCGCGAGATCGCCCCCGCCCTGGCCCGAACACGCCCCCGCCCTGGCCCGAACCCGCAAGGTCTATGTCTGGGACCTGCTCGGCTTCGGGCGGTCCGAGCAGCGGGAGGGGCGGCAGGACGTCGGCCTGGCGGTGCAGGGGAGGATCTTCGCCGGCCTGCTCGCGCACTGGGGTCTGTCCCGACCCGGTGTCGTCGCGCACGATGTGGGCGGGGCGGTGGTACTGCGGGCGCTGCTCCTGGAGGGCGCGGAGTACGGGGATCTCACGCTGGTGGACGCGGTCGGCGGCGGTGCGTGGGGGACGGGCTACTTCAAGCTCATCCGCGAGAACGCGCACGTCTTCGAACAACTCCCCGGCTACGCCCACGAGGCGCTGGTGGCCAGCCACCTCCGTCACGCCACGCACACCGGCTACGGGCCGGGCGGCCTGGATGCGTACCTCGACCCATGGCGTGGCTCGGAAGGCCAGGCGGCGATCTACCGCCAGTACCGCCAGTACCGCCAGTACCGCCAGTACCGCCAGTACCGCCAGTACCGCCAGTACTGTCAGTTCGCGCAGTCCCAGACGGACGAGCTCGAACCTCTCCTCGGCGAGGTGACCGTGCCGACCCGCATCATCTGGGGACGCGAAGACCGCCTGCTCCCAACGGAGTTCGCCGATTTCCTGCGGGGCCGGATCCCCCACGCCGACCTGATCCGGGTGGACGGCGCGGGCCACACCATCCAGGACGACGCGCCGGCCCGCCTGCTGTCGCACTTGACGACGGACCTTCGGCAGCCAGTCGGCTGACGGTCTGCGACGATCCCCCGCCTGCTGTCGCACTTGACGACGGACCTCCGGCAGCCAGTCGGCTGACGGTCTGCGACGATCGCTGATCGTCACCTCGCCCTTGAACCGAGTCCTACTCCCACTCCACCGTCCCTCGAACCAAGCCCTACGCCACTCCACCCGCCCTCGAACCGAGCCCTACTCCCACTCCACAGCGAACGCCCGCCCCGGATTGACCGTCAGCATGTGCTCCACCACGGCTTCCCCCACGGCCAGTTCGAGCCGCGGTCGGACCCTGCGCAGCAGATACGGCAACCCGGGGCCGCCGTTCACCGCGCGCGCACCGGCAGTCGTCGTGTCGCCGCCGAGGAGCAGCCGGCCCGCGAAGCCCGCCTCGGCCAGGGCTTGTACCGCTTCCGGCATGCGCCAGTCCGTGGCGTGGTGGGAGCGTGAAGGGCCGTCGAAGGCGAGGTAGGCCCCGGCTTGGGCGGCCTCGCGGTGGACGGTCAGGTCGGGCGAGCGGTTCAGGTGCCCGAGGATCACCTTGCCCGGCGGCACTCCCAACTCCCCGCACAGCAAGTCGAGCACGTCCAACGCGCCCGTGCCGAGCTCCAAATGGACGGCGATGGGTGCGCCCGTCGCATGGTGGGCCTCGGCCGCCGACTCCATCGTCCAACGGGCGTGCGCGTCCAGGCCGTGGAAGCCGCCCGCCACCTTGATCATCCCTGCCCGCACGCCGGTGCCGCCGATGCCTTCCGTCAGCTCTCGAACGAAGACGTCCGCCAGCCCTTTGGTGCGCAGTCGGGTCAGCAACTCCGGTGCGTAGTTGGGTGCTTGATGCAGGCCCGTCGCGGCGACGATACGTACGCCCGTCGCCCGGGAAAGCCCGGGCAGCTCCCTCGCACGGCGTCCCATTCCGTGAGGTGTCCACTGGATGAGGCTCCTGCCGCCCGCCCCATGGAAAGCGGCCAGCTCCTGTGCCGCAAGATCGGCCGAGTCGAGCTCTTGGCCCGGGAGTTGAGGGGTGGTCAGGAAGAGGTGATCGTGAGCGTCGCAGATACCGAGATCGGTGGGCGCGACGTCGCCGAGTACGGTGCGGACCGCGAGCACGATGTCATCGGGCGTGGTACCGACCGCGCTCACCACTGCCGTCCCTGGGGGAGGAGCTCGCGCTCCGGAGTGGACAGATGGAGGACTTGGAAGACCTCCCCCTCCTCCTTGGGTGATTCGTGGTCCCAGACGGAGAAGTGCACCGCCTCCCACGTTCGCGGGTCGATGGCCACGGCCGCGAAGATCGCCCCGTCCTGGCGCGCCAACCGCGCCCCCTCGGCGGCGAGTTCGGTGGCGAAGGCGCCCAGGGGAGTGCGGGCAGGGATGCGCATCCGACGCCGTATCGCGGATTTTGCAGCCTTCGAGGTGGGGGCTGACGAGGCTGAGGTAACCGGCGCGGCCGACGTAACCGGCGTGGTCGGCGTGGCTGACGTAGCCGGCGGGGCTGACGTGGCTCCCGACGATCCGGCCCCCTCCGCGAACGCCACCCCACCCCAGTGCTGTACCTCCGGCCGCCCGAAGTCATCGACGATCCCCTGGAACCCGGGGCCCCAGAGGAAGGAGTTCATACCTTCGGGGGTGTTCCAGAGGTAGAAGGGTGCGTACTGGTTCACGGGGGAATCGTCTGCACCGCGTTCGCGGATCAGGTAGGCCTTGGCCCCGAGGCCCGGGTACTTGTCCAGCAAATGGCCTTTGTCGGCGACCCTGTTGCGAATAATTCCCATGTCGTAGTCGGCCGGCAGAGTGATCTCGTACTGCATCGCGTGCATGCTGGTCCGCTCCTCGAGTCTTCGCGTTTTCGCGTCCTGGCGTCCTGGCGTCCTCGCGCTCAAGCCGTCGGGTACTCATCCGCGCCCACGTGTGCGTCCCAGTGCGTGGTCGTGCCGTCGTCCGTTGCCTCGACGACTGCCAGGTGTGTCATGAAGGTGCGGGGCGCGGCGCCGTGCCAGTGCCATTCGTCCGGCTCGATCCAGACCGTGTCGCCCGCGCGGATCGTCTCCGCCGCACTCCCCTTGCGCTGCACAAGGCCCTCACCCTCCAGGACGTGCAGGACCTGGCCGTGCGGGTGCCGATGCCAGGCGGTGTGGGCCCCGGGGGCGAAGTGGACGTTGAACATGCGTAGCCGGGATGGGGACGGCGGTGCGGCGATCTCGTCCAGCCACACCGTGCCGGTGAAGTTCTCTGCGGGGCCCGCTTGACTGTCCGGGCGGTTGCGCGTGATGTGCACGTCTCTTCAAGTCCTTTGTGCGGGAGAGTTGGATACGCGGGAGAGTTGGGTTACGCGGAAGGGTTGGTGGCGGCGAACAGCAGGGCGAGCAATCCCCGCACGCCGGTATCGAAGGCCGCGGGTGACCCCGAGGCACGGGCGAGCACGTAGCCGCCCTGGACCGTCGCGACGACTGTCGCCGCGATCGCCTGCGCGTCGAGCGTGGCCGCGAACTCGCCGCTCTGCTTGCCCTCTTCGACGATTCCGGCGATCCGGTCCCGCAGCCAGTCGAGCGTCTCGGTGACGGGCGCGCGCAGTTCGTCGCTCGCGATGACGTCGGGGTCCATCGTCAGCCGCCCGACCGGGCAGCCGCGCAGGACGTCGCGCTCGCGCAGCAGATACGCCTCGATGCGTTCGTACGCCGACCCCGTACCGCCCAACACGCCCTCGGCCGTGGCGCGCAACTCGTCCGCCGTACGCCTGATCGCGGCGAGCGCCAGGTCAGGTTTGCCGGTGAAGTGGTGATACATGCTGCCTTGGCCGGCGCCCGCGTGCTGCTGGATCGCCTTGGGGCTCGTGCCGACGTAGCCGCGCTCCCACAGCAGTTCGCGGGTGGATTCGATCAGACGCTCCGGGGTGCTCATGATCGCACTGTACATACTAGTAGGTACAGAAGTCTAGGTGGCGGGCTCCGAGGGGGTGGGCTTCGAGGGGTAGCTGCGGTGGTCGCTCGGAGTGAGCCGTACAGACCAGTAGGTACAATCCGTGGCCTGCCGCCTGCCGCCTGCCGCCTGCCGCCTGCCGCCTGCCGCCTGCCGCCCGGTGGCTGGCAATTGCCGTACGTACCAGTAGGTACAACCCGCCGCCCCGCCACCCCCACCGGTCGGCACTTGCCGTACATACCAGTAGGTACAGCCCTCGCCCCCGCCCCGCCGCGCCCGGCCGCTCACCCCGCCCCGCCCCGCCCCGCCCCGCCGCGCCCGGCCGCTCACCCCGCCCCCGCCGCTCACCCCGCCCCGGGAGCAGCCCCGCAGCCCCCACGTACTCCCCGGGTGGTACGCGCAGTGCCGCTGGCCGTACGACGACTTGGGCCCCTCGGAGCGCGAGTCTCGATACATCGCACAAGTCACCGCGTCGGCTCGGCAAGACCGAACCCGAGACCCAGCCCCCGCGCAAACCACACGCCAAGACCCCGCAGACATCGCTCCCGAGGAGATGGACACCATGAACACCCTGGCTCACTTCGACGGCGGGCCCGGCCCGTGGATCCTGTTCTTCCCGCTCATCTGGGCGGCTGTCGTGATCGGCGGCATCACCCTCCTGCGCCGCACCGTGTGGCGGGGCCGCCGGGCGCCGTGGCAGCGGGACGGCGGCGAGCGGAACGTACGCGTCGACGAGCAGTCGCCCATCGCCGTGCTCGGCCGTCGCTTCGCCTCCGGTGAGATCGACGAGGACGAGTACTGGCGGCGGCTGTCCGTTCTGAACGAGGAGTTCGGCCGTACCTCCAAGGGCGGTGCGGCATGATCACCGCGACGGGAACCCGCGGCATCGACGCCACCACCGTCGATGCCGCCCGCGTCACCGAGGCCGTCAAGGTTCATGGCAGTGGCGACACCGCCGTGCGGGCCCTGGACGGGGTGAGCGTCGGGTTTCCCGCCGGGCGCTTCACCGCCATCATGGGCCCGTCGGGCTCGGGCAAGTCCACCCTGATGCACTGCGCCGCGGGCCTCGACAACCTCACCTCGGGAGCCGCCTACATCGGCGACACCGAGCTGGGCGCGCTCGACGACCGCCGCCTCACACTGCTGCGCCGCGAGCGCATCGGCTTCGTCTTCCAGGCGTTCAACCTGGTGCCGACGCTGACCGTGGCCGAGAACATCACGCTCCCGATGGACCTCGCCGGAAGGCGCACCGCCCGCACCGCCCGCACCGCCCGTACCGACGGGGCGTCAGCGGAGTGGATCGATGCCCTCATCGATGTGGTGGGGCTGCGCGACCGGCTTCACCACCGGCCCGCCGAGCTCTCGGGCGGACAGCAGCAACGCGTTGCCGTGGCACGGGCGTTCGCGGGCCGCCCCGACGTGGTCTTCGCCGACGAGCCGACCGGCAACCTCGACTCGCGCTCCGGCGAGGAGGTCCTGGGCCTTCTGGGCCGCGCCGTGCGGCAGATGGACCGCACCGTCGTCATGGTCACCCATGACCCGGTGGCCGCCGCCCACGCCGACGAGGTCGTCTTCCTCGCCGATGGCCGTCTCGTGGACCGCATGACGGACCCGACCGCCGACAAGGTCCTCGACCGGCTCAAGGCCTTCGACGCGAAGACAGCCGCCGGGACCAAGGCCCAAACCCCCACGAGCGCGGCCGCCGGGGCTGAACCCCGAACCCCCACGAGCGCGGCCGCCGGGGCTGCACCCCGATCCGCCACGAACGCGGCCGCCGGGTCCACTCCCCGTGCCACGTCCCACACCAAGGGAGCGCCATCATGAGTTCCCGCAACACGCCCACCGGCAGGCGCAGCGACACCCCCTCCGCCTCAGCCTCCGCGACCGCCCGCATCAGCCTCTCCTCCCTCCGCGGACACAAGCGTCGTTTCGTCGGTACGTTTCTCGCGGTCATGCTCGGTGTCGCCTTCCTGGCGGGCACGCTCGTCATGGGGGACACCCTGCGCGGCAGCTTCGACACGATGTTCGGCAACGCGACGAGCGGCACCGACGCCGTCGTCCGCAGCGCCGCCGCCATCACCACCCCCGACGACAGCCAGGGCACCCGGCAGCCCGTCAAGACCTCACTCGTCGAGAAGATCGAGCGGACCCACGGCGTCGCCGCCGCCGCGCCCAGCATTCAGGGCGCGGGCCAGCTCCTGGGGAAGGACAAGGAGCCCATCGGCGGCCAAGGCCCGCCCACCCTCGCCGGCAACTGGATCGGCGACACCGAGCTGAACGCCTACCAGCTGGCCGAGGGTCGCGCCCCCGCCAAGTCAGGGGAGGTCGTCGTCAACCGAGGCGCCGCCGACTCCGGTGACCTGAAGATCGGCGACACGACCACGCTGCGCACCCCCGACCCCGTGAAGGTGACGATCGTGGGCCTCGCGACCTTCGGCGGCGAGGACGGCATGGCGCAGACCACCTTCACCGGCATGACGCAGGCCGACGCCGAGAAGTATCTGACGCCGAAGCCCGGCGAGGCGGCGTCCATTCAGGTGCGGGCCGGGCCCGGCGTGAGCGAACAGGGACTCGTCGACGCGCTGAGTCCCGTACTCCCCAAGGGAGTTGAGGCGCTCACCGGCGAGGCGTCGGCGGCGGAGAACACGGACAACATCTCCGGCCAGTTCCTGACGCTCTTCACCAGTTTCCTGCTGGTCTTCTCCGGGATCGCGCTGCTCGTCGCCACCTTCAGCATCCACAACACGTTCGCGATCGTCGTCGCCCAGCGCACCCGCGAGAACGCCCTCCTGCGCGCGCTCGGCGCCTCGCGCCGGCAGGTCACCGCGGCCACCCTGATCGAGGCGAGCGTGGTCGCCGTGGCCGCGTCGTTGGCGGGCCTAGCGGGCGGCATCGGGATCGCGGCCGGGCTCCAGGCACTCTTCCCGGCCATCGGATTCCCCTTCCCCGAGGGCGACCTGGTGATCAGCGGCCTGTCGATGCTGCTGCCGCTGGCCGTCGGCATCGTCGTCTGTCTCGGGTCCGCGCTGCTGCCCGCCGTACGCGCCGGGCGCACCGCACCCCTGGCCGCGCTGCGCGAAACCGCGGTCGACCGCTCCGGGGCTTCACGCAACCGGGCCGTCGCAGGCGCGGTCCTCGCACTCGCCGCCGTCGGCCTCTCGCTGACCGGCGTCCTCGTCAGCCCGTCCGTGTGGCTGGCCGGAGCCGGGGCGGTCCTCGCGCTCGTCGCGTTCGTGGTGCTGGGGCCGGTCGCGTCCTCGCGGGCGGTACGCATTCTCGGCGGGCCCCTCGACCGGCTGCGCGGTGTCACGGGTGGACTCGCCCGCCGCAACGCCCTGCGCAGCCCCAAGCGGACCGCCGCCACCGCGAGCGCTCTGATGATCGGCGTCGCCGTCGTCTCGCTGTTCACGGTCTTCGGCGCCTCTCTGAAGGCGACCATGGACCAGACGGTGAACCGGTCCTTCGCCGGTGACCTCGCCATCAGCACCCCCGGTTTCGGCGCGGGCGGCAGTGGACTCAGCCCCAAGCTGGCCCCCGCGCTCGCCGAGCGGCCGGAGGTCTCGACGGCGGTCGGCCTCGGCAAGGGCACGGCGGAGGTCGACGGGGAAGGGCGTGCCCTGACGGTCACCGACCCGGGTCCCTTCGCCAAGTCCTTCGACCTCGGCACGGTCGACGGATCGCTGGACGGCCTCGGCACCAACGGCATCGCGATCACCCGCGAGGAGGCCGAGAAGCAGGACCTGAAGGTCGGTTCGACCACCGAGCTCGCCTTCGCCGACGGCAAGAAGGCCACGTTCACCGTCCGCGCGCTGTACGGCCGGTCGGAGCTCGCCGGGGACTACGTCATCACCCGGGAAGCCTGGGCGCCGCACCGCATGCAGGACGCCGACAGTCTCGTGTCCGTCAGTTTCAAGGACGGCGTGAGCGCGGCCGACGGCAAGGCCGCCGTCTCCAAGGTCGCCCAGGAGTACGGCAATCCGGATGTGCAGACGCGGGGTGAGTACGCGCAGTCCGCGGCGGGCGGCATCGACATGATGCTCACGCTGGTCTACGCCCTGCTCGCGCTCGCCGTCCTGATCGCCCTGCTCGGCATCGCCAACACGCTGACCCTCGCCATCCACGAACGGACCCGCGAGCTGGGCCTGTTGCGTGCCGTCGGACAGACCAGGGCGCAGCTGCGGGCCATGGTCCGCTGGGAGTCGGTGCTGGTCGCCGCCTTCGGCACGGCCGGTGGCCTGGTGCTCGGCGGGTTCCTCGGCTGGGTGCTCGTCAAGGCGTCGGACGGCGCGACGAGCAGTGCCTTCGCGTTCG
This sequence comes from Streptomyces sp. NPDC032198, assembly GCF_040636975.1. Classification (NCBI taxonomy): domain Bacteria; kingdom Bacillati; phylum Actinomycetota; class Actinomycetes; order Kitasatosporales; family Streptomycetaceae; genus Streptomyces; species Streptomyces sp. NPDC032198. The sequence continues at coordinate 245,670 of NZ_JBEZVL010000014.1, read as the reverse complement.
CGGTGCCGCCCGTACAGCTTGCGGTGGTCGTCCTGGTGGGCCTGACGGCGGGAGCCCTCGCGGGTCTGCGTCCGGCACGGCGGGCCGCACGCCTGGACGTGCTGCGTGCCATCGCCACCGAGTGACGAAGGCCGCCCGCTCCACGGAGCCTGTCACCGCCCGGTCAGCCGACAACGGCCGACCGGGCGGGAGTGTGTCCGGGCGCATGCCCGTCGGCGAGGGACTTCGGCCCGATACCCAGGTCCGCGAAGGGACCCGCCGTGGCCGCGCTGTACACCGGGTAGGTGGACGGCAGTGCGACGGCGGACGCGGGGGCCGGGAGGGTGAACCAGACGACCTTGCCCGTGTCGCCGTGGGGGCGTACGCCCCAGCTCTCGCTGACCGCGGCGATCATGGCGAGCCCGCGACCGCCGGTCTCGAACGGCTCCGCGTCGTGCACCTCGGGCAGGCGGGGGTCGTGGTCGTGCACGGAGACCGTGAGGCGGTCGAGCAGCAGCTCGATCTCCACGGTGCACACCTTGTCCGGCTGTGCGTGCCGGTGCACGTTGGTCAGGAGCTCGGTCACACCGAGCGCGGCCTGATCTATCAACGGATCGAGATGCCAGTAGCGCAACTGTGCAGATACGATTCTGCGCACCTGGCCGATCCGGGACGGCAGAGCCTGAAGCTCTACCGTGCAATATCTGCTTGGCTGGCTGATCACGGCTGCGGCTCCCCGAATTGCGGTCCGGAAGAGGACGACGATCGGATCCAGCAGCGGCCGCGGGGTCTGCCGGCCGCTGTTCGTGGCCGACGGGCTGGTTCGCAGCGTCATCGCCGGTGAACCCAGAGTGATGTGAGACCAGAGTGACTCAGGGGGTGCGGGCGTGCAACTCGCACCGCTCCGGCCGGGACCGCGAGAGCTCCTCAGGCGCGTGCCATGCGGCCTTTGGCCCGGCGCACCGCGTCGATGAACTTGCGCACCGTGGGCGGACCTGCTTTGCCGGGCGCCGGTTCATGGTCGGCGAGGGTGAGCCGGTAGCGCGTCCCGTTCAGTTCGGCAAGGGCCCGGTCGTCGGCGGCGAACCACGGCTTGCCGGCCCGGACCGTCTGCACGGGCGCGCTGTCGATCTCCCTGCCATAACTGGTCAGTAGCTCGAACCTGCCGTCGGTGATACGGATTTGACCCGCCCGGGTGAGAGAGCGCAGCCGTCGTCCGATCCGCACGCCTGTGGCCGTGAACTCCGGCTCCGCCATGACGTTCCGCCCCCTTGAGCGCTTCGATGATTCGTTCCGTACGGGACCGCCTTCCCGTGCGGTGCAGTCTGCACGCACCTGACGGCGAGCACCAGTGCGTATGAAGACGTGGTCATACGTGGACGCGGTCCCCTTCCCAGTGTGCCGTGTCGCTGTGTCAGTCGGCTGCGCCAGGTGTGCCTTTGAGGTGCTCAAAGGTGTGTTTATGCAGGTGAGAAGCGTGTGGAAGGTGCTTATGATCGAGGTGTCCGGCCCGCTCCGAGCGCGGCCCGGTTGACACCAAGGAGCCGCGCGGTGAGCACCACACAGCAGGATCAGGCCGACGAGCCGACGACCACGCTCGACGTGGACCGCAGCGACGCGGAGTACCGGGCCTGGCTCAAAGAAGCCGTACGCAAGGTGCAGGCCGACGCCAACCGTTCCGCCGACACGCACCTGCTGCGCTTCCCGCTGCCGGAACAGTGGGGCATCGACCTGTATCTCAAGGACGAGTCGACCCATCCGACCGGCAGCCTCAAGCACCGTCTCGCCCGCTCACTCTTCCTCTACGGCCTCTGCAACGGCTGGATCCGGCCGGGGCGCCCGGTCATCGAGGCCTCCAGCGGCTCGACGGCCGTCTCCGAGGCGTACTTCGCGAAGCTGATCGGCGTGCCCTTCATCGCGGTGATGCCCCGCACGACGAGCGCCGAGAAGTGCCGACTGATCGAATTCCACGGCGGCCAGTGTCACTTCGTGGACGACTCACGCACGATGTACGCCGAGTCGGCTGCCCTCGCCGTCGAGACCGGCGGTCACTACATGGACCAGTTCACCTACGCGGAGCGGGCGACCGACTGGCGGGGCAACAACAACATCGCCGAGTCGATCTACCAGCAGATGAGGCTGGAGCGCTATCCGGAGCCCGCGTGGATCGTCGCCACGGCGGGCACCGGCGGCACGTCGGCGACCATCGCCCGCTACGTCCACTACATGCAGCACGACACCCGGATCTGCGTCGCCGACCCCGAGAACTCGTGCTTCTTCGACGGCTGGACCAACCACGACCCGGACGCCACCAGCGACTGCGGATCCCGCATCGAGGGCATCGGCAGGCCGCGGATGGAGCCGAGCTTCGTGCCCGGCGCCATCGACCGCATGATGAAGGTGCCGGACGCGGCGAGCGTCGCAGCCGTACGAGCCCTGGAGCAGGCGATCGGCCTCAAGGCGGGCGGCTCGACCGGCACCGGCCTGTGGAGCTCCTTGAAGATCGTCGCCGAGATGGTGGCCGAGGGCCGCACCGGTAGTGTCGTCACGCTCATCTGCGACCCGGGCGACCGCTATCTGGACAAGTACTACTCGGACGCGTGGCTGGCCGAACAGGGGCTGGACATCACGCCGTACGCGGCCGCCATCAAGTCGCTCCTCGCGAACGGCACCTGGACCTAGGCCCCCAACACCCTTTCAGCGCTCAGGTGTTGGCCGCGGCGAGGCGCCGTTCGAGGGTGGTGACGGCGTCACGGAAGGCGCGGCCGAGGCCCGGCCTGCCGAGCTTCAGGGCGAGGCGGAGCGCGGCGGGTCCGTCCGCGGCGAACGTCCACTGCACACGGGTGCCGGCGCCGGCCGGGGTGAGCCGCCACTCTTCGAGCAGGGCGCGCAGGCCCGGGGTGTTCGACTCATCGACGCGGTAGGCGTACCGCTTCGGTGCTTCGGCGGCGACGACCGTCTCCCAGAAGCGCGTGCCGCCCTTGAGGCGGACCTCGCGGCCCCTGCCGCCCTCCGCGCCGTCGGTGGGCCGGCAGAGCGTGACCGCGGAGAACCACTCGGGCCAGTCGGTGGTGTCGTCGGCGAGGGCGCGGTACACCGCCTCCGGCGACGCGCTCACCTCGCGGGCGAAGACCAGACGCAACGGAGCGGACTCGGTGAACTCCAGCCCCACGGGCCTCAGTCGGCGTGCCATCGCACTCAGCCCCCAAGCGGCATCAGGTCGTTGACCGGGACCGTCACCATAGCTGGCGAGCCGTCAGATGTCTGCGGTGCTCCCGGCGTTCCCCGCGCGCCCGACGCTCTCGCCCTGCTCGTCGGCCCCCGGCTCCTCCGGCTCGCCCGTGACCACCAGGCGCCGCAGATGCTCGGAGATCTCCGTCCGCGCCTCCGCGGGCAGACCCGCATCGGTCACGAGCGTGTCGACCTGCTCCAGGGAGGCGAACGAACTGAGGCCCACCGTGCCCCACTTGGTGTGGTCGGCGACCACGATGACCCGCCGCGCCGACTGCACCAGACGCCGGTTGGTCTCCGCCTCGGCGAGATTCGGCGTGGACAGACCGGCCTCCGCCGATATGCCGTGCACACCCAGGAAGAGCACATCGAAGTGCAGCGCGCCGATCGCCTGGTCGGCGACCGGACCGACCAGCGAGTCCGACGGAGTGCGCACCCCGCCCGTGAGGACGACGGTGGCCGCGCCCTGACGCTGGCCCGAGGTGCGCTGCGCGGAGTGGAAGACATCCGCGACCCGCACCGAGTTCGTCACCACCGTCAGGTCCGGCACGTCCAGGAGATGGTGGGCCAGCGCATACGTCGTCGTGCCGCCGGAGAGCGCGATCGCCGTACCAGGCGCCACCAGGGAAGCCGCGGTGCGCGCGATGTCCTCCTTGGCGTTCAGCTCCAGGCCCGACTTGGCCTCGAAACCCGGCTCGTGCGTGCTCGCCTCGACGACCGGGACGGCGCCGCCGTGCACCTTCTCCAGGACTCCCTGGCGGGCGAGGGCGTCGAGGTCGCGGCGGACCGTCATGTCCGACACACCCAGCTTGCGGGTCAGTTCATTGACACGGACCCCGCCCCGGCGGCGTACCTCATCGAGGATCAAGGCGCGGCGCTGCTCCGCGAGGAGGTTCTGATTCTCACTCACGTCCGTCCCGGCCCTTCTGCCTCGTCACACCCGTCGCGCCCGTCCATCGCGCTGCCTCATCCTCGCATGCGCCGCCGACAGACGGCCCACCGCCCGATTCCGTGCGCTCACCCGGAACGGGGAGATTACGTGAGGGCAGGTGTGGACGGGTCCGGGAGCGGAGATCCTTGAGGCCTGACCACGCGCACATCGGGGGAAGCGAACAGTGGCAGCTGACCAGAGAGAAGAGACGGCTCTCGAACTCCTCGTCCATGGAGTGGGGGGCACCACACCCGAGGAGATGCTGGGCGATCCCAGGACCGTCCGGGTCTCCGGCGACGAGACGGCGGCCGTGTTCCGCCGCACCGAGGACGCCGACGCCGAGAAGCGCCCGGACGACTACCGGGGCAAGCCGGTCCCTGAGGCGTACGTCTGGTGCAACCTCACCTCCGGGAACGGCTCGCGGGCCCTCTGGCTCCTGCTGCTGCCGTTCATGGTGATCAACCTCGCGCACTGGATGCGCCCGACGTCCAGGCGCATGCGCAGGACCGTCCGGATGTACGGCCTCCTGGTGCGCCTGACCGGACTGACCCTCACCGTCCTGCTCGTCGCCGCCGCCTGCGAGGTCGCCATCGACCTGACCGCCTGGCAGTGCGCGGGCACCCCCGCGTGCGCCGCCGACCGCTCCTGGCTCGGCTTCCTCGCGACCGACGCCTCCGGGCACGGCGGCTGGTGGAGCCAGCCGGGCCGCCGCCTCGCCTTCGCCGCCGTGCTGCCCGCCGCACTCACCGGCCTGCTCTGGTACCTGTCCCAGCGCACCTGGAGCGCGTACGAGTCCCAGACGCCGCTGCCCCACCAGTCCGACCCCGAGGAGGAGCCCGGGCGCACCGCGCTCGGCAAGCCCGGCTTCTGGTACGGGCGGCGCCTGGTGGCCCGCCTGCGCGCCGCGCACACGGCCGCCGGATTCCTCACGGTGGCCGCCGCGGTCGGCGCGTCGGCCGCGCGCCACGACCGGCGCACCGGCGGGTCCGCGCTGCTCGACGCCATCGGGTGGATCCTCGCCGTGGCGATGGTCCTGGGCGGCGGCATCGTCGTCCTGGTGGTCTGGCGCAGGGGCCGCAGCGAGAACAAGCTCGACCGACACCTCGACCAGAAACTGATCCGCAGGCTGCCCCTGGGCGCGCTCGCCCTGCTCGTCCTGACGCTCCTGTACGCCGGGTGGTCACGCCCCGACTGGACCTCCGAGGGCAGGCTGCCGGGCAACGCGACCTTCGGCGGCATCGCCCTCGTCCAGGGGCTCCTGGTCATCGCCCTCGCGGTGGTCGCACGCGTCCTCTACCGCACGGCCCCCGACCCGCGCACCGCCCTGCGGGGCTTCGCGGGCCCCGCCGTCGCCATGCTGGCCTGCGCGCTCGGCGGGGTGATGTCCGGAGGCGGCGCCCAGCGCGTCGCCGACTGGCTCGACGGCGCGGGGGAGCCCGGCTCCGGCGGCTCCATCGACGGCCCGCCCGTACTCCTGACCTGGCAGGCGTCGGTCATCCCGCCCCTCCTGGTGGTCGTCGCGGCGCTCTGCGGCTGGCTCGGCGTCCGCACCTGGCGGCGGGCACGCCGCGACCGGCCGACCATCCCGCTGGAGTACCCCGGCGAGCCGAAGGACACGGCCCGCAGCCGCCGCATCGCGGGCACGCGCGCGCGTGCCGCCCTCACCGACCGGGCCCCCCTCCTGGTGGGCATCACCTCGGCGGTGACGCTGCTGCTCGGTGCGGGAGCGCTGGTGGGCGCCTGGGTGAGCGAGAAGGTCCCGAGCGAGGCCGCGCAGGGACTTCCCCTCTTCTTCGAAGGAGCGGTCGAGACCTCGCAGGCGCTCGGCTCCTGGCTGATCGGCTTCGGCTTCATACTGTTCGTCACCTGGGGCCGCCGCGCCTACCGCGACAAATCCGCGCGCCGCACCATCGGCATCCTCTGGGACGTCGGCACCTTCTGGCCGCGCGCCGCCCACCCCTTCGCACCGCCCTGCTACGCCGAGCGCGCCGTGCCCGACCTCACCTGGCGCATGCACACCTGGACCCGCGCGACGCGCGCCACGGGCGGCAGGCTCGTCATCTCCGGCCACTCGCAGGGCAGCGTCCTGGCCGCCGCGGCCGCCTGGCAGCTGTGGCCCTCCGTCCGCAAGAGGGTCGCCCTCCTCACCTACGGCTCACCTCTGGAGCGCCTCTACGGCCGGTGGTTCCCGGCGCACTTCGGCCCGGCCGCCCTCGGCTCGCTGCACCGCGAGGTCGACTGCTGGCGCAACCTGCACCGCGCCACCGACCCGATCGGCGGCCCCGTCCGGGTCGTCACCGGCGACAAAGGACCGCAGGTCGACCGCGCCGCACTCAAGGACCCGCTGGTCTACGGCCGCACGGAGGAACACCCGCTGCCCGCACCGATCCTGGGCCACTCCGACTACCAGGCCGACCCGGCCTTCGCCGAGGAGCGCGCCCGGCTGCTCGCCCGGCTCAAGCCCGCCGTGCCCGGCCCGCGCCCCCAGGCCGACGAGGCCGACGAAACCGCCGGGCCCGCCGAACCGGTCAGGGCAGCTCCGGCAGATCCTCCGGATACAGCAGGGTGAGATCGTCCGTGCTCGGCTCCTCGAACTGGGCGACCCGCCCCGCGTGCCGCTCCACCATCGCCTCGAACGTCTGGCGCGCGGTGCGGCCGTTGCCGAACGCGGGGCCCTTCGGAAGCGCCGTGAAGTACTTCAGGAGGGCCTCGCCCGTCCCCGTGTCGAGGCGGTACTCGTGCTCCTCGGCCTGCTGCTCCACGATCCGGAGCAGCTCCTCGGGGGCGTAGTCGCCGAAGGTGATGGTCCGTGAGAAGCGGGACGCCACACCGGGGTTGACGGAAAGGAAGCGCTTCATCTCCGCGGTGTAGCCCGCGACGATCACCACCACCGCCTCGCGGTGGTCCTCCATCAGCTTCACCAGCGTGTCGATGGCCTCCCGGCCGAAGTCACGCCCGGAGTCCTCGGGCGAGAGCGCGTACGCCTCGTCGATGAACAGCACACCGCCGCGCGCCCGGTCGAACGCCTCCTGGGTGCGGATCGCCGTCGAGCCGATGTGCTCGCCCACCAGGTCGACCCGCGACACCTCGACGAGATGCCCGCTCTCCAGGACGCCGAGCGACGCCAGGATCTCGCCGTAGAGCCGCGCCACCGTCGTCTTGCCGGTGCCGGGGGAGCCGGTGAACACCAGATGGCGGCGCGCCGAGGCCGCCTTGAGCCCGGCCAGCTGCCTGCGCCGCCCGACCTCGATCATGTCCGTGAGGGCGCGCACCTCGCGCTTGACGCTGTCCAGGCCGACCAGCTTGTCGAGTTCACCGAGCACGTCCTTCGACGAGCGGGACGGTGACTCGGGGGCCGTGGCCTTCGCGGGCTCCGGGTCCGTGCGCTGACCGGGGATCGTGCCGAGCAGCCCCACGGACTGCGTGGCCGTCTGGGGGGCGGCCCCCTGGGGTGTCGCCGCCGTGGCCGCCCCGGTCCGGACCCCGCCGCTCTCGTCGCTGGTGCAGTCCTCGACGAGCGGACCGTCCTCGGCGAACTCGAAGCCGCCGCGCGCACACCGTTCCGTACGGCACTTCTTCAGCGTCGTACGGCAGCCGTCGATGACGTGGAAGCCGTACCCGCCGCTGTCGTTCACCCGGCAGCCGTGCAGGCTGCCGCGTCCGCCCGCGGAGACGTAGAAGCCGGCCTCAGCGGGTGAGGTGACCGTGCAGCGCTCGATGGTGGGGTCGGCGCCCTTGGTGACGATGACGCCCGTCTGGACGCCGTCGACCGTGCAGTTGGCCAGGGTGCCGCCGCTGCCGTGGTCGCGGAACCAGGCGCCGGTGGCGGCCTCGCGGATCCGGCAGTCGTCGAGCTGCGCCGTCGCGCCGTCGCTCACGGACACCGCCGTGTTGCGCACCTGGGAGAGGTCGCTGTCGACGACGTCGGCGCGCGAGCCGCGGTCCAGGACGAACAGCGCGTCCGGCACGTCGTGCACCCGGCAGGACTCCAGGACGACCGTCGCCCCGTCGCTGACCCACACCGCGGGGTAGTCGCCCGTGCTGTCGTGGATCTCGCACTGGTTGGCGTCCACGCGCGTGCCCGGGTCCCACACCGAGAGGCCGTTGCGCCCGAACTGCCGCACGGTGGAACGGGTCAGGGTGAGCACCGAGCGGGAACGCAGGTCGATCGCGTTCTCCGGGATGTCGTGGATGCGGCAGTCGGCGAGCGTGAGCACGGCGTCCGTGTCGAGCGTGACGCCGTCCGAGGTCGTGCGGTGCACGTCGCAGTCCGTCAGATGGGCCGCCGCCCGCGCGGTGATCTGCACGCCCGAGCCCTTGACCTCGTACACCTCGCAGCCGATCGCCTCGAGCCCCGAGTGCTCACCGGTCACCGAGAGCCCCGCGCCGGATGCGTGATGCACCCGGCAGCGCTCGAGACGGGGGTGCGCGCCGCCGCGCACGGCGATGCCCGACTGCCCGGCCGAGACGACCTCGCACTCCTCGAAGACACCGCCCCCGCCGTCGAGGACGGCGATGCCGATGCCGCCGGGGTTGTCGACCGTGCAGCGCCGGACGGTCGGGCGTGCTCCGCCGCGCACCTCGATGCCGGCCGCGGAACGCGTCACCACGCGTACGTCGATGAGTTCGGGCGCCCCGTCCTCGACGAGCAGCGCGGGCGCCGCCGAGTCCTGCCCCTCGACGTGCAGGTCCTGCACCACGGCGGACGAGCGGACGGTGAGCGGCACCCCGTCGGTGGGTGCGATGCGGACGGAGCCGGGGGAGCCCTCCGGGCCGCGCAGCGTCACCGCCCGCTGGACGACGAGGTTCTCGCGGTACGTGCCGGGGGCGATGGTGAGCACGTCCCCGTCGCTCGCGGCCTCCAAGGCGGCAGCGAGCGATGCGTAGTCGCCCGTACGGCGCCGCCATCGCGAGGTGCCGGTGTGCGTCACCTGGACCGTGCCCTGTGCCATGGAGTTGCTCTGCCCCCACCTTGTCGTACGCGGGACCTCACGACCTCGCGCAAGGCGCCGAAGAGTTCGGCCGGTCCACCGTAGCGCGCGGGGCGAGGGCGAGTTGACCCGATCGCCAGGCTCTCACCTGGTCATCGCCGGTCCCTTACGGGCTCAGCAGGTCGCGGAAGGGGTCGGAAGACCGGCGTCCGGTGGCTCAGGAGCCGGTGCCGGTCCGTCCCCAGTCCGGTCCTGCCCTGTCCCAGGCCTGGTCCCAGCGGTCGTAGCGCCGCAGGACGATCCGCCAGACGGCGATGCGCCTGACGCCCTCGACGAGTCCGGCGACCGCCACGGCGGCGCCTATGCCGGCCAGTGCCGCGTGGGTGCTCGCGGTCGCGTCGTCCAGCGGGCGGCCGACCACCTGGCCGTGTTCGTTCGTCCAGAGCCGGAAGCGGTCGCCGGGGTCGGGGGACCGGAGGGCGGCGACCACGGTGCCGGAGTGCGCCGTGCCGTCCGGAGCCGTCCATTCGGCGAGCACACGGCTGTGCCGGTCACGTGCGGAGGACGTCTCGGGATCGGGGTCGACCGGGGGTCTCGACACCTTCCTGATCACCGTGCCCGCGACCTCGTGACGCGCCTTGTGCTGGTCCCGGACCGACTGCAGCAGGGCGTCCCGCGAGGCGCCGCCGATCGCCAGGCCGGCCAGTGGCGCGGCGACGGCGATGAGCAGCACGGCCACACAGGCCACCCAGGCTTCGACGAGGTCGGTCTTGCGGCGCAGCGGATTGTGCCGCCACCGCCAGAGTCCGACGAGTGCTCGCACAGTCCCGCACCCCCTTCCGCGTCCGTTTTAACCACGAACGGCACGGCCCACGCGCCGGCGGGAAGAAAGAGAGAGGCAGATCACCCTCCTCCTTCACGCTCAACGACCATGCCCGGCCTTCGAGTTCCCCTCGTCGGAGCCCTTCAACCGATCTCTCAGCCGAGGACGGTGAACGGGTCACCGATCCGGACCGATCCGGTCGTTTCCGGGACCAGGTTCTGACCGAAGACCAGCTGGTCCCCGAACCGCCGGTGCCTGGCGAGCGTCCGCAGCGGCTCCTTGCCGCGCTCGGCGCTCCGCTGGTCGGTGGTGGTCACGACACAGCGACCGCACGGCTTGGCCACCCGGAAGGTGACCTCGCCGATCGCGACGCGCGACCAGTCGTCCTCGGCCCAGGGCACCGTCCCGTCCACGACCACATTCGGCCGGAAACGGTTCATGGGGAGAGGACCCTCGTCGGAGTGATCGCCCTGCGCGATGAGCGAGTTCAGGGCGTCGAGGGAGGCGAGCGTGGTCAGGAGCAGCGGATACCCGTCGGCGAAGGAGACGGTCTCGCCGTCCTTGGCGTACGCGGGATCGATGGGGCGCCGGGTGGCGGGGTCGTCGAGGTGGACCAGCCGGATGTCCGCGTCGAGATAGGCGCTGAACCAGGCGTGCGCCGCCGCGTCGGCGGGCTCCGCCGGCACCTTGTCCTTCCAGATCTCCACCATGACGGTCTCGCCGGAGGGCGGCACGGCGACCGTCATCGGCTCCTGACCGGGCGCGGACATGCGTATGCCGCCGCCGGGCAGGAGCTCGGCGGCGGCCAACGCCAGCCTCGGATGAGGCCTTTGCGTGACGAGTCGTCCCGCGCTGTCCACCAGCATCCACCGTCGGTCACCCGCGAGCCCCCAGGGCTCGACGACGGCCTCACGCGGTGCGTGTCCCCCGACCGCCTTGAGCGGGTAGAAGTGGATCGAGTGCAGCGCTGGATTCGGCATGCCGTCATCCTGCCAGCAGCCGCTGACAGGGACGCATGCGGGCGAATCAGTAGCCGCGGTAGGGGCGGTTGTACGGATCCTCGTACGTCGCCGGGGCGGGGCGGGGTGCCGCGGGGCGCATGGCCTCGTAGCCCGTACCGGCCGGGGGACGCTGTTGTTGCTGCGGGCCCGGGTATCCGCGCGGCGCCGATGGCTGCTGCGGGATGTACGGCGCGGGCGCCTGCTGCAGCGGTGCGGGCTGCTGCGCGTAGCCGTACGCGGGGTTGTGGTGGGACGGGGCAGCCGGCAGCGCGGGCAGGGCGGCCGGGAGCGCGGGCAGGTGGTGATTGCCCGTGTCGTACATGGCGGGGACCCGGATCGGGGCGATCTGAGGAGTACCCCGCTCGGCGACAAGGGAGTCGTAGATCGGAGTGTCCGGGAAGGACGGCGCGGAGTAGTAACCGCCGCCATAGGTGGAGCGGGGGGAGGTCATGACACATAAGTTAAGCCCTTGATGTGCTGGTTGGGGAGACCGATAAGAGGGTTGTTTTACGTGTCGGTAGTGACCTGACATCCCCAATGCGAGCGAACTTAGGAAAAATCGGTCGCGCGGCGGCGTAGGGATCCTGTAAAAGCCAAGCTCCGTACGGGTTACCGCTGGTTGACGCACGGTTGACGTCCGGGCCGTGCGGCGGGGTGTCCGCGGTGGCCATGGGCCTCCCGGGCGTCCGGGTAATAGGTTGGTCATGAACGGGACGGCGGCGGGCCGGACGTGAACTTGCGATGGGGGCGGACATGACAATGCCTAAAGGATCAAATGTTCCCGTGCCGGCACCTGCCGTGCGCGTCGAACTGGGCTGGGCTTCAGGGGCCGGGGTGCCGGACGCCGACGCGTCGGCCCTGCTGCTCGCCACGTCCGGAAAGGTCCGCTCGGACGACGACTTCGTCTTCTACAACCAGGCGGTCCACTCCTCCGGCGCGGTGCGCCACGAGGGCAAGAAGAGCGACGGCGGCCGGGTGACCGACGCGCTCGTGGTGGACCTCGCGCGCGTGGAGCCCGCCGTCGAGACCGTGGTGCTGGCCGCCTCGACGGACGGCGGCACCTTCGGGCAGGTCCCCGGCCTCTTCGTCCGGGTCGTCGACGCGGCGAACGGCGCCGAGATCGCGCGCTACGACAGCGAGGACGCGACGGTGGAGACGGCGTTCGTCCTCGGCGAGCTCTACCGCCGCCAGGGCGCGTGGAAGTTCCGCGCCGTCGGGCAGGGGTACGGCAGCGGACTCCAGGGCCTGGCCACCGATTACGGGATCTCGGTGGACGAACCGCAGCAGGCAGCGGCGCCCGCCCCGGCCGCGGTGCAGCCCCCGCCGGCCCCCGCGTCGGCTCCGGTGGCTCCCGCCCCCGTCCAGGCCCCGCCGCCGCCCGCCCAGGCCCCCGCTCCCGCGGGCCCGCCCGTGCGGCTCTCCAAGGTCACGCTCACCAAGGAAGCCCCGTCCGTCTCGCTCACCAAGCAGGGCGGCACGTCCGGCGCGATGCGCGTGAACCTCAACTGGGAGGTGCGCAAGCAGTTCAAGGGCTGGGCGAGCAAGCTGGGCCGGGCCGTGGCGATGCACGCGGACCTCGACCTGGACCTGTGCGCGCTGTACGAACTGGCCGACGGCCGCAAGGGCGTCGTCCAGGCGCTCGGCAACGCCTTCGGAGCGCTGGACCAGCCCCCCTACCTGCTGCTCGACGGCGACGACCGCACCGGAGCCGTGGCCAGCGGCGAGAACCTCACGGTCAACCTCAACCACATCAATGACTTCAAGCGCATCGTCATCTTCGTGACGATCTACGAAGGCGCGCGCAGCTTCGCCGACCTGAGCGCCACCGTGACCCTGCAGCCGCAGCACGGCGCCTCCATCGACTTCTCGCTGGACGAGTGCACGGTGCCCTCCACGGTCTGCGCGCTCGCGCTGATCACGAACAACAACGGCGACCTCTTCGTCCAGCGCGAGGCCCGCTACCTGGTGCCCGAGCGCGGCGTGAGCCCGCAGCGCACCATCGACTACGCGTACGGCTGGGGCATGAACTGGACGCCCGGCAGGAAGTAACCCGTCTTCAGCGCTGTTCGGGAGCGGGGTCGGGGCGGGCGTACGTCCGCCCCTTCCACGCCGCGCCGCGCCCCCTGTAGTGCTGCACCGCCGAATCCACCGTCATGAGGAGGTAGAGGAAAGCGGTGAACGGCAGCAGGGGAGCGAGCCAGAGCGTCTGCCGGTAGTAGCGCAGCATCGGGATGTACGTCGCCGTCATCACCAGCCACGCGATCCCGCCGAGCACGGCGGGCACCGCGCTGCCGGTGACCAGCCCGCCGAGCAGCGCGACAGGGGGGACCAGGTAGATCAGGGCGAGCCCCAGGACCGTACCGAGCAGGATCAGGGGGTGGTGGCGCAGTTGGGCGTAGGCGCTGCGCGAGACCATCCGCCAGAGGTCGCCGAGCCCGGGATAGGGGCGCACGCTGTCGACGCGGTCCGCGAGCCCCAGCCAGATCCGGCCGCCGGAGCGCTTCACCGCCCTGGCCAGCGTCACGTCGTCGATCACCGCGTGGCGGATGGAGTCGGGGATCCCCGCGCGCTCGGCTGCCGCCGTGCTCACCAGGACGCAGCCGCCGGCCGCCGCGGCCGTGCGCGAGCCCTTCTCGGCGATCCAGCGGAACGGGTAGAGCTGCGCGAAGAAGTACACGAACGCCGGGACCACGAGCCGCTCCCACATGCTCGCGACGCGCAGCCGTGCCATCTGCGAGACAAGGTCGAACCCGGCCGTCTCCGCCGCCGCGACCAACTCCCGCAGACTGTCCGGCTCATGGGCGATGTCCGCATCGGTGAGCAGCAGATACCGGGGTGCACGCGCGCGTGCCAGGCCGATGCCGTGCCGTACGGCCCACAGCTTGCCGGTCCAGCCCGGCGGCGGCTCTCCCGGTGAGCCGACGGTCAGGGGGAGGCCTCCGTGGCGATCGGCCAGGGCGCGGGCCAGCTCGCCCGTGCCGTCCGAACTCCCGTCGTCGACAAGGAAGATCTCGGCCTGCCCCGGATAGTCCTGGGCCAGCAGCGAGGGCAGGCTCTCGGGCAGTACGGCGGCCTCGTCACGGGCGGGGACGACGACGCAGACCGAGGGCCAGGCGTCCGGATCGCGGCGAGGCGGCAGCCGCAGGTCCGTACGCCAGAAGAAGCCTTGCCCCAACAGCAGCCACAGCCAGGCGGCAAGCGATGCGGCGGCGGTCCACACAACGGCGCTCATCCGCCGCAGTCTGCCCCACGGCGCCGGGCGCCGGAGGGCGATCGACTATGGTGACCGGGTGAAGATCGCGCTCATTGACTCCGGTATCGGCCTGCTCCCCGCCGCGGTGGCGGTACGCCGTCTGCGGCCGGACGCCGATCTCATCCTGTCGTCGGACCCCGACGGGCTGCCCTGGGGGCCGCGCACCGCCGAGGACGTCACGGAGCGCTCGCTCGCCATCGCGGAGGCGGCCGCCGCGCACCACCCCGACGCGCTGATCGTGGCCTGCAACACCTCGTCCGTGTCCGCCCTGCCCGCCCTGCGCGCCCGGTTCGAACCCGGCCTGCCCGTCATCGGGACCGTGCCGGCGATCAAGCCGGCCGCGGCGGGCGGCGGCCCCATCGCCATCTGGGCCACTCCCGCCACCACCGGAAGCCCCTACCAGCGCGCCCTCATCGAGGAGTTCGCAGGCGGCGTCGGTGTCACCGAGGTGCCCTGCCCCGGTCTCGCGGACGCCGTGCAGTCCGCCGACGAGGCGGCCATCGACCGGGCGGTCGCCGCGGCGGCGGCCCTCACCCCGCGTGATGTAAGGGCCGTCGTCCTGGGCTGCACCCATTACGAGCTGGTCGGCGAGCGCATTCGCGCGGCCGTGCAGCAGCCGGACATGCCGCCCCTGGTCCTGCACGGCTCCGCCGGAGCGGTCGCCGCCCAGGCGCTGCGCAGGACCGGAGAATCCGCGGGACCCGGCACCGGCACGGAAGGCGGCCTGACGGTCATCCTGAGCGGCCGCGCGGCCGAGCTGCCCGTCGCCGCCCACACGTATGCCGAAGGCCGACTGCTGGCGGCGGCCACTCCCGCGCGCTGAGTCCGCACGGACGCATGGCTGAGTCCCGTACGGACGCAAGCCGGCTCCGCGGGTGGACCCCTTTCGAGCCCGCGTATAGAAGGGCCCCGCCCGTCCGCCCTTGGCGGGAACGCTCCGCGGTGCGGTGCCTTCCCACCGGAACGTCGGTACGCTCGGTCGCATGAGGGACGACACCCACAGTGAGCGGGGCACTACGGCCGAGGCCCCGCCGGACGTCTGGACCGGCAGTGCGACCAACCGCGTGCAGTGGCTGCTGGCGCTGGCCGGCGCTCTCTGCCTGGCGCTGGGGATCGAGCTGGCCGTCGACAGCATGTGGACGTCCGGGATCGCCGCTCTCGCCATGTCCGTCGTGGGGTGCATCGCTGCCGGGCTGCTGATCCTGTTCGGCACTCTCGCCTTCGTCCATGTCGCCGTGAAGGTCGACAAGGACTGCCTGGAGGTGCGCTGCGGCCACATGGGTCTGCCGCGCCGCCGCATTCCCCTCTCCCACGTGGTGGGCGCCGATTTCGCGCAGGCCGTCAGCCCCCGGCAGTGGGGCGGCTGGGGCTACCGCTCGCGGCCCGACATCGGAACCGCCGTCGTGGTCAGGCGCGGTGAGGGCCTGGTCCTCAGCCTGGGCGACGGCCGCAAGTTCACCATCACCGTCGACGACGCCGAAGCGGCCGTCCGGATCATTCGCGCCCGGCTGTCCATGGCGGCGCGCCCGTCGGCCTGACCTGCGCCGTTTCGTCGCTCAGCGGTCGCGCCGTGGCGATGCCCGCGAGATACCCCGCACCCGTCGTCACCGCCGTGAGGCTCAGCGCGTTGCCGACCGAGGCCACGGCGGCGAGCGCCGTCAGGGCCGCGCCCGCCGACAGGACGACCTGGGTGGAGCGCGGCGAGCGGTAGAGGGCGTACAGCAGCCAGCAGAAGACCGCGGCGAGCAGGACCACACCTACCAGGCCCTGTTCGGCCGCCTGCTGCAACAGCGCCGAATGGGGCTTGCCGTCCGTGAGCAGATGTTCGGCGACCGTGGGGCTGGAGTCGGCGAACCGGCCGGGTCCCACCCCGAGCGCCGGTTCCTGGCCCGTGAGCGCGAGCGCGTCCTGCCACAGCTCGACCCGGTACCCGTCGAGCTGGCCTACCAGCGACGCGCTCAGCCCCTCCGGCAGCGTGTCATCGGCGATCGCCCACGTCAGGCCGGTCACCACAAGGGTGGCCAGGGCGAGTCCCGCGAGGCCGGGCACCCTGCGCCGCATCAGGGCCGTCGCCAGCGAGCAGAGCAGGATCCCGGTGCACGCGACGGCACCGGCCATCGAGCCGAGCACCAGGGCGGTCACCCCGACCCCCACGGCGAGGAGCCGCATCGCGAGCCGCGTCGCGGGACTGCGGGCCGCCCACGCCGCCGAGCAGGCCGCCCCCGACGCCAGGATCAGGAGCGCGGCCGTGGCTCCGGTGTGGCCGAGCGGCGCCGCGCTGACGGGATCCGGCGAGAGCTGCGGGGCCGCCGCCGCGAGGCCCACTCCGACCAGCGCACCGGCACAGGGCGCGGCGACCGGCAGCAGCGCACCGCAGATCCGCCCGCCCGCGTACCCGGCGGCCACGGCGAGCACCGCCAGGAGCACGCCCTCGGGCTGCCCGCCCTGCACACCGGCAGTGATCAAGGTCCAGGCAGCGCACACGCCGAGCAGCGCGCAGCCCGTCGCGTCGGACGCGCTGCGTCTTTCGTACGCCCCTGGTGGCCCGGCCGTCGCGGCCATCCCCGTTGTCCCCACCCCGTCGCCCCCCGCCGTATGACGGGCCCCGAACGCTGTGGCTCGATCCGGCCGCAGGTCAGGGACTCGGGCACACCGTAGCCGCTGGAACGGTGAGATGTGGACATCTTGCGAAGGAACGATCCGCCTGATCGGGCCGACAGACCCTTCGGCGGCCGTGCCCCACGGGTGCCGGGCGACGGCGCGTCGGCCAGGCACGACCGTCCTGTCCGTGTCCACGTGACGCGCCGTACACTCCCCGAGTGACCGCCACCACCACCTCCGTAGACGAGTCGGAGCAGCTCGGGCCGCGTCCGGAGCCCGCATCGCGCAAGGCCCGCTTCCTGCGATCGCTCGTCCCGGCCACCGCGGCGGCACTCTCCGGAGTGCTGCTCTACGTCAGCTTTCCGCCACGCACCCTGTGGTGGCTGGCCCTGCCCGCCTTCGCGGTGTTCGCCTGGTGTCTGCACGGCCGCGGCTGGAAGGCGGGCCTCGGGCTCGGCTATCTCTTCGGCCTCGGCTTCCTGCTGCCGCTCCTGGTGTGGACCGGAGTGGAGGTCGGGCCGGGACCGTGGCTGGCACTCGCCGCCATCGAGGCGATGTTCGTCGCCCTCGTCGGAGCGGGCATCACCGCCGTCTCCCGGCTCCCCGGATATCCGCTCTGGGCGGCTGCCCTCTGGGTCGCCGGTGAGGCGGCACGCGCGCGTGTGCCGTTCAGCGGCTTCCCCTGGGGGAAGATCGCCTTCGGGCAGGCGGACGGCGTCTTCCTGCCGCTTGCCGCGCTCGGCGGCACCCCGGTGCTCGGATTCGCGGTGGTCCTGTGCGGCTTCGGCCTGTACGAGATCGTCCGGCAGGTGCGCGAGGCCCGCGCCGTGCGCGACGGCGGCGACGGACACAGCACCCGTGGCGTGCGACGTGGTGCGGCGGCAGCGGCCCTGCTCAGCGTCCTCGTCCCGGTCGCCGGTGCCTTCGCCGCGCGTCCGCTCGTCAGCGACGACGCCGAGGACGGCACCGCGACCGTCGCCGCCATCCAGGGCAACGTCCCGCAGGCGGGCCTGGAGTTCAACGCCCAGCGCCGTGCCGTGCTCGACCACCACGTGCGCGAGACCCAGCGGCTCGCGGACCGGGTGAAGGCGGGCAAGGCGAAGCAGCCCGACTTCGTCCTGTGGCCGGAGAACTCCTCGGACATCGACCCGTTCACGAACCCCGACGCCCGCGAGGCGATCGAGCGCGCCGTCAAGGCGATCGGTGCCCCCATCTCCGTCGGCGGAGTCGTCGAGACCAAGGACGGCAAGCTCTTCAACGAGCAGATCCTGTGGGACCCGAAGAAGGGCCCCACGGACACCTACGACAAACGGCAGATCCAGCCCTTCGGCGAGTACATCCCGCTGCGCGGTCTCGTCGGCTTCTTCAGCAGCGATGTCGGCATGGTGCGCCAGGACTTCAGCCGCGGCACCAAGCCCGGCGTCTTCACCATGGCGGGCACCAAGGTCGGCCTCGCCACCTGCTACGAGGCCGCCTTCGACTGGGCCGTGCGCGACACCGTCACCCACGGCGCGCAGTTGATCTCGGTGCCGAGCAACAACGCGACGTTCGACCGCAGCGAGATGACCTACCAGCAGCTGGCCATGTCGCGGATCCGCGCCGTCGAGCACAGTCGCACCGTCACCGTCCCGGTGACCAGCGGCGTCAGCGCGATCATCATGCCGGACGGCCATGTCTCGCAGAAGACGAAGTGGTTCACCGCCGACTCACTCGTCGAGGAAGTGCCGCTGCGCTCGTCGCAGACCCCGGCCACCCGGTCCGGCGTCCTCCCCGAGGGCATCCTCGTGCTGCTCGCGGCCGCCGGTCTCGGCTGGGCGGTGACCGCGGGCGTCCGGGCCAAGAGCGCCGGGCAGGGCAGTTAGGGTCGACGGTATGGCAACTCCTGACTTCATCCACACGATCCGCGCCGACGCGGGCCACCAGCTGTTGTGGCTCCCCGGGGTCACCGCCATCGTCTTCGACGACGACGGCAGAGTGCTCCTCGGGCGGCGCTCGGACAACGGCAAGTGGTCCGTCATCGGCGGCATCCCGGATCCGGGTGAGCAGCCCGCGGCCTGCGCCGTGCGCGAGGTGTTCGAGGAGACCGCGGTACACGTCGTAGCCGAGCGCGTGGTGCTCGTCGAGGCCCTGGAACCGGTGACGTACCCCAACGGCGACACCTGCCAGTTCATGGACATCACCGTGCGCTGCCGCGCCGTCGGCGGCGAGGCCCGGGTCAACGACGACGAGTCGCTCGAAGTGGGCTGGTTCACCCTGGACGCGCTGCCCGACCTGCACGAGCACGGGGTCTTCCGGATCAAGCAGGCCATGGCGGAGGACCAGCCCACCTGGTTCGACCGGAGCTGAGCGGAACGGGGTCCGGCTCAGGTCGCCTTGATCATGTCGGCGCACTTCTCGCCGATCATCATCGTGGTGATGCACGGGTTGACCGCGGGCAGGAACGGCATGACCGACGCGTCGGCGACGCGCAGACCCGTGACGCCCTTGACTCGCAGTTCGGGGTCGAGCGGCGAGTCCGCGTCGTCCGTCGCGCCCATCCGCACGGTGCCCGCTGGGTGGTAGACGGTGTTGTGGGTCTGGCGGATGTACGCGAAGAGCTCGTCGTCGGTCGTGGCGTCCGGGCCGGGAGCGAGTTCGGCGCCCGCCCAGTCCGCCAGCGGGGCCTGCGCCGCGATCTCGCGGGCGAGCCGGAGCCCGTACGTCATCACGCGGATGTCGTGCTCGTGCGTGAAGTAGCGCGGGTCGACCTTCGGCTTGTCCCGGAAGTCGCGGGAGCGCAGCTCCACCGTGCCCATGGAGCGGGCCCGGGTGACGTTCGGGGTGAGGCAGAAGGCGTTGTCGGTGGTCGGGTAGCCGCGCCGGTAGGTGTTCATGTCGAAGGGCACCGAGCCGTAGTGGAACATCAGGTCCGGGCGGTCGAGGCCCGGTTCGGTGTCCGCGAAGATGCCGATCTCCCACCACTGGGTGGAGGAGGTGACCATCGGCTGCTTCGCCTCCCACATGATCACGCCCTCGGGGTGGTCCTGGAGGTGGGCGCCGACTCCGGGGGAGTCCACCCGCACCTCGACGCCGCACTCCCGGAGCTGCCCGGCGGGACCGATCCCCGACAGCATCAGGAGCTTCGGTGAGTCGATCGCCCCGCAGGACACGATCACCTCGCGGCGCGCCGAGACCGTACCGCTGTGGATGGTGTCGGGCTCCAGGTACTCGACGCCCGTACAGCGCCGGTTCTCGTCGAACAGCAACTGCTTGGCCTGTAGCCCCGTACGCACCTCAAGGTTGGGCCGTTTGCCGATGATCGGGTGCAGATACGACACCGATGCGGACGAACGGGTGCCGTCCGTACGGGAGTTGATCTGGAACCAGTGGGCGCCGCGCACCACCGTCCTGCCGGTGTTGAACGGCGTGGTGGGGATGTCCGCCGCGGCGCACGCCTCCAACAGGGCCGATCCGCAGGGGTCGTTCGGCGGGACGCTCATGATGTTCACCGGGCCCGAGCGGCCGTGGTGGTCGCCGGGCGCGTCGTTGGTCTCCAGGCGCTGGTAGAGCGGGAAGCAGTCCTTGGCGCTCCAGCCCGTGCAGCCCAGGGAGCCCCATTCGTCGAGGTCCTCGGCGGGTGCCCAGAAGGCGATGCAGGAGTTGTGCGAGGAGCAGCCGCCGAGCACCTTGGCGCGGGCGTGCCGCATGAAGCTGTTGCCGTTCTCCTGCGGCTCCACCGGGTAGTCCCAGTCGTAACCGGACTCCAACAGGGCCATCCACCGGTCCAGTTGGAGGATGTTGTCGTCGCCGACGTCCGAAGGACCCGCCTCCAGGACACAGACGGTGACGTCCGGGTCCTCGGTCAGCCGCGCGGCGACGACGGCGCCTGCCGTACCGCCGCCGACGACCACGTAGTCGAACTCGGCCTGGGGACTCTCTGCGGGCATGACGACTCCAGATCAGCGGGGTTCAGGGGGCGGCCGGGGGCGACGGGGGAGTGGTGGGGTCGACGGCCTCTTCGAAGCGGTGCTCGGCGAGTACGCCCGCCTTGTGCCGCTGCACGAACCAGTAGTAGGCGAAGCCGCCGCAGGCCACGATGCCGATGAAGAGGAACGCGCCCCAGCGCAGGTACCAGTGCTGGGCTCCCGTCGCGTTGTAGACCTCGGCGCGGGGCCAGGCCAGGTTGAGGGACATGGCCGCGCCCCAGAGCACGGCGAGGATGTTGATGGGCAGGCCGAACTTGCCGAGCGAGAACTTGCCCTCGGCGGGCTCCCACTGGCCGCGCAGCCGCCTGACCAGCATCGGCAGGGTGACCAGGAGATAGGCCAGGTAGATCATGATGATCGCGATGCTCGTGATCACCGAGAAGATCTGCGGCTGATTGATGTTGATCACCAGGATGCCGACGCCGACGAGCCCGATGATGATCGCGGGCAGCACGGGGGTCTTGAAGCGCGGGCTGACCTTGGCGAGCAGCGAGGACGCGGGCAGGCAGTTGTCGCGGGCCATGGCGAACGCGAGGCGGATGCCCGCGGCCTGCACGGCGAGTTCGCAGACGGTGATGGCGACGACCACGCACCACAGCACGATCTCGCCGACTGTGGAGCCGAGCGTGCTCAGGACCACGTACTGCAGGCCGTCCACGGACAGTTCCTTCGCGTGCAGATCCGGCACGGCCAGGAGTGCGAACAGCAGGATGAGCCCGCCGATGAGGAACGAGAAGACGAGCGCCCGCAGGATGGCCCGCGGGGCGTTGCGGCTCGGGTCGAGGGACTCCTCGCCCAGCGAGGACGCGGTGTCGAAGCCGTACATCACGTACGCCGATGCCAGCGAGGCCGTCAGGAACGCCCCGAAGTAGCCCAGGTTCTGGCCCTGGCCGATGCCGCCGGTCTCCGTGATGGCGCTGGGGCCGCGGGTGATGTGGGCGGCGAGCAGAATGATCAGGACGACGGCCGCGATCAGCTCGATCAGGACGCCCGCGGAGTTGATCCGGGCCATCAGCTTGACGCCGAACGCGTTGACCAGTGTGGTGAACAGGATGAGGACCGAGCCGAGCAGCACCGCGTTCTTCGCCGCGTCCGTCGTCCCGCTGCCGTCCCCGATGAACTGGAACGTGTCGGAGATCTGCGGCAGTGTGATCTGGTACGCGAGGGCGACCGCCGCCAGGGACACCATGGTGGCCGTCAGCATCATCCAGCCGCCGAGCCAGCCGACATGCGGGCCGCCGAGCTGCTTGGCCCAGTTGTAGACGGACCCCGCGACGGGGAAGCGGGCGGCCAGCTCGCAGAAGCAGAGGGCCACCATCAGCTGGCCGACGAAGACCATCGGCCAGGACCACCAGTAGGCGGGACCGCCGAAGCTGACACCGAAGTAGAAGAGCTGGAAGGTGCCGGTCAGGATCGAGATGTAGCTGATCCCGGCGGCGAAGGTGTGGAAGTTGCCCAGCGTGCGCTTGAGTTCGGGACGGTATCCGAGCTCGCCGAGCGCGTCGTCGTCGTCCTGGTGCTGCTGCCGGGCGGCGTCGGCGGCCTCGGCGCCCTTGCCGGGATCCGTACTCATTCGAACCACCTCTGAGGAGTCGGTGCGAGGTTGCGCCAGATGTGCTTGGCCTCTTGGTACTCGGCGAGGCCGGCCGGGCCCAGCTCGCGGCCGAATCCGGACTGCTTCATTCCACCCCATTCGGCCTGCGGAACATAGGGGTGGAAGTCATTGATCCATACGGTTCCCGCGCGCATCCGGGACGCCACCCGGTGCGCCTTGCCGCTGTCCTGCGACCAGACGGCGCCCGCGAGTCCGTACACGGTGTCGTTGGCGAGCGCGATCGCCTCGTCCTCGTCCCGGAACCGCTCGACGGTGAGCACCGGTCCGAACGACTCGTCGGTGACCACGGACATGCCGGGGGTGCACTCGTCCAGGACGGTCGGCGGGTAGTAGTAGCCGTCCGCGAGCGCCGGGTCGTCGGGACGGGCGCCGCCGCAGCGGAGGACCGCGCCCTCGGCGATGCCCGCCGCCACGTACGCCTCGACCTTGTCGCGGTGCGCGGCAGAGATCAGCGGACCGGTGCGGGCGTCGTCGTCGAAGGGCCCGCCGAGGCGGATCCGCTGCGCGCGCTCGACCACCTCGTCGACGAACCTGTCGTGCAGCCCGTCCTCGACGAGCAGCCGCGCACCGGCCGAACAGACCTGGCCCGAGTGCAGGAAGATCGCCATCAGGGCGTAGTCGACGGCCGCCTCGAAGTCGGCGTCCGCGAAGACGATGTTCGGGTTCTTGCCGCCCAGCTCCAGGGCGACCTTCTTCACCGTGGGGGCCGCGGCGGCCATGATGCGGCGCCCGGTGACGAGGCCGCCGGTGAACGACACCATGTCGACGCGCGGGTCCTCGCTGAGCGGCGCGCCCGCGGTGGGGCCCGCGCCGAGGATCAGGTTGGCGGCGCCGGGGGGCAGCCCGGCCTCGGTGAGCAGGCGCATCAGGATGATGGAGGTGTGCGGGGTCAGCTCGCTCGGCTTGAGGACGAAGGTGTTGCCCGCGCCGAGCGCCGGCGCGACCTTCCAGGCGGTCTGCAGCAGCGGATAGTTCCACGGCGTGATCAGCGCGCACACCCCGACCGGCTCGTGCACCACCCGGCTGTCCACCTCCGGGCTGCCCGCGTCGACGACCCGGTCGGTGCCGCCCGCCGCCGTCAGGTTGCCGAAGTAGCGGAAGCAGTTCGCGATGTCGTCCATGTCGTACTCGCTCTCCACGAGCCGCTTCCCGGTGTCCAGGGATTCGGCGCGGGCGAGTGCGTCCTTGTCGCGTTCGAGGAGGTCGGCCACGCGCAGGAGCAGACGGCCGCGTTCGGCCGCCGGGGTGCCGGGCCACGGGCCGCCGTCGAAGGCCTCACGCGCGGCGGCGATCGCCGCCGCGGCGTCTTTCGGCCCGGCTTCGTCGACGGTCGCGACCAGGGTGTTGTCCGCGGGGCAGCGGATCTCCCGTGTCTGCCCGTCCGCGGCGGTGGTCCATGTTCCGCCGATGAAAAGCTCCGGCATGACGGCTCCTCGGGGATGGGATGCGCGGGTGCTCCACGAATGGACGCTATGGAGTGCCGGCCGCGCCCGCACCACAAGAGCCGCTATTCGGCGCATGCGCCCCGCCCGCCCGCGTGGGACCGGGCGGTCCCGGAAGATCGGGTGCGCCGCCACTCCGATAGCCTGAAGGCACGATGAACCGGCTGACCACGTCATGGGGCGCGTACGACCTCACACGATTTCCCGAGGACCCTCGCGACCCGCTGCGCGCCTGGTCCGCCGCCGACGCCTACCTGCTGCGGCATCTCGCCGGTGAGACGGGTGAGACGGGTGAGACGGGTGAGGCAGCCGGGGCGGGCGGGACGAGTGACACGGGCGATGCGGGCGAGGCCGGTGCCGAGGCGAAGCCCGTCGACCTGTCCGGCACCGTGGCCGTCGTCGGCGACCGCTGGGGCGCGCTGACCACCGCGCTCGCCGAGCACGGGCCGACGATGATCACCGACTCGTTCCTCGCGCGGGAGGCGGCCCGGGCCAACGTGGCCCGTGCCGGGTTCGCGCCGGACGCGGTGCGCCTCGCGACGACCGATGACGCTCCGCCGAGCCGGATCGACGTACTCCTGGTCCGCGTGCCGAAGAGCCTCGCGCTCCTGGAGGACCAACTGCACCGGGTCGCGCCCGCCCTGCACGCGGGCACGGTCGTCGTCGGCACCGGCATGGTCACCGAGATCCACACCTCGACGCTCGACCTCTTCGAGCGGATCATCGGCCCTACCCGGACGTCGCTCGCCCGGCAGAAGGCGCGGCTCATCTTCAGCACGCCGGACCCCGAGCGCGCCCCCGGCCCCAGCCCGTGGCCGCGCAGCTATGTGCTCGACGCCGACTCCGGCGCGGGATCAGGGCTGACCGTCGTCAACCACGCGGGCGTCTTCTGCGCCGAACGTCTCGACATCGGCACCCGCTTCCTCCTGCGCCATCTGCCCACCGGCAGGAGCGGAGCGCACATCGTGGACCTGGGCTGCGGCAACGGCGTGCTCGGCACGGCCGCCGCCGTCGCCGATCCCGGGGCCACGGTCACCTTCATCGACGAGTCGTATCCCGCCGTCGCGTCGGCGGAGGCCACGTTCCGCGCGAACGCCGCCGACTCCACCGAGGCGGAGTTCGTGGCGGGCGACGCGCTGGCGGCCGTCCCGGCGGGTTCGGTGGACCTCGTCCTGAACAACCCGCCCTTCCACAGCCACCAGGCGACCTCCGGCGCGACCGCCTGGCGGATGTTCAGCGGGGCACGGGCGGCGCTGCGGCCCGGCGGTGAGCTGTGGGTCGTCGGCAACCGCCACCTGCAGTACCACGTGAAGCTGCGGAAGCTCTTCGGCAACTCCCAAGTCGTCGCATCCGACCCGAAGTTCGTGGTGCTGCGGGCGGTCAAGCGCAACCGCTGACACCGCCCGCCACCCTCCGGCCGTCCCGCGTCGACCGCCTCAGGCATCGAAGGCGGTCGCCCGGGTCACCTTCTCCCAGGCGGCGATCTCCGCACGGACCGAGTCGAGGTGGCCGACGACCGCGTCCACGGCGTCCTCGCCCAGCGGCAGCCGCAGCGGGGTCTCGTCGGCGTCGAGCGCGGCGATGATCGCCGCGGCTGCCTTCGCGGGGTCGCCGGGCTGGGTGCCGTCGCCGCCCGCGACCATCGCGCGGGTGGCGCCCGCCGTCTCCGCGTAGTCCGGGATCTCGACCGGGCTCGCGCTGGTGTTGCCGAACAGGCTGGTGCGGAACGCGCCCGGCTCCACGACCAGGACCTTGATGCCGAGCGGGCCCACCTCGGCCGCCAGCGCCTCCGACATGCCCTCAAGGGCGAACTTCGTGCCGCTGTACGCCGAGAAGCCCGCGAAGGACATCTGCCCGCCCATGCTGCTCATCTGCACGATCGCTCCCGAGCGCCGCGCCCGCATGTGCGGAAGGACGGCGCGGGTCAGCGCGGCCGGGCCGAAGACGTGCACGTCGAAGAGGGCACGCAGTGCGGCGTCCGAGTCCTCCTCCAGGGCGCCGACGTGGCTGCGGCCCGCGTTGTTCACCAGGACGTCGATGCGCCCGTGCCGGTCGGCGATGTCCCGGACGGCGGCCTCGATGCCGGCCGTGTCGGTCACGTCGAGGGTGAGGGCCTCGACCTGGTCGGGGTGGGCCGCGACCAGGTCGTCCAGGGCCGACGCGTTGCGGGCGGTGGCCACGACCACGCCGCCCGCGGCGACGGCCGCTTCGGTGATCGCCCGGCCGAAGCCGCTGGTCGCACCCGTCACGAGCCATACCTTCGTCATCACGAACTCCCTTGAAGAGGAGGCCGGTTCACTCGTCCCCGGCTCTGTGGATCATCCTGCGGCGAAATCGGGTGGCCCGTCCAAGACCTGACGTGATAGCTGATGGTTATGGACCTACACGGCAGGGATGTGCACAGCAGGGATCTCCGCTACTTCGTCGCGGTGGCGCGGGAGTTGCACTTCACGCGGGCCGCCGAGCGGCTCTTCGTGTCGCAGCCCGCGCTGAGCAAGCAGATACGGGCCCTGGAACGGCAGCTGGGCGCGGAGCTGTTCGTGCGGGATCACCGAGGTGTGCGGCTCACCTCCGTGGGTGCCGCGCTCCTGCCGCACGCGCAACAGGCCCTCGAACACTGGCGGTCGGCGGTCGACGCGGTGGAGGGCGCGAAGACCGAGGAGCGGGCGACGCTCTGCGTGGGGATGAGCACACGGCCGGCCCGCGGCGGACTCCTCCCGGCGGTGAGGTCCCGCTTCGGTGAGGCGCATCCCGAGGCCACGATCCGGCTGCGTCAGGTGGGTTGGGAGGACGCCAGCGCGGGGCTCGCGGACGGCACGGCGGACGTGGCCTTCGTCTGGCTGCCGCTTGATGACCTGGAGCGCTATGCGTGGGTGGTGGTCGCCGAGGAGCCGCGTCATGTCGCTCTTCCCGCGACCCACCGCCTGGCGGGCCGGGACGAGGTCGACTTCGCCGACCTCGTCGACGAATCCTTCCTCGCGCTGCCCGAGGGTGCGGGCGCGCTGCGGGACTACTGGCTTGCCCTGGACGCCCGCGCGGGTGGTCCGCCCCGCATCGGTGCGGAGATCGCAAGCACCGACGAGACGTACGAGGCGCTCGTGGACGGCCGCGGGATCTGCCTGGTCGCCGCGGGCAACGCACCCCTGATCACGCTGGGCGGCGTCGTCACGCGCCCGGTCCGCGGCATCACGCCGAGCCGGTTCGCCCTGGCCTGGCGCGTGGGCGACGACCGCCGCCCGCTGGTGAGCGCGTACATCAAGGCGTGCGGCGAGGCGCTCGGGCAGGCCCGGCGTGACCCCTCGGGTGTATCCCGTCCCAACCGTTGACCTCGCCCCAACACACCTTTAGCGTTTCGGCGTTCGGAGTATCAAATGGTGTTCGAAATGACGAACATCTACGTGGGGGGCGCTCGTCCCTCGACCCCGCCCCGATGTCTTACGGAGCCGCATGAGTCACAGTGAAGTACCCAGCCGCAGAGCCGTGTTGCGCACCACCCTGGCCGCCGGAGCCCTCGCCGCCGCACCGTCCCTCGCGCAGGCACCCGCCCACGCGGCCTCCCGGCAGGCCCCCGCCTACCGCAACCCGCTCGTCGAGCAGCGCGCGGACCCGCACATCCACCGCCACACCGACGGCCACTACTACTTCACGGCGACGTCGCCCGAATACGACCGCATCATCCTGCGCCGCTCCCGCACCCTGAAGGGCCTGACACGGGCCGACGAGTCCGTCATCTGGAGGCGGCACACGAGTGGCGACATGGCCTCGCACATCTGGGCGCCGGAACTCCACCACATCAACGGCAAGTGGTACATCTACTTCGCCGCGGCCCCCTCCGACGACGTGTGGAAGATCCGCATCTGGGTCCTGGAGAACGCCAACCCCAACCCCTTCAAGGGCAGGTGGGTGGAGAAGGGGCAGCTCACCACCGCATGGGACACCTTCTCGCTCGACGCCACCACCTTCACCCACCGGGGCAGCCGCTACCTCGCCTGGGCGCAGTACGAGCCCGGCATGGACAACAACACCGGCGTCTTCCTGTCCCGCATGGCGAATCCCTGGACCC
This sequence comes from Streptomyces sp. NPDC032198, assembly GCF_040636975.1. Classification (NCBI taxonomy): domain Bacteria; kingdom Bacillati; phylum Actinomycetota; class Actinomycetes; order Kitasatosporales; family Streptomycetaceae; genus Streptomyces; species Streptomyces sp. NPDC032198. Next base: position 217,835 of record NZ_JBEZVL010000014.1, on the reverse strand, counting down.
TGACGGGGCCTCAGGTACGGCTGACCACGCCCGAGTACGACTGGGAGTGCGTCGGCTTCAAGGTGAACGAAGGGCCGTCCGTCATCCAGCGCAACGGCCGCGTCTTCCTCTCGTACTCGGCGTCCGCGACCGACTTCAACTACTGCATGGGACTGCTCACCGCCGACGCCCGCAGTGATCTCATGGACCCCGCGTCCTGGTCCAAGTCGCCGACCCCCGTCTTCACGAGCAACGACACGACCAAGCAGTACGGCCCCGGCCACAACTGCTTCACCGTCGCCGAGGACGGCCGCACCGACGTCCTCGTCTACCACGCCCGCCAGTACAAGGACATCGTCGGCGACCCCCTGCACGACCCCAACCGCCACACCCGGGTCCAGAAGCTCGGCTGGAAGGCGGACGGCACCCCGGACTTCGGTGTCCCCGTCGCCGATGCCGCCGGGGCGTGAGCGCCCCGGTCAGAGGGCGGGCGACAGGAAGGGGGCCAGGAGGGAGCGCACGAAGGTGTTGCGGAACTTGCCCTGTGGGTCGAGGCGTTGGGCCAGCTCCGTGAAATCCGCCGCGTGCGGGTAACGCTCGCCAAGATCCGCCGGGTCGGCGGCGAACACCTTGCCCCAGTGCGGCCGGGCCGCGAACCGCGCCAGGCGCCCCTCGACGAGCGCGATCACCGGCAGTACGGCCGCCGCCTCCGGCACCCAGGTGAAGTGGAACGCCACGGTGTCCCGGCCGTGGGCGGGGCTGAGCCACTGGGAGTCGGCGGCGACCGTGCGCACCTCGCACACCTGGAGGACGGGGGCCACCTCTTCCCTGAGGGCGGCCAGGGCGTGCAGAGCGGCCAGGGCGTGCTCGCGCGGCAGCAGATACTCGGACTGGAGCTCGGCACCGCTGCTCGGCGTGAACTCGGCCCGGAAGTGCGGCAGCCGCTCATGCCAGGAGCCCGGCACGCCCAGCTGCTCGGTGCAGTGGGCGGCGGGCATGCCCGGTACGGGATGCCGGGGCTCGCTCACGGGTGCCGCCCACGGGAAGTCGACGGGGGCATCGCCACGCTGCTTGAGCCACACCTGGTTGAAGCGCGGCCCACGCCAGTCCGTGAACAGACTCACGCTGTACGCCGCCGACGTCACGGCCTCGAAGTCGAGCCGTTTCAGATGGAGTTCGCCGAAGACGTGCTGGCTGACCGTGTAGTCGGGCTCCAGGTCGAGGGTGAGGGCGCTGACGACGCCGAGTGCGCCGAGCGAGACCACGGCGCCGTCGAACCCGTCGTCGCCGCGGCTCAGCACGCGGGTCTCACCGTCGGCGGTCACAAGATCCACCGCGCGGACGATCTCCGCCAGCGACTGGTTGCCGTTGCCCGAGCCGTGCGTTCCGGTGGCGACCGAGCCGGCCACCGAGATGTGCGGCAGTGAGGCCATGTTGGGCAGGGCGAGCCCGAACGAGGCGACGTGCCGGGCCAGTTCGGCGTACCGCACCCCACCGGACACGCGTACGGTGCGCGCCGCGGTGTCGACGTCGACGGACGGATCGAGCGCGGAGAGGGAGACCAGGGCCATGCCCGCAGCATCACTGTCCACGTCGGCGATCCGGTTGAACGAGTGGCCGCTGCCGAGCACCCGCACCTGTCTGCTGCCCGCGACGAGCGACCGCAGGGCATCCTGCGAGGCGGGCCGGTGCAGCTCACGGGCCGAGAAGGTGATGTTCCCGGCCCAGTTGGTCACGGCGCCGTCCTGGCCGGTGGCCAAGGCGTCAGTCATGTTCGGGTCCCTCCCTCACGGCCGCGGACAGAAAGCCCGGGCCTTGCCCCCGTTGCGTTCATGGTCACGACCATACGACTTCGGACAGCACGACGGGGCTCCGGAAGCGCCGGTCTCAGGCCCGCATCACCAGCCGGTCCACCGCGGGATTCCCCGAGCCGTAGGGGACGGGCAGGAGTCCGGCGTCCCCGGTCGCGTACAGCGCCTGTTCCAGGGCGCCGATCAGGGGCTGCACGTCGACCGGCGGGCGGACCACCAGGCGCAGGAAGCGGCTCGAGCTGCCGATCTTGTTGCCGCACTCGCGCACGAGAATGCCGTGCTCGGCGAGCAGCCGGTCCCGCAGGACCACTCCGTCGACGCCGTCGGGCAGCCGTACGTACACGAAGTTTCCCTGTGAGGGGTAGCTGGTGAGTCCGGGAAGCCGGCCGAGGTGCCAGATCATCTCCTGACGGTCGCGACGGACCTGACGCAGGCTCAGGTCGTAGGCGTGGCGGTGTTGCTTGAGCATGAACACCACGCTCTCCGCGAAGGAGTTGAGGTTCCACTTCGGCAGCGCGGCGCGCACCCTGCCGGCCAGGCCCGGATTGGCGACGAGATAGCCGAAGCGCACGCCGTGCAGCCCGAAGTTCTTGCCGAGGCTGCGCAGCACGATGACATTGGGCCGCAGCACCGCCTCGGCGGCGACGCTCGACTCGGGCCCCGAGTCGGCGAACTCGAGGAACGACTCGTCCACGACCACCAGGTCGAGGTCCTGCAGCGCGTCGAGCAGCGCGAGCACGGAACGGCGCGGAAGGAGGCCGCCGTCCGGGTTGTTGGGGTTGCAGATGACCGCCGTGCGGGAACCCCGGGTGCGTACGAAGTTGACGTAGGCCGTCGGATCGAGCACGAAGCCGTCGGCCTCCGGGAGCAGGAACATGTCGACGCGCTTGCCGGTCTCCATCGACTGATCGGTCCACCGTCCGAACGTCGGCACGGGCACGGCGAGCGCGTCGCGCACCAGCAAGTGATCGATCCAGGTGATGAGTTCGGTCGATCCGTTGCCCATCACGACGGTCTGCGGATTGAGCCCGAGCACGGCACTGAGCTCGGCGGTGATGGTGTCGGCACCGCTCGGGTAGTAGGTGAGGATGTCCCGCAGCCGTCCGCCGAGCTCCTCGTACATCTCGGGTGTGGGGAAGTACGGATTGCACGGGACGCAGAAGTCGACGAGCGGCCGCCCGCTGTCCGCCGCCGCCCTGTTCAGCGCGGAGTACGAGGGGGTGTGCGCGGTGGACGCGCGGAAGAGGGCGGTGACGTTGCCCGCGTCTGCCATGGGAGGCCTCCGGGAGGGGGAGGGTGGTGTCTCCCGTACATACGTGCGTGGGTGAGGGTGCGCTCAACCGGCGGGGCAAGAGGGGCGGGTGAGGTGCGCGACAGCCTTCGTCACCCGCGCCACAGCCGTCGTCAGCCGCGCGACAGCCGTCGTCTCCCGCGTGAGAACCGGTCGGCATCCGTCAGCCGGGGACCTCCCGTGGAATCCAGACCCGCATGGCCCCGTCGTCGCGGTTCGCCCACGCGTGGTACGGCACGGCTGTCAGCGGAGTGGGCGCCCCGTCCGAGCGGCGCCGGCCGGTGGTGGTGACGACCGTGACGCCGCCCAGGAGGTCCGGCCGGTGCTCGGCGACCGTGCGCGCGGCGGGGACCAGCGTCACCTCGTCGAGGCGCAGGCCCGCCTGCTGGTCGGCGCTCTCCAGGCAGTACACGAGGGGCCCGCGCTCGATGGCGAGGCAGCCGCGCACGGCGTCCACCCGTGGATCGGGCTCCGTGAGACGCACGTCGAGGGCGAGGTCGAGGACCACGCGCTCGCCCGGGAGCCAGCGGCGGCGTATCCGTAGCCAGCCCCCGTCCGCTTCCGTGCGGTCCTGCCGGTCCGGTGCGGCCACCGTGAACTCGGCGCACCAGGAAGGGATGCGCAGCGAAAGCGTCCAGTCGCGGTCCGCCGGTGCCGCGTCGACCGTGACCGTGACGCGGCCCTTCCACGGGTAGTCCGTCTCCACCGTGACGGCTCCGCCCCCGGCTGTGTCCGTTGAGTCCGTCGCGTACGAACCTGTCGTGTACGAACCCGTCGCGTACTGGTGCAGTTGCAGGCCGTCCGCGTCGCCGCTCGCCACATAGTGGGGGAGCGAGGCCAGCAGGCGCATGACGTTGGGCGGGCAGCATGCGCAGCGGAACCACGGTGTGCGGCGGGCCGTACGGTCGCCGGGGCGGTCCTCGTGGTCGTCGCGCACCTGGAGCGGGTTGACGTACAGCCAGCGGTCGCCGTCGAGGGCGACGCCGGACAGGAAGCCGTTGTAGAGGGTGCGCTCGACGAGGTCGGAGTAGCGGGTCTCGCCCGTCAGCAGAGCCATCCGCCAGGACCACTGCACGGAGGCGATGGCCGCGCAGGTCTCCGCGTACGCCCGGTCCGGCGGCAGCTCGAAGGGCTCACCGAACGCCTCGCCCTCGTGCCGTGCGCCGACTCCGCCCGTGAGGTAGGTCTTGGTGGCGGCCATGGCGTGCCACAGCCGCTCCAGGGACTCGCGCAATGCCCCGTCGCCGGTCTCCATGGCCAGGTCGGTGGCCCCGGCCAGCAGATGCAGCTGCCGCACGGCGTGCCCCGTGACGGTCGGCGCCTCCCGGACGGGGAGGTGGTCCTGCCAGTACGCCGGGCCCGGATCGCGGGCCGGGTCGACGCCCTCCGCGAGCAGCCCGTGGCCGCGACGGTCGGTGAAGTGGCCCGCGAGATCGAGGAAGCGCCGCTCACCGGTCTCGCGGTACAGCTCCACCAGCGCGGTCTCTATCTCCGGGTGCCCACAGATCGCGCCGCTCTTCCTGCCTGTCCCGTCCGTCCCGTCAGCGCCGTCCGGCCCGTCCGCCCCGAAGACGGAGTCGATGTGAGTGGCGAACCGGAGCGCCACGTCGAGGAGTTCGCGGCGGCCGGTGGCCCGGTGGTGGGCGACGGCCGCCTGGATCAGATGTCCCGCGCAGTACAGCTCATGGCCCCAGCCGAGCTCGCTCCAGCGCCGTTCGGGGTGGGCGACCTGGTAGTAGGTCTGGAGGTAGCCGTCCGGTCCTTGGGCGGCGGCGACGAGTGAGACCAGCCGCCGCACCTCTGCGGCGAGTCCGCTGTGGCCGGGCTCGTCGGCCAGCTGCCAGGAGGCGGCCTCCAGCCACTTGTGGACGTCGGAGTCCTGGAACGGGAAATCCCCGCTGAAGGCTCCCGAACTCTCCGGGTTTTCCGACCCGTCCCACTCCTCCGACTCCTCGGAACTACCCGCCGCCGCGCGGAGGTTGGCCAGGTTCCCCGCCTGTTCGAGGCGCTCGGGCCCCTGCGGGATGCTCACCGTGGCGTTGATGTGCCGCCGGGCGGCCCAGAATCCGCCGGTGATCCGCGCGGTGGCCGCCGGGTGCAGGGCGGTGTGGACGGGGGAGCGAAGGCGGATCGGTCCCAGGGGCGTGGCTGTGGGTGGGGACGAGGGCGTGAGATCGGGCATGCGTGCCATTCCTCGGTGCCATGTGCGTTCGATATCTAGAACATCGTTCGGAAATCTGCTAGCGGCGCCGACGCTACCGTGGGGCGCCCGGCGCAGGGGAGAGGTCGGCCGTATCCGGCACACTCCCATCACGTACGCCCCTGGCCGGCCGCGGCTCATACGATCGGGACCCATGAGCCCCCGCCTGCTGATCTACAGCCGAACGACCGCCTACCGGCACGCGTCGATCCCCGCCGGAGTCGCCGCCCTGAGCGAGCTCGCCGCCGGGATCGGCAGCCCGGCCGACGCGACCGAGGATCCGGCCGCCTTCGAGCAGGACCTCTCCGGCTACACGGCGATCGTCTTCCTCTCCACCAGCGGCGACGTCCTCACCCCGGCCGGGCGGTCGGCGCTGCGCGCGCACCGGTCGGCGGGCGGCGGCTTCATGGGTGTCCACGCCGCGGCCTGCACCGAGTACGACTGGCCGTACTACGGCGAACTGCTCGGCGCGCGCTTCGCCCGGCACCCCGCCCTCCAGCCCGGCCGCCTGACTGTCGAGGACCACGGGCATCCCGCCACCGAACACCTCCCCGCCACTTGGGAGTTCACCGATGAGTGGTACGACTTCCGGGCGTCGCCGCGCGGCGCGGTGCGGGTCCTGGCATCGGCCGACGAGTCCTCGTACGAAGGCGGCGGGATGGGCGCCGACCACCCCCTGGTGTGGTGCCACGAGAACGGCGGCGGCCCGATGTTCTACACCGCCCTCGGCCACGCCGACGAGGCCTACGCGGACCCGGTCTTCCGCGCGCACCTCCTGGGCGGCCTGAGGTACGTGACCGGCCTTGCCCGAGGCGGCGGCGCGAGGCGGTCCGGGCATGGGTGAGCCCCCGCCGGATGCGGCGGGGGCTCGTGCCAGGTGCGCCCGGTGTTAGAGCGTTCCGGAGGCGGCGATGGCGACCTCGGCCTTGGTGGCGCCGGACTGCGAGCCGAAGCTCTCGATCTTCTTGACGAGGGCCAGGCTGTCCTCGTCCGCGACCTCACCGAAGACCACGTGCTTGCCGTCGAGCCAGCTCGTGACGACCGTGGTGATGAAGAACTGCGAGCCGTTCGAGTTGGGGCCCGCGTTGGCCATCGAGAGCAGGCCCGGCTTGGTGTGCTTGAGCTGGAAGTTCTCGTCGGGGAACTTCGCGCCGTAGATGCTCTTGCCGCCGGTGCCGTTGCCGGCGGTGAAGTCGCCGCCCTGGAGCATGAAGTCCGGGATGACGCGGTGGAACTTCGAGCCGGCGTAGCCGAAGCCCTTCTCGCCGGTGGCGAGCGCGCGGAAGTTCTCCACGGTCTTCGGCACGACGTCGTCGAAGAGGTTGAACGTGATGCGGCCTTCGGGCTTGCCGTCGATGGTGATGTCGAAATAAGCCTTGATTGTCATGGTCCTCATCCTGTCATTGCCCTGTCCCCGCTCGCCAACCGAACCCCCCAAAGAACCCGTCGCACCTCGTTTGACCAGGCATGATGGTGTTTGTACCGGACATGTGCGCGGTGCGAAACGATCTCCCTCAGCCGGTCCTGATCCTCATGAAGGTGATCGAGTTCGCCGGGAAGGTGTACGAGAAGGTGTCGGACACGCCCTTGAAGGTCGACGTCACCGGTTTGACCGGTGACGCGTCCTTCGTGTTCTCCGCGGCCGGGTCGGCGGCGAGCGTGGTCACCTGCGCGGTCGGCCGCACCTTCGTGCCCGGGCCGATGCCGACCTTGGTGCGGGCATCCGAGCCCTGAGCGTTGACGACCTTGACGATGAGGTCACCGGTGGCCTTGTCGCGGGTGACGACCTGGCGGAACGGCTCGGCGGGCTTGTCGTCCGTGAAGGAACCCCACTTCTTGCCGTCGAGGAAGAGCGTCACCTGACGTCCGCGCACCTCGACGCGCAGGTCGTAGCTGCGGCCCGTCTCGATGGTCGTCGTGTCCTGGACCATGGTCTGCTTCGCGCCGTCCGTGGTCTTCTCGACGGCTGACTGGCTGTTGTTCCAGCCGCCCAGGTTCCACCAGTAGTAGTTGCCGGTGTCCTTGACCCCGAAGGCGACCATGAAGCCCTCCTTGCCGGACTTCTTGGTGGCCTTCACGTTCAGGTCGTAGTTCTGCCAGGCCTTGTCGCCCGCCGTGACCAGGGTGTTCTCCGCGGCCTCGTCGGACTGGACGTACGCGCCGTCCTGGACGGCCCAGGTGCCCTTGCCCGCCGCCTTGCTCCACCGGCCGTCACCGCCGGAGAAGTCGTCGGCCAGGAGCGTCCCGCCGTCCTCGCCGGTGACCTTCACGTCGTCGAACGAGGCGCTGGTCGCCCATGTGGACAGGCCGACGGCGCCGGTGACGGGGCCGGACGTGGCGGGGGTGCCGGATGCGGTGGACGGCACGACCTCGTCGCCGACGTTGCGCATGAAGAGCTTCTGCGTCTCGTAGTTGGCCGAGCCCCACGACTGGTCGTTGTCGTACCAGATCATGTTCGGTTTCCACTGCACGTAGTCCTCGTTGGCGAGCAGCGGCGCGTACGAGGCGAGCTTGACGACGTCGGCGTTGCGCTCCAGGCCGGTCATGAAGGCCGCTTCGGACAGGGCGTTGGAAAACTTGTTGCCCTGCGAGGCGTACTCGCCGAGGAAGACCTTCGGGCCCTTGCGGTCGTAGGAGTCGTAGCGGTCGTTGTTCTCCAGGAACCACTGCGGGCTGTTGTAGTAGTGCTCGTCGACCATCGCGACGTCCGCGTCACGGTTGAGCTGCCAGGCCTTGTCGAACGTCGAACCGCTGTCGTCGGGGCCGGAGTTGGAGATGACGGTGATGTCCGGGTACTTCTTCTCGATGGCCGCGCGGAACTCCTTGAAGCGGGCGAAGAACTCCTCCGGGAGGTTCTCCTCGTTGCCGACCTCCAGGTGGGTGAGGCCAAAGGGCCTGGGGTGGCCCATGGCCGCCCGCTTCTTGCCCCACTCGCTCGTCGCCGGGCCGTTGGCGAACTCGATGAGGTCCAGCGTGTCCTGGATGTGCCGCTTGAGGAGGGCCGGGTCGTCGGTGGCCTTGTTCTGGCCGCAGCCGGTCACCAGGGCGGGCACGACGGGCAGCGGCATCGCGCCGGTGTCCTCGGCGAACTGGAAGTACTCGTAGTAGCCAAGGCCGTAACTCTGGTTGTAGCCCCAGAAGTTGGCGTTCGTGGCGCGCTGCTCGACGGGTCCGATGGTGTCCTTCCACTGGTAGGAGCGCTTGCGCTGCCAGCCGGACCTCTCGTCGTACGCCTCGTGGGAGCCGGTGTTGACCAGGCAGCCGCCGGGGAAGCGCAGGAAGCCGGGGTTCAGGTCGGCGACCTTCTGGGCGAGGTCCTGGCGCAGGCCGTTCGCGCGGCCCTTGTAGGTGTCGCGGGGGAAGAGGGAGATCTCGTCGAGGGCGACCGGAGCATCCGAGGCGACCGCGAGCCGACCGTCGGCGGAGGTCCGGCCCGCGGTGAAGGAGGCCTTGTACTTCGCCCAGCCGCCGCGCGCGGTGACGCGGCGGGCCGGGGCCAGTTCGCCGGAGGCGTCGCGCAGGGTGAGGGTCAGGGGTGCCTTGCTCATGCCGCCGGTGCGCGCCCAGACGGAGAAGTCATAGCGCTTGCCCTTGGCGACCGCGATGCCGGTGTTGTAACCGGAGTTGGTGACGGATGAACCGCCTTCCAGGGACAGGTAGTTGCGGTTGCGGGCGTTCAGGCGGCCGTCGTCGTTCACCACCTTGGCGGAACCGGACGTGTCCCACGAAGTCAGGGGCGTGTAGGTGGCGTTGTCGGCGGTGGAGTACTCGAAGGAGCGGTTCTGGACGAGCTCGGCGTAGAGGCCGCCGTCCGCCGCGCGGTTGATGTCCTCGTAGAAGACGCCGTACATCGAGTCGTCGATCTTCGCGCCGGTGCGGGCCGGGTCGACGTCGATGGTGTAGTCGGTGGGTTCGGCCGCGGCGGTGGGTACCGCGGCGAGCGTTCCGGTGAGCAGGGCCCCCAGGGCGAGTCCGAGTCTCCATCGTCTGCGTGCCATGCGTACCCCAGTTCCTGTGCGATATATCGAACGACGATCAGCGGGTCGAACGGAAACCTAGGCAGCGGGGAGCGGCGCGTCAACGCATTGCGCAGGAAGTGGCCGAGGTGCGTCCCGGGGTTCGTGATGTCGAACAACTTCCAGGTGATTCACGGGACTTCGCCGCCGAGTCCGTCCGAACCGTTGACGCGCCCCGCGTTCGACCTTACGGTCCCGTTCGAAGTTGCGAGCAGCATTCGAAATATCGAACAGAAGTGAGCCGCAATGTCACCACCCCTCCCGAGCCGACGAGGTGTGCTCGGCTCCATCGGAGCGCTCGCCGTCGCGGGCAGCTTCGGACTCGCCGCCGCGAATCGCAGCGCGTCGGCGATCGCGTCGGACGCGGACGTACGGGTCCGCTACTGGAATCTGTTCTCCGGCGGCGACGGCGCCAACATGATCGCGATGCTGGACGCCTTCCGCGCCGCGAACCCCCGCGTCGACGTCAAGGACTCGACCCTCCAGTGGGGCAACCCGTACTACACGAAGCTCGCCATGGCGGCGTCCGGCAACCGCGCCCCCGACCTCGCGGTGATGCACCTGGGCCGGATACCCGGCTTCGCCCCCGGACGGCTCCTCGACCCGTGGGACGTGCGGCTCCTCGCCGAGCACGGCCTGAGCGAGGCGGACTTCGACCCGGTGCTGTGGAAGCGCGCCGTGGTCGACGGCAAGCTGTACGGCCTGCCCCTCGACATCCACGCCCAGCTCTGCTTCTACCGCCGGGACGTGTGCGAGAAGGCGGGGCTGCTCGACGCGGACGGTGATCTTGCGGAGGTCACCTCGCCCGAGGACTGGTTCAAGGTGCTCAAGGCCGCGAAGAAGGCCGTCAAGGGCGACGTCCACACCATCGGCATCAAGGCCGACGAACCGAACTTCTCCTGGTGGTTCTTCCTGTCCTTCTACACCCAGCTCGGCGGCACCTGCCTCAGCGCCGACGGCCGGGACGTCACCTTCGACACCGGCAAGGCCACCCAGGTCCTGGAGTTCCTGCGCCGGCACATGACCGACGGCTACTCCACCGCGATCGGCGTCGCCGACGGCGAGGCGTTCGTCAACGGCTCCGCCTTCACCTGGGAGGGCAACTGGTCGGTGCCCGTCTTCAGCGGCGCGAAGCTCACGTACGGCGCGACCCCGCTGCCACCCGTCTTCGGTAAACCGGCCACCCACACCGAGTCGCACTGCTTCGTCCTGCCGCACCAGTCGCAGCGCGGCGGCGCCAGCAACGAAGGCGCGCACCAACTGGCCGCGTACGTCGTCAGGAACGCCACCGCGTGGGCGCGCGGCGGCCACATCCCCGCCTATCTGCCGACGCTCGACGACAAGAAGTACCTGGCACTGAAGCCGCAGTCCGAGTACGTCTCGGCCATGGATCACATGGCCGTCGAGCCGGCCGCCTGGTTCGCCGGGTCCACCGGACTCCTCGCCCAGCGCATCGGCCCCGTCATCACCTCCTCCAACGTCGGCTCCGCCAAGCCCGACGCCACGGCCCGCCGCATGAAGGGCGTACTCGAAAAGCTGGTCGCCATGAAGAACCCGATGGAAGGCAGATCCGCCACCGAGGGAGGGTCCGCCGCATGAGCGCAGTCGACACCGCGGTCGCCCCGGCCGCCGTACGGACCGCCCCGGCGGCGGACGCCGATTCGCTCCGGGCCCGGCTGACCCGGCGCGTGCAGCACGGCGGCTGGTTCGTCGCCCCGTTCCTCGTCCTCTTCGCGCTGTTCGTGCTGCTCCCCATCGGCCGCGGCCTGTGGCTGAGCTTCACCGACGCCAACATCTCCGGCACGGACGCACGCTTCGTGGGCCTGGACAACTACCGGGAAGCCCTCGACAGCCCCCTCCTGTGGGACTCCCTGGGCCACAGCGCGTACTTCACCCTGCTCGTGGTGCCCTGCATCGTCGTCCTCGCGTTCCTCCTCGCGATGCTCGCCCACCACATCGAGCGCGCCAAGTGGCTGTGGCGGCTGTGCTTCTTCGCCCCCTTCCTGCTGCCGTCGACGGTCGCCGGAAACCTGTGGCAGTGGCTGTTCAACCCGGGCACCGGAATGATCGACCACGTCTTCGGCCTCGACACGCCCTGGCTGACCCAGAAGTCCACCGCCATGCTCGCCGTCGTCATCACCACCCTGTGGTGGACGGTCGGCTTCAGCTTCCTGCTCTTCCTCGCGGCCCTGCAGAACATCCCGCGCCATCTGTACGAGGCCGCCGAACTCGACGGCGCGGGCGCCTGGCAGCGGATGGTGCACATCACCCTGCCGATGCTGCGCAACATCACCGGCCTGGTGATCACCCTGCAGATTCTCGCCTCGCTCCAGGTCTTCGACCAGGCCGTGGTGATGCAGGACTTCGGCCCAGGGCCCGAGGAAAGCACCCGGACCTTCGTCCAGTACACCCTCGAAGAGGGCTTCACCGCCTACCGCGTGGGCTACGCCTCGGCGATCTCCATCATCTTCTTCGTCCTCATCGCGGCCGTCGCCCTCGGCCGGATGTGGCTCCTGCGCAAGCGTGAGGAGGGCGTGCGATGAGCGCCACCGCCCTGAACAAAGCTGCCGTAGGCAAGAAGAACGTACGCGAGAAGAACGTACGCGAGAAGAAGTGGACCCCCAGCCAGATCGTCCTCACCGCGCTCGGCGTCCTCGTCTCCGCGCTGTGGATGACGCCGCTTCTGTGGGCCCTCTTCACCTCCCTGAAGTCGGAGACCGAGGCCGTCGAGGTGCCCACCCACTGGGTGCCCGAGGAGTGGACGGGCCAGGCGTGGAAGGCGCTCTTCGAGAGCGGCAACATCACCAACTGGTTCGTGAACTCACTCGTCGTCTCGGTCTGCGTCACCTTCGTCGTGGTGTTCGTCAGCGCGCTCGCCGGGTACGGCTTCGCGCGCACCGAGTTCCGGGGCAAGAACCTGCTGCTCGGCCTGGTGATGGCGGGCCTGATGGTGTCGCCCGCCGTGCTCGGCGTGCCGCTCTTCACGACCGTCCAGTCCATGGGGATGGTCGACACGTACTGGGGCATGATCCTGCCGCAGTGCGCGCCCGCCGCGATGGTCTACATCCTCTACAAGTTCTTCCAGTCGATCCCGCACGAGCTGGAGGAGGCCGCGTACATCGACGGCGCCGGACGCTGGCGGGTCTTCTTCACCATCGTGCTGCCGCTGTCCAGGCCCTCGCTCTCGGCTGTCGGGATCTTCACCTTCATCGCGTCCTGGAACAACTTCCTGTGGCCGTACATGGTGACCAACAACCCCGACCTGATGACGATGCCGAACGGAATCGCGACCGTCATGAACTCCTACGGCATCCAGTGGGCGCAGCTCATGGCGGGTGGCCTCATGGCGGGCCTGCCACTGATCGTCGTCTTTGTCTTCTTCCAGCGCCAGATCGTCAGCGGCGTGGCCCACACGGGCCTGGCCGGCCAGTAGCGGCAGGCCGCCGAACGCCCCTTGACTCCCTTGCCCAGCAGCCCAGTCGAAAGGTTCCGCATGGCCCCCCGCACCGCCCGCTTCACCCTCGACCCCGCCTTCGCCATAGGTGACGTCGACCCCCGGCTCTTCGGCTCCTTCGTCGAGCACCTCGGCCGCTGCGTCTACACCGGCATCCACGAACCGGGCCACCCCTCGGCCGACGAGGACGGACTGCGCACCGACGTGCTCGACCTGATCCGCGAGCTCGGCGTGACCGCCGTGCGCTACCCCGGCGGGAACTTCGTCTCGGGGTACAAGTGGGAGGACTCCGTCGGCCCCGCCGACCAGCGACCGCGCCGCCTCGACCTGGCCTGGCACTCCACGGAGACCAACCGCTTCGGGCTCTCCGAGTACATCGCCTTCCTGCGGAAGATCGGCCCACAGGCCGAACCGATGATGGCGGTGAACCTCGGCACGCGAGGCGTCGAAGAGGCCCTGGAACTCCAGGAGTACGCCAACCATCCAGCCGGCACCGCCCTGTCCGACCTGCGTGCCGCGCACGGCGACAAGAACCCCTTCGGCATCCGCCTGTGGTGCCTGGGCAACGAGATGGACGGGCCGTGGCAGACCGGCCACAAGACCGCCGAGGAGTACGGACGCCTGGCCGCCGAGACCGCACGCGCGATGCGCCAGGCCGACCCGGACGTCGAGCTGGTCGCCTGCGGCAGCTCCGGCCAGTCCATGGAGACCTTCGCCGCGTGGGAGGCCACGGTCCTGACCGAGACCTACGACCTCGTCGACCACATCTCCCTGCACGCCTACTACGAGGAGACCGACGGCGACCGGGACTCGTTCCTCGCCTCCGCCGTCGACATGGAGTCCTTCATCGAGAACGTCGTCGCCACCTGCGACCACGTGGGCGCCCGCCTGAAGTCCAAGAAGAAGATCAACCTGTCCTTCGACGAGTGGAACGTCTGGTACCAGTCCCGGCCGCACCCCGAGGCCGAGGAGAGCCTGCGCGACTGGCCCGAGGCGCCGCGCCTCCTGGAGGACAACTACACGGTCACCGACGCGGTCGTCGTCGGCTCCCTCCTCATCGCCCTCCTGCGGCACGCCGACCGGGTGGCCGTCGCCTGCCTGGCCCAGCTGGTCAACGTCATCGCGCCGATCCTGACCGAGCCGGGCGGCCCTGCCTGGCGACAGACCACCTTCTTCCCCTTCGCGCAGGCCTCGCGGCACGGCCGCGGCCAGGTCCTCGACGTACGCGTCGACTCACCCGCGCACGGGACGGTGAAGTTCGGCGAGGTGCCGCTGCTGCACGCGACCGCCGTGCGCGCCGAGGACGGCACCGTCTCCGTCTTCGCGGTCAACCGCAGCCAGAGCGAACCGCTGCCCCTCGAAGTCGCCCTGCACGGACTTGAGTTGACGCACGTCATTGGGCACAGTGCCCTCGCCGACGCGGACCCGGACGCCCGCAACACCCTTGCCGAGCCGGAGCGCGTCACCCCGCACGACGTCACGGGTACGGCACTCCAGGACGGCGCATTGCACGCCGTCCTGGAGCCGCTGTCATGGAACGTGATCCGGCTGGGCTGACACACCGGCACGTTCAGCGGGCGACGGGCCACCCGGAGCTCCAGTCGAGGAGGTTGACGCCGAGCTTCGGGGTGCCGTTGTCCTGGCCGTCGTAGTAGTGGTAGACGAGCAGGTCGCCGTCGGCGTCCTTCATGATGGACTGGCCGCCGGGGCCGATGTAGCGGCCGTGGCTCTCCTGGACCGGCGTTCCGCCGTTGTTCGTCATGCCGACGCCGTTCTTGTCGACGTACGGCCCGGTGACCTTGGAGGAGCGGCCCACCTTGATCTTGTAGGTGGAGCTGGTGCCCGCACAGCAGGTGTCGTAGGAGGCGAAGAGGTAGTAGTTGCCGCCCCGTTTGACGATGTAGGGCGCCTCGACGGCCTTGGTGCCGGTGGGGCGCGAGGCGAGCGAGCGCCGGGCCGTGTCGCCCGCGTACTGCTTGCCGGTCGACGGGTCGATCCGGATCATCTTGATCCCGGTCCACCAGGAGCCGAAGGACAGCCACCACTTGCCGTCGTCGTCCACGAAGAGGTTCGGGTCGATGGCGTTGTAGTCGCTGGAGGTGGTCGAGGTGTACACGGCGCCGTGGTCGGTCCAGGAGCCGGGCTCGCCCGTGGCGGAGGCCGCGAGGCCGATGGCCGACTTGTTCGAGCCGAACGACGAGACGGAGTAGTACATCAGGTACTTGCCGCCGTGGTACGAGATGTCGGGCGCCCAGACGTCCCCGGTGGAGTTGTAGCTGTTCCACCAGCTCGGCCGGGTGGGGAAGGCGGAGCCGCTGCGGCCGAAGGCGATCCGGTCGGTGGAGGTGCGCAGCTGCAGGCCGTCGCCGGTCGAGTAGAGGAGGTACTTGCCCGCTGAGGTGCGGGCCAGGGTCGGGTCGTGCACGACGATGTCGCCGGTAACCCGCCCGGGGTTGGGGTAGGCGGTGGCGCTGCTCGGGACGAGGGCCAGCAGGGCGGCGGCGGGCAGCGCGACGAGGGCTCTGCGCCGGAAGGGACGGGGCATGGGCGACTCCTCGGATCGAACCGGAATCGCTCCCACTGGTGCCGTGGAAGCTAGCAGGAAGTCGCCGCCGGGAACAGAAAGGTTGGCGGGTTTCTCTCGAACTCTGGATTTCCGCCGTCGAATTCATTCGACAACTCCCTTTCGTGTGCGGGCTCTTGACATCGGGCCCGTCCGGGCTGAATTTTGGGAGCGCTCCCACTTGTGCTCCCACTTGTACTCCAACTGGTGCTCCCACTGGTCCTCCCACTGGATACCCAGCTCCCCGAGCGGAGCTCGCCCCCATCGAGCCGTCAGGAGACATCCCCGCATGTCCGCATTCCCCCCATCTCCCCGCTCCGGCCCCTCCAGACCGGAAATCAGCCGCCGCAACCTGCTGACCCTCGGTGCCGGAGCAGCGCTCGCCCCCATCATCGTGGCGCTCAACCCTGCAGTTCACAGCGCCCATGCCGCGACTGCCGCCACCGAGTACGAGCAGCGCTTCCTCGACCTCTACGCGAAGATCACCGATTCCGCGAACGGCTATTTCTCGCCGGACGGTATTCCGTACCACTCGGTCGAAACCCTCATTGTCGAAGCCCCCGACCACGGGCACGAGACGACATCCGAGGCATACAGCTATCTGCTCTGGCTACAGGCCATGTACGGCAAGGTCAGCGGCGACTGGACACGTTTCAACGCGGCCTGGGAAACCATGGAGAAATTCATGATCCCGACCCATGCCGACCAGCCGACGAACAGTTTCTACAATGCGGCGAAACCAGCCACGTACGCCCCCGAACACGATCAGCCGTCCCAGTACCCCGCCCGGCTCGACCCCGCGGTCCAGGCCGGCGCCGACCCGATCGCCGCCGAGCTGAGGAGCGCGTACGGCAGCGACGACATCTACGGCATGCACTGGCTCCAGGACGTCGACGACGTCTACGGATACGGCAGTGGCGCCGCGGGCCCCGTCCACATCAACACCTTCCAGCGCGGCCCCCAGGAGTCGGTCTGGGAGACCGTCCCGCACCCCACCCGCGACGAGTTCACCCACGGCGGCAAGAACGGCTACCTCGACCTGTTCACCGGCGACGCCTCCTACGCCAAGCAGTGGAAGTACACCAACGCCCCCGACGCCGACGCCCGCGCGGTGCAGGCCGCCTACTGGGCGCACGTCTGGGCCTCGGCCCAGGGCAAGCAGTCCGAGGTCGCGGCGACGGTCGCCAAGGCGGCCAAGATGGGCGACTACCTGCGCTACGCCCTGTTCGACAAGTACTTCAAGACCATCGGCGACTGCACCGACCCGTCCGGTTGCGCGCCCGGCAGTGGCAAGAACAGCGCGCACTACCTGCTCTCCTGGTACTACGCCTGGGGCGGCGCCACCGACGCCTCAGCCGGCTGGGCCTGGCGCATCGGATCGAGCCACAGCCACGGCGGCTACCAGAACCCCCTGGCCGCCTTCGCCCTCAGCGCGTACGCACCGCTCGCTCCCAAGTCGGCGTCGGGCAAGGCCGACTGGGCCAAGAGCCTGACCCGGCAGATCGAGTTCTACCGCTGGCTGCAGTCCGCCGAGGGCGCCATCGCGGGCGGCGCCACCAACAGCTGGCAGGGCCGCTACGCCGAGCCCCCGGCCGGCACCCCCACCTTCTACGGCATGGCCTACGACGAGAAGCCCGTCTACCACGACCCGCCGTCCAACCAGTGGTTCGGCTTCCAGGCCTGGTCGATGGAGCGCGTCGCCGAGTACCTCCACGAGACCGACGACCCCGCAGCGAAGACCGTCATGGACAAGTGGGTCACGTGGGCCCTCTCCGAGACGAAGATCGCCGACGACGGCACGTACGCCATCCCCTCGACCCTCGAGTGGTCCGGCCGGCCCGACACCTGGAACCCCTCAAGTCCGGGCACCAACACGGAACTTCACGTCTCCGTCGTCGACCGCACCAACGACGTGGGCGTGGCCGCCGCCTACGCCAAGACCCTCACCTACTACGCCGCGGCCACCGGCCACACCGAAGCCGCCAGGACGGCCAAGGCGCTCCTCGACGGCATGTGGCAGCACCACCAGGACCCCCTCGGCATCGCCGTGCCCGAGACTCGTGCCGACTACGACCGGTTCGACGACGCGGTGTACGTCCCGGACGGCTGGACCGGCACCATGCCGAACGGCGACCCCATCGACTCCGGCTCCGACTTCACCTCCATCCGCTCCTTCTACCGCGACGACCCCGACTGGCCGAAGGTGCAGGCCTACCTCGCCGGGGGAGCGGCACCCCGGTTCACGTACCACCGCTTCTGGGCGCAGGCCGACATCGCGCTCGCCATGGGCGCGTACGCGGAGCTCCTCGAACCGGGGCTGGGGTCGCGGTGACCGCCCGCAGGAGTCGCGGCGGGAAACTGCTCGGCGCCCTCAGCCTGATCCCGGGGCTGCTGCTCGTGGCCGCCCCCTCCTCCGGCGCGGATGACGCCAAGGAGAAGGCGACAGCCGCGTACAGGTGGAAGAACGTCCGCATCGACGGCGGCGGTTTCGTGCCCGGCATCGTCTTCAACCGGACCGAGAAGAACCTCGCCTACGCGCGCACCGACATCGGTGGCGCCTACCGCTGGCAGGAGTCGTCCCAGTCCTGGACGCCGCTGCTCGACTCGGTGGGCTGGGACGACTGGGGCCACACCGGGGTCGTCAGCATCGCGTCCGACACCGTCGCGCCGGACAAGGTGTACGCCGCCGTCGGGACGTACACCAACGACTGGGACCCCGGCAAGGGCGCCGTCATGCGCTCGGCCGACCGGGGCAGGACCTGGAAGAAGGCCGACCTGCCCTTCAAGCTCGGCGGCAACATGCCCGGCCGCGGCATGGGCGAACGCCTAGCCGTCGACCCGCACGACAACCGTGTGCTGTACCTGGGGGCGCCCAGCGGCAACGGCCTGTGGCGCTCCACCGACTCCGGCGTCACCTGGTCGAAGGTGACCGCGTTCCCCAACCCCGGCAACTACCGGCAGGATCCGGGGGATTCGACCGGCTACGCCTCCGACAACCAGGGCATCGCGTGGGTCACCTTCGACGAGTCCACGGGGGCTACCGGCGCACGCACCAAGACCGTGTACGTGGGCGTCGCCGACAAGGACAACGCCGTCTACCGCTCGACGGACGCGGGCACCACCTGGTCCCGGCTCGCGGGCCAGCCCACCGGGCTCCTCGCCCACAAGGGCGTGCTCGACGCGGAGAACGGCTACCTCTACCTCGCCTACAGCGACAAGGGCGGCCCCTACGACGGCGGCAAGGGGCAGGTGTGGCGCTACGCCACCCGCACCGGGGAGTGGAAGAACATCAGCCCCGCGACAGACGCCGACACGTACTACGGCTTCAGCGGACTGAGCGTCGACCGGCAGCATCCGGGCACCGTCATGGTCACCGGCTACAGCTCCTGGTTCCCCGACACTCAGATCTTCCGCTCCACCGACAGCGGCGGCAGCTGGACCGGCGCCTGGAGCTACAGCGCCTATCCCGAGCGCACCAACCGCTACACCATGGACGTCTCGTCCGCGCCCTGGCTGTCGTGGGGCGCGAACCCGGCGCCGCCCGAACAGAGCCCGAAGCTGGGGTGGATGACGGAGGCCCTGGAGATCGACCCCTTCGACTCCGACCGGATGATGTACGGCACCGGGGCCACCGTCTACGGCACCAGGAACCTGCGGCAGTGGGACGGCGGCGGCAAGTTCACCGTCACCCCGATGGTGAAGGGCCTGGAGGAGACCGCCGTCAACGATCTCGCCGCACCGGCCTCCGGGGCGCCGCTGCTCAGCGCGCTCGGCGACATCGGCGGCTTCCGGCACACGGACCTCACCAAGGTGCCGCCCCTGATGTACACCGGCCCCAACTTCACCACCACGACCAGCATCGACCACGCCGAGTCGGATCCGAACACGGTGGTGCGGGTCGGTCAGCTCGACAGCGGGCCGCGCATCGCGTTCTCCGGCGACAACGGCGCCAACTGGTCGGCGGGCAAGGAGCCTTCGGGGGTCTCGGGAGGCGGAACCGTCGCCGCGTCCGCCGACGGCAGCCGCTTCGTGTGGAGCCCGGACGGCGCGGGCGTGCACACCAGCGGTGACCGGGGCGCGTCGTGGACGGCGTCCACCGGCATCCCGCAGGGAGCGGTCGTCGAATCCGACCGTGCCGACCCCAAGACGTTCTACGGCTTCAAGTCCGGGACGTTCTACGTCAGCACGGACGGCGGGGCGACCTTCACCGCGAAGGCCTCCAGGGGTCTCCCGGCGGAGGGCGCGGTGCGCTTCAAGGCCGTCCCGGGGGAGGCGGGGGACATCTGGCTCGCGGGCGGCAAGGCGGGCGGGACGTACGGCCTGTGGCACTCGACCGACTCCGGCGCGAGCTTCAGCCGCGTCCACGGCGTGGAGGAGGCCGACTCGATCGGCTTCGGCAAGGCCGCGCCGGGCTCAGGCCACCAGACGCTCTTCACCAGCGCGAAGGTCGGCGGGGTGCGCGGGATCTTCCGCTCCACCGACGCCGGCGAGAGCTGGGTGCGCGTCAACGACGACGCCCACCAGTGGGGCTGGACCGGCGCGGCCATCACCGGCGACCCCCGGATCTACGGGCGGGTGTACGTGTCCACGAACGGCCGTGGCATCGTTTACGGGGACACCGCCAGGACCGCCGGGCGGGGGTAGCGCACCTCAACTCCACGGGACAGCACGGCCAGTCGAAGCGCTTCGACGCATCTATGGACAGCGTACGGGTGTCGTTCTAAGGTCGGGACGGCCCCACGTCGAAGCGCTTCACCACCGCCTCACGACCTGTCCGAGCCCGTCTAGGAGAACTGAATGGTCACCCTCGCCGAGGTAGCCCACCACGCCGGAGTCTCGGCCAGCACGGTGAGTTATGTGCTCAGCGGCAAGCGGTCCATCTCCTCCTCCACCAAGGACCGCGTCGAACGGTCCATCAGGGAGCTCGGCTACCACCCGAACGCCGGCGCCCGCGCGCTGGCCAGCAGCCGGTCCAACATCATCGCCCTGATGGTGCCGCTGCGCACCGACATGTACGTGCCGGTGATGATGGAGATAGCCATCGCCGTCGCCACCACCGCGCGCACCCACGGGTACGACGTGCTGCTCCTGACCGGCGAGGAGGGGCCCGAGGCGGTCCGCCGCATCGAGGGCAGCGCGCTCGCCGACGCGATGATCCTGATGGACGTGGAGCTGGACGACGAGCGTCTCCCGCTGATCCGCGAGACCGACCGGCCCGCGGTCCTCATCGGCCTCCCCGCCGACCCCACGGGCCTGACCTGTGTGGACCTCGACTTCGTGGCGACCGGCGCGCAGTGCGTGGAGCACCTCTCCGGGCTCGGCCACCGGGAGATCGCCGTGATCGGCGAGGCGCCCGCGGTGTACGAGCGGCACACCGGCTTCGCGGAACGCACCCTGGACGGGCTGCGCACGCGGGCCCAGGAGCTCGGCGTCCGGGTGCTGCACCGCCCCTGTGAGGGAACGTACGACGCGCTGGCCGCGACCCTGGCCCGGATCTCCGACGAACGTCCCGGCACCACCGGGTTCGTCGTCCAGAACGAGTCGGCAGTGGAACCGCTCCTGAGCCTCCTCCGTCAGCAGGGCCGCGCCCTGCCGGAAGACGTCTCCGTCATCGCCGTCTGCCCCGACCAGGTCGCCACCCAGGCCTCGGTGCGACTCACCTCCGTCGCCATCCCCGCCCAGGAGATGGGCCGCCAGGCGGTGGAGCGTGTCGTCGCCAAGCTGCGAGGGCAGAGCGAGGACGAAGTCGTCCTGATCGCACCGGAGTTGACGGTGCGGGCCAGTTCGGGCCCTGCCCCCGGGCTCTCAGGTGCCCCCTCAGGGAGTTGACACCACCGGGCGTGGTGCTTTTGCCATGCCGGAGCCGATGAAGAAGCTCGGGTGCGGTGGCTGGTTGTAGGCCGTGTTCTGCCAGGCCAGCGCCGTGCGGTACTGGATGTCGTGGAGCAGTGTGGTGATCTTCGTGCTCGTCTCGTGCGGCGTGGAGTAGATCCGTAGCGCCTTGTTGTCCGCGGTGCGCCACACGACTTCCTCGCGCCAGTCGCCGAGGATGTCGCCCGAGAGCGCCGGGGTCGCCTTCGTGCCGTTGTTGGACGCGACCGACGCCCCGGTCAGGAGCCGGGTCTCGCCGCCCGTCCCGTACTTGTCGATGCGGGTGCCGTCGAGGAGTTCGCGGGTGGTGTCGCCGTCCCACCAGTTCACGAAGTTGACGCTGGAGGGCTCGCGGCCGACCGACGCCCCGGACGGCGAGCGCAGGGTGCTGTCGGCCGCCGACCAGGACTCGGCGCCCGCCGAACCGGCGTAGACGTCGGCGGACACGCCCCGGCCGTTGTCGGAGCCGGAAGCCGTGGTCCACAGGCGCTGCCCGGTGCGGGCATCGGCCAGCCAGGAGCCCGGCTTGGAGCTGTCCTCGGAGACCTTGAAGTACTCCAGGCCCGCGCGGGAGGGATCGAGGTCACCGACGTGCCCGGCATCGCCGTGCCCGAGCTTGGTCGTCCACAGGCCGCCGCCGTTGTCGTCGACGGTCATCGCGCCGTACACGATCTCGTCCTTGCCGTCGGCGTCGACGTCCGCGACCGACAGACTGTGGTTGCCCTGGCCGTCGTAGCCCTTGCCGGTGTTCGTGGAGGAGTTGGTGTCGAAGGTCCAGCGCCGGGTGAATGCCCCGTTCCGCCAGTCCCAGGCGGCGATGACGGACCGCGTGTAGTAGCCGCGCGCCATGATCAGGGACGGCCTGCTGCCGTCGAGGTACGCGGTCCCGGCGAGGAAGCGGTCCACACGGTTGCCGTAACTGTCGCCCCAACTCGCCACGCTGCCGCGCGCGGGGACGTAGTCCACCGTGTCGAGCGCGGCGCCGGAGCGGCCGTCGAACATCGTCAGGTACTCGGGTCCGGCGAGGACGTAGCCGCTGGAGTTGCGGTGGTCGGCGGAGGAACTGCCGATCACCTTGCCCGCGCCGTCCTTCGTGCCGTCCGCCGTCTTCGTGGCGACCTCGGCCCTGCCGTCCCCGTCGTAGTCGTACACCTGGAACTGCGTGTAGTGCGCGCCCGAGCGGATGTTCCGGCCCAGGTCGATCCGCCACAGCCGGGTGCCGTCCAGCTTGACGCCGTCGATGACCGTGTTGCCGGTGTAGCCGGACTGGGAGTTGTCCTTGGCGTTGGTGGGCTGCCACTTCAGTACGAAGTCCAGGGCGCCGTCCCCGTCGAGGTCGCCCACGGACGCGTCGTTCGCCTCGTACGTGTACGCCACGCCGTCCGGGGTCGTGCCCCCGGCGGGCGGCGCGATCGGCACGTCCTTGTACCCGGCGCGGAACTGCACCGCGTGCACGGAGTCGCCCTGTTCGGTGCCGTCGACCACCGCGCGCACCGTGTAGTCGGCGCTGTTGGGGGCGCCCGCGTGGAAGTAGTTCGTCGAGCCGGTGACCGGGGAGGAGTTGACCTTCGTACCCCCTCGGTAGACGTTGAAGGCCACGTCGTCGTCATCGGTGCCGAGCCAGCGCCAGCTGACCAGGTTCCCGGCGTCGGTGTGCACGCTGACCACGCCCCGGTCCAGCGCCTCGGCCTGGCGCGCGGTGGCCGCCGACGAGGTGGACGACAGGGCGATGAGACCTCCGGCGGCGAGAGCGCCCGCGATGACGGCGGTGATCAGGACTCGGCCACGGGCCCGCCGTGTTCTTCGGCGCCTGGGGCGGAGGCGGTCGCCGTACGGGTTCTCGGCCATGGGGTATTCCTGGGCCATGGGGTGCTCCTGCGGGGAAGTGGGAGGGGGAGAGGGACAGTGCCTCGCCTGAGTCGCCGCGGGGAGCGCGGAAGGTTGCCGCCCGGTCAGGTGCAGTTGCCGGCCCACCGGTGGACGGGTCCGGGTCGGCGGGGCTGCCGCGCCGGGTGGACGACAAACGCCGCCTACCGCCCAGGTTTACCCGGCTGGCGCGCTCGGTGGACGGCCACACCAAACCACCGCACGACGCGCGCCGAGCCCTCGGACCCCTAGCTTCTGTGGTGACCGCACAGCCCGAAATACAGGGGAAGACCCGAAGCACAGGGGGAAAACAGCATGCGAACCATGCAGAAGGCGGCGCTCGGAGCAACCGCGGCGCTGGCCGCACTCTCCGGCGCCTTTGTGCCATCCGCCAGTGCCGCACCGGCACCGGCGCCGGCACCGGCAGCCTCAGCCGACCCGACGGCCACCGTGGTCAGGTCCGCGACCGCTGACGCGTCGGCCCAGGCATGTGCCCATCCCATCCAGCGCTGGGGCCACTGGGGCTGCATGAAGGGCTCGAACACCGGCCTCGACGTCGACTGGGACGGCAACGGCTCCAGGGACGAAACCTTCGTGATCGGCACGAATCGCGGGATCTACCACATCTGGGCCAACGCGGGCGGCTGGAAGGAAATGCCCGGCGGAGGACGGGCGGACCAGATCTGGGGCGTCGGAAAGGGCCCCGGCTACCGCTGCGTCGGCGTGTGGGCCGGCAACACCGTGTACGCCAACGTGTTCCACGACGGCAAGTGGCACAACTGGGAGCGAGGCACCTGCTGACACCGGCTCAGGCGACGCCCCCACCCGGCCGGGTGGGGGCGTCGTGGGATCCGATCACATACCGTTTGGCTCAGATGCGCCTGGGATTCCGGACGTTGTTCGATCTCTCGTACAGACGTTGCTATGCTCGCGCATCGCGTTGCGGCGGCACGGGGGCCACCCGGCGCGCGGGAAGAGCCGCGCGCGAGCACAGAAAGAGGTCACCCGTGGGGACAGCGGTCGACGACGCAGCCGCCGCGGAGTTCCATGACTTCTTCGAGCGGCACTACAACGAACTCGCCCGCCTCGCCCACATGCTGACCGGCGAGAAGGACGCGGCGGACGATCTGGCGGCGGACGCCCTGGTCGCGCTCTGGAACCGCTGGGACCGGGTCAGGGCCGCCGACCACCCGGCCGCGTACGCCCGTGGAGTCGTCGCCAACATGGCGCGCAGCCGCATCCGCAGTGCCGTCCGCGAACGCCGCCGCGTGGCGCTGTTCTGGGGGCAGCGCCCGGAAGGGGTCGACGACCCCGACATACCGGCGGTCGTCGACGTCCAGGAGGCGTTGCGTACGCTGCCGTTCCGTAAGCGGGCCTGTGTGGTCCTGCGGCACGCCTTCGACCTGTCGGAGAAGGACACCGCGCTCACCCTCGGCATATCGGTCGGTACGGTGAAGAGCCAGACGTCCAAGGGAATGGCGGAGCTGCAGCGGCTCCTCGGTGACCGGGCCGCGTCGCAACTCGTGGGAGGGAGGCAGTGATGGACGACGTACGCAAGCAGCTGCGCGATGCCGCGGCCGAGCACCGCCCCGACAGGGAACGGATGCTGGCCCGGGTCGAGCGCGGCATGGAGCGCGACGCCGTCGACCCCGGTGCCTCGGCCCGCGACAGGCTGCCGCGACCCGCCCCCTGGCTGCGGATAGCGGGTGCGACGGCCGCCGTTGCGGGAGTCTTCGCGCTCGGCGGCTATGCCGTCGCCTCCGCCGTCCAGGGCGAGGAGCCGCCGCCCCGCACCGTGGGCACTCCGGCCGCCCCCGATTCCCCGTCCGGGCCGAGCCCCTCCGCCTCCGCACCGGACGACGGGAAGGCCGGGCCCAGCTCGCCCGCCGAGCCCGCCCACCCGTCGGGCAAGGCCACGAAGGGCACGCCGGACAAGGGAAAGGGCGAGGGCGAGGGTCAGGACACCAGCCGGCCGCCGAAGGAGTCCGGCCCCCCGCCCGACACGCGGCCCGTGGCGCCGGACGCCAAGAGCGTCGAGGACCGCTACCTCTGGAGCGACGGCTCCATCGACCCGCGGAGCAACGACTTCTGGGCGCAGAGCACTCTCACCTTCAAGACGGGCGAACCGCTCACCGCCCTCACCGTCGAACTGCGTGTCGCGCAGACCGGCGGGGTCACCGACACGGGCAACTGGCGCTCGTTGCCCGCCGACGACTTCACCGTCTCCGTACGGAAGTCGGACGGTGACCTGGTCTACCGCTGGACGCTGAAGGCGGGCCGGACCGTTCCCGCGGGTGAGCACGTCTTCGCGGGCCAGTACAACCACGCCGAGGGCGGCAGGGACGCGGGCGAGGACACCTACGCGGCGGAGGCCACCGAGTCGAGCCGGCAGGCTCAAAAGGCCGCCGTACGGGGCGACTTCGCCCGCACCTCATAGAGCGCGGGAGGAATTCTTCGCGGGGCGGCAACCTTCCGCAGGCGGGCGGAGACCAGCAGACGCAAGGTCATCCCCCCAGCGAAAGAGCGGTCCCCATGACCACGCAACGAGCCGAACCGCGCAAGAGCCGCAAGCGCCGCCTCACCCGCCGCCGCGCCGTGGGCGCGGCGGGCGGCGCCCTCCTGCTGACCGGTGCCACCCTCGGCGCCAACGTGCTGCTCTCCCCGGCGGGAGCGGCGACCACGGCCGCCGCCTGGCCGACCCCCACGGGCGACAAGCCCGTCACGAAGACCATCGAGGTGTCCGGCACCTACGACGGCGGGCTCCAGCGTTTCTACGGCAGCGGAGACCTCGGCGGCGACGGCCAGGAAGAGGGCCAGGACCCGATCTTCAAGCTGAAGGACGGCGCCGTCCTGAAGAACGTGGTGCTCGGCAAGCCGGCCGCCGACGGCGTGCACTGTTCCGGCAGCTGCACCATCCAGAACGTGTGGTGGGAGGACGTCGGCGAGGACGCGGCCACCTTCAAGGGCACTTCGAGCAGCTCGACGTACACCGTCACCGGTGGCGGCGCGAAGAAGGCCGACGACAAGGTCCTGCAGTTCAACGGCGCGGGCAAGCTGAACATCAGCGGGTTCCAGGTCTCGGACTTCGGCAAGCTGGTGCGCTCCTGCGGCAACTGCTCCAAGCAGTACAAGCGCACGATCACCATCAACGACGTGGACGTGACCGCGCCCGGCAAGTCCCTGGTCGGCATCAACACCAACTACGGCGACACGGCGACCCTCAGCAAGATCCGCATCCACGGCGACTCCAGCAAGAAGATCAAGCCCTGCATCCGCTACACCGGCAACAGCTCGGGCGACGAGCCCGACGAGACGGGCAGCGGCCCTGACGGAACGTACTGCAAGTACAGCGCGTCGGACATCAGTTACCAGTAGAGCCACCGTGGGCCACCGGTGACCGCCCATTTTCGGTCATCGGTGGCCCGCTGCCGCCACGCCGTCCGCTATGCCGATCTCTGGAACCTCTCCCTGGCGCCGGCGGCGGGTGATTGAGTCGGGGCTCACTGAACGTGTGCTCAGGAGGGTCCGCTTGCTTCGGCTTCATCTGACGGCCGCCACGCTGCTCAGGGTGTCCGCGGAAGGGGCCGCGACCGCCCTGGTGCTCACCGTCCAGGCGCGTACCGGGAACGCGGCGAGCGCCGGATTCGTACAGGCCGCGATGTTGCTCCCGTACGTGCTGAGCGGGCCGGTCATCGGGCATGCGCTGGACCGGACCGGCCGGCCGCGCCGTCTCGTGACCGCACTGGCCTGCGGATACGCCGTCGCGACCGCGCTGCTCATGGTGTCGGCGGGGCGCGCGCCGCTGGTGCTCGTCCTGATGGTGGCCGCCGTGATCGGTTGCGTCGAGCCGGTCGTGGTGGCGCTCACCAGTCTGCTGCCGAGGTTCGTGCCTCCCGAACGCCTCTCGCGGGCGTACGGCCTCGAGGCGTCGAGCTACACCGTCGCGGCCGTCGCCGGGCCCGGCCTCGCCGCGATGGTCGCCGCCTTCGCGGGCGGCGGGCACACCGGGATCGTGACCGTGGCCGCAGCTGTGCTCGGCCTTTTCTTTCTTCCTCTGTTGCGGATTCCTCCCCCGGAGGAGCGGCCGGGGCGGGCGCGGGCGGGTGTGGGGCAGGTCGTGGCGGGTGGGCTCTCGGTCCTGGGGACCAACCGGGTGCTTCGGGCCCTGACCGCGTCGACGATGTTCGCCTGGTTCGGGTTCGGCGGGTTCGCGGTGGCGGCGGTGCTGCTCGGCCAGGACATCGGGGCGGGCGCGGGGGCAGGCGGACAACTGCTGGCCTGCTTCGCCCTGGGCTCCCTCATCGGGGCCCTCGCCTCGTCGCGGTGGCTGACGCCGGCCCGGGCCGAACGGGTTGTGGTGGCAGGTCTGTTGGGGTTCGGGGCGGCCCTCGCCGCTCTGTCGCTGGTGCCGTCGCTGCCCTGGGCGTGGGCCGTCTGCGGGGCGGCGGGCGTGGCCGAGGGGCCGCTGTTCGCCGCGACGCTGATGCTCCGTCAGCGGGAGTCGCCGCCGGACCGGCTCGGTCAGGTCAACACCACCGGCGGCAGCCTGAAGATCGGCGCGTCGGCGGGCGGCGCGGCCCTGACCGGGGTGTTCGCGGGCCGGCTCGGCGCGGACGGGCTGCTGCTGGGCATCGCCGCGTTCCAGTTCGCCGCGGCGGTCATGTGGCTGTGGCTCAGGAGGGTGCCCGGCCGTTGAACCAGGACGGGACCAGGGCAGCCACGGCCGCCCTGGTCCAGGCGCTCAGCGCCGCTTGCCCGCCCCCGCGTGGCGCGCGAGCAGTCCCGGCAGCGTGCGCGGGTCGTCCACCCGCGTCCGGAGACTCGGTGTCCAGCCCGCACCCGACGTGAGGGTCTCCTGCGGCATCTCCGCGTTGTGGACGGCGATGAGATTGAGGCGCTTGCCGTTGACGTAGTTGGCGTCGGCGGTGACCGGCGCCTCCTTCCACTTCTTCAGGATCTTCGCGGCACTGACCCCGGCCGGGAGCGTGAACGCGTTCCTCTGCGCGACGAGTTGGGACTCCTGGCCGATGCCGAACGAGTACTGATAGCCGCCCGCGGGGACCACGTAGTGGTTGTTGTACGCGTCGACCTGCCCGAAGCGGACGCGCGGTGCCCGCTCGACGATGTCCCGGAAGACGTTGTGGTGCAGGGTGACCCGCAGCCGGCCGCGGTCGGTGCCGCCCGCGCTGTCACTGTTGCCGATCATCAGGGTCTTGTCGTGGTCGGCGAAGACGTTCCAGGAGGCGGTGACCAGATCCGCGCCGCGCACGACGTCCAGCTCGCCGTCGTGCTGCTGGTACACCTCGCCGTAGTACGACGGCAGCGAACTGTCGGGGTGCTCGCCGTCGGTGAACGTGTTGTGGTCGACCCACACATGCGTCGAGCCGTACACGACCATGCTGTCGTACTCGGAGTTCCAGGCCCCGGTGGCACCGTCCGTCGGGTCCCACTGCGGGAAGCAGTCCAGCGGGCTCTCCAGGGTGAGGTCACGGACCACCACGTTGTCCACGCCCTGGATCTGCAGGCTGCCGCCCACGATCCCCGCGTTCTTGCCGACGCCCACGATGGTCGTGTCGCCCGGGACCTTCACCTTGATCGCCGCGCCCTGCCGGGCCGCAGACGCCGCCCGAAGATCCTCCTGCGCGCCGGAGACAGGTGT
The DNA here is from genome assembly GCF_040636975.1 of Streptomyces sp. NPDC032198. Classification (NCBI taxonomy): domain Bacteria; kingdom Bacillati; phylum Actinomycetota; class Actinomycetes; order Kitasatosporales; family Streptomycetaceae; genus Streptomyces; species Streptomyces sp. NPDC032198. The sequence continues at coordinate 189,125 of NZ_JBEZVL010000014.1, read as the reverse complement.
GTCGCGTCCCCACACGGCGGGGTCGTAGTCGGCGAGGTACCGGTCGAAGTCGTAGCCGTCGGCCTCGAAGGCGCCGCAGCCCTCGGCCGTCGCGTTCAGCGTGCCCTTGACCTTGATGATCCGGGGAGCGCCGGCGTCGTCCGCGAGCGCGACCCGCAGCTCCTCCCAGGTGGTGACCGTGTAGGTGTGCGCGGCATCCGCTCCGGCGCCGCCGGTGGTCCCGCCGTCCAGCGAGGCCCACCCGTCGCGGGGCGGCAGCACGTCAGGTGAGCCGCCCCCGGAGGCGGACGCGGACGACGTGCCCGTGACGGCCACCACCAGGGCGGTGCACCCCGCGAGTGCGGCGAGAGATCTTCGTACGGCCATGCGCGTGGTCCTCGTGGTCGTCGTGGTCCTCATCGTCACGGTCCTTCCGGCCAGGTGATCCAGGATTCGGGTATCGCGTCGCCGAGCCGCCGCACGTCACGCGGCGCGAGCACCCGGCGGCGCAGCAGCTCCGCCGCCACCAGACGGGCCACGGCGATGGCCCCCGGCGGATTGAAGTGCGTGTTGTCCTGCTCGGTGGCGGTCCAGTTGAAGTACGCCTTCGTCTCCTCGACGCCGAGCTTCTGCCACAGGGCGAGCGACTGGGCCTGCACGTCGAGCAGCGGCACACCCTCGGCGGCGGCGAGCGCGCGCATCGCCGCCGGATACTCGCCGTGGGTGGGCAGCGCCGTGCCGCCCGCGTCGAACTTCCGGCGCTCCACGGCGGTCGCGAGCACCGGTCGCGCGCCACGGGAGCGAGCCCCGTCGACGTATCGCATCAGGTAGTCCTGGTACGTCGACCAGGGCTCGGTGTAGCGCGTCGGGTCGGCGCTCTTCTCGTCGTTGTGCGCGAACTGGACGAGGAGGAGGTCGCCAGGGCCGATCGCCTCCAGGATCACGGCGAGACGGCCCTCGTCGGCGAAGCTCTTCGAACTCCGGCCGTTCATGGCGTGGTTGGCGACCTTCAGATGGCGGTCGTGGAGGAAGAAGGGAAGAGCCATGCCCCAGCCGGTCTCGGGCGCCGCGTCGGCGTACTTCCGCGCGGCGGTGGAGTCACCGGCGATGTAGAGGGTGCCGGCGGGAGCGGATCCCGCCGGGCGGGCGAAAGCGGCCGGGGCCGCGGCCGCCGCGAGCGGAAGGCTCGCGAGGGCCGCGACCGCACGGCGTCGGCCGACGCCGTGCGCGGGGCGCGCCGTCACTTGTTCTGTTCGTTCCACTCGGCCTGAGCCTTGTTGAGCTGCTCGGCGAGGGTGTCGAGGAAGTCCTTCGCGGACATCTTGCCGAGCAGGACCTTCTGGTAGTTCGGCTCGTTGTCGGCCTTGCTGATGGTGTTCCAGTCGGGCAGGTAGTACGGCAGCTGCACGATCTTCAGGGAGCCGTCGTTGAGCGCGGCGGCGGCCAGCTTCGTGGGCTCGGCCTCGTTCACCCAGGCGTCCTTGGAGGCCGCGGTGTTGGCCGGGATGGCGCCCGCGGACTTGTTCCACTTGCTGTTGGCATCGTGCGAGGCGGCGAACTCGATGAACTTCCAGGCCGCCGCCTTCTTCTTGCTCGACTTGAACAGGCCGAGCCCGTCGACCGGGTTGGAGACCTGGACGCGGATGCCCGCGTCGGTCGTCGGGTTGGGCAGGCCGCGGAACTTGTCCTCGCCGAGCGCCTTCACATGGTCCGTGTAGGAACCGAGGTTGTGGCTGAGCATGCCGATCTGGCCCGTGTCCCACTGGGCGTTCATCTTCTTGAAGTCGTTGTTGACGTCGGCCTCGGGGGTGTTCTTCTTGTACAGCGCGACGTACTTCTTCAATGCCGCCACGTTCTTCGGGTCGTTGACGGTGGTCTCATCGCCGTCCCAGAACGACCCGATGCCGGACTGGCCGTAGGCCGCGTCGAGTGCCTGCGCGATGGAACCCTCGCCGCCGCGAATGGTGTACCCGAACTTGTTGTCGCCCTTGGCGGTGAGCTTGTCGGCCGCCTTGTAGAACTTGCTCCAGTTGGTGGGGGCGTCCAGGCCCGCGGCCTTGAACAGGTCGGTGCGGTAGTACAGCACGCCGTTGCTCGCGGACGTCGGCACCGTGAAGAGCCGGTTGCCGCCACCCGCCGCCCGGACGCTGTCGATCATGCCCGGGTTCAGCTTGCCCTCCAGGGAGCTGCCGCTCAGCCGGTCGTCCAGCGGCTCCAGGGCGTTCTGCGCGGAGATCCCGGCGAGCATCGCGGCGCCGACACCGCCGACGTCCGGCAGGCCGCCGCCCTGGATGGCCGTGTCGTACTTCGACTGGACGCTCTCGGCGGGGATCGGGACGTACTTGACGTGGATGTCCGGGTTCTTCGCCTCGAAGTCCTTGATGATCTCCTTCCAGACGTCGGTGCGGACACCGCCGTTGTTGTCCCAGAAGGTGATCTCGCCCTTTCCGGAACCCTCCTTGCCCTTGTCCCCGCCGGCCCCGCTGCCGTCGTCGCCACAGGCGGTGGCGGTCAGCGCGAACGCGGCGGTGAAGGCGACGGCGGCCACCGCGCGACGGCTTCTGTTTCTGCTTCTGTCTCCGCTGCTGTTTCCACGGATGGTGATGTTCATCGTCGGCTCTCTTCGTCGGATGTAGGGGTCGTACGAGGTCTATGGGGGGCAGGCGGGGCTGCCTCAGCCGGTGGTGGTGATCCGGAAGTGCGTGAACAAGGCCGTCCCGGCCCCGTCCCGCCCCGCCGGTGCCGTGGCGAACAGGCCGAGGAGCGCGCCCACCCAGCGCCACGGCGTCGCGGCGAAGACCTGGCCCGAGGGGCGGAAGCCGTCGCCGGTGTCGGCCGAGAAGCGGCAGCGGGCGCCGTCCGTGACGTCGATCCGCAGCCGTGCGGTGCCGTCGGGGGCGGGCCGCGACCGCGCGGCATCGCGCTCGCGCTCGGCGACCGGCTCCGCGAACCGGTGGACGAGGCGGGCCGTCCCGTCGTCGCCGCGTTCGAGGCCGATCCAGCCGAAGGCGTCACCGAGCACGGCGAGCCCGGCCCTGGCGTCGGCCGCGGTGCTGTCCAGCCGCAGGCCGACCTCGACGCTGCACGGTGCGAGCGGCAGCCGCTGGGTCAGGACGTGCGGCAGGCGGCGCAGATCGTGGGCGTCCGCGGACCGGACGCAGGACAGCCGCAGACCGTCGGCCGCGTGTGAAGTGGCCCAGCCGTCAAGGGGGTTGGCGGACCACTGCCACTGGCGGCCGTGGCGCCCGCCGGGGAAGTCGTCGTCGGTGGCGGGCGCGGACGCGGGCTGCGGGGGCAGGCCGGGCTTCTTGTGTACGTCGACGGGGGCGCCGTCGTCCCCGATCACCGGCCAGCCGTCCGTGCCCCAGCGCAGCGGCTGGAGGTGGACGACCCGGCCGTAGGCGCCGCGCTGCTGGAAGTGCAGGAACCAGTCCTCGCCGGGCGGGGTGCGCACCCAGCCGCCCTGGTGCGGCCCGTTGATGCCGGTTCCGCCCTGCTCCAGGACGACCCGCTCCTCGTAGGGGCCGTGGAAGGTCCGTGAACGGAAGGCGCCCTGCCAGCCGGTCTCCACCCCGCCCGCGGGAGCGAGGATCCAGAACCAGCCGTCGTGGCGGTACAGCTTGGGCCCCTCCAGCGTGAACCAGCCCGGGAGTTGGTCGGCGTCGACCAGCACCCTTCCCTCGTCGAGCAGTTCGCGCCCGTCCGGGCTCATGCGGTGACCGGTGAGCCGGTTCTTGACGCCGGAGCGCGACTTGGCCCAGGCGTGCACGAGATACGCCTCGCCGCGCTCCTCGTCCCACAACGGGCAGGCGTCGATGAGCCCCTTGCCCGCCTTGACGAGGTGCGGGGCGCTCCAAGGGCCGCGGATGTCGGGGGAGTTGACCTGAAAGACGCCGTGGTCGGGGTCACCCCAGAAGATCCAGAACCGTTCGTCGTGGTGCCGGATCGACGGCGCCCACACCCCGCAGTCGTGCCGCGGCGCCGCGAACGACTCCGCGGGTTCCAGGCGGTCCAGGGCATGCCCGACGAGGGTCCAGTTCACCAGGTCGCGGGAGTGCAGCAGCGGCAGGCCGGGGGCGCGCCCGAAGCTGGAAGCGGTGAGGTAGAAGTCGTCGCCGACCCGGACGACGTCGGGATCGGACCAGTCGGCGGCGAGGACGGGATTGCGGTAGGTCCCGTCACCGAGGTCACCCGTGCGGGCGGCTGGGGGCGCGTTCACGCGGTCACCGCCTTGCGGACGAGCGCCGCGGCCTCGGACCGGCTCGGGCGGCCGTCGGAGACGACGGTGATGACACGGCGTACGACGGTCTCGCCGGGGCCGATCGGCAGGCGCCGCGCGTGCGCGAGCGAGGAGCCGACGCCCGGATACTCGGCGGTCCGCACGAACCACGGGTCGCGCCGCGTCTCGGCCGTCGCCCCGGCGAAGACGAGCGTCCAGCCCTGGCCCACCAGGGCCAGCCAGTCGGCGGTGAGGCCATGGACCGCCGCCTCGCCCTCGGCGTCCGCGGTGAACACCTCGGGGGCCCGCGTCTCCTTGGGGGCGCGCCAGAAGAAGCCCCCGTAGGCGGCGCCGGGACGGCCGTTGGTGGCGGGGCTGCCGATCGAGATCTCCGAGGAGGCCGGGTTGGTGAGGGAGAACGTGAAGTCGAGCGCCCAGGCGGACGTGGTGAGGGGCGTGACGGCGACGGTGCGCCGCTCGCGCAGCAGCTCGCACTCCCCGTCGAGCCAGCCGATCTCCTCGACGAAGCCGTCGGGGTCGCGGAGCTTGAACTCCAGGTGGCGCTGTTCACCGTGGTTGTCGAGCTCGGTCGGCCCCTGGTCGCGCACGTAGGTGCGCCCGCCCCAGAAGTTGCGGCCCGCCGCGTCGGGCACGGCGACGCCCACGCCGAGGTGGTGCGGGTGGTCGGCCGGACCGTACTCGGTGACGGCCAGGCCGCCGAAGGTGCGGACGGGGTGGAGGTATGGGCGGGGCGCGAGCCGCTGCCCTGCCGAGGGGTGGATGACGTAGCGGCCTACGGGGCGGCCCGAGCAGCGCAGCATGAGCGCGGTGTCGGTCGCGGTTCTGTTCATGGCGTTCTCACCTCGGTGGGGTCTCGGGGGCGGGGGAGTGAGAGGTGGAGGGCGCGGGGGCGCCAGGGGCCCGCGGGATGGTGGACCGTGCGTCGGGCGGCGGGTCGGGCAGCGCCCAGAACGTGCCGAGCTCCGCGTAGCCGCACAGCGTGTCGGCGCTCGTCGCGACGAGTCCGTCGATGCCGTGCACGATCCGGCGCCGTACGCCTTCGTGCTCCCCGGGCACGGCACGCCAGGCCTCGACCGGCAGCGGGAGCGGATCGGGTGCCCGGCGGACCGCCTCGACGACCTTCATGAAGGCGCCCGTCGACGCCGGCGGAACAAGGAGCTCGGCGTGGCCCGTGAGATGGCCGATGAGGTTTTCGAGGAGGTCCGTCCGCCCGTGAAGGACCTCCTCGGGCCCGTGCCCGGAGCGCTGCACGAGCACCCGGTCCTGCTTGTACCAGAAGGTGATGCGGCCCTGGGTGCCGTGGACGACGACGTACGGCTCGTCGGGTCGTTCGGCGCAGAGGGTCGCCGCGACACCGACGCGGCCACCGCGCGCGGTGGTGATCCCCACGAAGGAGGTGTCGTCGGACTCGATGTCGTTGGCGCGGAACAGTTCCGTGTCCACCCGCGTGACGTCATCGGCCCGCAGGGAGCCGTCCACCGCCAGGGCGGTGGCGACCGCGTGGGCGAGGGGGTTGGTCAGGACCCCGTCCACGACGTCCACGCCGTCCAGGCGGCGCCTGCCTGCCCACGGCGCGCGCCGGTAGTACGCCTCGTCACGCGCCCAGGCACCCGCGGCGCCGACGCCCATCGGCTCCCCGATGGCCCCCTCGGCGACCAGGGCACGGATGGCGGGCAGGGCGTGCGACCCGAGCGACTGGAACCCGACCTGGCAGGCCACGCCCCCGGCGGTCACCGCGTCGGTGATCCGCAGGAACTCGGCGTACGAAGGGGCGGGAGGCTTCTCCAGGAGCAGGTGCACGCCCCGCGCGGCGGCGGCCACGGCCAGGTCCGCGTGGCTGGGGATGGGTGTGCAGACGACGGCGACGGCGGCTCCGGTGGCATCGAGCAGACCGGCGAAGTCCGCGGACTGCGCGGGTTCGCCGAGCCCGTCGAGTTCGGCGCCGGTCAGCGGTGTCAGCTCGCAGATCCCCACGAGGCGTACGAGACCGGCCTGTTGGAGGCGCCGGATGTTCCGCAGATGCCAACTGCCGTGCCCGCGCGCGCCGGCCAGGACCAGCGGCAGCGGGGTGCGGGGCGCCGCGGGCTGCGCCGGTCCGGGACTCATCCCTTCACCGCCCCGGCGCTGAACCCCGTGACCAGCCACTTCTGGATGAAGGCGAAGACGATCACGACGGGCAGGGCGGCGATGACGCCACCCGCGGCGAGCGCGCCCAGGTCGACGCTGTCGGCGCCCATCAGGGTGGCGAGGCCGACCGGGATCGTCTGCTTGTCCTGGTTGGAGAGGAACATCAGGGCGAACAGGAAGTGGTTCCAGCTGTGCACGAAGGCGAAGGAGCCGACCGCGATCAGTCCGGGCCGCAGCAAGGGCAGGACGACGGCGCAGAAGGCGCGGAAGCGTCCGCAGCCGTCCACCCAGGCGGCCTCCTCCAGGGAGTACGGCACGTTCTTGATGAACCCGCTGATCAGGATCATCGAGAGCGGCAGCTGGAAGACGGCCTCGGCGATGATGACGCTGCCGAGCGAGTTGATCATCTGGAGGTTGGCGAAGATCTGGAAGAGCGGCACCAGCATCAGCGCGCCCGGGATGAACTGCGAGCACAGCAGCGCCAGCATGAAACCGCGCTTGATCTTGAAGTCGAAGCGGGCGAGGGCGTAGCCGCCGGCGAGGGCGACGAGCGTCGTCATCAGCATCGAAAGGAGGCCGACGATGAGGCTGTTCTGGAAGAAGAGCGCGAAGCTCCGCTCGGTCCACACCTTGTCGAAGTGTTCGAAGGTGAGGGGCCAGGGGAGCAGCGACGTGGAGCCCGCCGGGCGGACCGCGAAGAGCAGCATCCAGTAGAACGGGATGAGGGTGAAGAGGAGGTAGAGGCCGAGCGGGAGGTAGATCTGCCAGCGGGGGGCCTCGTCCCAGGGTCGCCGCTTGGGTGTGCGCGGGCCGCCCGCGCGGGGCTCGGCGGGTGCGGTGGTGTCCGCCATGGCGGCTTCCCTGTCCAGGTGCTGTGTGGCGCTCACTTGTCCTGACCCCCGAACTTGCTCAGCCGCAGATAGACCATCGAGCAGAAGAGGAGGATCACGAACGCGATGGAGGTCAGCGCGGACGCGTAGCCGAAGTCGTGCGAGTCGACGGCGATGGACGCGATGCGCAGCGGCAGGGTCGTCGTCTCGCCCGCGGGGCCGCCGCCGGTGAGGGTGTAGAGCAGGTCGACGTTGTTGAACTCCCAGACCGCGCGAAGGAGCGTGGAGAGGATGATCGCGTCCTTCAGGTGCGGCAGCGTGATGTGGAAGAACTGCCGGAAGCGGCTCGCGCCGTCCACCTCGGCCGCCTCGTACAGGTCCTTCGACACGGACTGCAGGTCGGCGAGGATGAGGATCGCGAAGAAGGGGACGCCGCGCCAGAGTTCGGCGACGACGACGGCGGGGAAGACGGTGCTGGTGTCCGACAGCCAGGACGTTCCGTACGAGCCGATGCCCATGTCCGCGAGGTAACGGGTGATGCCCGTCTGGGAGTTGAAGATCAGCAGCCAGATCGTCGAGGTGAGCACGCCGGACACGGCCCACGGCGAGAAGACCAGGGCGCGGGCCATCGCACGGCCGATGAAGGTCTGGTTGACGATCAGCGCGAGACCGAGGCCGAGGAGCAGCTGCAGGACGACCTCGACGGCCACCCACTGGAGGCTGAAGCCGAGCGTCTGCCAGAACTGCGGGTCCTCGGTGAACGCGGTGACGAAGTTGTCGAGGCCCGCGAAGCCGTCGCGCCAGGGCTTGGTGGGGTTGTAGTGGCGCAGGCTGTAGTAGAAGACGCTGATGACCGGATAGGCGATGAAGCCCAGCATCAGGAGTCCGGCCGGCGCGATCAGCAGATACGGGAGGCGGCGCGGGGTCGCTCCCGCTCGGCGCCGGTGCGCACCTGGCGTGCTGCGCCGGGGCGGTGGCTGCGGTGGCGCTTTCGCCACGGCTGAGGCCATGTCTGCTTCTCCGTTCTCATGGGCGGCACACAGTCGGCGAGATGAAGCGCTTCGCAGACGTTGTTCGAGATCTCGTACAAATGAACCGGGCTCGTACGGCGCATACGGCTCGTACGCTCGTACGCTCGTACGGAGGGGGCGGTGGAGCTCAGCCCGCGTAGGGCTCGGGGACCTCGCCGTCGCGGGCCAGGAACGCGAAGTCGCAGCCGGTGTCGGCCTGGGTGATCTGCTCGTCGTACAGCGCGCCGTAGCCGCGCCCGAAGCGCGCGGGCGGCGGCGTCCACGCGGCTCGTCGCTCCGCCAACTCCTCGTCGGAAACGTCTAGATGGAGCGAGCGCGCCTCGACGTCCAGGGTGATCAGGTCTCCCGTACGGACGAGGGCGAGCGGCCCGCCCACATGCGACTCGGGCGCGATGTGCAGCACACACGTGCCGTACGACGTGCCGCTCATGCGTGCGTCGGACAGGCGCACCATGTCGCGCATGCCCTGCTTGAGCAGGTGGTCGGGGATCGGGAGCATGCCGTACTCGGGCATGCCGGGACCGCCCCTGGGCCCCGAGCCGCGCAGCACGAGGACGTGGTCGGCGGTGATGCCGAGTGCCGGATCGTTGATGGTGCGCTGCATCTGCTTGTAGTCGTCGAAGACGACCGCGGGGCCGGTGTGGCGCAGCAGATGGGGCTCGGCGGCGATGTGCTTGATGACGGCGCCGTCCGGGCAGAGGTTGCCGCGGAGCACCGCCACGCCGCCCTCGTCGGCCAGGGGCTTGGTGCGGGGCCGGATGACCTCGGGGTTGTGCACGGTGGCGCCCGCGAGCTGCTCGCGCAGGGTGTCGTGGGCGACGGTGGGCCGGTCCAGATGGAGCACCTCGGTCAACTGGGCCAGGAACGCCGGGAGTCCGCCCGCGAAGTGGAAGTCCTCCATGAGGTACTGCCCGCCGGGACGCAAGTTGGCGAGCACCGGCACGGTCCGCGCGATCCGGTCGAAGTCGTCGAGCGTGAGCCGTACGCCGCTGCGGCCCGCCATGGCGATCAGATGGATCACCGCGTTGGTGGAGCCGCCGAGCGCGAGCACGGTGGCGACCGCGTCCTCGTACGCCTCCGGGGTGAGCAGCCGCGACAACGTCAGGCCCTGGTGGACCAGTTCGACGATCCGCATCCCGGAAGCGGCCGCCATCCGCTCGTGCCCGGAGTCCACCGCGGGGATGGAGGAGGCGCCGGGCATCGTCACGCCGAGTGCCTCGGCCGCCGCGGTCAGCGTGGATGCCGTACCCATGGTCATGCAGTGGCCGGGGGAGCGGGCGAGGCCGCTCTCCAGCTCCGCCAGTTCGCAGTCGCCGATGAGGCCGGCGCGCTTGTCGTCCCAGTACTTCCACATGTCGGTGCCGGAACCGAGCACCTCGTTGCGCCAGTGCCCCGGGAGCATGGGCCCCGCGGGCACGAAGACGGCCGGCAGGTCGGCGCTCGCGGCGCCCATGAGCAGGGCGGGCGTCGTCTTGTCGCAGCCGCCGAGGAGTACGGCGCCGTCCACGGGATACGACCGCAGCAGCTCCTCGGTCTCCATGGCGAGGAGGTTCCGGTAGAGCATCGGGGTCGGCTTCTGGAACGTCTCCGACAGCGTGGAGACGGGGAATTCGAGGGGGAAGCCGCCCGCCTGCCACACCCCGCGCTTCACGGCCTGGGCGCGGTCGCGCAGGTGGACGTGGCAGGGGTTGATGTCGGACCAGGTGTTCAGGACCGCGATGACGGGCTTGCCCAGATGTTCCTCGGGCAGATACCCGAGCTGCCGGGTGCGCGCCCGGTGGCTGAAGGACCGCAGGCCGTCCGTGCCGTACCACTGGTGGCTGCGCAGTTCGTCCGGCCTCATAGCGCCCACGCCTTCACAAGCGCCGCTATCTCGTCGCGCCGCTCGACGGGCAGGACACGGCTGGGCGGTCGCACCTCGCGGCGGCACAGGCCGAGCGCGGCGAGGGCCTCCTTGACGACGGTGACGTTGTCCGCTGACTGGTCGGCGGCCCGCAGCTCCTCGAAGCGCCGGATCCGTTCCCAGACGTCCATGGCCGCCGGGTAATCGCCCGCCCGCAGGGCTTCGAGCATGCTCAGGGACACCTCGGGCGCGACGTTGACCAGGCCCGAGGTGAAGCCGGTGGCGCCGACGGCCCAGTACGCGGGTGCGTACAGCTCGGCGAGCCCCGCCACCCAGACGAAGCGCTCGAGACCCGCGTCCCGCGCGAACGCGGCGAAGGCGGCGGCGTCCGGCGTCGCGTACTTCGCGCCGATCACATTGGGGCACAACTCGCCGAGGTCCGCGAGGCGTTGTCCCGTGAGGCGGGGATTGCGGATGTACGGGACGACACCGAGCTCGGGCACGGCATCGGCGACGGCGCGGTGGTAGTCGACCCAGCCGTCCTGCGACACGTACGGATGCACCGGCTGATGGACCATCACCATGTGTGCTCCGGCGTCCCGCGCGTGCCGGGCGGTGGCGACCGCCGTCGGCAGGTCGTGGCCGACGCCGACGAGCACGTAGGCGCCGCTGCGGCCCGCCTCCTTCATGGTCAACTCGGTGACCAGGCGCCGCTCCTCGGGGTCCAGCGCGTAGAACTCGCCGGTGTTGCCGTTCGGGGTGAGCGTGCGCACGCCGCCGTCCGTGAGACGTCTGACCAGGGTGCGGTAGGTGTCCCGCGCCACGGAGCCGTCCTCGGCGAACGGCGTCACGGGGATCGCGACCACATCGGCGAGCGCGGAACGCAGCGCGCCGAAGCGGGAGTCGAGGGTCGGTCCGGTCATGAAAGCTCCCCCTCCGGGAACGCGCGCCGCACGAACGAGGCGATGTGGTCATGGAGTCCGCGCGCCGCCGCGTCGGCTTCCCCCGCCAGCGCGAGCCGCAGGATCTCCCGGTGCTCGGCGGCCTCCCGCTCCCAGGAGGGCAGCGTCGCCCAGGCCACGGCGGACACCAGGGCCGCCTGGTCGCGCACGTCGTCGAGCATCCGGGACAGCAGCGGATTGCCGCACGGTACGTACAGCGCTCGGTGGAACTCCCGGTTGGCCAGGGAGCGTTCGGCCGCGTCCGCCGCCGTGTCCGCCCGCTCCAGGGCGTCGCGCGCCTCCTCCAGGAGGGCGCGGCTGCGGACCGTGCGGCGCAGAGCCTCCGGTTCGAGCAGCAGGCGCACGTCGTAGACCTCCTGTGCCATGGCCGCGTCCACCGTGCGCACGGTGGCGCCCTTGTACTGGCTCATGACGACGAGCCCGGTCCCGGCGAGCGTCTTCAGCGCTTCCCGTACGGGCGTCTTGGAGACGGCGAACTGGGCGGCGAGCTCGGTCTCGACGAGGGGCTGGCCGGGCGCCAACTGCCCGGTGAGGATGCGGTGCTTGACCGCTTCGAGCACGTACTGCGTGCGCGAGGGGATGGGGTGGGGCGCAAAGTTCATCGATGCTCTCAGTCGTCATGGCGGTCGCCGTGCAGCCATCGCGTATCGCGTCTCATATATGACGTACGAAGTACGACGCGATGAAGCTAGGACGCCGACCGGCCCGCGTCAACGTTTCGCGCAGGAAAATTCGTTCGAGATACCGGAGTTGGGGCGCGCGGACTCGAAGCGCTTCGACCGTTCCTGCCCGAACCGTTGACGTACTCGGCCCGGCTCCCTACCTTGTCCCGGCAAGCGCTTTCCTAAAACGATTCAATCGCGTGACGGAGGACGAACTGTGCCGACGAATGGGGAAGTTGACAGGCGCGGCCTGTTGAAGCTGGCCGGCGGCTCGTTGGCGGCCCTCGGACTGACCGCGGCGGGCTGCGGCGGCGGAAGCGGATCGGGGAACGGAACCGTCACCATCCGGTACGCGTGGTGGGGCTCCGACGACCGCGCCAAGCGGATCAACCGGACCATCGAGCTCTTCGAGAAGAAGTACCCGAAGATCAAGGTGAAGACGGACTTCCAGCCCTACCTCGACTTCTGGAAGAAGTTCAACACCCAGGCGTCCGGCGGCAATCCGCCCGACGTCTTCCAGAACGCGATCGGCTTCCTGCGCAAGTACGACCAGCGCAACGTCCTGCTCGACCTGCACGCGCAGGCCAAGGCGGGCCATCTGCGCCTCGACGGATTCCGCGCGGGACTCGACACGTTCGGCGAGGTCGACGGAAAGCTGCTCGGCGTCCCGGTCGGCTCCAACTCCATGGCCCTGGTGATCGACAAGCCGGTCTTCGAGAAGGCCGGGGTCACCCCCAAGATGGGCTGGACGTGGGACGACTTCCACACGGCGATGGAGAAGATCCACAAGGGGGGCAGGGCGGGTGACAGCGGCCTCTACGGTGTCATGTACCTCTACGACCCCTACCTCCGCCAGCGGGGCAAGGCCTTCTTCACCGAGGACGGCCTCGGCTTCGATGAGGCGGACCTCAAGGAGTGGTGGACCAAGGGGTATGCCGGGGTGAAGTCGGGGATCTACGCCGACCCGAAGAAGGTCGCCCAGATCAAGCCCAAGTCGGCCGTGGCCGCCGAGATCGCGGCCTCCGAGTTCACCTGGGACAACTTCACCGTCCGCTACACCGCCGAGGGCAAGAGCCAGTACGGTCTCGCGCCGCTCCCGACCACCGACGGCAAGAAGACCGGCCAGTACCTCGGCTCCCTCATGCTCAGCGGCTCCAAGCGCACTCAACATCCCAAGGAAGTCGCGCAGTTCATCGACTTCATGGTGCACGACCCAGAGGTCGCCAAGGTCATGGGCTACGACCGCGGGGTGCCCACCACGACCGCGCAGTACGAGGCCTACAAGCCGGCCGACGAGAAGGACAAGGTGATCGCCGAGGTCAACAAGGAGATCGCCGCGTACGAGGAGCAGCTCGTCGACGCCGGTGTCCTGGAGACCATCACGCCGCATCCTGCGGGCGCGGACGTCTGCGAGGCGGCGTTCCTGCGGATCGCCGAGGAACTGGCCATGGGGGAGCGGTCGGTGGACGAAGCGGTGAAGCAGTTCTTCACCGAGTGCAAGACCGCGCTCGGTTCCTGATGGGCGGCACGACGGCGCCCCCACAGACATCCATGGCCCCGGCCACGCCCGGGAAAGCGAGCCCGCCACGCGGCAGGCGCCTCCCCGAGGCGGCCCGGCGCCGACGGCGGGGCGAGAACATCGCCGGGTTCCTCTTCATGTCGCCGTGGCTCGCGGGCTTCCTGCTGCTCACGGCCGGACCGATGGTCGCCTCGCTCTACTTCGCGTTCACCGACTACAACCTGTTCGACGCCCCCCAGTGGATCGGCCTCGACAACTTCACCGAGATGTTCGGCGACCCGCGCTGGCGCAAGTCGGTGGAGGTGACGCTCTGGTACGTCGTCGTAGGCACCCCGCTCAAGCTGGCCGCGGCCCTCGGCGTGGCCCTGCTGCTCAACCAGAAGCGGCGCGGACAGGCCTTCTACCGGGCCGCGTTCTACGCGCCGTCCCTGATCGGCGCCAGCGTCTCGATCGCCGTCGTCTGGAAGGCGATCTTCTCCGACGATGCCATCGTCGACCGGACGCAACGGGCGGTCTTCGGCATGGACGTCGGCGGCTGGACCGGCGACCCGCAGTGGATCATCTACAGTCTGATCGCGCTCACCGTCTGGCAGTTCGGCGCACCCATGGTCATCTTCCTGGCCGGTCTGAAACAGGTGCCGCGCGAGCTGTACGAGGCGGCGGAGGTCGACGGCGCGGGCACCTGGCGGCGGTTCTGGAACATCACACTGCCGATGATCTCCCCGGTCCTCTTCTTCAACGTCCTCCTGGAGACCATCCACTCCTTCCAGATCTTCGCCTCGGCGTACATCGTCGGCGGCGGCGCGGGCGGCAACGCCTGCGGTCCGGCCGACGGATCGCTCGTCTACACCTGCTATCTCTACGTCCAGGGCTTCGAGAACAGCCGGATGGGCCTGGCCTCCGCCATGGCCTGGATGCTGCTGCTCGCGGTGGCGCTGGTGACGGCGGTCCTCTTCTGGTCCCAGAAGCGCTGGGTGCACTACGAGGAGGCATCCCGATGAGCAGCGCAGCACGCGGCCCTCACACCAGCCCGACCACCCGTAGCAGACGTCGCGGGGCCGGTTCACTGGCCTGGCACATCGGGTCCCTGGCGGTCCTCGGCGTGGTCCTCTACCCCGTGATCTGGGCGATCGGCGGCTCGTTCAAGCCGAACGACGAGATCGTCGGAAGCCTCGACCTGTTCCCGACCGATCCGATCGTCTCGAACTACGCCGGACTCGCCGACGGCATCGCCGACATCTCCATCTCCACCTTCTTCTCCAACTCCCTCTTCCTGGCGCTCGGTTCGGTGCTGGGCGTGCTGATCTCCTGTTCCCTCGCGGGGTACGCCTTCGCGCGGATCAGGTTCGCGGGTCGCAACCTCCTGTTCGCGCTGATGATCGGCACCCTGCTGCTTCCGTACCACGTGCTCCTGATCCCGCAGTACGTCCTGTTCCAGAAGATGGGCCTGATCAACACCTATACGCCGCTGCTGCTCGGCAAGTATCTGGCGGTCGACGCCTTCTTCGTCTTCCTCATGGTGCAGTTCATGCGGAACCTGCCCAAGGAACTCGACGAGGCGGCGCGGCTCGACGGCTGCGGACACCTGCGGATCTACTGGTCGATCGTCCTTCCGCTGTGCAGGCCGGCGCTGATCACCAGCGCGATCTTCACCTTCATCAACTCCTGGAACGACTTCATGGGACCGCTGATCTATCTCAACGACCCCTCGAAGTACACCGTCTCGCTCGGCTTGAAGATGTTCGTCGACCAGGAGGGCCTGGCCAACTACGGCGGCATGATCGCCATGTCCCTCGTCGCGCTGCTGCCCGTGCTCGCGTTCTTCCTGGCCTTCCAGCGGTACCTGATCGACGGTATGGCGACCTCCGGTCTGAAAGGCTGAGGCCGCGTGAAGAAGTCCGTCTTCATGGACCGTTTCGGCGCCTTCGCCGAATGCCTGCTGACCGGGGTGTGGATCGCACTCGCCGCCCTGCCCCTGGTCACCCTGCCCGCGGCCTTCGCGGCAGGGTCCCGCCACCTCGACCGGCATCTGTCCCAGGAGACCTCCGGCTGGCGGGAGTTCACCGCCGATCTGCGGGCGGCGGTACGGCGCGGCTGGCTGGTGGGCCTCGGAGGCTGGGCGGCGCTGGCCCTGCTCCTCGCCGACATCGCGTTCGTGCGGGCGGGGCTTCCCGGCGGCACGTTCGTCGGCGCGGTCGGGGTGCTCGCCCTGTTCGTCCTGGTCGTGGCCGGGCTGCGGGCGGCCGCGGTCTGGCGGCCCGACGCGTCGTGGCGCGCGCTGCTGACCGGGGCGGTGCGCCGCACGCTGTGGGATCCCGCCGGTTCGCTGGTGATCGTGTGCGGGTTCGCCGTGGTCGTGGCGTCCGCGTGGTTCGCCCTGCCGCTCGCGGCACCCGCCCTGGGGATGGTCGCGGCGGCGGCACTGGCCGTCGAACGGCGCGGCACGGCGGCCTGACGTCGGCACCCCTGATGCCGGTGCCCTCTGCACCGCATGTCTCCCTCTGTCATGCCCATGCAATGGAAAGGATCAAGATGCCTCCGATCCCCCGCAGGTCCCTGCTCAAGGCCGCCGCCGTGGCCGGTGCCGCCGCACAGTTCAGCTGGGTGCTCGGCCACCGTGATGCCGAAGCGGCTCCCCGTGCGGCGGCGGACGACGGCCCCGTCGGCATCGGCTGGCTGGAGAAGGGCGGGCTCGGCGCCGCGCCGGGGTCCACCTTCGGCGTCCCGTGGCCCAAGGGCGCCCACCCCGCCGGGCAGGAGTTCGCCCTCGCCACCGCTGACGGCAAGGACGTCCCCGTACAGACCTGGACCACCGCCCACTGGCCCGACGGCTCGGTGAAGTGGACCGCACACGCGGTGGGACCGGAGGCCGCGGACACCGACACGTTCCGCCTCGGGCCCGGCACACCTGCCCAGGGCAAGGAGGTCACCGTCACCGACACCCGCCGGGCGATCACCGTCGACACCGGCGTCATCAAGGCCGTCATCTCCAAGGACGGCGAGCGGCTCGTCGAGTCCGTCACCCGCGACGGCGTGCAGATCGCCGCCGACGGGAAGCTCGTGCTGCTCCGCCAGGGAGACCTCGACGACGGCGACCACGGCAACGCCAAGTGGGAACGGTTCGACGGCGAGATCAGCGGCGCGAAGGTCGAGCAGGACGGGCCGGTGCGCGCCGTGGTCCGCATCGACGGCAAGCACCGCAAGGGAAGCCGCAGCTGGCTGCCCTTCAGCGTGCGCCTCTACTTCTACGCGGGCGCCGACTCCTTCCGCATGGTGCACACCATCACGTACGACGGCGACGCGAAGAAGGACTTCATCCGCGGCCTGGGGGTCCGCTTCAGCGTGCCGATGCGCGACGCGGCGTACGACCGGCACATCCGTATCGCCGGCGAGGGCAAGGGATTCCTGACCGAGGCGGTCAAGGGCATCACAGGACTGCGCCGCGACCCCGGCGCCGCGATCCGCGCCGCCCAGGTCAAGGGCGAGAAGCTGCCGGACCCGGCGACCTGGGACCAGCGGGTCACCACCCGGCTGCAGTACATCCCCACCTGGGGGGACTACACCCTCGCCCAGCTCTCCGCCGACGGCTTCACCCTGCGCAAGCGGACCAAGCCGGGGCACACCTGGATCACGGCCGGAGGCGGCGGCCGGGCGACCGGATTCGGGTACGTCGGCGGGGCCGGCGGCGGGTTCTCGTTCGGGCTTCGGGACTTCTGGGAGAAGCACCCCGCCCAGCTCGACATACGGGGCGCCGCCGGTGACACGGCCGAGGTCACGCTCTGGCTCTGGTCGCCGGAGGCCCAGCCGATGGACCTGCGCACGTACCACGACGGCATGGGACAGGACACCTACCCCGAGCAGATCGAGGGCCTCAACATCACCTACGAGGACTACGAACCCGGCTTCGGGACGCCGTACGGCATCGCCCGCACCAGCGAGCTGATGTTCTGGGCGAACGCCGCCACCCCGACCGCCGCCACCCTCGTCGACCAGGCCGCCGCCGTCCGCACCCCGCCCCAACTGGCCGCCGAACCGGCCCATATGGTGCGGGCGGGCGTCTTCGGCGGTCTCTTCTCGCCCGTCGACCGCTCCACGCCCGCCAAGGCGACGATCGAGGACCACCTCGACTTCCTCTTCGCCTACTACAAGGACCAGGCCCAGCAGCGCCGCTGGTACGGCTTCTGGGACTACGGCGACATCATGCACACCTATGACGAGGACCGGCACCAGTGGCGGTACGACGTCGGCGGCTACGCCTGGGACAACTCCGAGCTCTCACCCGACCTGTGGCTCTGGTACGCCTACCTGCGCTCGGGCCGCGCCGACATCTTCCGTTTCGCCGAGGCCATGACCCGCCACACCGGCGAGGTCGACTCCTACCACCTCGGAAAATGGGCGGGCCTCGGCACCCGGCACGGCGTGCAGCACTTCGCGGACAGCGCCAAGCAGCAGCGCATCTCCACGGCCGTCTACCGCCGCCCCTACTACTTCCTCACCGCCGACGAGCGCGTCGGCGACCTGATGCACGCCCTGGTCGACTCCGACGAGACGTTCCTCGTCCTCGACCCCCTGCGCAAGATCCGCACCGAGCCGTACGAGCCCGACCGCAACGCCCTGTCCATCGGCTTCGGCACCGACTGGAGCGGCCTCGCCGCGGCCTGGCTCACCGAATGGGAACGCGGCGGCCCCAAGGCGGCCAAGGCCGAGGCCCGCCTGCGCTCCACCATGGAGACCATCGCCGCCCAGCCCAACGGCTTCGTCCAGGGCAGCGGCCTGTACGACCTGGACACCGGAAAGTTCGCGGTGGCCGCCGAGCCCGCCGTGAACGTCTCCCACCTCTCCGCGATGTTCGGCCTGGTCGAGATGTGCGCCGAGCTCATCGGCCTCGTCGACCAGCCGAAGTTCGAGGAGGCGTGGCTGGACTACTGCCGCTACTTCAACGCCACCAAGGCCGAGCAGAAGGAGCGCTACGGCAAGGACTTCGGCAGCCTGCTGCTCTTCCAGGGGCACTCCCGCCAGGACGCGTACGCCGCCGCCCGGTCGAAGGACGAGAAGCTCGCGGCGCGCGCCTGGCGGAAGTTCCAGGACAGCGACGGTTACACCAGGACGATGAGCTGGGCGAAGACCGACCTGGAGGGTCCGGCCGCCCTGGAGCCCGGCTACGAGAACCTGCGGATCAACACCAACGAGACCGCGCTCTTCGGGCTCGCCGCCATCCAGAACCTCGCCCTGGTCGGCGACGAGCTGCCCGGCTAACCGCCCGACACGGTCAGGGAGTTGGTGGTGAAGTCCAGGCCTCCGGCCGCGCCGCTGATCTCGTAGCCGAACTGCACGTCGCCGATGGTCTCGTTGCCCATCCAGCCCTTGGTGTTCTTGATCCACTTGAGGATCGGGAGGATGTCGACCGTCCCGGACGAGGAGTCGGAGGTGCGCAGGAACGAGAACACCTCGTTGGCGCCGTTGGTGCCCTTGTAGACCGCCCAGGTGTGACCGCCGAGGCTGACGGTGCCCTGGGCGGTGCCGAGGGGTCCGACGTTCCCGTTGTAGTTGACCCAGAGCATGATCTCGTAGTCGTGGTCGGTGTCCCAGATGTCGTACGAGGAGTTGTAGTCGCCCGCCGAAGGCACCTTGACGTTGTAGGCGCTCTTCAGCGAGGACAGTGAGTCGACCGGCTTGCCGATGACCTTCGTGGAGTTGGGGTAGGACTTGATCCCGCTGGTGTTGGGGTGGTTGGCGTGCACGCTCCACTTGGTGCCGGAGTCCGCCGAGATGCACTGGCTGCCCGCTCCGGAGCCCCAGATGTTGTTGTAGAGGGTGTAGCCGTTCAGGGAGGTGTTGCCCCACTGGTCGCAGGAGCTCCAGACGGCGGCCTGCGCGGGGGCGGAGGCGAGGCCGAGGGTCGCGCCCGCCACCAGGGCGGGGGCGAGCAGCAGGCGGGTCAGGGTGCGGCGGGGGTGGCGTGTCACGTGTCGTGTCATGTGTCGTCTCCAGGGTGGGGGGAGGGATCCCGCGGGCCCGGGGTGGGCTCGCGGTCGTCGGTGGCGTGGCGCAGCACGGCCACACCGTGGCGGCCGAGGGTGATCGCACCCTCGACCGATGTGCCGGTCAGCAGATCGAGGTGCCTGCCGGGGACGGGCACGGTCACCTGCTCGCGGCCGTGGTGCAGGAGGAACAGGAGAGCGCCGCGGCGTACGGCCTCCACTCCGCGGGGGAGGCCTGCGAGCGGAGGCCGTACGCCTGCTTCGGCGGCCACGCGCGCGAGCAGGTCGCGCAGGGCCGCGGGCTCGGGGAGCGTGGACAGATACCAGGCGCGCTCGTGGCGCAGCAGCGCGGGCAGCCCGTCGAGCTCGCCGCCCCGGTAGGCGGCCACCGTCTCGGCACTGTCGTCGGCCTGCAGCTCCTCCGACCAGAGCGTGCCGGTGAACTCCCCGCAGTCCACGCGCTCCCCGGCCTCCAGCGGCCACCACTCGTGCACGGTGCGGATGCCGAACAGCGCGCGCAGCCGGGCGTCCATGCCGCCGGGCCGCACCCGGTCGTCCGCGTCGGCCACTCCGGTGAGGAAACCGCAGACGAGGGTGCCCCCGTCGCGCACGTACGACAGGAGGTTGTCGATCGCGGCGTCGGTGAGGAGGTAGAGGTGCGGGACGGCGACCATGCGGTACGAGGACAGGTCGTGCTCCGGGTGGGCGAAGTCGACGGGGGTGTTCGCCTCCCACAGGGCGCGGTGCCAGGCGCCGAGAACCTCCGCGTGGTCGACCAGGGCGGAGGGCCGGCCCTCCTGTCCGCTCGCCCACCAGGAGTCCCAGTCGTGCAGGACGGCCACATCGGCCGTGACGCGGGTGCCGCTGATCTCGGGTCCCACCAGGGCCAGTTCGGCGCCCAGCTCCTTGATCTCCTGGAAGGTGCGGCCCTGTTCCCCCGCGTGGCTCAGCATCCCGGAGTGGAACTTCTCCGCGCCCTGCCGGGACTGGCGCCACTGGAAGTAGCAGACGGCGTCCGCGCCGCGCGCCACCGCCTGCCAGGACCAGAGTCGGTTCAGGCCACGCGGCTTGGGGTGGTTCACGCCGCGCCAGTTGACCGGGCCCGCCGCCTGCTCCATCAGCATCCACGGACCGCCGCGCGCCTGGGAACGCGTCATGTCCTGCACCAAGGCGCCCTGTTGGGCTCCCAGCGGATCCCTCGGGTCGGGGTAGAGGTCGACGGATACGACGTCCTCCTGCGCGGCCCATGTCCAGGCGTCCTGCCCCGACCACAGCGGCATGAAGTTGGTGGTGACCGGCAGGTGCGGGCTGTGCGCGCTGACGATGTCCCGCTCGGCGCGGAAGCACTCCAGCAGGGCGTCGGACGTGAAGCGTTTGAAGTCGAGGACCTGGGCGGGGTTCTTCAGGTAGTGGGCGCGCCGCGGCGGCAGGATCTCCGCCCAGTTGTCGTAGCCCTGCCCCCAGAAGGCGCTGCCCCAGGCCGAGTTGAGCGCGCCGATCGAGGGGTACTTCGCCCGCAGCCAGCGGCGGAACGCGACCGCGGCCTCGTCGCCCCAGTCGTAGGTGCAGTACTCGTTGTTGATGTGCCACATCGTGAGCGCGGGGTGGTGCGCGTACCGGGCCGCCAGATCCTCTGTGATGGCGGCGGCGAACCTGCGGTAGACGGCACTGGAGTGTGCGAAATGCTGGCGCGAGCCCCACCACTCCACCTGCCCGTTCTCGTCCCGTGGCAGCGTCTCCGGGTGCAGCCGCCCCAGCCAGGGCGGGGGAGCGGAGGTCGGCGTGGCCAGGACGACACCGATGCCGGCCTCGTGCAGCAGATCAAGGAGTCGGTCCAGCCAGCCGAACTCCCGCTTGCCGGGCCGTGGTTCGAGCCGCGCCCAGGAGAAGACCCCGACGGTGACGGAGTTGACCGAGGCCTCGCGCATCAGGCGTACGTCGTCTAGCCAGACCTCCTCGGGCCACTGCTCGGGGTTGTAGTCGCCGCCGAACAGGATCCGGCCGCGGGTGGTGTCGTCGAGGGAAGGCATCGGTGGGGTCAGCCCTTCACTGCGCCGGTGAGCATGCCCTGCTTGAAATGCCGCTGCACGAACGGCGAGAGGACGGCGACCGGCAGGAGCGCGAGGACCATCACGGCCATCTGGATGGCGAGCGGCGACAGGTGCCCGGTGTTGATCGCCTGGGCCAGGCCCGTCGGCTTCTGCTGTTTGATCACCAGCTGCTGCATGACGTTCTGCAGCGGCATCATGTCCGGGTCGCTGAGGTAGATGGAGGCGTTGAACCACGCGCTCCAGTAGCCCACCGCGTAGAAGAGGGTGATGACCGCGATCACCGCGCGGGAGAGGGGCATCACGATCCGCCACAGGATGCGCAGGTCGCCGGCGCCATCGATGCGGGCGCTCTCGATCAGCTCCTGTGCCGTGCCCATGAAGAACGCCCGCAGGACGAGGATGTTGAAGACGTTCAGGGCGCTCGGCAGGATCAGCGACAGATAGGTGTCCGTGAGGCCGATGCCCTGCACCACCAGATAGGTGGGGATGAGCCCGGCGCCGAAGAACATCGTGGCGACGATCACCAGCAGGATCGGGCGGTGCAGGACCGATCCCGGCCGCGAGAGACCGTACGCGCACAGGACGGACACCACCATGCTGAAGAGCGTGCCGACGACCGTGACGCCCACGCTGACCAGCGTGGCCCGTGACACCTGGCCGCCGCCGAGCAGCTCCTGGTAGTGGACGAAGGTGACGCCCCGCGGGATCACCACCAGGCCGCCCGTCTCGGTGATGGTGGCGACCGAGGAGAGGCTGGTGACGACCACCACCCACACCGGGAAGACGACCGCCAGACAGACCAGGGTCAGGGTCACGCCCTTGGTCGCGAGTCCCGCCCGGGTCGGGGGCTCCTCCCACACCGGGCGCAGACCGGTGCGGCTGCCCGGCCTGATGCCGAAGCTGAGCAGGCCCGGCGCTCGTGCGTCACTTGGCTTCATCGCTTGTACACCCCCTGCTCGCCCATGAGGTGGGCGGCCTTGTTGGCGCCGAGCACCATCAGGAGGCCGAAGACGCCCTTGACGATGCCGATCGCGGCGCCGTAGCCGAAGTTGCCGTTGTCCAGGCCGGTGTTCCACACATAGGTGTCAAGGACCTCGGAGGCAGTGGGGCCCACGGCGGTCCGCTGGAGCAGGATCTGTTCGAAGCCGACCGTGAGCGCGTTGCCGACCTGGAGCACGAGGAGCAGCGCCACCACCGGTCGCAGCGCGGGCAGCTGGATGTGCCACATGCGCCGCCAGCGGTTCGCGCCGTCCATCGCCGAGGCCTCGTACAGGTCCGGGCTGACGGCGGCGAGCGCGGCGAGGAAGACGATGACGCCCCAGCCCGCGTCCTTCCAGACCATCTCGAAGGTGACCAGGAACTTGAACAGGCCCGGGTCGGTCATCAGGTCGAAGCCCTCGTGCCCGTGGTCCCGCAGGACCTGCGCGACGAGCCCCGCCCCGCCGAACATCTGCTGGAAGACCGTGATGACGAGGACCCAGGAGAAGAAGTGCGGCAGATAGAGGATCGCCTGCGCGACCGCCCGCACCCGGGGACGCACGAAGCTGTTGACGAACAGCGCGAGCGCGATCGGCAGCGGGAAGAACAGGGTCAGCTGGATCGCGAAGATCGCGAAGGTGTTCCTGACCGCCTGCCAGAACAGCCGGTCCTCGGCCATGTGCCGGAAGTGCTCGACACCGATCCAGGGGCTCTGCGTCATCGCCTGGAACGCGTTGTCGGCGATGTAGGGGTCGTAGTCCTGGAAGGCGACGACGTTGCCGATCAGCGGCACGTAGTTGAAGACGAAGAGGAGCAGCAGCGCGGGCAGCACCATCAGGAGCAGTACGCGGTCGCGGCGAAGACGGTGCCGCAGCGGGACGCGGGCCGCGGCCTTCTTCGTACGGGGCGGGTGTTCGGCGGGCGCCGCGGGCGGCGCTGTCCGCGAGGCGGTGTCGCGCGCGTGACTCGTGCTCTGGGCCATGTCAGGACGCCGAGTCGCCGGAGGCCCCGGTCTCGTCGAGCAGCTTCTTGTACCAGTCGCGCAGTTTGTCGCCGCCGCCCGACTTCCAGTCCGATGCCGCCCGCTGCATGTCGCTGACCTTCTTGCGGCCGCGCACGATGTCCTTCTCCAGGTCCTCGAACTCGGCGTCCAGTTCGGTGTACCGCGTCGGCTCGATGATCGTCATGCCGTGGAAGAGCGGCTTCTTCGTGTGCGCTCCCTGGCGCTGCTGCCAGCCGACCATGCCCTCGGTGACGTCCGGCAGATCGGGGTAGGCGACGAAGGGCGCGGGTGACGCCAGGTACTCGTACGTCGAGAAGACCTCGTTGTTTCCCTTGCCGTTCTTGGTGAGGACGCCGTCCTTGAACGTGTGGTGCACGCCCTCGACGCCGTACATGCGAAGCCGCTGCTCCTTCGAACCGTAGGGAGCGGCCGTGTAGTTGGCGAGGGCGAGGATGTCGCGGACGGTCGTCTCGTCGGCCTTCTCGCTGATGAACGTCCAGATGTCGGCGGGCGGACGCCCGTACATCGTGGGCGCGCCGCCGTCGGGGGCGAAGTAGTCGAACGCCTCCATGCGAAACCTCTTGTTGTCCACGCGCTGCACGGCCGTCTTGCCGTACCAGTCGGACAGGTCCTGGCAGTACATCCAGACCTTGCCCGCCGCGCACAGGTCGCCGATGTTGCCCGTCTCGGCCTTCGCGTCGGGGTGGACGAAGCCCGCCGAGTAGAGCTTGCGCGACCACTCGAGTGCTTCCAGGTGCTCGTCGCTCTCGTAGCGGTTGACGAGCTTGCCGTCGACGAGCTTCCAGTAGTACGGCTTCTCCGGCAGTACGCCGAAGATGTTCCAGGCCGCCCAGGTCATGTCGCCGCACGCCCACACCCTGCTCTTGGGGGCGTTGAGCTCCTTGCACAGGTCGTAGAACTCCTGCGCGCTCGTGGGCGCTTCGAGCCCCTCCTTCTCGAAGAGGTCGGTGCGGTAGAACGGCGCGATGTTCGGCGTGGTGGCGGAGGGCATCGGCAGGCCGCGCAGCTTGCCGCCGAAGATGGAGCGCTGCCAGGCGCCGCTCGGGATCGCCGCGAGGTTCGGGTAATCCTTGACCTTGTCGCCGCTCAGGTACGGGCCGAGGTCGGCGAACTTGTTGGCGATGGCGCTCGGTATCTTGCCGTTCAACTCCCAGCCGGGCACGACCACGGCGTCCGGCACACCGCTGGACGCGAGGACGGCGCCCAGCTTCTGGCCGTACGTGTCGCCCTGCTGGTTCTGCCACTTGACGCGGACACCGGCGGCCTTGTCCATCGCCGTCCAGTAGGGATTGCCCTGCTTGGGGACGTTCCCCCAGATCGGCGCCATGACGGTGAACTCCCCGCCCTTGCCCAGCTTCCGAGGCACCGACACCTTCAGCTCGGACGCGGGCAGGGCCTTGGTGAAGCCTGCCGCGGAACCGTTCTTGGCGGGGATGTCCGGGCTCGCCAGGTCCGACGCGGCATACGCCGGGAGCAGGTCCTTGAGCTGCTTGCCCGTCGTGGTGCCCTCGTTCTTCGACCCGCTGCCCCCGCAGGCCGCGAGCAGTGGCGCCCCGCCGGCCACGGCGAGCGCCGCCAGACCCGAGGAGGCGAGGAAAGATCTCCGGCTCGAACGGGAGCTGTCGGAGGGGGAGTTCGGCGTCATGGCGTCAACCCTTCGTGGCGCGTGCCCGGACACACGGCGGTCACCGCCGGTCGGCATTCGAAGCGCTTCGATGTTGCTGCGAGGTTAAGTGAAGGCATGGGTCCTCACAAGACTCGGTTCTGAATTACTCGCGGCGGCCCGGAGGTTGCGCGAAAACGCCAACTGGGCCTGGATCGCGGGGACCTCGCGTTCCTCTCCTTGACATGAACCCTGAGCGGCACAGAGCATCGAAGCGCTTCGAAGAATGCATCGCTCCTCAGCGCCCGCCGCACGCTGTTCGTCGCCCGTCGCCCGCCGCTCGTCAAGGGGATCCGCACGTGACCGCAAGCCCGCCACCGCTCCGCGACCCGGAACCACTGCCCTTCCACGACCCCGAACTGCCCCTGGACCAGCGCGTGGACGACCTGCTGTGCCGCCTGACGCCCACCGAACGCGTCGCGCTCCTGCACCAGTTCACGCCGGGCGTCGAACGGCTCGGCATCGCCCCGTTCCGCACCGGACAGGAAGCCCTGCACGGCGTCGCCTGGATGGGCCCCGCCACCGTCTTCCCGCAGGCCGTCGGCCTCGGCGCCACCTGGAACGACGATCTCGTCCGCCGCGTCGGCGAGGCCGTCGCCACCGAGGCGCGCGCCATGCGCGCACGGGACGACCGCGTCGGCCTCAACGTCTGGGCGCCCACGGTCAACCTCCTGCGCCACCCGCTGTGGGGCAGGAACGAGGAGGGCTACTCGGAGGACCCCCGGCTGACCTCCGCGATCGCCGTCGCGTACACCCGGGGCCTGCGCGGCGACCATCCGGACCACTGGCGCACCGCGCCCGTGCTCAAGCACTGGCTTGCGCACAACAACGAGACGCACCGGGACACGTCGTCGGCCTCCGTGCGCCCGCGCGTCCTGCACGAGTACGACCTGCGGGCCTTCCGCGCCGCCGTCGAGGAGGGCGCCGTGGCCGGGGTGATGCCCGCGTACAACCTGGTCAACGGCCGCCCCAACCACCTCTCGCCCTATCTGCGCGAGCACCTGCGCACCTGGACCGGCCAGGAACTGCTCGTCTGCTCCGACGCGGGCGCGCCGAGCAACCTCGTGGACTCCGAGAAGTACTTCGACACCCACGAGGAGGCCACCGCGGCGGCGCTCATCGCGGGCGTGGACAGCTTCACCGACCACGGCACGGACGCGAGCATCACCACCGGGCGCATACAACGAGCCCTGGATCAGGGGTTGGTGACCGAAGCGGACATCGACACGGCGGCCCGCCGTCACCTGTCCGTCCGCTTCCGGCTCGGCGAGTTCGACCCCGGCCAGGGGCCGTACGCCGACCCGGCATCGCACGCCTTCGACACCCCCGCACACCGCGCGCTCGCCCAGGAGGCCGCCGAGCAGGCCATCGTCCTGCTCAAGAACGACGGACTGCTCCCGCTGCCCGAAGGCACCCGGATCGCGGTCGTCGGACTCCTCGCCGACGCGTGCAAGACCGACTGGTACAGCGGCACCCTCATCCACCGCAGCACCCCTCTCGACGGACTGCGCGAGCGATTCGGTACCGACCACGTCACCTTCGCCGAAGGCGCGGACCGGGTACGCCTGAAGTGCGCGGCCGGATGGCTCCAGGTGCCGCACTCCGAGGACGACGGCCGGGCCCGGGACGCCGAGATCGCACTGGACCCCGCGCTGCTCGCGGGCCGCACCGACCTGGCGCCGCTGACCTGCGGCCCCGAGCCCGCCGAGTTCGCCCTCGTCGATTGGGGGGACGACACGTGGACGCTGCGCGCCCCCGACGGCCGCTATCTCTCGGTGGCCGACGACGGCTTCGTGCGCGCGTCGGCGGACCAGCCCGGCGGCTGGGTCGTACAGGAGACGTTCGCGCTGGTCGGCCACGGGGACGGGTACCTCATCGAGCACAGGGGGACGGGTGGATACGTCTCTGTCGCCGCCGACGGCGTGAAGGTTGCCGACGAGCCGGAGGTCTTCACCGTCGACGTCCTGGAACGCGGCGAGGACGCCGTGGCCCGGGCCGCGGCGGAGGCCGACGCGGTGATCGTCGTCGCCGGGAACGACCCCCACATCAACGGCCGCGAGACCGAGGACCGCGGCACGCTCGCCCTGCCGCTCCACCAGGACCGGCTGTGGCGCGCGGCCCGGGCCGCCAACCCCCGCACCGCGCTGGCCCTGGTCTCCGCCTACCCCTACGCGGTCACCGACGCCCACCACCAGCTCCCCGCGCTGCTGTGGACCGCGCACGGCGGACAGGCCGCGGGCACCGCGCTCGCCCGGGTCCTCGCGGGTGACGTCTCCCCGGCAGGACGCCTCCCACAGACCTGGTACGCCGCCGACAGCGACCTCCCGGACCTGTTCGACTACGACATCATCGGCTCCCGGCAGACCTACCTCTACTTCGACGGCGCCCCGCTCTACCCCTTCGGGCACGGCCTCGGCTACTCCTCCTTCGCGTACGAGGACCTGGTGGCCGCACGCGAAGGGGAGGGGCTGCGCGTCGCGTTCACCGTCACCAACACCGGGGCCGTCGCCGCGGACGAGGTGGCCCAGCTCTACACCCGGGCACCTCGGGACGCCGCGGCGGCCTTCGCCCTGCCGCACCGCCGGCTCGCCGCGCACCGCCGCGTCCACCTCGCGGCCGGAGACTCCCGCCGCCTGGAGTTCCCACTACCCGTGGCCGACCTCGGGTTCTGGGACGTGCGCCACGACCGCTGGGCCGTGGCGCCGGGCGCGTACGAGATTCTTGCCGGGGCCTCCAGCGCCGACATCCGGCTGTCCGCGACCCTCGACGTCGAGGGCGCCCCGATCGCCGCGAGGCCGGTGCGGAGGGCGGGTCTGGCGGCGACCGGCTACGACGAACAGACCGGAACCGAGATCGTCGACTACTCCCGGACGGCCGGAGAAGCCGTACGGCCACAGGACGGCGGCATCGGTGAACTGCTCTTCCGCGCCTGCGACTTCGGCGACGGCGAACACGGTGTCCGCAGCGTCGCGGTCGAGGTGGCGGGCGGAGGCGCCGTCGACCTCATCTCGGGCAGCACCGCCACCACCATCACCGTCCCCGCGACCGGCGGTGTCTACGACTACGCCCCGCACGCCTCCGGCTTCACCGTCTCCGGGGTGCGCGATCTGCGCGTACGGCTGCGCGGCCCCCTGCGGCTGGCACGGCTCACCTTCAGCGCCACCGACCGGCCGAAGGAGACCGCATGAAGTTCACCGACGGCTTCTGGCTGATGCGCGACGGGGTACGCGCCTCGTACGCGACCGACGTGCGCGAGGTGAGGGAAGGCGCAGGGCGGTTCACCGCATACGCGGCCGTCCACCGGGTCCGCGAGCGCGGCGACACCCTCAACACCCCGCTCATCACCGTCGAATGCTTCTCGCCCGCCGAAGGCGTGATCGGTGTCCGGGCGACCCATCACGCGGGAAAGGCCGCCCACGGACCGGAGTTCGGCCTGAACACCACCGAGGGTGCGGGAAGGCTCCACCGCGAGGGCACCGTCACCGAACTCACCAGCGGCCCGCTCACCGTACGTCTGGACAGTGACCAACCCTGGGGCCTCGAATTCCTCGGCGCCGACGGACAGCGGCTGACGGCCGTCGAACGCAGAGGCACCGGCTTCGCCACCGCGCCCGACGGAAGCCACCACATGATCGGCCAACTCGCTCTGAGCGTGGGGGAGTACATCTACGGCCTCGGCGAACGCTTCACCCCGTATGTCAAGAACGGCCAGAACGTCGAGATCTGGCAGGCCGACGGCGGCACCAGCAGCGAGCAGGCCTACAAGAACATCCCCTTCCACCTCTCCTCGCGCGGCTACGGCGTCTTCGTCAACCACCCCGGCAAGGTCTCCTACGAGATCGGCTCCGAGTCAGTCGGCCAGGTCCAGTTCAGCGTCGAGGACCAGTCGATCGAGTACTACGTCATCGCGGGACCCACGCCCAAGGACGTCCTGCGCCGCTACACCGCCCTCACCGGGCGTCCCGCGCTGCCGCCCGCCTGGTCGTTCGGCCTGTGGCTGACGACCTCCTTCTGCACGCCCTACGACGAGGAGACCGTCATGGCCTTCGTCGACGGCATGGCCGAGCGCGACATCCCGCTCGGCGTCTTCCACTTCGACTGCTTCTGGATGCGCGAATACCAGTGGACCGACTTCCGCTGGGACCCGGAGGTCTTCCCCGACCCCGAGGGCATGCTGCGCAGGCTCCGCGAACGCGGCCTGCAGGTCAGCGTGTGGATCAACCCGTACATCGCGCAGAAGTCCGCGCTCTTCGCCGAGGCCGCGGCCGAGGGGTACCTCGTGAGACGGCCGAACGGAGACATCTGGCAGTGGGACCTCTGGCAGCCCGGCATGGCCCTCGTGGACTTCACGAATCCGGCCGCACGCCAGTGGTACGCGGACCACCTGCGCACTCTCCTCGACCAGGGCGTCGATTGCTTCAAGACCGACTTCGGCGAACGTGTCCCCACCGACGTCGTCTGGCACGACGGCTCGGACCCCGAGCGCATGCACAACTACTACGCGCAGCTCTACAACAGCACGGTCTTCGAACTCCTGGAGAAGGAGCGCGGCCCGGGGGACGCGGTCCTCTTCGCCCGCTCCGCGACGGCAGGCGGCCAGCAGTTCCCGGTGCACTGGGGCGGCGACTGCTACGCCTCGCTCGGTGCCATGGCCGAGTCGCTGCGCGGCGGCCTCTCCCTCTCGCTCTCCGGCTTCGGCTTCTGGAGCCACGACATCGGAGGCTTCGAGGGCACCCCGGACCCCGCCGTGTTCAAGCGCTGGCTCGCCTTCGGCCTGCTCTCCACACACAGCCGCCTGCACGGCAACGTCTCGTACCGGGTGCCGTGGGCGTTCGGCGACGAAGCGGTCGACGTGACCCGCAAGTTCACCCGGCTCAAGCACCGCCTCATGCCGTATCTGTACGCGGCCGCCGTCGAGGCCCACCGCACGGGCGTCCCCGTCATGCGCCCGATGCTCCTGGACTTCCCCGACGACCCTGCCTGCCGCACCCTGGACCGCCAGTACATGCTCGGCCCCGACCTCCTGGTCGCCCCCGTCTTCACCGCCGAGGGGGACGTCGAGTTCTACCTGCCCGCAGGCACCTGGACCCACCTCCTGACCGGCGAGACCGTCCGGGGCCCGGGATGGCGGCGCGAGACCCACGGCTTCGACAGCCTCCCCCTGTACGTACGCCCCGGCGCGCTGCTCCCGCTCGGCGCCGACGACCGGCGCCCCGACGGCGACTGGCTCCAGGACCTCACGCTCCTGGTCACGCCGGACACGGAGGACGGCACGGAGATCACCGTGCCCGATCTGCAGGGCCGTCCCGCGGTGGTCTTCCGCGCCGTACGGGAGGGCGCCGGCGTCCGGGTCATCTCGGAGGGGAGCGATCGCGCCTTCACGTTCCGCACGGTGGCGGATTGGCCGGATCCGAGCGGCAACCCTTCGGCGAGCGGCGGCGACAAGGACATGTAAGCCGTTCACCACCGAAGGAATGATCCGGGAACATGACCCCACGAGCGAACAAGCGCGTCCGTCATCGCCGAGGCCTCACCAAGCGCCGTGCCGTCATAGGCGGCGTCGCCGCGCTCGGCATGACCGCCGCCGCCCTCCTCACCAGCACGATGATGTCGACCGCAGGCGCGGCCACTGCCTGGCCCCAGGCGAAGGGCGAGAAGCCGACGTCGAAGACCATCGAGGTGTCCGGCACCTACGACGGTGGCCTCAAGCGCCACTACGGCACCGGAGACCTGGGCGGCGACGGCCAGGACGAGGGCCAGGACCCGATCTTCACGCTGAAGGACGGCGCGGTCCTCAAGAACGTCATCCTCGGCTCGCCGGCCGCGGACGGAGTCCACTGCCAGGGCAGCTGCACGCTGCGGAACGTGTGGTGGGAGGACGTCGGCGAGGACGCGGCCACCTTCAAGGGAACGTCGGCGGGCTCGACCTACACCGTCTACGGCGGCGGCGCGAAGAAGGCCGACGACAAGGTCTTCCAGTTCAACGGCGCGGGCAAGCTCGTCGTCACGAAGTTCCAGGTCTCCGACTTCGGCAAGCTGGTGCGCGCCTGCGGCAACTGCTCCAAGCAGTACCAGCGGAACATCATCGTGAACGACGTCGACATCACCGCCCCCGGCAAGTCGATCGTCGGCATCAACACCAACTACGGCGACACGGCCGCGCTGCGCAACATCCGCATCCACGGCGACAGCAACAAGAAGATCGCCACCTGCGACCGCTTCACCGGCAACAACACCGGTGCCGAGCCCCCCAAGACGGGCACGGGCCCCGACGGCAAGTACTGCAAGTTCACGGCTGCGGACATCAGCTACAAGTAACGGCACACAGTAGTGCGGCACGACCCCCCCCGGGCCGTGCCGCACTGCTGTGTCAGGTGCTCACGTGCCCAGCAACCGGTCGTACTCGGCCTGGGTCACCGGCAGGACCGTGCCGTGCCGGGCGCCCGCGGGCAGGCCGGCGTTCTTCGTCTCGGTCCACTTGCCCGACGCGAGATCCGTCGTCTCGAAGAGGACGTAGCCGCGCCCGCCGAACTCGTCGATGAGCATGTACCACTTGTCCCCGGTGTTGGATCTGAAGACCGCGGGCCCCTCACCCCGGTCGATCACGCCCTTGCCGATGCAGTCGGCCACGAAGTCGTACGACGTGTCCGTCAGGCTCCTGGACCTCTCCGCGGTGATGAACTTCGAGCAGGGGGTGCCGGAGGCGGGATCCCGCTCGTCCTTGGTGAAGCGGTAGTAGTCACGGCCGTCCTTGACCACCGTGGAGTCGATCACCGAATAGCCCGGGTCGTTCCACACCTTGGGCTTGCCGAAGGTGCGGAAGTCCTTCGTCGTCGCGTACAGCATCTTGTTGTACGTCGATCCTGTGTGGTCCGGGTCGTCGGCGCCGTAGACCTTGGAGGCCCAGAAGACGACGTACGCCTTCAGTTCCTCGTCGTAATAGGCCTCCGGAGCCCAGGTGTTGCCGGCCGTGTCCGGGGCGACCTTCACCAGGCGCTGGTCGGTCCAGTGGACCAGGTCGGTGGACTCCCACACCATGATGGACTTGCTGCCGGTGCGCTGCACCTGGTCCCAGCTGCCGCCGCTTCCCCCGTACATCCGCAGATCGGTGGCGATCTGATAGAACTTGTCGCCCTTCGGGGAGCGGATGATGAACGGGTCGCGCAGGCCCTTCGTGCCGAGCTGCGAGGTCAGGACGGGCTTGCCGCCGTTCAACTCCTGGTACCGCGTGGGGTCGTTGCCGCGGCTGAGGGCCATGCGGATCTGCTCGCCGTCCGCGGTGCCCTCGCCGGTGAAGTAACTGAACAGGTAGCCCGCGTACTTCGCCTTCGCCTTCACAGGAGCCGGGCCCGGGTGCGCCGCCGCCGGAGCGGCGAGCAGCCCGGCCAGCAGGGCAAGCAGCGGGATCAGAATTCTTGGGCGCACGGTGTGCAAGGTGTGTCCTCTCGGGGCCAGGGCGCGGCTCAGCGCGCCGAGAAGCTGTGCACCGTGCTGGACCGGTATGTCTGGCCGGGCCGCAGCACCGTCGAGGGGAACTTCGGCTGGTTGGGGGAGTCCGGGAAGTGCTGGGTCTCCAGGCAGAGACCGTCGCTCTGCCGGTAGGTGCGCCCCGAGGGCCCGGTGAGGGTTCCGTCCAGGAAGTTCCCCGAGTAGAACTGCACGCCCGGCTCGGTCGTGGCGATCTTCAGGGTGCGCCCCGACTCCGGGTCCCGCAGCGTCGCGAAGTGCTCGGGGCGCTTCGTGATGCCCTTGTCCAGGACCCAGTTGTGGTCGAAGCCCTTGGCGGTCACCAGCTGCTCGTGCGAGACCCGGATGTCCTCGCCGACCGTCTTCGCACGCCGGAAGTCGAAGGGCGTGCCCGCCACCTTCGCCAGCTCACCCGTCGGGATGAGACCGGCGTCGGTGGGGGTGAACCGGGCCGCGGCCAGGGCCAGTTCATGGCCGAGGATGTCGCCGCTGCCCTCGCCGGCGAGGTTGTAGTACGTGTGGTTCGTCAGGTTCACCACGGTGGCCTTGTCCGTGGTCGCCTTGTAGTCGATGCGCCAGTCGCCGCGCGCGGTGAGCGTGTACGTCACGGTCACCCGCAGCGTTCCGGGGTAGCCCATCTCGCCGTCGACGCTCGTGTAATGCAGACGCAGGCCGACGCCGGTCGAGTCCGTGAACGGATCGACGTCCCACACCCGCGTGTTGAAGCCCTTGGCCCCGCCGTGCAGGCTGTTCTCGCCGTCGTTCACGGAGAGCTGGTGGGTCGTGCCGTCCAGGGTGAAGCGGCCCTTGGCGATGCGGTTGCCGTAGCGGCCGATGAGGGCGCCGAAGAACGTCGTCCCGGCGACGTAGGCCTCGATGGTGTCGTAGCCGAGGGAGACGTTGGTGTACCGGCCGTGCTGGTCCGGGAGTTCCAGGGACTGCACGATGCCGCCGTACGAAAGGACCTTCATACGGGTGCCGCCGTTGGCCAGGGACCAGCGGTACACCTTGGTGCCGTCGGCCAGCTTGCCGAAGAGCTCCTTGGTGGGCGTGCGGCCCGCCGAGGCGTACGAGGTGCCCGCGACGCCGGCGGTGAGTCCGACGGCGGCGGCCGAGGCCAGGACGGTGCGTCTGCTCGTTTCCATGTGCATCTCCAGACAGGGAAGGTGGGGAGAGGACTAGCGACCGACCTTGCGCTTGTTCCAGACGTCGAAACCGACGGCGGCGAGCAGCACCAGGCCCTTGATGACCTGCTGGTAGTCAGTGCCGATGTTGACCAGGGACATGCCGTTGTTGAGGACGCCGAGCACCAGGCCGCCGATCACGGCGCCCATCACCGTGCCCACACCGCCGCTCATCGACGCGCCGCCGATGAACGAGGCGGCGATCGCCTCCAGTTCGAAGTTCAGGCCCGCCTGCGGGGTGCCCGCGTTCAGACGTGCCGCGTACACACAGCCCGCGAGCGCGGCGAGCACACCCATGTTCACGAAGATCAGGAAGGTGACGCGCTTGTCCTTGACGCCGGACAGCTTCGCCGCCGCCTTGTTGCCGCCGAGGGCGTAGACGTGGCGTCCGACGACCGCGTTGCGCATCACGTAGCCGAGGGCGATGAGGAGGCCGCACATGATGAGCAGCACGACGGGCACGCCGTGGAAGCTCGCGAGGGTCAGCGTGAAGGCGATGACGGCGGCGGAGATCGCCACCAGCTTGGCCACCCACAGGCCCGTCGGTGTCACGTCGAGGTCGTAGGCGAGCTGCTGCTTGCGGCTGCGCCACTCACGGAAGAGCAGGAACGCGACCGTCACGAGGCCCAGCACGAGGGTCGGGTTGTGGTACTGCGTGTACGGGCCCATCTCGGGGATGAACCCCTTGGCGATGTTCTGGAAGCCCTCGGGGAACGGCGAGAGCGACTGGCCCTCCAGGACGATCTGCGTGAGACCGCGGAAGAGCAGCATGCCGGCCAGGGTCACGATGAACGACGGGATGCCGACGTAGGCGATGAAGAAGCCCTGCCACGCTCCGGCGACCGCGCCGATGAGGAGCGACAGGACGAGTGCGAGCACCCAGGGCATGTCGTGTTTGACCATCATCACCGCCGACATGGCGCCGACGAAGGCGACCAGTGAGCCGACGGACAGGTCGATGTGCCCGGCGATGATGACGATCATCATGCCGATGGCCAGGATGAGGATGTAGCCGTTCTGCTGGATCAGGTTGGAGACGTTGTTCGGCAGGAGCAGCGTGCCGTCGGTCCAGATCTGGAACAGGACGACGATGAAGGCCAGGGCGACGAGCATGCCGTACTGGCGCATGTTGGAGCGCACGCTCTGCAGCAGCAGATCACGGGCGGATTCCTTGGCGGGCGGCGTGGACGAGGTGTCGCGTGGTGGCGTGGTCGTGGTGGTCATGGCGGATGCCTCAGCTTCTGTTCTTGGTCATGTGGCGCATCAGGAGTTCCTGGGTGGCGTCCGCGCGGTCGACCTCACCGGTCAGCCGGCCCTCGGCCATCGTGTAGATCCGGTCGCACATCCCGAGCAGCTCGGGCAGTTCGGAGGAGATGAACAGCACCGCCTTGCCCGAGGCCGCCAGCTTGTCGATGACGGTGTAGATCTCGTACTTGGCGCCGACGTCGATGCCGCGCGTCGGCTCGTCGAGGATCAGCACCTCGGGGTCGGCGTGGATCCACTTGCTCAGGACGACCTTCTGCTGATTGCCGCCGGAGAGCCGCCCCACCTGCTCGAACACGGTGGGGGCCTTGATGTTCATCGACTTGCGGTAGCGCTCGGAGACGGAGCGTTCCTGGTGCTCGTCGACGAACCCGTCCCGGCGCCGCATGCCCGAGAGCGAGGCGAGGGAGATGTTCCGGTTGATGTTGTCGATGAGGTTCAGGCCGTACGTCTTGCGGTCCTCGGTGACGTACGCGATCCCGGCGTCGACCGCCGCGGGCACGTTCTTCGTCACGACCTCGCGCCCGCCGACGGCCACCGTGCCGGCGACGTACTGACCGTAGGAACGCCCGAAGACGGACATCGCGAGCTCCGTGCGGCCCGCGCCCATCAGGCCCGCGATGCCGACGATCTCGCCGCGCCGCACGGTCAGCGACACGTCGTCGACGACCTTGCGCTGGTGGTCGACCGGATGCCGCACCGTCCAGCCCCGCACGGACAGGGCAAGGGCTCCCGCGTCCTCGCCCTCGTAGGACGTGCGGTCGGGGAAGCGGTGGTCGAGGTCGCGGCCGACCATCCCGCGGATGATGCGGTCCTCGGCCACCTGCGGTTCGGACGACGGGGTCTCACGGACCGTCAGGGTCTCGATGGTCCGTCCGTCGCGCAGGATCGTCACCGAGTCGGTGATGGCCCGGATCTCGTTCAGCTTGTGCGAGATGATGATGCAGGCGATGCCCTGGTCGCGCAGCTCCAGGATGAGGTCGAGCAGCTTGGCGCTGTCCTCGTCGTTCAGCGCGGCCGTCGGCTCGTCCAGGATGAGCAGCTTCACCTCCTTGGACAGGGCCTTGGCGATCTCCACGAGCTGCTGCTTGCCCACGCCGATGTCGGCCACCGGGGTCTGCGGCTTCTCGCTCAGGCCGACCCGCTTGAGCAGGGCGCTGGCCCTGCGCAGCGTGTCGTTCCAGTCGATGAAGCCGTGGCTGCTCTGTTCATTGCCCAGGAAGATGTTCTCGGCGATGGACAGATACGGGACGAGCGCCAGCTCCTGATGGATGATCACGATGCCGTGCTTCTCGCTGGCGCGGATGTCCTTGAAGGCCATCCGCCGGCCCTCGAAGTGGATCTCGCCGTCGTAACTGCCGTGCTCGTGGACGCCGCTGAGGACCTTCATCAGTGTCGACTTGCCCGCGCCGTTCTCGCCGCAGATCGCGTGGATCTCCCCGGGGCCCACGGTCAGATTCACGTCGGAGAGCGCCTTGACGCCGGGGAACGTCTTGGTGATGTTGCGCATCTCCAGCACGGGCGCGCTCACTTGAGCTGCCCAGCCTTGAAGTAGCCCTCGTCGACCAGGAGTTGTGTGTTGGACTTGTCCACGCTGACCGGATCGAGGAGGAAGGACGGCACGGTCTTCTTGCCGTTGTTGTAGTCCTTGGTGTTGTTGACCTTCGGCTTCTTGTCGTTCAGGACCGCGTCGCCCATGGACACCGCCCGCGCTGCCAGCTTGCGGGTGTCCTTGAACACCGTCTGCGTCTGCTCGCCCCGGATGATGGACTTCACCGACGCCAGCTCCGCGTCCTGCCCCGTGATCACCGGCAGCGGCTCGCTCTTGGAGCCGTACCCCGCGCTCTTCAGCGCGGAGATGATCCCGATCGAGATCCCGTCGTACGGCGAGAGGACCGCGTCGACCTTCGCCGAGCCGTAGTTCTTGCTGATCAGGTCATCCATGCGCTTCTGCGCGGTGCCGCCGTCCCAGTCCAGCGTGGTGGCCTGGTTCATCTTCGTCTGCTTGCTGCGGACGGTGAGCTGGCCGCTCTTGAAGTACGGCTCGAGCACCTTCATGGCGCCGTTCCAGAAGTACTTCGTGTTGTTGTCGTTCGGCGAACCCGCGAACAGCTCTATGTTGTGCGTGTCGCCGCCCTTCTCCGGCTTGCCCAGCTTCAGCTTGTCGACGATGTACTGGGCTTGCAGACGGCCGACACGCTCGTTGTCGAACGACGCGTAGTAGTCGACGTTCTCCGTGCCGAGGATGAGGCGGTCGTACGAGATCACGGGGATGCCCGCGTCGTGCGCGCGCTGGAGGACCTCGCTGAGCGCGGAGCCGTCGATGGCGGCTACCACGAGGAGGCTGCGCCCCTTGGTGATCATGTTCTCCAGCTGGGCGATCTGGTTCTCGACCTTGTTGTCGCCGTACTGCAGATCGGTCTTGTATCCGGCCTTCTTGAACTGCTTGGCCATGTTGTTGCCGTCGGCTATCCACCGCTCGGAGGCCTTGGTGGGCATCGCGAGGCCGATGGTGCTGCCCTTGCCCTCGTCCGGCTGGTAGCGGCTGCCGCCCTTGGCCTCCTGGCCGCAGGCGGTCAGCGAGCCGAGCAGGACGGCGGTGGCCACGGCCGCCGTGAGACGTACTTTTCTGGATATGCGGGTGCTCATGGGTCAGTCCCCTTCCGGGACGGGGAAGCGCTGGAGGTCGCCGGGCAGGCGCGATCCGAGCGGCGACATTCCGCCGTCCGCTCCGTGCCGGGCGAGCAGGTCGAGGGCGAGGCGGCCCCGGCGTACCCGCTCGCGGGCGGTGTCCAGGGTGTGGTCGCGCAGGTGGGCACCGTAGGGATAGATGCCGGGGGACTTGCTCAGGCCGAACTTGAGGTAGAGCGGGGCACCGCGCCGGATCAGCTCGGCCGCCTCGTACATCCGGACGTAGCCGCCGAGGTCGTCGGGCGCCTCGATGTACAGGTCCATCGGGGCGCGGCTTGCCCGGCGGATCTCCGTGAGGTGGTCGAGGGTGAGGTCGGAGGGGATGTTGAGCGAATCGGCGCCGAGCCGCTCGTAGACCGCGTACGAGGCCGGGTTGACCGGTCCGATCAGGGCCGACACCTTGAACGTGGTGTCGGCGGGCAGCACACCGGCCACCCGCAGCCGGTGCAGCGTCCACAGCACGCCCTCGTCGGCGACGAGCAGGCAGCGCACCCCCAGCTCCGTGGCGCGCACGGCGTCCTCGACGCATCCGGCGAGCGCGTCATGGCCGCGCGAACGAAGGCCGCCGCCACCGGAGTCGGTGCGGGTCGCCGCGCCGATGTCCCAGGTGCCGCGCGGCCCGGTGAACAGGCAGAGCTCGATGTCCCGTTCGGCGCAGGCCTCCACCATCTCGGTGATCTCGTCGTCGGAGAGCATCCAGATGCCGCTGCCCTGGCTGATCCGGTGGATCGGCACGTCGAGCCGCGAGCTCTCCTTGAGGACGACGGCCAGCGCCTCGGGTCCTTCCACGGAGGGGATCTCGGTGCGCCAGGTGCCACCGTCGGGAAACGCGTGCGGGGACGCGTCGGCCGGGTCGATGGCGGGTACGGGGTGCCCGATGCGGGCGAGGGCGTCGACGCCGGGGCGGCGGGGTGCTGACGGGCTGGTCACGGGACTCCCATACGCTGTGAATGCTGCTGTGTTCGATATTTCGTACGTTGGCCGGTTCGGTGGGCGGACGGCGGTACGGGCCGGCGCCCACCCGGGGGTCAGGGGCGAAGCAGCACCTTCCCGGTCTTCGGGTCACCGCCGCCGACCAGCGCCACCGCCTCGCCGAACCGCTCGAGGGGAAACTCGTGCGTGATGAGCGGTGCCGGGTCGAGCAGGCCGAGCCCGAACGCGCGGACCGCGTCCGACCAGGCAAAGGACGGCGCGCCGAAGACGCTGCGCACCTCCAGCTGGCTCAGCGAGAGATGCACCGGATCGATGCCGACGGCGCCCGGAGTGAACATGCCGGTCAGCACCACCCGGCCGCCCCTGCGCGCGAGGAGACAGGAGGACGCCGCCGTGCTGGGCGCGCCCGCGGTCTCCACCACCAGATCGAAACGGCCGTGGTACGCCTCCGCCTCGGCGGGCGTCAGGCTCTCGGTTGCCCCGAAGTCCAGCGCCTGGCGGCCGCGTTCGGCCCGCGGGTCGATCACGACGAGCTCACCGGGCGACGATGCGGCGAGCAGCTGCACCGCGAGCATCCCGAGGGTGCCCGCGCCGACCACCGCGATCCGCTCGCCGGGCCTGGGCCGTCCCGTCCGCACCGCGCCCGCGATCACCGCGGCGGGTTCAAGCAGGGCGGCGGCGGCCAGGTCCGCGTCCGGGTGCAGGAGATGCAACAGGCGCGCGGGGACGGCCACATGGTCGGCGAAGGCGCCGGGCTCGGTGAACCCGGTCTCCGCGTACCCGCCGCCGCACAGGCTCGTCTCGCCCTCGCGGCAGCGCTCGCAGGTGCCGCAGGCGCGGAACCCCTCGGCGACGACCTTCCGTCCGACGAGCGCCGGATCGACACCCTCGCCGGTGGCCTCGACCGTCCCCGACCACTCGTGGCCGGGGATCACCGGATAGCGCACATAGGCGGCGTCCCGGTGACCGTCGTACACCTCGCGGTCGCTCATGCAGATCCCGGCGGCGGCCACCCGCACCAGGACGTCCCCGGGCCCCGGTTCGGGGCGTGCGCCGACCGTGAGCCGGTGCGAGCCCGGCCGGTCGACGACGATCGCGCGGGAGTCGCCGCTCACTTCCCGGCCGCCTTGGGGGCGCGCTTCTCCCAGCCCTCGGCCCACAGGTCGAACCGGGCCTGCTGCTGCGGGAACTCGGCCGCCGCGTCCGTGTCGAGCTCGACGCCGAGGCCCGGCTCGTGCGACACCTCGAAGTAGCCGTCGACCACCTGGGGCGCGCCCTTGACCACCTTCTTGATCTCCGCGTCCGCGAAGTCGTTGAAGTGCTCAAGGATCTTGAAGTTGGGCGTGCAGGCGGCCAGTTGCAGCGAGGCCGCGGTGAGCACCGAGCCACCGACGTTGTGCGGCGCGATCAGCGTGTAGTGCGTCTCCGCCGTCGCGGCCAGCTTGCGGGTCTCCAGGATGCCGCCGATGTGGCCGAGGTCTGGCTGGATGATGTCGGCGGCCTGCGACTCGAAGAGCTCGCGGAACTCGATCCGGTCGTGGATGCGCTCACCGGTGGCGATCGGCATGTCCACCTTGGCGGCGACCTTCTCCAGGGCCTTGAGGTTCTCCGGCGGCACCGGCTCCTCCAGCCAGGCGGGCTTGAACGGCGCCATCTCGCGCGCCAGGCGCACCGCCGTGGAGGGGCTGAACCGGCCGTGCATCTCCAGCATCAGCTCGGCGTCGGGGCCGATCGCGTCCCGCACCGCCTCGATCAGCGAGACCGCGTACGAGGTCCCCGCCTGGTCGAGCTCGAAGTGCCCGGTCCCGAACGGGTCGATCTTCAGGGCGCGGTAGCCGCGCTCGACCACGGCCCGGGCGGCCTTGTGATAGGCCTCCGGGGTGCGCTCGGTGGTGTACCAGCCGTTCGCGTACGCCTTGACCTTGTCGGTCACCTTCCCGCCGAGCAGCTGCCAGACCGGCACGCCCAGGGCCTTGCCCTTGATGTCCCAGCAGGCCATCTCCACACAGGCGATGCCCGACATGACGATCTCGCCGGCCCGGCCGTAGTCGCCGTACTTCATCTTCCGCACGAGATCCTCGACCGCGAACGGGTCGGACCCCACGATGTGGTTGGCCGCCGCCTCGCGGAGGTAGCCGATGAGCGCGTCGGTGCGCCCGAGCATGCGCGTCTCGCCGACTCCGGTGAGGCCTTCATCGGTGTGGACCTGGACGTAGGTGAGATTGCGCCACGGCGTCCCCACCACGTGCGTGCTGATTCCCGTAATACGCAAGGCAGTTGCCCCTTGGTTGTTCGGTATTTCGTCACACGTTCGAAATGTTGGCGTGACCGTATTCACGCAGGCGGCAGGGTGTCAATGGGTTGCGCGAAACGGTCTTGGGCTCACAGGTGCCCTCGGGCCGTTGCGCGGGGAACGCGGCTGTGTCTAGCCTGTGTTCGTCATATCGATCGTTGACCGAAGTTTCGGACGCATCCGCGGGCCTGCCGTGGGCGCAATTTCGGACGCATGGGATGGGAGGCCGACCATGGGACGACTGGTGCCAGCGGTGACCAGGGCGCTGGACATACTGGAGCTGTTCCTGGAGGGCGACGGCACGCTGTCCGCCCCCGAGGTCACCCGCAGACTCCAGCTGCCGCGCACCACCGTGCACGAACTGCTCACCACC
Source organism: Streptomyces sp. NPDC032198 (assembly GCF_040636975.1). Lineage (NCBI taxonomy): Bacteria > Bacillati > Actinomycetota > Actinomycetes > Kitasatosporales > Streptomycetaceae > Streptomyces > Streptomyces sp. NPDC032198. Next base: position 148,031 of record NZ_JBEZVL010000014.1, on the reverse strand, counting down.
CTCGCCGCCCGGTCCTACCTTGTCCAGATCCCGGACCAGACAGGCCGCTACCGCCTCGGCGTACGCGCCTACCAGCTCGGCAGCCGGTATGCCGAGCAGCTCGACCTGGCCGCCGAGGGCCAGCAGGTGGCGCGCGAGGTCGCCGAGACCTGCGACGAGACCGTGCATGTGGCGGTCCTTGAGGACACGGACGTCATCTACATCGCCAAGGTGGACTCCACGCACGCGGTCCGGATGGTCTCCGCCGCCGGCCGCAAACTGCCCGCCCACTGCACGTCGGTCGGCAAGATGCTGCTCGCCTCACTGCCCCCCGCCGAGCTCGAAACGCGGCTGTCCGGGAGGGAGTTGGTGGCGATGACGCAGAACAGCATCACGGAGCCGGACGCACTGCTCTCCGCGCTCGCCGGCATCCGGGAGCGCGGGATCGCCGCCGAACACCGCGAGTCCAACCCCGACGTGAGCTGCGTGGCCGCCCCGGTCCGCGACAGCGCCGGGAACGTCGTCGCGGCGCTCTCCATCTCCGTGCCGATGATCCGCTGGAGCGAGCAGCGCGAACAGGAACTGGCCGAGCTGGCCGCCAAGGGCGCGGGTGACCTCTCGGAGCGGCTGGGCCACCGGGGCCGCTAGCGGACGCTAGTGCGTCGACTCCAGGTCCAGGAGCCGCTGCTTGGCCTCCAGGCCGCCCGCGTACCCGGTCAGCGAGCCGTCGGCCCCGATCACCCGGTGGCAGGGGCGTACGACGAGCAGCGGGTTGCGCCCGATCGCCGTGCCCAGGGCGCGGACCGCGGCACGCGAGACGCCGAGCTGCTGGGCGAGCTTCCCGTATGTGGTGGTCGTGCCGTACGGGAGGGTGTCGAGGGCGTGCCAGACCCGCTCCTGGAAGTCGGTCCCGACGCCGCTCACGTACTCGATGTCGAAGTGCGTGAGCGTCCCGTCGAAGTACGAGCGGAGCTGCCCGGCGATCACGGCGAAGGCGTCGTCGTCGCGCACCCACCCGTCCTGGACGACGGCGCCGCCCTTCTGCCCCGGCAGGGACAGCGCGGCCAGCGCGGTGCCGCCGTTCGCGGTGGCCGACTCCGTGCCGACCAGCAGCAGCTCGCCCAGCGGGCTGTCGACGGTCGTGTAGACGGCCTTGGCCATGACCTTGGTCATCAGTTGCTCCCTCTTTCCCGGTGACACCACAAGTCTGCGGGGTGCGCGGGCGCGCGGCTGGCGGGATTCGGACGTGACGCTCACGAGGGTGTCAGGGTCACCAGGGCATCAGGGTCAGCAGGGCGCCGTTCGTGCGGGCGGAGGAGGGGCCGGTCTCCAGCAGGAGCTCACCCGGCTCCACGGCGTACTCCAGAGCGCGGTCGAGCGAAGCCAGGGTATCCGCCTCGATGACGAAGGCGACCTCGGCGTGTTCACCGGGGGCCAGGTCGACGCGGGCGAAACCACGGAGCTCACGGACGCGCGGCCAGGACGTGGCACCCGTGACCCGGCGCACGTAGAGCTGCACGGTCTCCCGCACGGCCCGCGCACCCGTGTTCGTCACGCCGACCGTGCAGGTGAGCGCCGGATCGGTGACCGGAACCCGGGTGCGGGAGAGCCGGGGCTCCCCGTACTCGACGGTCGTGTACGAGAGGCCGTGGCCGAAGGCGTACAGCGCGTCGGCGGGCTGGTCCACGTAGCCCCGGTAGCCGTGATCCTTGACGTTGTAGAACACCGGGAGCTGGGCGGCCGAGCGCGGCACGGAGACGGGGAGCCGCCCCACGGGCTCCGCGCGCCCGAAGAGCACGTCGGCCACGGCCCGCCCTCCCCACGGCCCCGGATACCACGCCGAGAGCACGGCGCCGGCCCGCCCGGACAGCTCCGGCACGGCGTGCGGCCGGCCCTGGACGAGGACCACGACGACGGGCGTGCCGGTGGCGGCCACGGCATCAAGCAGCGCCAACTGCCCTTCGGGCAGCCGTAGTTCAGCCAGGTCGACGCCCTCGCCGCACGTCATGCCCACCGGGGCGCCGAAGGCGACGACCGCGGCCCCGTTGCTGTCGAAGCGTGTGTCGGCCTCCCGTGCGCTGGACCCGCCGAGCACGAGTACGGCCGTATCGGCAGCGGCGGCCACCGCCACCGCGTCCGCGATCCCGCCGCGGTCGTCGCCGACCAGCTCGCAGCCGCGTGCGTACGTCACCTCGACGCCCGGCGGAGCGACCGCCCTGATCCCGTCGAGGACGGTGAGCCCCGTGCCGGGGCGCTGCGGCGCGGTGTAGTCGCCGAGCTGCTGGGGGAGCGAGTCCGCGTTGGGGCCGATGACGGCGACGCGGGACAGGGCCGCCGAGGGGGTCAAGGGGAGAGTGGCTCCGTCATGGCTCAGCAGGACGACGGACTCACGGGCCAGCCGTTCACTCACCTCCGCGAGGGCGGGGGAGTGCGCACGCCCCTCGCCGACGTAGGGCCGCTCGAAGAGACCCAGGCGGAACTTCAGCGTCAGGACGCGGGCCACCGCGGCGTCCAGGGCCTGCTCGGAGACCAGGCCCCGCTCCACCGCCTCCGCGAGCCGCGGGAAGCAGCCGTCCCACAGGCTCAGATCCGTGCCCGCGCCCAGGGCCAGCGCGCCCGCCGCCACCGGGTCACCGGCAAGGCGCAGGAGACGGTCGAGCGCGCAACCGTCGGCCATGACCAGACCGGTGAACCCCCAGCGCTCGCGCAACAGGCCGGTGAGCAGTTCACGGTTGGCCGCGCACGGCAGGCCGTCGTACTCGTTGTATGCGGCCATCACGCCCGCCGCCCCGGCGCGGACACCGGCCCGCGCCGCGACCAGATGGATCTCGTGCAGTTCGCGCGGGCCGAGCTCCGTGGCCGCACTGTTGCGGCCACCGATCGTGGCGCCCTGCCCGGCGAAGTGCTTGAGCACGACCGCCGCCCGGTCCGGGGCATACGTGGGGCCGGAGCCCTGCATGCCCCGCACCAGCGCCTCGGTGAAGCGCGCCGCCAGATACGGGTCCTCCCCGAAGCACTCCTCCGCCCGGCCCCAGCGCGGATCCCGGACCAGGTCGAGCGCCGAGACGAGGGCGACATGACCGCCCCGGGCGCGCAGCTCGGCGGCGGCGCCCGCCGCGGCGGCCTCGTAAAGATCCGGGTCCCAGGTCGCGCCCACCGCGAGATTCACCGGCAGTACCGTGCCGTCCAGGGCCTGGTGGCCGTGCGGGACCTCCTCTACGAGAAGGACCGGGATGCCGAGCCGGGTGTTCTGCATGACGTGCCGCTGCACCGAGTCGGCGACCCGCGCCGCGTCCGCCGCGGTGATGCCGTCCGCGAACGTCACCCCCGACCACGGGTCGGCGCGCTGGAGTCCGTACAGCGCGCCCATCCCGTCGAACGCGGCGACCTCGGCACGGAAGGCGTCCGTCAGGCGGTGGCCTCCCCGGGCATCCGACGTCCGCTCGTAGGCCTGCCAGCCGTACATCCGCTGGTTGACCTGCCCCACCTTCTCGGTGAGCGTCATCCGCGAGAGCAGGTCGCGCACCCGGTCGGCGACCGGGGCAGCCGCCTCCCGGTACAGCGGCGCGCTCATCGCTGTTCGAGGACGCGCACGCCGAACGGGGCGAGCCGCACCTCCGCCACCGCCGCACCCGTCTCCAGGTCGTGCAGCGCACCGTCCGCCGCCGGGCGCACCGCCAGCTCCTCGTCCGACTGGCTGACCAGCCACACGAACCGCCGCCCGTCCTCGTGCACCAGGACGTCCGCCGACACGTAGGGGCTGTCGACGGTCACCGGACGCTCCACGCCCGCGAGTTGGGCGAGCGCTGCGTACAGTCGGTGCGTCTGCTCCGGGTTGACGCGGGCCGTGCGCGCGGCCATGTGCTCCAAGGGGTACGTCGCCAGGACCGTACGGCCCTGACCCGTCTCGTTGATCAGGAGCGCGGGGCGGCCGTGCGCGTCCTTCGCCACGACCCGCGCGCCTGTCGGGACGACCGGCAGATAGGCGCGGCTGTCCTCGTTGCCCGTGACCGGGAAGCGCAGCGTCTCGCCCGCCGCGATCCCGCCGAACTCCTCCGTGAACGTCAGCTCCAGGACGTCGTCCTCGATGGGCTCGGCCACCCCGTAGGAGAGCTGGAGCTCCACCCCGAAGAGCCCGTCCAGGTCGTCGAACCACGGGCCGCGCGTCCCGGGGTGCTCGCCGGAGCAGAACGACAGGTACACGGTGGCGCCCTCGCGGGCCCGCCGCTCCAGCTCGCGCCGGGTGCGGGTCGTCAACTGCCGGGTGGACGGCAGGAGATAGAGGGACGCGTCACCGGGCAGCCCGTCCGCCTCCCGCGTGAGGCCCACCGGGAGATCGGCCCCGCGCGCGGCGACGTACCCCTGGTGGAGGGAGGTGAAGATCAGCGGACGGTCGGCGGGGCGGCTGTAGGGGTAGCCGCGCTCCAGGAACGCGGGCACCACGAGCGCCGCGTCCGCGTCCGAACGGCGGCAACGCGCGAAGTCGACCTGCCCCAACACCTGGGAGAACGCGGCGAGTTCGATGAGCGGAGTCTTCGGGGTGCTGGTGCTGTCCGTGATGCCGAAGTGCATCTCGAAGGGGTGGTGGTCGTACGGCGACTGGTCCCACAGGTCGTCGTAGTCGGTGTTGTTCCACGCTATCCAGCCGGTCGCGCCGCCGAGGAGGGAGTTGTGGAGCGTCTGGCGGTAGTAGATGCCCGCGTTCTCCGCCGACACGGTGTCCGTCGAGAGCCCGAACTCCTCAAGCACCACGGGCTGTTCGGTGACCGCGGCCAGCTCGCACTCGAAGGCGGCGCGATAGTGCTGCCGTACGCGGTCCGTGTCGGAGCGGTAGACGTGCGGGCCCACGAAGTCGACGTACTCGGCCGTGTCCCGCAGCGAGAAGCCGTTGTCGCGGCCCGTCACCTCGATGCCCCACGCGCCGTCACCGAGCGACACCGGCTGGGTGCCGCCCGCCGCGCGCACCGCGTCGCACATGAACTGCGCCCACGCGGTGACGACATCGCTCGACGGCGGATCCACCTGGTAGATGCGGCCGTAGCCCGGCATCTCATTGGTGATGAGCCAGCCCGTGACCGCCGCGTGGTCCTTGAAGCGGCGCGTCATCTGCGACACGAACCACGCCTGGCGGCCGACCAGCCACACGTCCTCGTAGAGGTCCCGGTCCCCGCGCCACACCGGGTCCCAGTTCTCGCCGGACATGTGCCCGACGATGAAGGTGGGCACCGTGCCCATGCCCAGCTCGGTGTGCGCGTCGAGGAAGTCGCGGAACCGCTCGCACAACTCCTCGTCGACGCGGTGCGGTTCGGGGTGGAAGTCCGGCCAGTAGAAGAACGAGCGGGTCATCGTCATGCCGTGCTCACGCAGCACGGCGAGTTCCTCGCGGACCGTCTTCGGGTCGTAGTTCCGCCACATCAGCGGACCGCCGGTGCGGGACCAGAAGTTGGCGCCGATCCAGGGCAGGACGGCGGAGTCATGGGTGAGCTGGGCGCTGTGGCGTCGCATGGTGGTACTCAGGTCTTTCCGTACGAGGGTGAAAAGGTGATCGGCGGTCAGGCGGGCCCCGTCGAATCCCGGATGACAAGACGCGGGCGATCGTCCAGGGCGACGGGCGGCACGTCCTCGCCGCACTGCGCGAGCAGCGCACGCGCGGCTGCCGCGCCGACCCGCTGCACCTGCTGGTCGACGGTCGTCAGGCGCGGATGCAGCCAGCGGCCGATCGGGAGGTTGTCGTAGCCGATGACGGACAGGTCGTCCGGGACGCGCAGCCCGGCGCGCTGGGCCGCGCCGATGCCGCACACCGCCATGGAGTCGTTGGCGTACATGACGGCGGTGGGACGCTCCGCCATGCCGAGCAGCTCCTCGGTGGCGGCGACGGCCGCGGCCTCGGAGAAGTCGGTGCTCAGCAGCGCGGCGGGCTCAAGTCCCCTGAGGGCCAGGGTCTCCTCGAAGACCGCCCGGCGCAGCCCCGTGTGCCGCAGCTCGCCGGGCCCCGCCACATAGGCGATGCGCCGGTGACCGAGCTCCATGAGGTGATCGACGGCTTCGTGTATGCCGGCGCCCTGATTGCCCAGACCCACCGTGGGCACGGGCGCGTCGGGGTGGGGCGCGCCGAGGAGCACGGCGGGCAGACCCAGGCCGCGCAGCAGCGGCGGGCGCGGATCGTCCTCGCGGGCGTCGGTCAGGACGGCGCCGTCGACGCGGCCCTCGGCGGCGAGACGTTCGTACAGTGCGCTCTCCTCGGCCACGTCGGTGACCAGGTGGAGCAGCAATCCGTAGCCGCGCGGCGCCAGCTCGCCCTCCAGACCGGTGATCAGCTCGCTGAAGTGCGGGTCCGCGCCGAGCACATCGGTGGGGCGGCGCACGACGAGGGCGAGCGTGCGGGTGCGCGCGCTGCGCAGCGCCGTGGCCGTCGCGCTGGGCGACCAGCCGAGGCCGGCCGCGGCGTCCAGGATGCGCCGCCGGGTGGGCTCGGAGATGCGGCCCTTGGCGTTGAAGGCCTGCGAGACGGCTGCCGTGGAGACCCCGGCCGCCGCGGCGACCGCCTTGATCGTGGGACGCCCGCCGCTGTCCCTGCCCGATGTGTTCGACCCGTTCACATCTTCACCGCCCCACTGACGAGGGCCTGCTGCATCCGCTTCTGCAGCACCGTGTAGACGGCCCATACCGGTACGAGAGTCAGTACCGTACCGGCGGTCAGCACCCCGTAATCCGTCCCCGTCAGGGACTTGAGGGTGGGCAGGGCGACCTGCACGGTGCGCTGGGACGGGTCGGGGCCGACGATGACGAGCGAGTACAGGTACTCGTTCCAGAACGTCAGGAAGTTCAGGAGCAGCACCGTCGCGATGCCGGGCAGACACATCGGCGTGTACACGTGCCGCAGCACCGCGAACGTCGACGCGCCGTCCATCCGTGCCGCCTCCTCCATCTCCCTGGGGATGGTCCGCATGAACTGCACCAGGATGACGACGGACAGCGGCATCGCGGTGGCGGGCAGGAAGAGCACCATGAACAGGCGGGTGTGGAAGAGCCCGGTCGCCGCCGCGAGCAGGAACGTCGGGAAGAGCGCGGCGAACGTCGGGATGAGGAAGCCCAGCGAGAAGACCTTCTCCACGAACGCGCCGAGCGGGCCCGTCGCGCGGGCGATCGCGAACGCGGCCGGGATCGCGAGGGCCAGCGTCAGGGCGAGCGAAAAGGCCGTCACCAGGGCCGAGTTGAAGACGGCGAGCCCCAGATCGGCGCTCTCGAAAGCCGTACTGAAGTTGCCGAAGGACAGCGAGGTGGGGAGTGAGAAGGGGCTGGCGAAGATCTGGTCGTTCGTCTTGAAGGCCGAGGCGAGCAGATAGTAAAGGGGGACGACGAGCAGTGCCGCGTACGCCCACGCCAGGATGTGCGCGGGCAGCCAGGACTTTCCGTGCTTCAAGGTGACCGGCTCCAATCGGGGGTCAATCGGGCGTCAATCAGGGGCGTGCGCGGCGTCAGTAGTTCTGGCGGAACGCGCGGCGGATGCCGAGCAGACCGACGAGGCCGACCAGGAAGAGGATCACGCCGACCGTCTGGCTGTAGCCGAGGTCGGCCGCGATGAACGCCTTCTGGTAGACGAGGAAGGAAAGAGTGGTCGACGAACTGCCGGGCCCGCCCTGCGTGAGCAGCAGGACATGTTGCGCCGACCCGAAGAACGTCCACAGGAACTGGAGCATCGTCACCACGCCCACGTACTCGCGGATGACCGGGAAGTGCACGCCCCACATCGTCCGCCAGTGCCCCGCGCCGTCCAGCTGCGCCGCCTCGCCGATCTCCTCGGGCACACTGCCGAGCCGGGCCGCGAACAGGACGGCGGTGAAGCCGATGCCGCCCCAGATGTCGAGCACGATCAGACAAGCGAGCGCCGTCGACGGTGAGGCCAGCCAGGCGTCGGTCACCGAACCGAGGCCCACCGACTTCAGCGCGCCGTTGACCAGGCCGTCGGGGGAGAGCGCCGCGTAGAACACCATCGCCTTGGCCGGGGTGGAGATCAGGCCGGGGATGAAGAGGAGGTAGCGCAGGACGCGGTGGCCCGGCGGCTTCTGCGCCACGTAGTAGCCCAGCATGTACGCGCACACGATCATGATCGGCAGTGCGACGGCGAGCTGGACCGCCGTATTGCGCACGGCGTCCCAGAACACCGGGTCGCCGAAGACCGTACGGACGTTGTCGAACCCGGCGAACGACACCGGCTGGAGCATGCCCGGCCAGTGCAGGGCCGCGATCACGAAGATCGCGATCATCGGGCCGACCATGAAGACCAGGTACCAGACCAGGGCAGGGACGGCGAGGATCGTGCCGCCTTCCTGGCGGCGCTGGCGGACGGGGGGCTTCGACGGTGCGGGGCGGACCTCGGTCCCGCCCGGCGGCACGTTCGTCGACATCGTCGGCGTCGTCATCTCGGGTGACTCCCAGAAGGCTCGGGCGGCTCGGGCGGGCGGCTCATGCGGTGCGGTACGCGGCTTCGAGCACGGAGCGCACCTTGGCGGGGCTCGTGCCACGGGTGAAGGCCGTGCTGGTCGCGGTGATCAGCGGCTGCGTCGCGGCCGGCGGCACGTACAGATCGGGCAGCAGGGCCTGGCTGACATCGGTGCCGAGCTGCTGCGCCGCGGCGACCAGCGGGAAGTCCGTGCTGAGGGTGTCGGAGCGCAGGGCCATGTCGCGGCCGCTCTCCTTGATGAAGCGCGCGACGGTGTCCGGGTGGTACATGAAGCGCAGGAACCTCTCGACGGCGTCCAGCTTCTTCGTGCCGTTCGGGCTGATCCAGAAACCGATGAGGGTGTACGTCCGCAGGATGGTCGGCTTGTCGTGCGCGGCGTCCGGCGCGAGCGGCCAGCCACCGACCTCGGTATGCCGGGCGACCTTCTCCGGGACCTTGGCGAGCGCCGAGGACATCGCGGACTCGATCGCGGCGGCCCGCGTGTTGAACTGCGTCGTCATCGTGTCCGAGGTCAGGCCCTGCGCCTTGTCGGCGAAGACACCCGCGTCCCGCAGGGCGGCGAAGTACTCGATGCCCTCGCGGGCGCCCCGGCTGCCGCTGAAGTCCCCGGTGGTGAAGACCTTCCGTGCCTCGCCGGGGGAGAGGAAGGTCTGGATGATCTGGGCGAGGAGCTTCTGGCCCGTCCAGTCGTTGCCGCCGACGGTCACCGGCGCGATGCCCTTGGCCCGGAGCTTGCGGGCGGCGGAGATCAGCTGGTCGCCGGTGGTGGGGATCTTGTCGACACCGGCCTCGTCGAGCAGTGCGGTGTTGTAGGCGACCGGCCAGTTGGTGGCGAAGTACGGGAAGGCCCGCAGGCGGCCCTTGCCGTCGGTCCAGGCGTCGAGGGCGACGGGCAGGACGCGCTTTCGCAGCCCCCAGTCGTCCATGTACCCCTTGACGTCGACGGTGGCCCCGACGTCGGTCCAGGCCAGCGTCTTGTCGTAAAGGTTCACCATGACGACGTCCGGCTCCTTGCGGGCAAGCCGTGAGGTCTCGTAGACCTGCGCGAGGTCGTCGCCGTTGACGAGGTTCTTCACCTTGAGGCCCGGGTTCTCGTCCCGGAAGGTGTTCAGGGCGGACAGGTACGTGGGTGAGCCCGGCGCGGTGGTGCCGAGCTGGCTGTGCACCACGAGCGTGTCGGGATCGGAATCCGCCGACGCCAGCGTGGAACAGCCGGCGAGGGCGGGCAGGGCGGTGGCGGCGGCCAGGCCGGAACCTGCGGCGAGGAAGCCGCGCCGACTCATCGTTGAGCGCACAGCGGGATGTCTCCAACCAGGGCGATGACGACCAGAGGTTAATCGATATACCTGCGGGGGTGAGGGGAGCGTAGGAGTGCCTCGTTGAATGGTCAATCCCCTGTTGCGCACCGTGAATCTTCCGGCGAAAGCGGCATAGCGGGCACGGAGGGGTCACGTGGCCTGCCTCTCACTCTTTATGCAACTAGTTGCACAAGGTGTGGGGCGTCGTCTACAACAGTCCTGACGACCATCGCGTACGGAGGGCCCGCATGAGCCGCTACCCGAACCTGCTGAACCCGCTCGACCTGGGCTTCACCACCCTGCCCAACCGGGTCCTCATGGGATCCATGCACGTGGGCCTGGAAGAGGCGCCGAACGGTTTCGAGCGGATGGCGGAGTTCTACGCGACCCGTGCGCGCGGCGGTGTCGGCCTCATCGTCACCGGCGGCATCGCCCCGAACGAGCTCGGCCGCCCCTGGGGCGGCGGCGCCAAGCTGACCACCGAGGCGGAGGCGGAGAAGCACGCCGGGGTCACCGCGGCCGTGCACGCCGCGGGCGGCAAGATCGCCATGCAGATCCTGCACTTCGGGCGGTACGCCTACCATGAGGGCCTCGTCGCGCCGAGCGCCATCAAGGCGCCGATCAGCCCCTTCGTGCCCCGCGCCCTCACGGACGACGAGGTCGAGCAGACCATCGAGGACTTCGTGCGCGCCGCCGAGCTGGCCAAGCTCGCGGGCTACGACGGCGTCGAAGTCATGGGCTCCGAGGGCTATTTGATCAACGAGTTCATCGCGGCCCCCACCAACCAGCGCGAGGACCGCTGGGGCGGCGCCTACGAGAACCGCATCCGCTTCCCCGTCGAGATCGTCCGCCGCATACGCGAGCGGGTCGGCGCCGACTTCATCCTCATCTACCGCCTCTCCATGCTGGACCTCGTCCCCGGCGGCTCGACCCTCGAAGAGGTCGTCCACCTCGCCAAGGAGATCGAGGCCGCGGGCGCCACGATCATCAACACCGGCATCGGCTGGCACGAGGCACGCATCCCCACCATCGCGACATCGGTGCCGCGCGGCGCGTACACCTTCGTCACCAAGAAGGTGATGGGCAAGGTCTCCGTGCCGCTCGTCACCACCAACCGCATCAACACCCCCGAGATCGCCGAGCAGTTGCTCGCCGACGGCGCCGCCGACATGGTGTCCCTGGCCCGCCCGCTCCTCGCCGACCCGGACTTCGTCGCCAAGGCGCAGGCCGAGCAGTCCGACGCCATCAACACCTGCATCGGCTGCAACCAGGCCTGCCTGGACCACACCTTCAACCTGCAGATCACCTCCTGCCTGGTGAACCCGCGCGCCTGCCACGAGACCGAGCTCGTCCTCGCGCCGACCCGCACCAAGAAGCGTGTCGCCGTCGTCGGCGCGGGTCCGGCCGGGCTCGCCTTCGCGGTGTCGGCGGCCGAGCGCGGCCACGACGTCACGCTCATCGACGCGGCGTCCGAGATCGGCGGCCAGCTCAACGTCGCCCGCAAGGTGCCCGGCAAGGAAGAGTTCGACGAGACCCTGCGCTACTTCCGCACCCAGCTCGAACTGCACGGCGTGGACGTCCAGTTGAACACCCGGGCCACGGCGCAAGAGCTCGCGAAGGCCGCGTACGACGAAGTGGTCGTCGCCACCGGCGTCAGCCCCCGTACCCCCGAGATTCCCGGCATCGACCACCCCAGCGTGGTCGGCTACCTCGACGTGCTGCGCGACAGCGCGCCGGTAGGGGAGCGGGTCGCGATCATCGGCGCGGGCGGCATCGGCTTCGACGTCGCCGAGTACCTCACCGACAGCGGCGACAAGGCGAGCCTCGACCCGGCGACGTACTTCCGTCAGTGGGGCGTCGACATGGACTACAAGGACCGCGGCGGCCTGACCGCGCCCGACCGTCCCACCCCGCCGCGCTCCGTGCACCTCCTGCAGCGCAAGACGTCCAAGGTCGGCCAGGGCCTCGGCAAGACCACGGGCTGGATCCACCGCACCGAGCTGCGCCACCGCGGCGTCACCATGGTCCCCGGCGCGAGCTACGACCTCATCGACGACGCGGGCCTGCACATCACGGTCGACGGACAGTCCACGGTCATCCCCGTCGACACGGTCGTCCTCTGCTCGGGCCAGGACCCGCGCCGCGACCTGTACGAGGAGCTGCTGGCCGGCGGGCACAGCGCGCACCTCATCGGGGGCGCGGACGTGGCGGCCGAGCTGGACGCCAAGCGGGCCATCAAGCAGGGCACGGAGCTGGCCGCGGCCCTGTGACCCAGGGCGCCCGCTCCGGACGCCGTACCTAGGATGGCCGCCATGTCACTCCCGCACGCGATCCTCACCGCTCTGCTAGAGAAGCCCTCGTCGGGGCTCGAGCTGACCCGCAGGTTCGACAAGTCGATCGGCTACTTCTGGTCGGCCACGCACCAGCAGATCTACCGTGAGCTGGGGAAACTGGAGCGGGACGGCGCCATCCGCGCCCTGGAGCAGCAGCAGGCGACCCGCGGGCAGAAGAAGGAGTACGAGGTCCTGCCCGCGGGCCGCGCCGAGCTGGCCCGCTGGACGGCCGCGAGCCAGGACCCCAAGCCGCTGCGGGACACGCTCCTGCTGCGCCTGCGGGCCGCGGCGGTCGTCGGCACGGACGGCATCGAGGCGGACCTGCGCCGCCATCTCACCCTGCACCGGCAGCAGTTGGCCGAGTACGAGGAGATCGAGAGCCGGGACTTCCCGCCGGGCAAGGACGCGGTGGAGGACCGGCTGAGGCATGTGGTGCTGCGGGCCGGGATCGACCTGGAGACGTTCTGGACGCGGTGGCTCGAGCGGACGCTGGAGGACCTCGGGGCGCCGGAGGCCTGACACGGCCCCGGGCGCGCACGACGGCTGCCGCCGGCCCCGACGTGAGTCAAGGCCGGCGGCAGCCGCCTTCGTGGCCCTGGATTCAGAGCCGGTGCCGCACGCCCCGGCGACGCAGGTACCAGGCGCCGCCACCGCCCGCGGCCAGGGCCACGAGGGCTCCGCCCGCGACGAGGGCGGTCGTGCCGTAGTCCTCGCTGCCGCCGCCGAGACCACCTCTGACGCCGCGCGCGGGCGCCCTCGTGGACGAGGTGGTCGGTGATGCCCCGACGGTGACCGACTGCGAGCCGGCCGTCGTGCCGTCCTCGCAGATCACGGCCACCGTATGGACGCCGGTGCTGACGTTCTGCCAGGAGGCGCTGCCGCCTGTCAGTTCCATCTGCTTGCCCTGGGCGAAGCTCGCCTCGCCGTTGCTCAACAGCGCGGCGTTGCCTCCGTCGGGGCAGGCGGCCGTGGTCACCGTGACCGTCGATCCCGTGGCGGTCACCGTGATCCCTCCTGCGGCGGCGAACGCCGACGGAGCGGTCAGTGCCAGCGGAAGCGCAGCCGCGGCGGCGATGGTCAGGCCGGTGCGGACGAATATCTGGGTGGTGCGCATGAGTCTGCCCTCCGGTGGCACGGGAGGCGGTACGTCCCGTGCGCCGCCGAGGGTAGGGAAGCGCCCGTGCTACCTGACGACGAGCCAACGTGCCGTTCGCCTATGCCGCATGCGGACAGCCACCGGGCAGGTGACGGAATCCTTCGTACGGCCGACAGCTGACCCGGTGTCAAGGTCATCGGCCGGTGGTGACCGTCCGCTCGGGGGAGTAGCCGCCCCACGTCCCGTCGGGGAGCTTGGCCCGGAGCTTCACGCGGTGGGTGTCGCCCGGTTCCCTGCCCACGTAGAAGCTGTGCGTGGCCTTCTTGCGGGGCGCCGTGCCGCCGAACACCAGCGAGGTGGCGTTCTTCCCGTCGAGGTGGATCTGATACTCCGCCACCGCGCCGCCGGTGTCCGGCGGCGTCCATGCCAGGTCGATGTAGTACGCCCCGTCGGCCCGGCGGGTCTTCGCGCGGAAGTCCGTCGGCGCCGTGCCCCGCCCGTCGTCCCGGCCCGCCGCGGTGGTGAGGCGGACGGGGCGGCTCGCGGGGGAGGCGTTGTCGGCCGCGTCGAGCGCCTTGACGGTGAAGCGGTAGTCCGTGCCCGGCCGCAGCCCCGTGACGAGGGTCCGGTGCTCGCCCCCGGCCACGCTGTGGATCTTCGACGTGCCCTGGTAGATCTCGTACGACGCGACGCCCTGGTCGTCCTTCGAGGCTCCCCAGGACAGCGTCACCGCCCGGCTCCCCTCGACCGTGCCCCGCGGTGAGCCGGGCCGGGAGGGCGGCCTGCGGTCGGCGGTGGCCGCGGCGGGCGTGGTGACCGTCAGCTTCTTGCCGGCCGGACCGACGTTCCCCTCGGCGTCGCGGGCGCGGACCGTGAAGGTGTAGGTGGTGGACGGCCTCAGGCCGACGACGTCGACCATGTGCTTGTCGCCAGGCACGCGCTTGACCCGGGTGGCGCCCCGGTACACGTCGTAGCCGGTGACTCCGGTGTCGTCCGTCGCCCGGTTCCACATGACGTGGGCGGTTGTGGCGCTGCCCGCCTGGACCGTGAGGCCTCTGGGGGCGGCCGGGGGCCGCACGTCCTTCGTGTCCTGGTCCCCGCCCCACGCGCAGGCGGTGAGGGCGCAGGCGGTGACGGCCAGGAGGGCAGACAGGTGGGGGGTCCGTCGCACGGGCGTGCCTTCCGTTCGGGCGGCATTGGTCCGGACCTATTTGACACAGGTGTCGGGTGCACATCAAGAGGTGCGCGTGCGGACCGCAGGGTGCGACGTGCGCCGTCCGGACCTCGAACGGAGCCGAGGTGTAGGACCCGGGGCAGCTTGGGATGTCTGGTCACGTGCTTCAGGCCGTCGGCCGCCACCCGGCCGACCGGCCGTCAGTTACCCCTGAGGGAAGGTCTTTTTCTCGTGCGCACCAGAACCGCGGCGCTCGCCGTCGCCGCCGGAGCCGCCCTGCTCGCCCCCGTGTGCCTGCCCGCCACGGCATACCCGCAGGAGAGTGAACCAGGCGGGAAGCCGGCCCGGCTCAACGGGAGTTCAGTTTCGGCGGCCGTCCAGGAGGGGTCCGTGTCCGCTGCCGCACTCCTCGCCAAGACCGGAGCCTGTGCACAGGTCTCGCGCGGCAAGTGCCGTACGGACGACGGAGCCCGCGCGAACATCCCCGTCTGCGGCAAGCGGGGCGCGGTGTTCTGGAAGGCCGACATGGACATCGACTGCGACGGCCGGCCGGGCAGGGCCTGCAACCGGCGCACGGACCCGCTGTTCCTCGACGCCACCGCGTTCCAGGAGTCCAACGGCCGCCAGCTGAGCGCGGAACGCCTCCCGTACGTCGTCGTGCCGGGCCCGAGCCGCCGCTGGAGCCACGCGAAGCACGGCATCACGGGCGGCTCGGTGGCCGCCGTGATCTACCAGGGCAAGGTCCTGTATGCCGTCGTCGGCGACACCGGGCCCACCGAACTCATCGGCGAGGCGTCGTACGCGGCGGCGAAGTCGCTCGGCATCAGCCCCGACCCCAGGTCCGGCGGCACCGCCGCGGGTGTCACCTACATCGTCTTCAACGGCCCCAAGGCGTCCCCCATCGAGAACCACCGGGCCGCGGTCACCCGAGGTGACGCGCTGGCCCGGCAGTTCCTCCGGCAGAACTGACCGCCGGAACCGGCCGCTCTCACACCTTCCGGTAGGAGTACGCTTCCGCCGCCGCGGCCTCCACCGCCGCGATGTCGGCGCCCGCGGACGCGGCCACCACCGCCGCGACCGCGCCCTCCACGAAGGGCGCGTCCACCAGGCGGGCGCCCTCCGGGAGTTCGTCGCCCTCGGCGATCAGGGCCTTCACGGTCAGGACCGCGCTGCCCAGGTCGGTGAGGATCGCGATGCCCGCACCGCCGTCCACCTTCGCGGCGGCCGCGGCGACGAGCTCCGAGCTCGTGCCCAGGCCACCGTCCTCGGTGCCGCCCGCGGCGGCCACGGGCGCGGTCGTCCCGCCGCCCGCGAGCCCCACGGCGAGGGCGGCGACGGATTCGGCGACGGGGCCGCTGTGCGAGACGAGAACGATGCCGACCAGCTTCTCTTCAGTCACGGCGGGCCTCCGCGGTCTGCGCGAGCGCGTCGAAGAGGAGCGCCGACGAGGTCGCCCCGGGGTCCTGGTGACCGATGCTGCGCTCGCCCAGATAACTGGCCCGCCCCTTGCGTGCCTGCAGAGGCGTCGTGGCCAGGGCGCCTTCGCCGGCGGCGGCGCGCGCCGCGTCGAACGACTCCGCGAGCGCGTCGACCGCGGGGACGAGGGCGTCCAGCATGGTCTTGTCGCCGGGCGCCGCACCGCCGAGCGCGCTGACGGCGTCGACGCCGGTGCGCAGCGCGTCGGCGAACTCCTGCTCGCTGACCTCGGCGGCGTCACCGAGCGCCTTGCCGGTACGCCGGAGCAGCGTCCCGTAGAGCGGCCCCGAGGCACCCCCCACGGTGGAGATGAGCTGCCGCCCCGCGAGGGTGAGCACGGCCCCCGGCGTGGCGGGAGCGTCTTTCTCCAGCGTGGTCACCACGGCGGCGAACCCGCGCTGCAGATTGCTGCCGTGGTCGGCGTCCCCGATCGGCGAGTCCAGCTCGGTGAGCCGCTGCGCCTCCCGGTTCACGAGTGCGGCGGCCGAGGTCAGCCACTGACGGAAGAATGCGGCATCGAGCACGGAAACTCCTTGCGCGGTAGAACAGTTGGAAAAGTGACGCGAGTGGTACGTGGTGAGGGTGGGGGCCTGACAAAGATCAGATACCCCAGCGGAGCCCCGCGGTACGCACCGGGGCGTTCCAGAGCCGCAGCAGCTCCTCGTCGACCTGACACAGGGTGACGGAGGCCCCCGCCATGTCCAGCGAGGTCACGTAGTTGCCGACCAGCGTGTGCGCCACGACGACGCCGCGCTCGGTGAGAACCCGCTGGACCTCGGCATTGAAGCCGTACAGCTCCAGGAGGGGAGTGGCCCCCATGCCGTTGACGAGCACGAGCACGGGGTTCCGGGGGGCGAGGTCTTCGAGCACCACGTCCACGGCGTACGCCGCGATCTCGCTCGACGTCATCATCGGGCGCCGCTCACGTCCGGGCTCCCCGTGGATGCCGACGCCCAACTCCAGCTCGCCGGACGGCAGATCGAAGGTGGGGCTGCCCTTGGCGGGCGTGGAGCAGGCGCTCAGGGCGACCCCGAAGCTCCGCGCGTTCTCGTTCACCTGCCGCGCGATCGCCTCGACCCGCTCCAGCGGCATGCCCTCCTCGGCCGCGGCCCCGGCGATCTTCTCCACATAGAGCGTCGCGCCGGTGCCGCGCCGTCCCGCCGTGTACAGGCTGTCGGTGACGGCCACATCGTCGTTGACGAGCACCTTGGCGACCTGGATTCCCTCGTCCTCGGCGAGCTCGGCGGCCATGTCGAAGTTGAGGACGTCCCCCGTGTAGTTCTTCACGATGAACAGCACCCCCGCACCGCTGTCCACGGCGGCCGCCGCACGCACCATCTGGTCCGGCACGGGCGAGGTGAACACCTCACCGGGGCAGGCCGCCGACAACATGCCGGGACCCACGAATCCGCCGTGCAGCGGCTCATGGCCGGATCCCCCGCCGGAGACGAGGGCGACCTTCCCGTCGACCGGGGCGTCCCTGCGTACGATCACGCGGTTCTCGACGTCGACCGTCAGCTCGGGATGCGCGGCCGCCATGCCCCGCAGCGCGTCCGCTACGACCGTCTCCGCGACGTTGATCAGCATCTTCACGGGTACCTCCTGGTGACATCGGCAAGGCTGGGCGCCGCTGGGATCCGCGGTCCCGAGGCCAGTATCAAGGCAGTGCCGTCAGGATGCGCGAACCTCGTACGAAGGTGCCCGTCGGCCAGTGGATCACGGTGCTGGAGCGGCCGGACCGGGGCATGTGCCAGTGGCCTCTTTCGGCCGTTGTTGCGGGGCGTACTTCTGTGGGTCTCCGGACCCCGAAACGGCTTGTTGGAGAGGGTCCCGGCTCCCTCCGTGGCCACGTGTCCGGTCGGTGTGCCCTAGGGGTGCCGGGGCTCGGAGTGTGTCATTCGGGTGAGCCGGGGCGAGGCGCGCGGGCGTCTTATTGCGATCGGTTAGCAATTACTTTCCGATGGCCAGAAGGTGACCGGGCGGCCTTTGCGCCGCCGGGGGGCAGGGGTGATCGTGTGGGAAGCGGAGGGGCTCCCTCTCCTGCAGGGTTCGCTCCACCAGAGCCTGCCCGCAGCCTGTCCGTGGTCCTTGCGAGGACCCGCCCGATCCTGCCGCGGTCGATCGCCGCGGCGCGGCTCGAATGCACCTTCATCCCGACGTGACTTCCCTCCCCGCAGTCACCCGATCGGGGCCACACCCCGGCCCCAGCAAGGGAGTTGGACAGAACGATGCATGGTGTACGTCCCCCGTCACCGCGAGACGACCGGGAGAAACCCGTCCCCGCCCCGGGCACACCCGCCGCGACCGCCGGCCCCGGACCGGCCACCGTCGCCGTCGCGGGCTCCGAGTTCGGCTGGGGAAGCTCGGGCAAGCTGAGCGCCGTCCTTGCCGCGCTGCGCGAACGCTCCCCGCGCCCGCTGAGGTTCGTCGGCCTCGCGTCCGGCCTCGGACGGCCGCTGCTGGACCACCACGCGATCGACCGCTGGTACGACCTGCCGGCCGGGGCTCCCGCGAAGGAGTGCGCCGACGCCGTGGCGAAGGTCGTGGAGGCGGAGCGGATCGACGCGGCCGTCGTCGTGCTCGACGGCCCGGCGGCCGTGGCCCTGGAGACGGCGGGTGTGCCGACCGTGTTCGTGGACAGCCTGCCGTTCCTGTGGACCGAGGGAGACCTGCCCGAACTCCCGCTGGAGGTCTCCGTCTACTGCGCGCAGCAGTGCGTCGAATTACCGCAGGAGTGCCTCGGCGTACTCGGCTCCGTACGCGAACTGCGCTGGGTCGAAGCCGTGATCGGCGCCCCGCCCGTGTCACCGGCCGGCCCCGCGGAGCCCCGGCGGAGCCGTCCGGAGCCCTTCCGGCGCGCGCTGCTGAACCTCGGTGGCCTGCGCGCCCCCGACCTGGCCGACTGGACGCGCTACCCGGAGATCGTGGTGCCCGCGGTGTTCGAGGCCCTCGCTACGTACGGGGTCCGCGAGGTGCACGTGGCGGGCAACCTGCCCGCGGCTCTGGCCGCGCGGCTCTGCGCGGCCAGCGACGCGGACCTCGACATCACGGCGGGACCGCTGTCGCACGGTGAGTTCCTCCACCGGCTCGACACCTGCGATCTGCTGCTCACCTCGCCGGGTCTGACCACCCTGCTCGAAGCGGGCAGCCTCTCGGTGCCCACGGTCTGCCTGCCGCCGCAGAACCTCAGCCAGATCTTCAACGGCCGCTTCCACAGCCGGGCCGTGCTGGCCGACGTCAGAGTCGTCTGGCCGCCGGCGGTCTTCGCCGAGGACGAGGCCCTGGCCCGCCGGTCGCAGGGCGAGGAAGCGGCACTTCAGGTCATCTACGGGGGGATCACCGCCGCTGCCAAGGAACACAACCTGTCGCGCTCGGTGGCCGCCGTACGCGACGGCGTGTTCCAGGCGCTGCGGCGCGCGTCGGCCGGCGCCGAGTGGGGCGGCCTCGCCGCCCGGGTCGGCACCGGCGGCGCCGCACAGGTGGCCGGGATCCTGCTCGACGTGCTCGACGGGGAGCCGCTGGCCGGCTCCGCCGGGCCCCGGGCTCCGCGTACCTTCCAGGAAGGCATCGACGTACATGACTGAGCGTCAGCGCTATCTCTTCATCAGGATCCTGGAAGCCTGCAACGCGGACTGCTTCATGTGCGAGTTCGCGCTCTCCCGCGACACGTTCCGCTTCTCGCTCGACGACTTCAACGAGCTGCTGCCCAAGGCCCGTGACGCCGGAGTGGCCTACGTACGGTTCACCGGCGGCGAACCGCTCATGCACCAGGACGTCGTCGAACTGGTGCGTGCGGGCACGGACGCCGGCATGAAGATGTCCATGATCACCAACGGCATGATGCTGCCGAAGAAGGCCGCGCGCCTCGCCGAGGCGGGTCTCGCCCAGGTGATCGTCAGCCTCGACGGCGGATCCGCCGCCACGCACGACGTCTACCGGCGTTCCCCCGGCATGTTCGACAACGGCCTGCGGGGGCTGCGCGACGCCGCGGCCCTCGGTGTCCTGCCCCGCGTCAACACCGTGGTCGGGCCGCACAACTACACCGAGATGCCGGACCTGCAGAAGGTCCTCACCGAGGCGGGCGTCAAACAGTGGGAGCTCTCCGCCCTGAAGCTGGAGCGCTCCATCACCTACCCCGACCCCGACCATGTGCGCGCGGTCTGCGACCCGATCTACGACGCCGATCCCGGCACCCTCCTCGTGCCGCTCGGCAAGCGCTTCTACGGGGACACCCGCGAGGAGCGGGAGCGCTACTTCTCGGAGTCACTGACCCCGAGGGCCTCGGCACCCCTGTGCCATGTCGTGGACGACGTCATCTACATCGACGGCAAGTACGGGCGCATGTACGCCTGCAGCTGCCTCCCGCACCGGGAAGGGGAGGACCTGGGCGGCGCGCCGCTGCGCGAAGGCGGCGCCATCCACCTGGACACGCCCGTCTTCCGGACCCACGCGGACTTCTTCCGCGAACGGGGGCCCGACATGTGCGGCGGCTGCTCCACCACGGCCGCCGGCTACAGCGACGACGTCGCCCGGCTCGGGACGGCGGCACCATGGCAGTACTGAGCCGCAGGGTGCTCCTGGTGTCGCGGGACGAGGAACTCGACTCGCTGCTCGCCGGACGGCGCATCGCCGCGCACCTGGCCGAACTCGCGCAGTACGAGGGCGAGGGCGGGCCCGGTGACGGCGGGCCGCCGCCGGACGTGGCGCTGGTCTGCGACGACGAGGCCGCCACCCGCCGCCTCCTCGGCCTGGGGGTGCCGCTCGTGCGGCTGTCCTCGGGGCACCGGGCCGCCATCGACCCCGTGGCCGAGGGAGCACTGCACCGCGTGCACCGCCCCGGCTGGCTCCCGGGGCCGTGGCCCGCGACACCCGGCGGCGCCCGCACCACCGGGCTGCTCGCGCCCGCACGGACGGCTCGCGGGCGCCGACGCAGCGGCAGCCTGCTCCTGATCTCCTTCTGGGACGTCCCGGCGGGGGAGGCGGACGCCTTCGTTTCCGGGCCGCTCCGGCAGCTCGCCGCCGAGGCGGTGCGCCGCACACAGCGCTGCGAGGTGGTCTGCGACACCCGCGTCGAGAGCGTGCGCGACACGCTTCAAGCCCTGGAGGGCGTACGGGTCCGACGCGCCGCCGACACCGACATCGACGCCCTGCACGCGGGCACCGAACTGCTCCTTGCCACCCCCACCCTGGGCGCGGTGGCGCTCACCCAGGCCCGGGGCGCGCCGCTCGCCTTCCTGCCACCGCTCGGCGACGGGCAGCGTGACCTGGCCGACCGGGTCACCCAGGTGGTGCCGGTCCCGGTGGCCACCGATCCGCGCGATCCGGCCCTCTGGGCCGCGGGGCAGGCGGGCGCACCCGACCCGTGGTCCGCGCTCGACCCCGCCGCGGACGACCTGCGGGGCGCACAGCGCGTCGCTCGAACCCTGCGCCAGCTCTCCCTCGCACCCTTGTGACAGGTCACCCACCCCCCCCGCTGAACCTGGAGACACCATGTCCCGCACTCCTGGAGCCACAGACGCGGACCGCCACCCCGTTCCGGACCGGCCGGAGATCACCGAAGCGGAGTGGAACGACTGGCGCTGGCACATGCGCAAGCGTGTCACCAACGTCGACAAGGCACGGCAGTGGATCAACCTCACCCCCGACGAGGAACAGGCCATCGAAAAGTCGGCGGGCAAGTACCGCTGGAGCGTCACCCCCTACTACGCGTCCCTGATGGACCCGGACGACCCCACCTGCCCGATCCGGCAGCAGGCCGTCCCCGCACTCGGTGAACTCGCCGAGTTCAGCGGCGCCGAGGTCGACCCCGTCGGCGACATGTTCTACCGCAAGACCAACCGCGTGGTGCACAAGTACCCGGACCGCGTGATCATGCTGATCACCGAGGCCTGCCCGGTCTACTGCAGGCACTGCACCCGAAAGTTCCACACCACCGACGTCGACGGCAGCTACTTCCGGGACGACGAGGGCGAGTCCTTCGACGAGGACCTGCGCTACATCGCCGAACACCCCGAGATCCGGGACGTGCTGCTCACCGGCGGCGACCCGCTCTCGTACCGCGACGGCAAACTGGAAGAGATCATCTCCGGTCTGCGGGCGATCCCCAGCGTGGAGATCATCCGTATCGGCAGCCGCTTCCCGGTCCTGCTGCCCCAGCGCGTCACGGACGAGTTCTGCGAGATGCTCTCGCGCTACCACCCGGTCTGGCTGAACACGCACTTCAACCATCCGAAAGAGATCACCCCCGAGTCCGCCGCCGCGGTCGACCGGCTGCTGCGCCACGGCATCCCGGTGGGGAACCAGACCGTGCTGCTCCGCGGGGTCAACGACGACGTCACGACGATGCGCACGCTGATGACCGAGCTGTTGCGCATCAGGGTCAGGCCCTACTACCTCTACCACTGCGACAACGTCACCGGCGTGTCCCACTTCATGACCTCCATCGAGAAGGGCTGGGAAATCATGGAGGGCCTGCAGGGACACATCACCGGCTTCGGCGTACCGCAGTACGTACTGACGACGAAAATCGGCAAGATTCCCATCGCCCAGCCCTACTTCACCCCCATCCCCGAAGGCCTGCTGCTCCGCAACTACCGAGGCCAGGAGATGGTGGTCGACTCCTCGGTGCACCCGATCACGGAGGCTGACGCGACATGACCCTCGACAAACGGCTCGGATTAAGGTTCCTCCCGTACGGCGCCAACTACCTCGACTGGCCGGACATGCACGAGCTGCGTGCCGCGATCGAGCAGGGGGTCCTTTTCCGCTACCAGACGGAGACCGAGAGCGTCGCCTCGCGTCTCGAACAGCGGGTCGGGGAGCGGCTCGGCGCGGGCCATGTGCTCGCGGTGCACAACTGCACCGAGGCGCTGCGGCTCGCCCTGGTGTCCACCCGCCCGAGCGTCGGTGACGTCGTCCACATACCCGCGGTCACGTTCATCGCCGTGGCGGGCGCCGTCCTGTCCAGCGGACTCATCCCGGTCCTGGTGGACGTCGACGAATCACTCTCCATGGACACCTCGCTGATCCCGGACGGCGCCCAACGGGCCATCGTCGCCCACATGGAGGGCACCGTCGCGCCCCTGCCGGAGGGCGTCCCGTACGTCATCGAGGACAGCGCGCAGGCACTCGGCGCCACCTTCCCCGACGGGCGGCACACCGGCACCCGTGGCTACGCGGGCACCTTCAGCTTCCACCACAACAAGGTGCTGACCTCGGGCGAGGGCGGCCTCCTCGTCACCAACGACCCGGCCGCGTACGAGACCATGCGCTGCTATCACGACCACGGCTCCGCGCGGGTGCCCGGCCGCTACCCCACCTGGAACGAGGACGCCTACTACGGCGAGAACCTGGTCACCAGCGAAGAGGTCGCGGCGATCCAGTACCAGCAGTTCCGCCATCTCGACGAGGTGCTCTCCGGTCTGGAACGCCACCACGCCATCGCCATGGAGGGACTGCCCGACCGGGCCGGCCTCGACATCCTGCCCCGGGCGGCCGGCGACGTGAAGATCAGTCTCCGGTTCCGCTGCGAGAGCCGGGAGCTGCGCGACGCCGCCGTGACCGCCCTCACCGAGCGGGGCATCGCCAACTGGACGCTCAACAAATACCTGTTGCCCGACCACCCCGTGGTCGCCGGGCGGCGCTCGCTCTACGCCGACGGCTTCCCCTGGAACCTCGCCCCCGACCAGCCGCTCGCCCTCAGCCGTGACGGATTCGCCCGCACCCGGGACCTCCTCGACCGCACCCTGTGCGTGCCCCTCTCACCGGAGCTCTCCGAAGCCGAACAGGTCCTCGCGGTCAAGTCGGTCCGGCAGGCATGGGAGACCGTGTGAACACGCCGCCGGTGCTTCTGATGGCGGACGACCGCGCCTCCACCTTCACCCGGTACGCGGTGGACGCCCTGCCCGGCCGCCTCGTCCTGCTGCGGTTCGCCTCCGCACGGCAGGACCTCAGCGACGCGTACCTGCGGCAGACCGCGCACCTGCCCGCGTTCTGGGTGAACGAACGGCTGCCCCTGGAGGACGAGGCGGCCCGCTACCGCGCCTGGGCCGCGGAACTGCCCGCGCCGCCCACGCGGTTCTGCAACCCCTCCGAGCCGCGCCAGGACATCGCCCAGCGCTTCGCCTCCCTGGTGGGTCTGCCGCACCTGAGGCAGACCCAGGTGCGGTGGGTGCGCGACAAGGCGGCCATGAAGGACAGGTTCCGCGAGCTGGGCCTGCGCACCGCCCGGTACGCGCGGGTCTCCACGGCGGACGAGATCGAGCAGTTCGCCGCGGGGTGCGGCTGGCCCGTCGTACTGAAGCCGGTGGACTCCTTCGCCTGCGTCGACACCTTCCGGCTCACCGGCCCCGAGCAGCTGGCCGACGTGGCTCTGGAGAGCCGGTCCTGGCTGGTCGAGGAGCATCTGGGCGGCACGGAGTGGGAGGTGTGCGCGCTCATCCACAGGGGCGAGGTCCTCGACGCGTGGCCGAGCGCGATGCCGTGCCGCCCGCTGGACATCGTCGACGGCGCGATGAACGCCAACATCAGCGTCGCCACCGACGAAGGGCCGCCGTTCGACCTGCGCGGCATGCTCCAGCGGATCGCCACCGGCATGGGCATCGACCACGGATACGTGCACATGGAGTTCTTCCTCGTCGGCGACGAGGTGTACGCGGGCGAGATCGGGGTCCGCCTCGCGGGCTGCGAGATAACCGCCAACCACGGGTACGCCTACGGCTTCGACGTGTTCGGCGCCACGCTGGACGTCTACCTCGGCCGCCGCCCCGCCCTCGAGTACTCCGGGCGCCGCTGCACGGGCGACCTGCTGCTGCCGCTGCCGGGCTCGGGGACCGTGCACCGGATCACGCCCGAGGAGGAACTCCTGCGCCTGCCCGGGGTGGTCAAGAGCGTCCTCAGATACCGCGAAGGGGACCTCGTGGAAGCACGCCGCGCCTCGCACAACGCGTCCGGGTACGTCCACGTCACCGGAGCCTCGATCGCCGAGGTGGAAAAGCGTATGCGCGGCGTGCTCGACGCCTTCACGATTGAAGTGATCACCCAGGCGCAGGCGGCCGGAACGCTCCAGCACTGAGCCGCACCCTCACCGGCCCGCCCCGCACCGGCGCACCACGCGCGCCGGCACCCCCACGCCCGCAACGGGCCACCACGGAACAGGAACCATGGAAGTGAAGCCGAACGGTCTTGCCCGCCGTCTCGCCGCCCTGCTCACCCGCCGCCAGGTCGCGGGACCCGCCTGGTGGAGCGTGGTCTCCAGGCTGCCGGTCTACCTCATGTCCCTCGCCATGGTGCTCGTCGTGCGCGAACAGGGCGGCAGCTACGCCCAGGCCGGTCTGGTCTCCGCGCTCTACACCGTCGGCATGGCACTCGGCAGCCCGCTCATCGCCCGCCGGATCGACCGGCGGGGCCGCGGGACCGTCCTGGTGCTGACCGGCGTCAGCTACCCGGCGGCGCTCGCCGCGCTGGTGTGGACGACGGAGCCGGGCGACTGGGCGCAGCCGGCCCTGGCGGTCCTCGCCGGCATCACACTGCCTCCGGCGAACGCCTGCATGCGGTCGCTGTGGGCGCGCCTCCCGCTGCGCGACGACGAACGCGAGACCGCCTATCTGTGGGAGGCGCTGCTCACCGAAGTCCTGGTCATCGGGGCGCCGTTGATGCTCGCCGCGCTGATGCTGACGGGATCCGCCGGGACCGCCCTGACGGCGGTCTCGGTGATCGGCGGCGTCGGAGCGATCGGTCTCGCCTTCACGCGAGTACCCGAAGGCACCGAAGGCGCGGCGCGGGCGGCGGGCAAGGAGTCGGGGAAAGAGACCGGTCGCGGCAGCTTCCTCGGCCCCCTGCGGTCGTCGCCGATGCTCGCGCTGACCGCCGTCATGGCGCTCAGCAGCGTGCCCGTCGGTCTGATGACGCTGGCCATCCCCGCCTTCGTCGACGACCACGGATCACAGGGCAGCACCGGCCTGGTGTACGCCTGCTGGGGCATCGGCAGCGCCCTGGGAGCCCTATGGCTGGGACGCTCCCAGTCGGAGGTCGCGGTGCATCTGCGCTTCCCGCGCCTGGTGCTCGCCTTCGCCGTCGGCACCGGACTCCCGCTGCTCGCCACGGACCAGCTGACCCTCGCCCTCGCGCTCGCCGTCGGCAGCGTGCCCATCGCGCTCGTCTCCGCAAGCGAGATGTCTCTCGTCAGCCTGCTGGCGGACGGCAGTTCACTCACGGAGGCCTTCACCTGGGCCTCCCTGGCCACGGTGGTGGGGGACGCCCTGGGCCAGCAGGCGGGCGGGCTCCTCATGGAACCGGCAGGCCCGCGGGGCGTGTTCGCCGCGGCCTTCGGCATGTCACTGCTCGCCGCCTGCGTGGCCTTCGCCTGCCGGGGCCTGATGGGCCGCGCGGCCACCACCCCCGAACCCGCCGACGCGAGTGGCCGGTGAGGGGGCAGGGGACGGCCCGCCCGCCGCCCCGCCCTCGCCCGGCCAGCCGACCCCGAACCGCCATCCGCCCGACACGTCACTCCTCGCAGGGCCAGCGTAAGAACACGAGGTAACGCTTCATGAAGTCTGCCGTCTCCCGACAGAGCCACGAGCCGCCGTACCCCCGACCGGACACCGCGCTGTTCAGTCCGGTCAAGTACGGCGATCTCGCCCCGGCCGTAAGGGAGTTCCTTGACGCACCCGACCGGACGCCGATCCCCGTCCCGGTCGACGGCCGGGACGATCTCGTCCACAGCGTGGCACTGGCATCGCGCCTCTACTCCGGCGTGCGCCGGCCGGCCCCCCTGGACTACGGCGTCGTGCTCGGCCGGCCGGAACTGGCCGACGGCGTCGTGGACCTGGCCCGGCCGCTCGCCCGCGAGTGGCTCACCGAGGACGACCTCGCCACCTTCCACGACCGGCCCCCGGGGACGCTCCTGCTGGTGGGCACCTACGCCCGGCTCAACCTCGACCCGGTGCGCCCGCTGCTCCTGGCCACCTACCGCGACGCCCGGCGCGGCCTCTCCCTGCTGAGCGGCCGCGACGGGGCATCGGTGGCCTGGAACATCGCCAAGCAGTACGCGCGGCTGCCCGAGGACCTCGACGCGCTCGGCCTGTTCACGGACACCGACCGGCCGCCCCGGCTCCCCGGCGTCAAGGTCTTCGACGACCGCGACTTCGAACGCCACGACATCCAGGCCGAGATCCTCGGCACCCAGTGGCGCCGCGTCGTCTTCCAGGGCCACGGCAAGGACGACAGCATCAACCTCGGCGAGTTCACCATCTGCGGCCTCAACGAGTCCGCTACCGCCCTGCCGGGCGTCCTCGCCCCCCGGTGCGCCTATGGACTGCCCTGCTACAAACCCGAGGACAAACTCGTCCCCCTCAACAAGGTTGAGGCGACGGAGCTGGTCCTCAGCGCCTGCAACAGCGGCCCGCTCGCCGACCTGGCGCTCTACGACCCCAAGTACCAACTCCTGCTCAACGCCCTCGACAGCCCCGCCCGCACCATCGTCTCGGCCGTCTCCGTGCACGACTCCGACCGGCCCGAGAACGTCGCCTGGATGCTCGCCGCCGCCACCGGCGCGGACTCCGTGGACACCCTCAACGCCAGCCTGGCGGGCTCCCATCCGTACCCCGCGTTCATGCGCTTCGGGCTGCCAGGACAGCCCGAGGACACCCCGGCGCCCCCGCCCCCCTCCGACCACGCGCCCGACCCGCTCGTCCTCACGGTCGGCCGCCGGCTCTCCGCGCTGCTCACCTCGGATCTGCTGCCGCACAACCACCCCCTGCGGCCCCGCCTCGGCAAACTCGCCCGCAAGGTGGACCTCCTGGTGGCCCGGCCCACCCACCTCGCCGACCAGTCGCCCGAGGAGATCCGCTCGTCCCTCTCGGCGGACCTCCAGTCCCTCGACCATGTGATCGCCGGACAGGTCTCGGAGAACCCCGAGAACGAGATCATGAACTACCCCGCCCACTTCGGCGACCGCAGTTCACTGGACCCCGACGTCCGCGAAGTGGTCTGTCACTGCGGCCGCCCCGCCCAGGAGTTCGTCCGCCGAGGACTGCTCCCGCACATCCTCGACACGCTCTGCGTGGTGTGCATGCGCTGCGGCGACGTGACCTTCCGCGTCCCCGAAGCGCCCCAGCTGCTCGCCCACGCCGCCGACGAGGTGGCACAGGGCGGTGTGCTCGAAGTGCGCGCCTCCCTCACCGCGGCGCGCCCCGGACCCGTACGGCTCGGTCTGTTCCTGCCGAGCTATCTGCGCGACGACACCACGGTGGAACCGGCACGGGTCAAGGTCCGCGCCTCGGACGACCGTGCCAGGGACGTCGTGTTCACGGTGCGGTTCGCGCCCGACACCGCCCCGCAGGCCTACTACTTCACGGTTTTCGCCGTGCAGGACCTCGCTGTCTCGACCGCGCGACGGCACTTCGGAGTCGTCCCCGGCCATGACTGAGACAGCGCCGCCAACACCCCGGCACCCACACCCGCCCACCCGACCCCCATTACCGGACGGAACACCGGCCGGACGAAGGACGGTTGTCATGGAGAAGACCCCCGCACCGGAGATCGAGCTCATCGACCGCGACGGCGAGGTGACACTGAGCATCGGCGGCGAACAGGCCATGCAGGCCTGGGAGCGCGACCTGATGTGGGCCAGCGCCGACATGCTCTGCCGCCACGGCAAGGACTTCTACGAGGTGGGGCTCGGTCTCGGCCTCTCCGCCCTGCGCATCGCCGAGAACCCCGCCACCCGCAGCCACCGGGTCCTCGAACTCTTCGGCGAGGTCGAGGACCTGTTCCGCCGGAGCCACCCGAAGCTGCCCGGCACGCTCTCCATCGAGCGGGGGAACTTCTTCGAGCGCGTCTTCGAGCTGGAGTCGGAGAGCATCGACGGAATGTTCTTCGACCCCGCCCTCGACATGGAGGTGTGGAAGGACGAGGAGCTGTGGCGCAGGGCCATGCCCGAGGTCGTCCGCGCGCTGCGCCCCGGCGGGGTGTTCATCCCCTTCTTCAGCACCAAGCCCGAGCTGCGCTGGCAGTACGTCCAGCACTTCCGCACCATCCACGTGGAGCGCCACCCGTACACCGCGTACGACACCACCGAGTACACCTACGGCACCACGGGTGACGCGTACATCCAGTGCTTCTACAAGGACTGACGGGGGGTCATGTGCACAGCACCTATGAAACCGTCGAGGACGCCTATCTGACGGAGCTGCGGAGCACCTATCTCTCCGCCGAGTTCCGCAACTCCCCGCGCGGCTTCCCGTCCCGTGAGCGACTGGGCGCCGGATTCCAGGTCCGGCACCCCGTCCAGCGGCACGTCGCGCTGCCGGGGCGCAGATCCAACCTGGTCTTCAACTTCGCCGAAGCCCTCTGGTACCTGTCCGGTTCGGCAGGCCTCGACCTTGTCGCGCACTACGCGCCGAGCATCCGCAGGTATTCGTCCGACGGCGTCACCCTGACCGGCACCGCCTACGGACCCCGCATATTCGACTACCGGGGGACGGGCCTCGACCAGTGGCGCAGCGTCATCGACGTCCTGGCGGACGACCCCGACAGCAAACGCGCGGTCGTGCAGATCTTCCACCCGGGCGAGCTGCGCGAACCGGGCAACATCGACGTCGCGTGCACCCTCGCCCTGCAGTTCATGCTCCGCGAGGGGCGGTTGCACGCCGTCGGCTACATGCGCGCCAACGACGCCTACCGCGGCATGGTGAGCGACGTCTTCTCCTTCACCTTCCTCCTGGAGATGCTCGCCAGGCAGCTGGGTGCCGAGGTCGGGAGCTACGTCCACCAGGTGGGCTCCCTCCATGTGTACGACAGCGACGCCCCGCTCGTGGAACGCGTCCTGCGGGAGGGCGCGGACGACACCGGCCCAAAACCGTTCCCCACGATGCCCGCGGGGGACAACTGGCCGCACGTGTGTGACGTGCTGCGGATCGAGGCGCGACTGCGCGCGAACCGGCTCCGGCTCGGACCCGCCGCGCTGCGCGCCCTGGACCTGCCCCGCTACTGGCAGGACGTTATCGGGCTCTTCGAGCTGCACCGTCAACTGACCTTCGAGGCCGGCACGGACCGTGAGCTGCTCGACGAACTCCCTCCCCTGTACCGCCGGATGATGCTGTGCCGATGGCCCCGTACCACTGCCGACCAGGAGGTCTCCGCATGACCATGACTCCCGCCCGTGAGCTCGCAGGTGAGCT
Source organism: Streptomyces sp. NPDC032198 (assembly GCF_040636975.1). Taxonomy (NCBI): domain Bacteria; kingdom Bacillati; phylum Actinomycetota; class Actinomycetes; order Kitasatosporales; family Streptomycetaceae; genus Streptomyces; species Streptomyces sp. NPDC032198. The sequence goes on along the minus strand of NZ_JBEZVL010000014.1, from coordinate 118,031 downwards.
CGGCGTCAACACCCTGTTCCTCGCGGGGCCCTTCCTCCAGCTGCTCGATCCCGCCACCGGCGAGATGCCGTCGGGAACGCGGGCACCCTTCGCCTCCTTGATCGAGCATTTCGAGGGGCACGGGTTCAGCGTCCACAACGCACACCGCCGTGAGGCGTGGGGTGCCGAACTGATGGCGCCCGCCGTATGCACCCCGCTCGACCAGGAGGAGATCCGGAAGGCCGACGTGTTCGTGGGCTTCCCCGGGCTTCCCGCCTCTCCCGGCACGCACATCGAGATGGGCTGGGCCAGCGCCTTCGACAAACCGATCGTGCTGTTGCTGGAGGAGGGCCAGGAGTACGCGTTCCTCGTCCGCGGGCTGCACGCGGTGGCGACGGTCGAGTACGTGGTCTTCAGCGACCTGGAGACGGCGCTTCCCGACATCGACGAGGCGGTACGGCGCGCGGTCTCGCGACAGCGGGAGGCGGCGAACCGGAGCCACTGAGACAGGGAGCCCCCGTCAGCGAACCGACGGGGGCTCGCTGCGCGCCCGCGTACACCCACCGGAAGAGGCAGCTCGGCGGCGAGATCCGGCGCTACGACGAAGAGTGGTACGACCTGTACGCCACGGGCGGCGCCCGGATCTCCTTTCAGCGCGTGCCGGATCACCGGCCGCCCAAGTGGCCGCAGGCCGAGTCGGATTCGCAGCAGCTGCACCTCGACTTCACCGTCACCGACATGGAGCGGGCGCACGAGGAGGTGCTCGCGGTGGGGGCGAGGACCCTTGACCTCGACGACCGTGGCGGCGAGCGCGGCTGGCGTGTCTACCCCGCCCCGGCGGGATACCCCTTCTGCCTCTGTCAGGGGTGAGCGGCGCGGGACGCGGAGCGCCGTGATCCGAGGGCGGCGCGGACGAGTGCCGCGGCCGTCACGCCCGGCTTCTCGTCGCCCGCGAGCCGCAGCAGCGCGGACGTGTCCCGGGGCAGCCCCAGGCGCTCGGCGCCCTGGAGCACCTTGGCGTCGAAGCAGGGCGCGTACTCGGTCCATACGTCCTGGACCTCGCGCAGGAAGATGTCCGCGCCGGTCGGGCCGAGGCCCGGCATCCGGCGCAGCAGCCGCTTGAGGGCCGCCGCGTCGCCGTCGGCCTGCTCGCGCACCCTGCGCAGGTCTCCGCCCCATTCGTCGAGGACCAGCCGGGCGCCGTCGCCGAGCTGCGTCGCCGTCCGTTCGTCGTAGCGCCGGTAGCCGCCGCGCCCCAGGGCGTCGACCCGCTGCTGCCAGGACGCGTCGGCCATCTGCCGTGGACCCCGCATCCCTGCCTCGTACAGCGCGCGGGTGCTCGCCACCGCGACGGATGCCCGAATCCGGGCGCTGAGCAGGCAGGACAGGACGAGCGTGCGGTAGAGCGGCTGGGGAGTGTCGGCCAGCCGGATGCCCGCCTCGGCCGCGTACGTCTGTCCGGACGATTCGAGCAGTTCCCGCATCACAGCCTGCCGGCCGGTCATGTCTGTCCTTCCCGTGTCAGTGCCGCCGTCCCGTGTGGTCCCGGTGACGGTGGTGCAGGGCCGAGTGAACGGCCAGGGCCAGGAGGGCCAGGACCGAGAAGAGGATCGCCAGGCCCGCCAGCGCCCAGGGGCTGGGTGGGTCGCCGCTGACCGACTGGGTCGCCCACACCCCGAAGAGCACGGCCAAGGCCAGGAAGAGCGGTGTGTAGACGTACGTGAGCAGGTGGCGCAGGCGATGGGCGCGGTGCGTGGGCGGCGGGGGCTCGCCCGGCTGACGCTCGGCGCGCGGTCCGGGACGTTCGCCTTCCATGGCCACCTCCAGCAGCGGAGGGCACAGGCTGCCGTTGGTCCGTGTCACGCTCCAGGATAGTCCTGCCGCACCGCCCCGCCGGGATCATGCCGGGTGGCCGGGGGTGAGGTCGGTGACGTCGCTCAGACGGATCAGCTCCTCGTACGGCGGCGGGTCCGCGCCCGCCTCCACCGGAGTGAGATGGAAGCCCACGTGATCCCCCCAGTCGGCGTGCCGCTCGATCCTGCCGACCCACCAGGCGCAGGAGTCGGTGAGCACGGGGGCCCCGCCCGTGCGCGGCTCCCACCGGACATCGGCGAACTTGTCGACACGGTCACCGCACTCGCCGCCGAACAGCCGCGCGAGATCCTGCTGATCACGTCGGAGGAGATGCACCCCGAGATACGCGGCGTCCCGGGCGACCAGATAGGTGTGGTTCGCCTTGGAGAGCCACACCACGAAGCGAGGCGGATCCAGCGCACACTGCGAGCCGAATCCGACCAGGCAGCCCGCGGGCACGCCGTCGGCGGCCGCTGTCACCACGTACATCGGGTAGTCGAGCCGGTCGGTGAAGACGTCCATGTCCACCAGGTCCACCAAAGCGACGCCCTCTCCTAGGCCGGGGTATTCGGATCGTCCGGGGAACCGGGAATCTCGCGCGGTTCCAGGGGACGCGTGGCGGGGCCGTGCAGGACCGCGCCGTCCGTGCCGAAGCGGGAGCCGTGGCAGGGGCACTCCCAGGCCCGCTCCGCGTCGTTGAACTGCACCAGGCATCCCAGGTGGGTGCAGCGCGCGGAGAGCGCGGTGGCGTGCCCGCTCTCGTCGCGGTAGACCGCGCATCGCTTCCCGTCCAGGCGTATGACGGCTCCGCTGCCGGGTGGGATGTCGGTCAGCGCGTCGACGTGGCTGGTGTGCAGCCGGTCGCCGACGAAGTGTTTCGCCGCGGATGCCTGGTAGGAGGCGACCTGGCCCGCGTCGCGGATCGGGGGCAGCCGCCGCGGGTCGTACAGATCGGTCCAGGCCGGTCGCGGTCCGCCCGCGATGTGGGCGGTGAGCAGGCGCCCCGCCATCACGCCGTTGCTCATGCCCCAGCCGCCGAAGCCGGTGGCGACGAAGAGGTGCTGGGTGCCGGGGTGGGCATGGCCGACGTAGGGCAGCTGGTCGGCGGAGTCGTTGTCCTGCGCCGCCCACCGGTAGGTCTCGCCCTTCTCGGCGAAGTGCGGCAGGTGTTCGCGTGCCCAGGCTTCGAGCCTGTCGTACCGTCCGCGCACGCCGCCCGCGCCCGGCTCGAACGATTCCCCGGTGACGATGAGCAGCCGCCGCCCGTCGTCGTAGGGGGCGCTGCGCAGCGAACGGGTGCCGCCCTCCGGGGTGATGTACATGCCCGCGGGCGCCGCGTCCGAGGGCACGGGCGCCGCGATCACCAGCTCCCGCCGGGGCTTGATCCGGGTGAAGAGCAGGGTGCGGTCGAAGACCGGATAGTGCGTGGCGATGACCGCGTCGCGTGCCTCGACCGTGCTGCCGGACTCCGTGGTCAGCCGGCAGCGGGCGCCGTCGTGCAGTCCGGTGACGCGGGCCCGCTCGAAGATGCGTCCGCCCGCCCGGGTGATGTGCTCGGCCAGGGCAAGCAGGAACTTCCGTGGATGGAACTGCAGTTGGCCCCCGACGCGTACCGCACCTGCGACGTCGAAGGGCAGTTCCGTGTCGGTCGTGAAGGACGCGTCGAGTCCGGCCCGCCGTGCGGCGGCTGCCTCCTGCCGCAGCTCGTCGACGCGTGCGGGGTCCTGTACGTAGGTGAAGGCGGCGGCGCGCTCCAGTTCGGCGTCGATGTCCAGCTCGGCGCAGAGGGCCGCGGTCCGCTCGACCGCCTCCTGCTGCGAGAGCGCGTACAGCCGCGCGTCGTCGGCGCCGTGCTTCGCCTCGAGACCGGCGTAGCGGATGCCGTGCGCGGCGGTCAGTTTGGCAGTCGTGTATCCGCTCACGCCCGCGGCGATCCGGTCCGCCTCCAGGACGACGACGTCGAGACCGGCGCGGACCAGGTCCCAGGCGGTGCACAGCCCGGCGATGCCGCCCCCGATGACCGCGACGTCCGCCGTCAGATCCGTGGCGGGGGCCGGGTACCCGGTGTCGGGCGTGGTCGCGATCCAGTACGACTCGTCAACTGTCCGGCGTTGCGTGGTCATGTCTTCTCCTGGGACCGGTCCGTGGTCATTGCGGCGCTGACGCGGACGGGTACCCCGGACGAGACGTCTCATCTCGGCGTTCGGATGTCCGCGTCCCACGTACTGCCGAGGGGCGCACCCAAGCGCTTGGGTGCGCCCCTCGGGGCATGCGCGGTCCGTGTGTCAGACCAGGTCGTCGTCCATGCCCTGCCGCTGCTGGGTGCGCGCGTCGCCCTGCTCGCGCTCCTGCTCGCGGCGCTGGCCCGGCTGCGCGGGGTCCTGCTCGCGACGGCCCCGCTGCGGGGGCTCCTGCCGGGCGGGGGCCTGGCGGGACGGATCGACGGACCGCTTTTGCTTGCCCATGAGTTCACTCCTCGTGAGGGCCGAATTGGTTTTCTCAGCGTGGCACGAGCAGTCACCCTGCGCATATCGAACCGTTGCGGTGCGTCATATGGCCTGGTGGGAGGTGGTTCCGGGGTCAGGTCACGTCGGTCACTCGCCAGCGCTGGTTGGCGCCGGAGTTCGGTGTCCACGTCGTGACGGCCGCTCCGTCGTGCGTGGCCTGGCCGCCGACCTCCAGGAGCCGGCCGGTGGCGGCGTTGACGAGGGTCCATGTGCCGTCGCCGGTCGTGGACATGATCCACTGGGCGGCCTTGCCGCGAGGCCCGGTGTCGGCCTCGACCACCGGGACACCGTCACGGACGGCCAGCCGCTTTCCCTCCGCGGGACTGGTGAACACGTACCGCCGCTTGTTGCCGGTGTCACCGCTGATCTGCCGCAGCCGCCACCGCTGACCCGCGGTGTCCGAGGCCGACTTGACGACGAGGCCGGTGCCGTCGTCGGCGACGGTGAGTTCCTTGCCGCTCTGGACGCCGGTCAGTCCGTACGTGTGGTTCTTCCGCAGCAGGGCGGCGTCCTTCGCGACACCGGACACCCCCTTGACGAGGAAGGACGTCACCGACTGGGCGGGCACCTCGAAGGTGGCCCTCCCGCCGCGTACGTCGATGGCCTCGTGCCGTGCGAGCTTGCCGTCGGCACTGGTCACCATGGGCGTGACCATGGCCTTCCCGCTCACGTGGCCGAACTTGGAGAGGTCGACCGTGACCGTGCGCGCGGCGGCCGTGCTGTTGACGTGAACGACCGTCGCCCTGTCGCCCGCGCGGGACACGGCGGCGGCGCTTGAGGTGTCGTCGACCTTGACGAGCCGGTCGCCGGGCCTGATGAAGTGGGTGAAGTTGCGGGCCGTGTCGAACTTGGTGTTCGTACGGATGGGGCAGGTCTCCAGTGTGTCCTTGGAGGTGCAGCTGAACGGCAGCTGGATGCTGCCCCAGTTGCCGCCCTTGGCGGACTCGCCGCCCGGCTTCATGTTGTCGTAGTCCTCGACCGGCTGCCAGAACACCCAGGCCTTCGGCTCCAGTTCACGCAGGTCGTCGACCATCCGCTGGGCCAGGCCGAGGCCGGGCCGCATGTCGTCGAAGTCCTGCCCGTCGCCCCAGTCGCCCTCTACCTCGCTCATCCACAGCGGCTTGTCCGCCGCCTTGGCGAGGTCACGCACGCTGGTGCGGCCGTCGGTGCCGTAGGTGTGGACGTTCATCTGGCGGACGGCGTCCCTGATCTCCTGCGGGTAGGAGTTCCAGTTCCGCGTGAAGGTGGTGGGGTTGGTCTCGTCCATCGCGGAGATCCTCGCGCCGCTCCGGGACTTCCTGAGCGCCGGATCGAGTGCGGCGATCACCTTCTGCTGGAGCTCGGGGCCGATGTGGGCCCCTTCCTGACGGCCGCCGACCGGCTCGCCGTCCGCTCCCAGGCGGGTGCCCCAGTAGTCGGTGTTGGGCTCGTTGAACGGATCGAGCGTGTCGACCTTGATGCCGTGGGCCTTCTCCAGACGTTCGGTCGCGCCCGCCAGGTAGGCGGCGAAATCGTCCACGGACCCGGTCTTGAGTTGGTCCTCGCTCGCGTTGAAGCCGCCCGATACGTACCCGCTCTTCGTCATGAACCAGGGCGGTGAATTGCTGAACGTCTCCCAGTGGTCGACGTCCCCCTTGATCCGGTCGACCCACCACCGCTGGGTGGCGTCGGCCTTCGGGTTCCAGTCGGCCGGGTCCGTGGCGCTCCACCAGTCGGTGTCCTTGCGCGTGGTGCCCGCGGGGGCCTTCCACCAGCCGTCGACCGCGCCTCCGGGGCGCAGATAGTCCTTGACGTCGGGGGCGTTGCCGCCGCCGATGTTGTAGCGGGCGATGTTCAGGCCGAGCCCGTCGTCGCCGAAGAGCAGCTCGGCCAGCTTCTCGCGTATCTCCTTGGGGTAGTCACCGGTGGCATTGGCGAACCAGACCAGGCTCGTGCCCCAGCCCTCGAACTTCTCGTGCCCGTAGGAGGGATCGGGCCGGACGGTCACGGCGGCGGACGCGGCGGCGGCCTGCTGCGGCGGGGCGGTGAGCAGGGCGGTCCCGGTGGCCAGGGCGGTGCTGCCGACGATGCCGATGAGCCGTCGCGTGCGCGTTCGCCTGCCGCTTCTCGTGCGGTTTCGAGGTGCCAACGTGTGCTCCCAACGTAGGTGCGCTTCGGGGGCGTGCCGTCCGCACCGGGGCAGGACGGCACGCCCCGCGGACGGGGTGGCGCTGTACAGGAGGGGGTGGGGTGTCAGGGGGTGGGCTGTCGCAGGACGGCGACTTCCCTGGGGTGCAGGACGAGACCGCCGCCGGCGGCATCCGGGGCGCCGCCGACGAGGACGTCTCCGGTCAGTCCGGGCAGCGGCACGGTGTCGTCCGTCCGGTTGACCAGGAACAGATAGCGGCTGTCCGCGTCGCGGCGCACGGCGAGCTCGACGCGTCCCCGCGCGGGGACGGGCAGTTCGCTGCCGACTCCGGCCGGGGCGAGGAGCTCCGGCAGCAGGGCGGCGAGGCCGTCCGTGCCGAGCCGGGTGGAGACGTACGCCGCCGAACCGCGGCCCGCGGCACGCCGGGTGACGGCGGGGCGCTCGGCGTACGCACCGGTGCGGTACCGGGCGAGCACCTCCACCTCCGGCCCCGTGATGGTGATCCGGTCGGTCCAGACCGTGCCCGTGGTGGCGTTGTCCAGCGCCACGGTGTCGTCGGCGAGCAGCGGCCCGAACTCCTCGACGCGGATGCCGAGCAGCTCACGCAGCGCCCCTGGATGGCCGCCGAGCCACACGTGGTCGTTCTCGTCGACGATGCCGGAGAAGTAGGTCGTGATCAGGTGGCCGCCGCCCTCGGCGTACCGCGTGAGGTCCTTGGCGAGCGCCTCGGGGACCACGTGCAGCACGGGCGCGATCAGGACGTCGTACGGGGCGAGTTCGGTCCGCTTGGTCACGACGTCGGCGCGGATGCCGAGGGCGAGGAGCGCGGAGTACCAGTCGAGGGCCTCCTGGTGGTAGTCGAGAAGGGAGGTGGGGTGGGAGTCCTGCTCGCTCGCCCACCACGAGTCCCAGTCGAAGAGGACGGCCACGCGGGCCGGTTCGCGGCCGGTGCCCGCGACGGGCGCGAGCGCCTTCAGGGTCCGCCCCAGGCCGGTCACCGCACGGAACACCTCGCTGTCGGCCCCGGCGTGCGGCACCATCGCCGAGTGGTACTTCTCGGCACCGGCCGCCGACTGGCGCCACTGGAAGAAGCACACGGCGTCGGCGCCGTGCGCGACGTGCAGCAGGGAGTCGCGGGCGAGGTCGCCCTCGCGCTTGGCCAGGTTGACCGGCTGCCAGTTGACGGCGCTGGTGGAGTGCTCCATCAGGAACCACGGTCGGTGGCCAGCGACGGAGCTGGTGAGGCTGGCGGAGAAGGACAGCTCGTCCCTGGCCTGCGGGCCGGGCACGACGTAGTGGTCGTTCGAGACGAAGTCGACCTCGCCCGCCCAGTCCGCGTAGTCCATGCCCTTGGTGCCGCCCATCACCATGAAGTTCGTGGTGACGGGCACCTCCGGGGTGAGCTCGCGCAGGACGTCGCGCTCCGCGCGCAGATACTCCTTGAGCGCGTCCGACGAGAACCGCTTGAAGTCCAGTTGCTGGGTGGGGTTCGGGTGCGATGCCGCGAGCCGCGGCGGCAGGATCTGCTCCCAGTCGCTGTAGCGCTGCGACCAGAATGCCGTGCCCCAGGCGTGGTTGAGGCCGTCGAGGGTGGTGTGGCGGGCGCGCAGCCAGTCGCGGAAGGCGCGCGCGGCGTCGTCGGAGTAGTCGTAGATGTTGTGGCAGCCCAGCTCGTTGGAGACGTGCCAGGCCACGAGGGCCGGATGGCCGGCGTAGCGCAGGGCCATTTCCCGCACCAGGCGCAGCGCGTGCTCCCGGAAGACGGGCGAGGTCGGCCGCCAATGCTGCCGCGCCCCCGGCCACACCGTCTCACCGGCGGCGGTCACCGGAAGGATCTCCGGATGCGCCGCGGTGAGCCAGGGCGGCGGGGACGCGGTGGCGGTGGCCAGGTCGACCGCGATGCCGCCCGCGTGCAACAGGTCCATGATCTCGTCGAGCCAGCCGAAGTCCCATGTGTCCTGGGCCGGTTGGATGCGCGCCCAGGAGAAGATCCCCAGGGAGACGATGGTGACGCCCGCCTCGCGCATCAGCCGGACGTCCTCCTCCCAGACCGTGCGCGGCCACTGCTCGGGGTTGTAGTCGGCGCCGTACGCGAGCCCGGGGGTGACGGCACCGTCCGGTCCGCGCAGCAGCCGGGACGGGAGGGTGGGGGGCATGGTGGTCCTTCCGGAGTGGTGCTCGGGATGTAGGGAGGGAGGGTCGCGCCGCGTCACTTCTGGACGCTGAAGCCCTGCTCGTTGCCGTACTTGACGGAGGCGTCCTGCCAGGACTTCAGGCCCTTGGTCAGGGGAGTGCCGGAGACGTAGGCTTTGCCCGCGGTGTCGTTGAAGATCGAGTTGGCGTACACCTGGTAGGGCAGGTACTTCCAGTCGTCGGCGACGTTCGCCGCGGACTCGGCGAAGACCTTGTTGGCCTTCTGGCCGCCGAAGTACGGGAACTCCGTGTTCTGGAACGCCTTGGACCGCAGATCCTTGGTGGTCGCCGGGAAGGCCCCCTCCGAGATGCGGGTCTGCACTCCCTTGCCGGAGTTGGCGTACTCGACGAAGGCGTAGGCGAGTTCCTTGCTCTTGCCGAGCTCGGGCAGGGCGAGCGAGCTGCCGCCGTTCTCGGCGCTCGCCTTGGCGCCCGCGGTCCACTGCGGCAGGGGCGCCGCGCGCCAGTCGCCGGAGGCCTCCTTCACGCCGGAGGCGAAGTTGGCGGGCATCCAGGCGCCGGAGGGCAGGGTCGCGATGGTGCCGTCACCGAAGGCCTTGTACCACTCGTCGGTCCAGGGGTTGATCGGGGCGACCAGCTTCTCGTCGATGAGCTTCTGCCAGGTCTTGGTGTAGGCCTGGGCGCCCTTGTCGGAGAAGTCGATGCCGACCTTGGTGCCGTCGACCTTGTAGGGGCGCGAACCGGCCTGCCACAACAGGCTGGTGGTGAGCCCCGCCTCTCCGGTGTCGCTGGTGATGTACGCCTTCGGGTCGGCCTTGTGCAGCTTGCGGGCGGCCTGGAGGTACTCGTCCCAGGTCGTCGGCACCTTGATCTTGTGCTTGTCGAAGACCTTCTTGTTGTAGAAGAGGGCCATGGGTCCTGAGTCCATCGGCAGGGCGTAGACGCCGTCACCGGACTTCACCGCGTTCCAAGGGCCCGGCGAATAGGAGCCCTTGAGCTTGCCCGCGCCGAAGGGGGTCAGATCGGTGATGGACTTGGTCAGGGCGTACTGGCTCAGCGCGTAGTACTCGACCTGCGCGACGTCGGGGACGCCCTTCTTCGCCGACATGGCGTTCTGCAGGGCGGTGTACTGGTCCTTGTTGGTACCCGCGTTCACCAACTCGACGTCGACGGCGGGGTGTTCCTTCTCAAAGTCGGCGACGACCTTCTTGAGGGTGGGTTCCCATGCCCACACCTTGACCTTGCCGCCCTTCTTCAGGGCCGCCTCGATGTCCGCGGCCGAGACCTGCTTCTGGCTCGCGCCGTCGTCGTCGGAGCCGCCGCAGGCGGTCGCCCCGAGGGCGAGGGCGCAGACGAGACCTATGCCGCGCAGCAGGCGGCGGGTGTTCTGGGGCATGGCGATGCTTCCACTTCTTCGTGGTCGACAAGGGGGCATTTGGCAGGCGGGTATTACTCTTTGACGCTTCCGGCGGCGAGTCCGGACTGCCAGTACTTCTGGAGCAGCAGGAACGCGGCGATCAGCGGCAGGACGGTGATCAGCGAACCGGTGATCACCAGGTGGAAGACGGGATCGCCGCCCGCTGTCGAGGCCTGGGCGTTCCAGCTGTTCAGGCCCAGGGTCAGCGGATACCAGTCCGGGTCCTTGAGCATGATCAGCGGCAGGAAGTAGTTGTTCCAGGTCGCGACCATCGTGAACAGCAGGACGGTCACGGTGCCGGGCGCGAGCAGGGGAAGAGCGACCTGGAAGAAGGTGCGCAGCTCGCTCGCCCCGTCGATGCGGGCGGCCTCCATCAGCTCCGTGGGGATGGCCTCGGTGGCGAACACCCACATCAGGTAGAGGCCGAAGGGCGAGATGAGCGAGGGGATGATGACCGCCCAGGGGGTGTCCGTCAGGCCCATCTTGCTGAACATCAGGAACGTGGGCACCGCCAGAGCCGTACCGGGCACGGCGACGGCACCGATGACGACGGCGAAGACGGCGCGCTTGCCCGGGAAGTCGAACTTCGCGAGGGCGTAGCCGCCCAGGACTGCCAGGAGGGTGGCGCCGCCGGCCCCGACCACCACGTACAGCAGGGTGTTGAGCAGCCAGCGGGTGAAGACGCCGTCGTTGTACGTGAAGGTCGTGCTGATGTTGTCCCACAGGGCGAAGTCCCCGCTGAACCACAGGCCGAACGAACCGGCGAGCCCCTGCTGGGTCTTGGTGGCGCTGATGACCAGCCACACCAGGGGTATCAGGCTGTAGAGCAGGACGAGGCCGGTGAGCACGGTGAGCGGCACGCTGCGCCGGGGGCGGCCCGCGCTGTGCAGGCGGGACGCGCGGACGCGGGACGCGCTGACACGGGGTGTCCTCAGTCGGGGTGCGGAGCCCGGGGCGCGGGTCGGTGCGGGGACGCTCGGGGAAGCGGTGGTGACGGGGCTGCTCGGTCCGGTCATCGGGTCACGCTCCCTTGCGCATGCCGCGCAGCTGGACGACGTAGGCGATGACCATCGTGATCAGGCCCATGACGATGGCGACCGTCGCGGAGTAGTTCTGCTGCTGGCCCGAGAAGGAGAGCGAGTACGTGTAGAGGTTCGGGGTGAAGTCGGTGGTGATGGAGTTGCGCGCCAGGTTCTGCAGAATGCTCGGCTCGTTGAACAGCTGGAAGCTGCCGATGATCGAGAAGATCGTCGCGATCACCATGGCGCCGCGGATCGCGGGGAGTTTGATGGCCGTGATGACGCGGATCTGACCGGCGCCGTCGATCTCCGCGGCCTCGTACAGGGAGTGCGGGATGACGCGGAGCGCGGAGTAGAAGATCAGCATGTTGTAGCCCACGAACTCCCAGGTGACGATGTTGCCGATCGACGCCAGGACCAGAGAGGGCGAGAGCGGGTCGGGCAGCGAGACGCCCAGGGCGTCGTTGATGTCGCCCACCAGCCCGAAGCGGGTGCCGTACATGAAGCCCCACATCAGCGAGGCCACCACGGCGGGCACGGCATAGGGCAGGAAGACCGAGATCCGGAAGAAGTCCTTGCCGTACAGGCGGCCGCTGTCCAGGGCGAGTGCGATGAGCAGGGCGATACCCAGCATGATCGGGACCTGGACCGCGAGGAACAGCGAGACCCGGCCCAGTGACGCCCAGAACTGGCCGTCGCTCAGGGCCTGTTGGTAGTTGTCTAGGCCCACGAACGTGGTGCCGCCGATGAGTTGGTCGCGGAAGAGGCTGAGGTAGACCGAGTAGGCGAGGGGGGCCAGGAAGACCAGGGCGAAGACCGCCACGAAGGGGCCGATGAACCCCCAGCCCGTCCAGGACCGGCGGTACCGCGGCGCCGGGGGCCGGGCGGGACGCCGCTTCGCGGCCCCCTGCAGGTGAAGCGTCGTCATGTCGTTCCTCGCTCGTCCATCTCGGAGCCGGCGTCACGGGGCGCGATGTTTGCGTAAACATCGCGCTGTGACAAGGGCCTGGGCCGAGTGCCGCGGGGTGTTATGTTTACGTAAACATTCAGTGGCGGAATGTCTACACTGCCCCGATGGCGACGGTCAAGAGCCGTCCGAGAAGACTGATGCGGACGCGGCGAGACAGTGGAAGCACGGGCGAGGGAGACAGTGGAAGCACGAGCGGGAGCACCGGAGAACACGTCGGCGAGCGGCACCCGCGGCGAACGGGAACGGGGCCAGGGCGAACGGGAAGGGGCCGCGCGCCGCGGGCAGAGCGCGTCCATGGCCGACGTGGCGCGCCTCGCCGGCGTCTCCTCGCAGACCGTCTCCCGTGTCTCCAACGGGTTCCCGGGCGTCAACGAAGAGACCCGGCAGCAGGTCCTCGCCGCCATGAAGGAACTCGGCTACCGGCCCAACAGCGCGGCCCGCGCCCTCAAGCGCGGCGAGTTCCGCACGATCGGCCTGATCACCTTCACCCTCTCCACCACCGGCAACGTACGCACCATCGACGCGATCGCCACCTCCGCGGCACAGGAGGGGTACGCCGTCACCCTGCTCCCCGTCGCCGTCCCCACCCAGGACGAGGTGCGGGGCGCGTTCTCCCGGCTCGGGGAACTCGCCGTCGACGCGGTCATCGTCATCATGGAGAAGCACCTCCTCGACGCGGCGGCCCTCTCCCTGCCGCCCCACGTCCAGGTGGTCGTGGCCGACTCGGACGCGGGGGACCGCTACACCGTGGTCGATACCGATCAGGCGGGCGGCACGCGCGACGCCGTCCGGCATCTCCTCGACCTCGGCCACCGGACCGTCTGGCACCTCGCGGGGCCCGAGGACTCCTACGCCGCGCAACGCCGCGCCGACGCCTGGCGGGCGACGCTCGAAGCGGCCGGATGCGCCCCGCCGCCCCTCGTGCGCGGCGACTGGTCGGCGGAGTCGGGATACCGGGCCGGGCTCGGCATCGCCGGCCGGGAGGACTGCACGGCGGTGTTCGCGGCCAACGACCAGATGGCGCTCGGCCTGCTGCGCGCCCTGCACGAGCGTGGCCGCGAGGTGCCGCGGGACGTCAGCGTCATCGGCTTCGACGACATCCCCGAGTCCGGCTCCTTCCTGCCTCCCCTGACCACCGTCCACCAGGACTTCGCCGAGGTGGGACGCCGCTGCGTCGAGGGCGTCCTGCGCCAGATGCGGCAGAGCACCCCCGAGCGCGGCACCACGCTCGTGCCCACGCGGCTCGTCCTGCGGCAGAGCACCGCACGGCCGCCCGCCGGTTCCCGCTGAGTTCGCTGATCGCGCGCTACAGGCCACAACCGGGGGAAGGTGGGCAGGGCAAGGACATCGTGCGAGGCCGGAGGTTCCCATGAACGGCGGCGACAACGGCGACGGCGGCAGCAGCGGCGACGGCGGAGACGCGCGGCGGCTGCGCTGCCTGGTGACCGGGGCGACCGGATACATCGGGGGGCGGCTCGTCCCCGAGCTGCTCGACGCGGGGCACCAGGTGCGCTGCCTCGCCCGCTCACCCGAGAAGCTGCGCGACTACCCCTGGGCCGGGCGGGCCGACGTGGTGCGCGGCGACGCCTCCGACGCCGAGTCCGTCGGCGCGGCCATGCGGGACATCGACGTCGCGTACTACCTCATCCACGCGCTCGGCACCGGGTCGGGCTTCGAGGAGACGGACCGCAAGGCGGCCCGGATCTTCGCCGAGCAGGCCCGCGCCGCGGGTGTGCGGCGCATCGTGTACCTGGGCGGACTCACCCCCGATGACGTCCCGGAGGAGGAGCTCTCGCCGCACCTGCGGTCACGGGCCGAAGTGGGCCGGATCCTGATGGAGTCCGGCGTGCCGACCACCATGCTCCGCGCCGCCGTCATCATCGGCTCCGGCTCCGCTTCCTTCGAGATGCTGCGCTACCTCACCGAGCGCCTGCCGGTCATGGTCACGCCGAGCTGGGTGAGCACCAGGATCCAGCCGGTCGCCGTGCGCGACGTCCTGCGCTACCTGGTCGGCAGCGCCACCATGCCCGACGAGGTCAACCGCGCCTTCGACATCGGCGGCCCCGACGTCGTCACCTACCGCGAGATGATGAGCCGGTACGCGGTCGTGGCGAAGCTGCCCCACCGCCTCATCCTGCCGGTGCCCATGCTGACCCCGCGTCTCTCCAGCCACTGGGTCGGCCTGATCACCCCCGTACCGGCCTCGATCGCCAGGCCGCTCGCGGAATCGCTGCGCTACGAAGTCATCTGCCACGAACACGACATCGCCCGGTACGTCCCCGACGCGCCCGGCGTCCCGATCACCTTCGACCGTGCGCTGTCCCTGGCCCTCGAACGCGTGAAGGACGCCCAGGTCAGCACCCGGTGGTCGTCCGCCGCGCTGCCCGGCGCCCCCAGCGACCCGCTGCCCACCGATCCCGACTGGGCGGGCGGCAGCCTCTACAGCGACCGGCGGGAACAGACCGTGGACGCCTCGCCGCAGGCCCTGTGGCGCGTCGTGGAAGGCGTGGGCGGAGACAACGGCTGGTACTCGTTCCCGCTCGCCTGGGCGGTGCGCGGCTGGCTCGACCGGCTCGTCGGCGGGGTCGGCCTGAGACGCGGACGCCGCGACGCCCAGCGGCTGCGGGTGGGGGACTCGCTGGACTTCTGGCGGGTCGAGGAGATCGAACCGGGACGGCTGCTGCGGCTGCGGGCCGAGATGCGGCTGCCCGGCCTCGCCTGGCTGGAGATGTACGCGGAAGAGGACGACAAGGGCCGCACCCGCTACCGGCAGCGGGCGCTCTTCCATCCGCGCGGCCTCCTTGGGCACGCGTACTGGTGGAGCGTCTCGCCGTTCCACGCGCTCGTCTTCGGCGGCATGGCGCGCAACATCACACGGACGGCCGAACAGCGCACCGCAAAAACCGCCCGGAAATCGTGACCCACGGCCAATCCGGCGACGCACCGGCTCCGAATCACCTCTGAAGGCGACCAGCGTCCAGGAGGATCACCGGGTGAATGAAGTGGTGCACATCAGCGGGGCTCCCTCCGCGGGACCCGATCCGGCCGAGCTGCTCAGCCGGGTGGCCCGCGGCGATCAGGAGGCCTTCACCTCGCTGTACGACGTCGTCTGCTCTCCCGTCCTGGGACTCGTGCGCACGGTGCTGCGCGACCCGGCCCAGTCCGAGGAGGTCGCCCAGGAAGTGCTGGTGGAGGTGTGGCGCAGCGCCGCCCGCTACCGGCCGGAGCGGGGGAGTGTCATGAACTGGGTGCTCACGATGGCGCACCGCAGGGCGGTGGACCGGGTGCGGTCCGTGCAGGCGGCGGCCGAGCGTGACCACAAGGCGGCGCTGCTCGAACGCACGCCGGCCTTCGACGAGGTGAGCGAGCAGGTCGAGACGCGCCTCGAGCGCGAGCAGGTGCGCCGCTGTCTGCGCACCCTGACCGAACGGCAGCGGCAGTCGGTGACCCTGGCCTACTACCGGGGGCTGACCTACCGTGAGGTCGGCGAACTCCTCTCCGTGCCGCTCGGGACGGTCAAGACCCGGCTGCGCGACGGTCTCATCCGGCTGCGCGACTGCCTGGGGGTGAGCGCATGAGCTCCGCCGATCTGCACACCCTGACGGGTGCGTACGTCCTGCACGCCCTCTCGGACGAGGAGCGCACGGAGTTCGAGCGGCACCTCCAGGAGTGCGAGGCCTGCGCCCAGGAGGTGCGTGAACTGGCCGCCACGGCAGGGCGTCTCGCCCGCGCCGTCTCGGTCACCCCGCCGGCGACCATGAAGACCGAGGTGCTGCGGAGCATCGCCACGGTCCGCCAACTGCCGCCGCACACGCCCACGCAGGGCAAGGCCACCGGTGGCACGGGCCGTGGACGGCGGCTCTCCCGCTTCGCCCTCGCCGCGTGCCTGGCGGCCGCCGCGGGGTTCGGTGGCATCGCCGTATGGCAGCACCAGCGGGCCGACGAGGCGGGCGAACGCGCACAGGAGGCACAGCGGCAGAGCGAACAGCTGGCCCGGGTGCTCGCGGCGCCGGACGCCAAGGCCGCGACCGCGCGGCTCACCGACGGCGCCACCGGCACGGTCGTGGTCGCCAAGAGCCGCAACCAAGCGGCCTTCGT
Organism: Streptomyces sp. NPDC032198; assembly: GCF_040636975.1. Lineage (NCBI taxonomy): Bacteria > Bacillati > Actinomycetota > Actinomycetes > Kitasatosporales > Streptomycetaceae > Streptomyces > Streptomyces sp. NPDC032198. The sequence continues at coordinate 101,905 of NZ_JBEZVL010000014.1, read as the reverse complement.
GGCGGCCAAGATGCCCGAGCCGCCGTCGGGCAAGGTCTATCAGCTCTGGTTCAACGACGACGGATCGATGCGTTCGGCCGGTCTGATGGATCGGGCCCGCAGTACCGAGGCCGTGCTCCTGGACGGCCCGGTGGACCAGGCGTCCGGCATCGGCATCACCGTGGAGCCGACGGGCGGCTCGAAGGAGCCGACGTCCGACCCGGTGGCCCTGATGAACTTCCCCACGGCATGAGGAGCCGCAGCAAGTGACCGTATCGATCGTCCTGTTCACGTCCGATCTGCGCCTGCACGACAACCCGGCGCTACGGGCAGCGCTGAATGAAGCCGACCGGATCGTCCCGCTCTTCGTGTACGACGACGGGCTGCGGGCCACGGGCTTCGCCGTGCCGAACCGGCGTGCCTTCCTCGCCGACTGCCTGGAGGATCTCGACGCGGGGCTGCGCAAGCGCGGCGGTCGCCTCGTGGTCCGCGGCGGTGACGTCGTCGACGAGGTCCTCCGGGTGGTCAAGGAGACCGGGGCGGAGCGGCTGCACCTCGCGGCCGGGGTGAGCCGGTTCGCGGCACGGCGCGAGGAGCGGCTGCGGGCCGCGCTGGACGACACCGGCTGCGAGCTGGCCGTGCACGACGCGGTGGTCACGGCGGTCGCCCCGGGGGAGGTGCTCCCCGCGGGCAAGGACCACTACGCGGTGTTCACCCCGTACTTCCGGCGCTGGGCGGCGGAAGGCGTACGGGATCTCCTGGCCGCTCCGCGCACGGTGCGGGTCGCGGACGTGAAGTCGGAGCCGGTGTTCAAGCGCGCGGAGGTCACCGGCGTCTCACCGGGACTCGACGCGGGCGGCGAGAGCGTCGGACGACGGCGGCTGCGGGCCTGGCTGAACGGCGGTGTGGGGGGCTACGAGGACGGCCAGGACGACGTCGCGGGCGATGCGACGTCACGCCTCTCGCCCCACCTCCACTTCGGCACCCTGTCGGCGGCCGAAGTCATCCACGGGGCGAACCGCGAGGGCTCCCCGGGGGCGCAGGCGTTCGTCCGGCAGCTGGCCTGGCGGGACTTCCACCACCAGGTCCTCGCGGCCCGCCCGGAGGCGGCGGCCCACGACTACCGCTCGCACGGTGACCGGTGGCGCACGAACGAGAAGGAGATCACCGCCTGGACCGAGGGGCGCACCGGCTACCCCTTCGTGGACGCGGCGATGCGCCAACTGCGCCATGAGGGCTGGATGCACAACCGGGGACGCCTGGTGGTGGCGAGCTTCCTCACCAAGACGCTGTACGTCGACTGGCGGGTGGGTGCCCGGCACTTCCTGAGCCTCTTGGTGGACGGTGACGTCGCCAACAACCAGATGAACTGGCAGTGGGCTGCGGGCACGGGCACCGACACCCGGCCCAACCGGGTCCTCAACCCCGTCGTCCAGGGCAAGCGCTTCGACCGGGGCGGCCGTTACGTACGCCGCTGGCTGCCGGAACTCGCCGATGTCCCGGACCGGTACGTCCACGAGCCGTGGAAACTCCCGGACGACGACCGGGCGGACGTCGACTATCCCGAACCGGTCGTCGAACTGGCCGAGGCCCGCGCCCGCTTCGAGCAGGCCCGCGGAGCCTGAGGGGCCAAGGGGCGCCCGGCAACCAGAGGGGCTTGAGTGCCCGATCGGGTGAAGGCGCACCTGTGACCAATCCACGGCCCGCCGGGTGACGAATTCCCTGTGTGAGCGAAGAACGGAAGACGAGGGGACGGAGCGCACGGCCGTCGAGCCCGGAGCCCGGAGCCCGGTGCCGATGGCGCCGGGGCCGCTTCCGATGGCGCCACCGGGCGGTACCGGGTGGTGGCTCCCGTGCCCTGATGCCGTCCGCTCCCAGCCACCCCCCACGCATGCCATGCAACGACGCAAGGAGAACCCCCATGTCCATGTACTCCACCCGAATCCGCCGTGCCGCGGTCGCCGTCGCCGCCGCGGCCGTGCTGCCGATCGCGCTGACGGCGTGCTCGGACAGCGGCGACAAGGACACCAAGGCCGCGGACTCCACGCCCAGTGCGAAGGCGAGCACGCCGGACGACGCCATGAAGGCGAACGAGCCGTTCGGACCGGCCTGTTCGTCGGTCCCGAAGAGCGGCGCGGGCTCCTTCGACGGGATGGCGAAGGACCCGGTCGCCACCGCCGCGTCGAACAACCCGGACCTGTCCACCCTGGTCACCGCGGTCAAGAAGGCCGGTCTTGTCGACACCCTGAACAACGCCAAGGACCTCACGGTGTTCGCGCCGACCAACGACGCCTTCGCCAAGATTCCCAAGGCCGACCTGGACAAGGTGCTCAACGACAAGGCGCAGCTGACCAAGATCCTCACGTACCACGTGGTGGGTCAGAAGCTGAAGCCGCAGCAGCTGGAGAACGGCTCCTTCGAGACGCTGGAGAAGAGCAAGCTCACCACCGCGGGCTCCGGCACCGAGTACAAGGTCAACGACACGTCGAACGTCGTCTGCGGCAACGTCCCGACGGCCAACGCCACGGTCTACATCGTCGACACGGTCCTGATGCCGAAGAGCTGACGGACACCGCCGAAGGCCTGTGCCGCACCCGTCCGGGTGCGGCACAGGCATGCGGCTCTACAGGAGGTCAGGCCAGGAGCGGTCAGGCCAGGGAGAGGAACGGCTTCTTCAGGCGGGCCCGCATCCGATCGCGGCCAGCTGCGTGATCACGTCCTCGCAGTCCCGCCGTCCTCGATCATCTTGATGATCCCGGCGATCTGGCCCTGTGCCCGGCGCGGCCGGTTCAGCACGGACTTCAGCTCGTCCGCCGCCGTCTCCAGCCGCACGCCGCCCACCGTAAATACCCTGGGGGGTATTGTACCCTGCTGGAGTGAGAGCCTTGGATCAACGAAAGGACACCTCCACATGACTCCCCCCACCGATCTGGCGCCCGCCGAGGCGGCCGCCCGCCTCGACCGCTACACCGTCGTCGACGTCCGCACCCCCGGCGAGTACGCCTCCGGTCACCTTCCCGGGGCCCACAACATCCCCGTCGACCACCTGCACATGGCGCTGCCGGAGCTCAAGGCCGCCGCCGCCCGCGGTGAGCTCCTGATGGTCTGCGCCTCCGGAAACCGCTCGGCCTCCGCGTGCGACGAGCTGGCCGCCGCCGACATCCCCGCCGCCACCCTGGCCGGTGGCACCACCGCCTGGGCCGAACAGGGTCACCCCCTGCACCCCTCGGAGGGCGCCCCGGCGGCCTGGCCGATGGAGCGCCAGGTGCGGCTCGCCGCCGGGTCCCTGGTGGTCATCGGCCTCGCGGCCGGAACCCGCTTCCGGGCCGCGCGCTGGCTGGCCGCGGGGGTCGGCGCGGGCCTCGTCTACTCCGCCGTCACCGACACCTGCGGCATGGCCGCCGTCCTCGGCAGGCTGCCCCACAACCGCCCTCGCGCCGCCGACCTGCGCACCACGCTGGAAGCCCTGTAGCCGCAGGCCGGCCGCCGGGGTGCGGGGGGCGCCGCTCAGTGGATGCGGCGCGCCCGGTGCCGCCGGGTCGTCAGGTGCACGTCCGCCTCCAGGGCGCGGGGGGCTGCCGCCGCCCGTGCCTCGGCGATGGTGCCCCGGGCGAGCTCGCGCAGCACCGCTTCCGGGGAGCCGTCGGGGTCCAGGACCAGTGTGATGCGGGCGCGCAGCCGCCGGGGGCGTCCGAGCAGCCGTACGTGGGCGCGGGCCACGCCGTCGACACCCCGGGCGCGCTCGGCCATCGCGGAGGCCAGCGCCCTGGCGGAGAGGGTGACGCCGGGCTGACCGAGCGGGAGTTCCCGCAGCCGGCCGCTGCGGAACTGGGCGGCGGCCCAGCACAGGAACAGGACGGCGCCGACGGCCAGCGCGGTGATCACGACGGGCGGCCACCAGCCGTGATCACGCCACCGGCCGAGCAGTTCCTCGTCCAGCCACACCCGGTCGGCGTCGACACGGGGCACGGTCGACGGCAGCCGTTCGCGGACGGGCCTGGCCGCGGAAGCCAGTACGGCCCCCGCGAACAGCAGAACTGCCGCCGCGCAGAACAGAGTTGAGCGGTTCGTGCCGCTACGGAGTCGGCTCATCGGTGGTGCTCCTCTCCATGGCGGCAGGCTTGCTCCCGGAATCGAGCCGGGGGTCGGAGCCGGTCGGGGCGCGCCAGCCGGGTTCCGTCTTCAGCCGTACGCGCAGCCGCAGCGCCCCGGCGAGACCGAGCTCGGCGGTCGCCGCTTCGGCAGCCGCTTCCGCCGCCCGCCGCGCACCCTCCAGACCGCCGAACTCGAGCCCGGCACGCACCCGCGCCGTACGGCGGCCGACCCTGACCCGGACCTCGCCGATGCCCGGCACATCGGTCACGGCATCCCGCAGGAGGGCCGCCACCGCCCGGCGGTCCAGGACCGCGCGCACACCGGCGAGCGGCGGCCTCATCGGGAGCACACCACGACGCCCCGGCGTGACGGCCAGGACAAACAGCCACACACCGAGCAGGAACACTCCGGCCGCCGCGAGGACGCCCACGGCCGTCCCGCTGTCCGGGCCGTGCGTGGACAGCCACTCCATCACCTCGGCCCGCCACCGTGCGGGAGCGTGCCCGGCGGCGTGCACGGACACCACGTCGTACAGCAGCAGCCCGCAGACCGCGGCGCCGAGCAGCGCCAACACCGCGACGGGCAGGCGGCGTTGGGCCCACGGCCGATGAGCGCGCGGCCCGGCCGCCTCGGTGGCGGCCACCGGCGGTGCGAGCTGCTGCCCGCCGGACAGCGCGTGGCGTGACAGGCCCCGGACGCGGATCCGCGCCGAGGGCACCGTGAGGCCGGTGAGCCGGGCGGTGCGCTCGGCGACGTGCGAGCGCACGCTCTCGCCCGCCTCGTCGAGCTTGGCGGGGTAGGGCAGGGTCACGGTGACATTGACCCGGGCCCGGCGGCCGCGTACGGCCGCCGATCCGCCGCCGACCTCGACCGCGCCGGGCGCCAGCGCCTCCGTCGCGGCGCGCTCCGCGATGCGGCGCACCGCGCGGTCCGCGACGGTCGTCCTGCCGCGCTCGGCCGCGGGCGCGGTCATCGCCGCTCCCGGTCACGCCCGCCGAGGAAGGCGCGGAGGTCCGTGCCCTCGTCGACGAGGCGTCCCAGGACGAAGCCGACCGCGCCGAGCGCGGCGACCAGCAGGAACGCGCCGAATCCGCCGAACCACCCGGCGAATCCCAGGGCCATGCCCGTCATCAGGCCGACCAGAGCTGTGCTCACCACTCACCTCACACCACAGAAGGGGACGTCAGAAGGAGACGTCACGGCTGAGCCCGCGCGGGGCGGGAGCGTTACTCGACGCGCGTCTCGCCGCCGGAGTCCGCGGTGTCGTCCTCGGGCAGGTGGACGTCGTTGACGGCGACGTTCACCTCGACCACCTCGAGGCCGGTGATGCGCTCCACCGCCGAGATGACGTTCTCGCGCACGTCGTGGGCGACGTCCGTGATGGGCACGCCGTACTCGACGACGATGTCGAGGTCGATGGCCGTCTGCCGCTCGCCGACCTCCACCTTCACCCCGCGGCCGACGTTCGGGCGCCCGCCGGGAACGCGGTCGCGCACGGCGCCGATGGTGCGGGACAGGCCGCCGCCCATGTCGAACACGCCGGGGATCTCGCGGGCCGCCATGCCGGAGATCTTCACCACCACGACATCCGCGATGGACGTCTTGCCCCGCGTCGCCGCCGGCTGGGCCGCGCCGGTGGCTCCGCTGACGGTGATGGCTCCCGGGGTGCTCCTGCGGGCCTCGCCGGTGAGGTGCTTCTCTGTGCTGCCGGTCGCGGCAGCGTTCGAAGTGAGGTCAGGTGTCGTCATGGTGGCATCTCCTCGTCGTCGTCGGGGGTTTCTCGGTGGCTGTCCCTTCTCCTGCTCCGACCCGGGTACCCCGGGTCCGTTACGCGCCTCGCGGGAATTTTCCCGCCCGGCATGTAACGTTCCCTGGCCGCGTAACGCGGCGGTCCCTTCGTGTGTCGTAGGAGCATCACCGAAGTGAGAGGAGCCGCGTGTGCCGGGCGACCGGGGCGGAACAGCCGAGGAAGCGGAAGCGTCGTCGAGACGTGACGACGGACTGCTCGCGGTGCGGGCGGCGGAGGGTGACGAGGAGGCCTTCGAAACCCTCGTGCACCGCCACGCGCCCATGGCGCTGCGTCTTGCCACGCGTCTGCTCGGGAGCCGCCCGGAGGCGGAGGACGCCGTGCAGGATTCCTTCGTCAGCGCCTGGCGCAAACTGCCGGAGTTCCGCCGGGACGCACAGTTCGGCACGTGGATCTATCGCATCGTCACCAATCGCTGCCTGAACCTGCTGCGTGCGCGGCGGCCGGTCGTGGCCCTGGACGGGCTGCCCGAGCCGGCCGCGCCGGAGCACGAGGTGTCGCCCGCGCGGGTGGCCGAGGGGCATGCCGCCGTGGCGGACCTGGCGCGGGCGATGGAGGGGCTCTCGCCGGAGCAGCGGGTGTGCTGGGTGCTGCGCGAGCTGGACGGCGCGCCCTACGAGTCCATCGCCGAGACGGTCGGCATCAGTCCGGAGGCGGTCCGCGGCCGTGTCTTCAGGGCGCGGCGCTATCTGACGGAGGCGATGGCCGCATGGCGATGAACGGAGAGTCCGTACCGGACGACGAGCGGGAGGCGGGCTTCGGAGTGCTGCCTGAGGACGAACTGCTGCCCTGCGGGCGCGAGTTGTCGTACGTGTGGGAACAGCGGGAGGCGGGCGTGCCCGATCCCCACGCCGACGGCTGCCCGCACTGCGCGCAGGCCCTGGACGCCCTGCGGCTGCTGGAGGGCGTGGTCACGGAGGCGCGCGACACGGCGCCGCCGGAGCGGGAGCAGGACACCTCCGCGCTCGCCGGCCGTGTCATGGACGTGGTGCGTCTGGAGCTGCGGCCGGGCCGGACGCTGCCCCTGGGCGACGAGGACGAGGACGCGTGGATCGTGGAGGCCGCCGCGGCCAGAACGGTCCGGGCCGCGGCCGAGTCGCTGCCGGGCGTGCGTGCGGGCAGCTGCCGCATCGGCCCGCTGGAGGAGCCCGAGTCTCCCGCACCCTCGGGGCGGCTCCCGCGCGGGCCGGTCAGGATCCGCGTCGAGGTGCAGGTCCCGTTCACGTGGAACCTGCCGGAGGTCGCGGACCGGGTACGCCACCGGGTCATCGAGGCGGTGGACGAGGAGCTGGGCATGCCGGTCGCGGTCGTCGACGTGACGATCAGCGACCTCGTTGACGATGGCGACGGCGAGCACAGCGCCGACAGCACGGAAGGGCGGCAGCGGTGAGCGATCGAGACGTTTCGCGCGTGCTGGCGGATGCCGTCATAGAGGCGGTTCTGGCCACGCCCGGGGTCGCCTTCCTGCGGCCGGGCCTGGTGGACCTCCTGCGGTCGTCGGCCGTGCTGCGACGGGGGCTCCCCAGTACCCCCACGGGCTCCGCCGGTGTACGGGTGCGGCGCGAGAAGGGCAGCAGGGACTGGAGCGTGGACGTGTATGTCGTCGTCCATCGGGGACGGCGGACCCTGGACGTGACGCGAGAGGTGCGCTCGGCCGCGGCGAAGGCCGTCGAGCTGGTGACCGGGGAGTCGGCCGCCCTCGGGATCGCGGTCACGGTCACCGGACTCGTCTGAGTCCTCGCATCAGCCCCCGCACTGCGCCGAAGGGCGCGGTGCGGGGGCTGACTTTCGAGCTACTGATGAGTAAGGTCGCGGGTCGAGGAACGGAGTTGTCATGACCCGCACGTTCACAGTGTCACGAAGCATCCTGGTCCAGGCGCCCCCGCAGTCGGTGTACGAGCAGGTCAGCCAGCCCGCTCTGATGGGGCGCTGGAGCCCCGAGAACCTCGGGGCGACCGTGCCGGGAGGTGACGTTCCCGCAAGTGTCGGCCTGGTCTTCGAGGGCCACAACAAGCGCGGCCCGTTCCGCTGGACCACCCGCTGCACGGTGACCAAGGCCGAGCCGGGGCGGCGCTTCGCCTTCCGTGTGCACGCGATCGGGGTGAAGCGCCCCCGGCTGCGCGCCCCCATCGCCAGCTGGGAGTACCGGTTCGAGGACAGCGACGGTGCGACCAAGGTGACCGAGACCTGGACGGACGACCGGCGCTCCTGGCCCACCTTCGTGGCCAACGTCTTCGACCGGCTCGCCACGGGCGGGCGCACCTTCGCGGTCTTCCAGGTGGGCAACATCGACAGGACGCTGAAGAACCTCAAGCGGGAGTTCGAAACGGCACGCTGACCGGGACGCCTGCGCCTCCGCCTATGCCTGCGCTTGAGCCTTCGCGGAGGCGTCCTCCCGGGTGCCGCCCGGCGGCCCGGTGATCGGGGCGATCGGGGTGTCCGCCGCGCGCACCCAGCGCGGCCCCTCGGGCCCGTACACCCCGCGCGGCTCCGGGAACGCCGCGAGCAGACCGAGGTAAACGACGGCGGCGACGGCCGCTCCCAGCGGGAGGCTGATGTCGGCGCCGTTCGCGAGATCGCCGAGCGGCCCCACGAACTGTCCGGGAATGTTGGTGAACAGCACGCCGGTCACCGCACCGGCCCACCAGGCCGCCATGCCACGCCAGTTCCAGCCGCGGGCGAACCAGTAGCGGCCGCCGTGCTGCCGGCGCGTGAAGACCTGTAGTGCCTCGGGGTCGTACCAGCCGCGCCGGGTGACGTAGCCGAGCATCATGACGATCATCCACGGCACGGTGCAGGTGATGATCATCGTGGCGAAGGTGGAGATCGCCTGGACCAGGTTGAAGCCGAAGCGGCCCACGAAGATGAACGTGATGGACAGGACGCCGATCAGGACGGTGGCCCGGACGCGGCTGAGCCGGGGGAACACCGAGGAGAAGTCCAGGCCGGTGCCGTACAGTGCGGTGGTCCCGGTCGACATGCCGCCGATCAGCGCGATCAGGCAGACCGGCAGGAAGTACCAGCCGGGCGCGATCGCCAGCAGACCGCCGACGAAGTTGGGGGCGTCCGGGTCCATGTACCGGGGCGCGCGCTCGGCGATGATCGACGCCGTCGCCAGGCCGAAGCCGAACGGCAGCACCGTGGCGATCTGCGAGAGGAAGGCCGCTCCCATCACCTTGCGGCGCGGTGTGGCGGCCGGGATGTAGCGCGCCCAGTCACCCAGGAAGGCGCCGAAGGAGACCGGGTTGGACAGCACGATCAGCGCGGCGCCGATGAAGGACGGCCAGAAGAGGTCCTGCGTCGCCCGGTCGGCGTCCGCCGTGAAGACACCGGCGTACGAGGGATCGAAGTCCCCCGCGAAGGCGGCGAGGCCGAGGACGAACAGCAGGGTGGCCGCCACCACCGCGATCTTGTTGACGAGCAGCATGAAGCGGAAGCCGTAGACGCACACGGCGAGCACCAGAGCGGCGAACACGGCGTACGCGCAGCCGTAGGCCACGTCGCTCTCCGGCACGCCGAGCAGCCGGTGCGCCCCGCCGATGAGCGCGTCGCCAGAGCTCCACACCGACAGGGAGAAGAACGCGACGGCGGTGAGCAGCGAGAGGAAGGAACCGACGATCCGGCCGTGCACGCCCAGATGCGCCGACGACGAGACGGCGTTGTTCGTGCCGTTGCGCGGCCCGAACACGGCCATCGGGGCGAGCAGCAGCGAACCGACGAGCAGCCCGAGGAGCATCGCCGCGAGCCCCTGCAGGAAGGAGAGTCCGAACAGGATCGGGAACGCTCCGAGCACACAGGTGGCGAAGGTGTTGGCGCCGCCGAACGACAGCCGGAACAGATCGAGCGGACCCGCCGTGCGGTCCGCGTCCGGGATGCGTTCGACTCCGTGCGTCTCGACCTCGATGACGGACGGAGATGGCTCCTTGGGCACAGGCGGCTCCCTGGGTGACAGCATCACGGCGCACGCGGTGCTGTGGCGGAAATGCAGGGACCGTAAACGCCATGCGCCCCACCGCACCAGTGCCCGATTCGCACTGCGCACGCCGGGGCGGTGGATGAATCGCACAGTCACCCGCGGCTCGTCCTCGTCCTCAGAGCGCGTCGAGTTCGCGGACCATCGTCATGTCGTCGAAGGGGATGAGCTGTTCGCCGACGATCTGGTGCGGCTCGCTGCCCTTGCCCGCGACGAGCACGATGTCGCCCCGCCGCGCGGCGGACAGCGCACGCGAGATCGCCTCGCGGCGGTCGGCCACCCGCTCGAAGGGGGTCCCGGTGGAGGTCAGACCGGGAACGATCTGGTCCAGGATGGCCTCGGGGTCCTCGTCGCGGGGATTGTCCGATGTGAGGACGCACCGATCGGAGTGGCGGCCCGCGATCTCGCCCATCAGGGCCCGCTTGGTGATGTCGCGGTCGCCGCCGCAGCCGAAGACGGTGATCACCGATCCGGTCGCGAAGCCGCGGATCGTGGCGAGGACCTTCTCCAGCGAGTCCGGCGAGTGCGCGTAGTCGACGATCACGCAGACGCCCTGCGCGGTGGTGAACTGTTCGAGCCGGCCGGGCGTGGGCGGCATCCGGTCCAAGGCCTCGACGAGGGCGGGCAGTTCGTGCCCCAGCAGATGGCAGGTGGCGAGGGTGGCCAGCGCGTTGGACACGGAGAAGCGGCCCGGTATGGGGATCGCGGCGGGGTACTTGCGGCCGTCGTGGTGAAGCGTGAAGCGGGTCCCGGCCGCGTCCACCACCAGGTCGCTCGCCCGGTAGTCGGCCGGTGCGTCCAGGCCGTACGTCGTGACCGCGCCCGGCATCAGGGCCATGATGTCGGCGCTGACGGGGTCGTCGGCGTTGACCACGGCGCGGTCGCACAGCCCCGCGAAGAGCCGCAGCTTGGCGTTCTTGTAGTGCTCCATCGTCCCGTGGTCGTCCAGGTGGTCCTGGGTGAGATTGGTGAAGACACCGATGCTCACGGGCACATGGTCGAGGCGGCGCTGCAGCAGGCCCATGGACGTGGCCTCCAGGACCACGCTGCTCGTCTCCCGGTCGCGCATGTGGCCGAGGAGGTAGTGCAGGTCGGGTGACTCGGGGGTGCTCAGGACCGACCGCGGCATCGGGATCCGTTCCGTGCCGATCCGGCTGCCCGAGGTGCCGATCACCCCGACCTTCGCGCCCGCGGCCAGTCTGAGTGCCGACTCGACCATGTACGAGACGGAGGTCTTGCCGTTCGTCCCCGTGATCGCCACGACGTCCATCGCGCGGCCGGCCTCGCCGTAGTACCGGGAGGCGATGAGTGAGGCGGCAGCCCTGGCATCGGTCACCCGCACCACGCACACCTGCCCGGCGGGCTCCGTGCCGGGCGGCGCGCCGTCCTCGGCGAGGACGGCCACCGCCCCTCGTTCCAAGGCCAGGCCGATGCCCCCGGGGCCGCCCTCCTCATGGCCGGGAACGGCGACGTACAGCGATCCGGACATCACATTTCGGGCGTCGAAGGCTATTCCCGCGGTGATGGGGACTCCCGGGTCGCCGTGCAGAATCTGGTGGTCGTGCCCGTCGAGCAGTGCGCTGAGCTTCACAACAGTCCCCTCGAAGGCGGTCCGCGGCACACCACGCACGCCCGGCCCGAGGGGGCAGGGTGACGGTGAGCCGGAATCCGCGGTGATACGCGTAAGGCGAGCGGGCCCCACAGGGGGATATCTGCGTACGGGCCGAAGGGCCAAGGCGGCCGAGGAACGCTACCTGTGCGCCGCACGACCGGTCGCCGAGAACCGGATCGGGATCGTGGAGGGCTGAGCACAGATGGCCGGGCGGAGCAGGGACCTGCCCGACACCGCTTCAGTGTACGTCGGCGCCGGCTCGCCGCTGACGTGCCGGAACGCGCCCGGCGGTCTCCGCTCCCAACTCTCGCCCCACTGCGGCCGGTCGACGAGGTATTGACGTGGACGTGTCACTCGGTATGGTCTAGTCCAACGGTAGGAGCCATTCCGGGTGGCTGCAGCTCCCGGTGCGCCGGTGTGATCACTGGTGGATCCTGTCGCGCCTCTTCTCGCCTCCCACCCCCCCTGTGTGCTCAAGAGGCGGTCCCCACTTCTTCCCCCCCCCACGTGACGGGTGGCCGTGCTCGCGCATGCGCCGACCCGCCGAGGAGTGATCCCCCATGCGTCTTCGTGTCCTTGCCGCGCTGACCGCGACCGCGTCCGCCGCCACGCTCACCCTCCTGACCCTCGCCCCCGACGCCTCCGCCGAGAAGGCGGGCACGGGGGAGCGGGCCGCGGCCGAATTCATCGTCAGCGAGGCCCAGTTCAACGAGATGTTCCCGAACCGGAACTCCTTCTACACCTGCAGCGGTCTCACGGAGGCGCTCAGCGCCTACCCCGAGTTCACCGGAACCGGCAGCGACACCGTGCGCAAGCAGGAGGCCGCGGCCTTCCTGGCGAACGTCAGCCACGAGACGGGCGGCCTGGTCCACGTCGTCGAGCAGAACACCGCGAACTACCCGCACTACTGCGACACGTCCCAGCCCTACGGATGTCCGGCGGGCAACGACAAGTACTACGGCCGCGGCCCGATCCAGCTCAGCTGGAACTTCAACTACAAGGCGGCGGGCGACGCCCTGAACATCGACCTCCTGAACAACCCGGACCTCGTGCAGAACGATCCGGCCGTGGCCTGGAAGACCGGCCTCTGGTACTGGAACACGCAGAACGGCCCGGGGACCATGACGCCGCACAACGCCATGGTCAACAGCGCGGGATTCGGCGAGACGATCCGCAGCATCAACGGGAGCTTGGAGTGCGACGGGAAGAACCCTGAGCAGGTGCAGAGCCGGATCAACAACTACACCCGGTTCACCGGGATCCTCAACGTCGCCACGGGCGACAAGCTCAGCTGCTGACCGTCCCCCGGCAGCCGGGCATCCGTGTCCCTCGCCCCGCCGGATTCGACCCGGCGGGGCAAGGGGTGATTTTCGGCCAACATTAGTGCAACGCTCAACCGTCGGCCGGGAGGGGCTGGTTGGCTTCTTAAGTGATCAATAGCCTGGTGCGGTTGCCTGTTTCCGACTTAGGAGCCACATGTCCACCGCGCAGCAGGTCCCCGACATCCTCTCGCCCGAGTTCGCCGAGAACCCGTACCCGGCCTATCGGGTGATGCGGGAGAGCGCGCCGCTGTTCTGGCACGAGGCGACGCAGAGCTGGATCATCTCCCGGTACGCGGATGTCGAGCGCGTGTTCAAGGACAAGGGCTCGCAGTTCACCACCGACAACTACGACTGGCAGATCGAGCCCGTACACGGCAAGACGATCCTCCAGCTCAGCGGCAGGGAGCACTCCGTGCGGCGTGCGCTCGTCGCCCCCGCGTTCCGCGGCAGCGACCTGCAGGAGAAGTTCCTGCCCGTCATAGAACGCAACTCCCGCGAACTCATCGACACCTTCCGGCACACCGGCAGCGTGGATCTGGTCGGGGGCTACGCCACCCGCTTCCCGGTCAACGTGATCGCCGACATGCTCGGCCTGGACAAGTCCGACCACGCGCGCTTCCACGGCTGGTACACCACCGTCATCGCCTTCCTCGGCAACCTCGCGGGCGACGCCGAGGTAGCGGCGGCCGGTGAGCGCACCCGGGTGGAGTTCGCCGAGTACATGATCCCGATCATCCGGGAGCGCCGCGACAACCTCGGGGACGACCTGCTCTCCACGCTGTGCGCCGCCGAGGTGGACGGCGTCCGCATGAGTGACGAGGACATCAAGGCCTTCTGCAGCCTGCTGCTCGCGGCGGGCGGCGAGACCACCGACAAGGCCATCGCCAGCATCTTCGCCAACCTCCTGATGCACCCCGAGCAGCTCGAAGCCGTCCGGCAGGACCGCACCCTGATCGCCCGCGCCTTCGCCGAGACGCTGCGGTACACGCCGCCCGTCCACATGATCATGCGGCAGTCGGCGACCGACGTGGAGGTCAGCGGCGGCACCATCCCCGCGGGGGCCACCGTCACCTGCCTCATCGGCTCGGCCAACCGCGACGAGGAGCGCTACCGCGAGCCGGACCGCTTCGACATCTTCCGGGACGACCTGACCACGACGACCGCGTTCTCCGCCGCCGCCGACCACCTCTCCTTCGCCCTCGGCAGGCACTTCTGCGTGGGCGCGCTCCTTGCCAAGGCCGAGGTGGAGATCGGCGTCAGCCAACTCCTCGACGCGATGCCGGACGTACGGCTCGCCGAGGGCTTCGACCCCGTCGAGCAGGGCGTGTTCACCCGCGGACCGCAGTCGCTGCCGGTGGTCTTCACCCCCGCCACCGCCTGACCGGAACCGGGGCGCCGCCAAGCGGTGGCGCCCCGGCTCCGGTTCAGTGCGCCACGGGCGTGAACTGCACCGGCAGCGAGGCCAGACCGCGCATCCAGATGGACGGGCGCCAGGTCAGCTCGTGCGGCTCCACCGCGAGGACGAGATCGGGCAGCCGCTCCAGGAGCGTCTCGACCGCCGTCCTCGCGATGACATCGGCGAGCAGCGGGGCCGGGTAGGGACAGCGGTGCTCGCCGTGGCTGAAGGAGAGATGCGCGGAGTTCTCCGGGCCGACGTGCGACTCGGGCCAGATCTGCGGGTCGGTGTTGGCCGCCGCGAGGCCGAGCACCAGACAGTCGCCCGCCCGGATCTGCCGCCCGCCGAGCTGGGTGTCGCGCACCGCCCAGCGGCCGATGAAGTTCTGGGTCGGGGTGTCGAGCCACAGCACCTCGTTGAGCGCCTCGCCCACGCTCAGCCGCCCGCCGGACACGTTCAGGGCGAACCGCTCGTCGGTCAGCATCAACCGCAGCGTGTTGCAGATCCAGTTGGCCGTCGGCTGCTGTGCCGCCGCGATGATGGAGATCAGGTCCTGGACGATCTCCTCGTCGGTGAGACCCGCCGGGTGCTGCAGCATCCGCGAGGTGACGTCCGCGCCGGGCTTCTCCCGCTTCTCCTTGACCAGGAGCTGGATGCGCTCACCGACGCGCGTGTACGCCGCCACGGGGTCGTCGCCCTCGTGCGCGTCGAGCGAGATCCGCAGGTCGTTCACGAGCTGCTGCGTGTCCGTGCTCGCGTCCGGCATGCCGCACATCTGCACCGCGGCGCGCATGGGCAGCGCATGGGCGTACGCGTCCATCAGCTCGGCCTGGCCGCTGCCGGCGAACTCGGCGATCAGCCGGTCCGCGATCCGGCCGCTGTCCCGGGCGAGCTCGAACTGGTCGACCCCCTCAAGGGCTTCGGTGATCACCCCGGCCCGCCGCTGATGCTCGGCACCCTCGGTGAACAGGACCGACGGCTGGTAGCCGACGAACGGCATCAGCGGCCAGTCGGCGGGTATGTTCTCCCACTGGTTCCAGCGGCGCGAGTCACGGGCGAACAGCTCGTCGTGGCCGGTCACATAGCTGACCTCGGAGTAGCCGAGCACCAGCCACGCGGGCACGTCACCGTCGAGGAGCACCGGAGCGACCGCGCCGTGCTCCCGGCGCAGGCTGCGGTAGAGCTGCGAAGGCGACTGCTGATACTCCAGACCGCCCAGGCGCACCGCGCCCGTACCCGCGTGGGCCGGGCACCCGGGCGGCGGGCTCTGCAGATGAGGGGAGGGCTCGGTCACGGTGTCATCTCCTGGGCCATGGCCAGTGCGTAGAGGTGGTCCACGAGGGTGATCAGGACGTCCTTGCCCGACGACCTCACCCGTGCGTCGCAGTCGATCAGCGGCACATGGTCGGGCAGCGCGAGAGCCTGGCGGATCTCCTCCAGGGAATGCGTGGAGGTGTCGTCGTCGAACCGGTTGACGGCCACCACGAACGGCGTCTTGTGGTGCTCCAGACGGTCGATGGCGTACCAGGAATCGTCCATCCGCCGCGTGTCGACCAGGACGACCGCGCCGAGCGTGCCGGAGAAGAGCCGGTCCCACAGGAACCAGAAGCGCTCCTGCCCGGGAGCGCCGAACAGATACAGCACCACGCGTTCGTTGAGGCTGATCCGGCCGAAGTCGAACGCCACCGTCGTCGTGGTCTTGGCGGCCACGTCGGACGTCTCGTCGACGCCTATGCCGGCCTGCGTCATCACCTCTTCGGTGTTCAGCGGCCGGATCTCGCTGACCGACCGGACCAGCGTGGTCTTGCCGACGCCGAAGCCGCCCACCACGACGATCTTCAGGCCGGTCTCGGCCGTGTCGGACAGGGGCGTACGGGAGGGCAGCTCAGATGTTGCGGAGCCCATGGAGCACCTCCTTGAGAAGGGCGGAATCGGGGATCGAGGCGGCCGAGCCGGCCGCACGGGGATGGCGGGCGGTGATCCGGCCCATCGCGAGCAGGTCACCGAGCAGGATCCGCACCACCGTGATCGGCAGCTTCATCTCCGCGGCGATCTCCACCACGGCCGTCGGATGCCGGCACAGCTCAAGGATCCGTACGTGCTCCGACTGCATCCCGGCAGTGGGCTCGCACTCGCTCACCACCAGGGTCACCAGGTCGAACGAATCGTCGTCGGCGCGGCTGCGGCCACCGGTGACCGTGTACAGCCGGTCCGGATCACCGATGTCCACGGGCCTGCGCGGCGTCACGAGGAGCCGCTGCCTTCGGTCTGGGCGCGCGGTTCGGCGCGCAGGTGCTCCCCGATCTGCTCGACCAGTTCGGTCATCTGATGGCCCACCACCCCGGGATCGGCGTTCTCCTCAGCCACGACCGCCAGGTGCGCTCCCAGGCCGGCCTCGACGATGAAGAGCAGCCCTCCGTGGAACTCGGTCATGGAGTGCCGGACGCCGCCGGTCCCGTCGCCGAACTCCATGGAAGCGCCCTGGGCGAGCGCCTGGATGCCGGAGCAGATCGCCGCCAGCTGGTCAGCCTGGTCGAGCGTCAGATGCTCGCTCCAGCACAGCTTCAGGCCGTCCCGGGAGAGCACCAGGGCGTGCCGCGTACCGGGGGTGCGCTTCAGGAGGCTCTGCAGGAGCCAGGTCAGGCTGTTGTCAGTGGTCTGCATGGTAGGCGGGGCGAGATGCGCGGGTCGTCCGGTCACCTGCCCGTCCCTCCAATCTCACGATTTCGAGCGGGGAAGGGGGCGCCAGAGCCCGGGCGCCGTGCGGGTGGCTTCGTCTACTCGGCGGGCGGCGGCCCGGAATCGGCGGGGGACTCGGGTGCCGCGGGGGAGCCGGGCGCATCGCCCGCACCCCGCCGACCGCGGTGGAAGGCTCCGAAACGGGAACCGGCGTCACGCGGCGGCAGCCCCGCGTCACCGGAGAGCGCACCGGACCCGGCCGCGGCGTCGGACGCCGCCCTGCGCTGCTCGCGCTCACGCTCCGCCTCGGCCATGGTGCGGCCGGGGGCGCGCACGGGCAGACCGTTCGTCGTGGACGCCGCGGGGCGGGCGTGCTCGGGGCGGGGCTGCTCCTGCGCACCGGCCGGGGGCAGCACGGGGGCGACGGGGTGCTCCGGAGCGGCGGGGAGTTCCGTGGGTGCCGGGGCCGGTGCGGGCACCGCCGGGGCGGGCGCGGGCGCCGCTTCGACACTGCGGGGGGCGAGCTGCTGCGGAGCAGGGTCCCGCTGCTGGGCCAGGAGCTGCGGGGGCAGCAGCACCACGACGCCCGTGCCGCCGCGTGAGGACGGACGGAAGTTGACGCTCATGCCGTACTTGGCGGCGAGGCGCCCGACCACCGCGAGACCGAGGCGGGTGCCCTGCAGCGAGGCCAGGTCCGTGACGTGCCCGGAGACCGACTCCTCCGCACGGCGCATCGCCGCGTCGGCCATCTTCAGGCCGCTGTCCTCGATCGTCACGACGATCCCGGCGCTGCGCTCCTCCACATAGACGTGCACCTCGTCGATGGGCGGGGAGAAGTTCGCCGCGTTGTCCATGAGTTCGGCGAGGACGTGCATGACGCCCTCCGCGGCGAACCCGGCGATCGCCACCGTCGAAGAGCAGTGCAGCCGCACCCGCTGATACGCGGAGATCCGGCCCACCGCACCCCGCAGGATGCTCTCCATGACGATCGGCTTGTTCCACGCGCGGCTGGAACGGCCGCCCATCAGCAGGGCCAGACGGTCGGTCATGAGACCCAGCTGGGAGGTGCCGTGGTCGAGGCGCAGCAGATCGCCGAAGACCTCGACGCCGTGCCGCTCCTGCATGTCCCGCAGATCGGCGAGCATGCTCACCGACTTGGCCTGCACACGGCTCAGGGCCTTCGCGGAGGCCGCCTGCGCCGCCGCGGCACGCCGCTCGCTGTAGGCCAGCTCCCGTACGAACGACTCGGCGGGCACCCGCAGCAGGGGATTGCGCGGCCACTCGAGCCCGGCGAGGACCGTGTCCGCGGAGGAGCCCTCGCGCAGCCGCTCGATCGCGGTGGGCAGGGTCACCGCCGTCAGCTGGTCCAACTCCTCGGCGGCCTGGGCGAGTTGACCCTGGGCCTGATCGCGGCGCGCCTCGATGTCGGCCGCGTGCCGCACGGTCTCCTCCACCACGGTCGCGAACACGTGGACGACCTGACGCAGTTGCGGGTCCGACGGCGGAGCCGTCTGCGCCAAGGTCTCACTGGCGCTCGCCCCGTCGCGCAATCGTTTCACCACGGTCGGCAGCGTGACGTTCACCAGGTGCGCGGACTCGGCGCCCTGGCGCGCGAGCTGCGCCTTGAGGGAGCCGGCCTCGGCATGGTCCGCGGCGGCGGCCCCGCGGACCCGCTTCACGAGCAGGGAGCTGCTCAAGAGCGCGATCGCCAGACACAGCCAGCCGGCCAGGACCGAAGCCACCGTCCAGACCCGGGCGTTGTGCGGTGCCATGACGCCCGCGACGGCACCGGCCGCGGCGGTCACCACCAGCACGACCACGGGCAGGGCCGAAGCGGGCCGACGCGCCTTCGCTATTCGGTGCGGGCTGGGAGGAGCAGGCACGGGCATTCAGCGGTCCCTCGGTCCTTGAGTGCAGGTAAGCAACGAGCCGACCGATGCACGCATCGGTCGCGGGCCCGGTGGGCACGCCAAAGGGGACGGCGATCTTCCGGGCCACACATGGCGCCATGCTAGTCATCCCGCGAGGCCTGTAGGACACGGAGTCTGAACAGGCCTCCTCGGCGGGGCTTTCGTCGTGATCTGGCCCCTCGAACATGGCGCCGTGATAGTGGAGTTCGACTCCGCGCGGACGACGACGCCGTGGCTCAGTCGACCGCCGACGTCTCGGCGATCTCGTACGCCTCCAGGCCCGGGGTCGCGAGGAGATCCGCGATGCAGGCCGCCGTACCGCCGACGTACGTGCTCACCAGATCGACGTCACCGGCCACGCACCAGGCACGGTCCTCGGGCCACCACAGGTCCGGGAGCTCGGGCACCCCCTCATCGGGATCCCGCTCGGGTGACGCGGGTGAGTCGGCGTCGTCCAGCGGTCCGGAGAGCAGGATCTCGTCGCGGCCCGGTGTGTGGAACACGGGATATCCGTCCCAGTTGTACTGGCCGTACCCCTCCCAGAGTCCGTACCAGCAGCGGTCGGGGGTGCGGGTGTGCCGGGACAGCACGGAGATCAGGGCGCGGGCGACACCGGCGGGGGTCGGGCCCTCGTCGGGGTGCTCGTCCCAGACGTCGGGGACGGCCGGGGTGTCGTCGTTGCGGTAGAGAAGACGGTCGCCGAGGCCGATCAGCTCGTGCCAGCGCGTTTCCGCCGCCACCGACCGGCCGTAGACGGCGGCCACTTGGTCCCACCGCACCGGTTCATCGCCGAGCCAGGCCGGGTGGAGGATCCGCGCGTACGCGTCGAAGCCGGGCGCGCAGACACCGGCGACCGTGCCGAATCCGTCGTCGTGGGGCGGGCGTTCTTCCAGCCAGCGGGCGGGTGTCAGGTCGCTCCGCTCGACGCGTAGACGGCCGTAGACGGAAGGGGGCGGGTACTGGTGGACGAGGTGCATGACCCCAGTGTCGCCTGCGAAGGGGCGCCCGTGCGCCCTCGGGCGGACGCCGATTGAGGCGGTCCTGGCGGGGCACTCGGTCGGTCGCGGGACGGCAGGCTGAGGCGGCCGCCCGTCTCTATGCCGATCCATGCCGACCCCTGCCGACAGAAGAGGGACCCCATGAGTGTGAAGAAGACCGCCGTCCTCGTCCTGGACTGTGCGAAACCGGAGGAACTCGCGGAGTTCTACGCGGGACTGCTCGGAGGCACGGCCAGCATGGGCAACGACCCCGACTTCGTCGAGGTGTTCGACGGGGAGGGCGTCTGCGTGGCCATCCACCGCGACTACGGCTACGCGCCGCCGAGCTGGCCGCGCCCCGAGGACTCACAGCAGGCGCACCTCAGGATCCTGGTGGACCGCGGCGACATCGACGAGGCGGAGCGCGAGGCCGTCGGCCTGGGCGCCCGGCCCGTGGACACCAAGGACAACTCCGGGCCCCGGGACACCCGGACCTACAGCGACCCGGCAGGCCACTCGTTCGTCATCGCCGTGTCCGCCGAGCCGAGGGCACCCCGCTGAGCGTCCGGACCCCGGCTCAGTCGGCGGGCTCGTCCGGCACCGGCTGGTCCGGGCGCACGCCACCGGAGTGCGGTGCGCCGCGTCGGCCGGTGCCCGCCTCGTCCGTGTCCGGTACGTCGTCGTCGGCGTCCGGGGCGTTGCCCGTGGTAGCCGAATCGTCGTCCGGCTCCCAGTGGTCCTCCTCGTCCGACGCCTGCTGATCGGGCAGATCCCTCGGTACGGGCGTCTCGTCCTCGCCCCGGGTCTCGGGCAGCTCCTCGCTCACGGTGTTCCCTCCAGTTCTCGTTCCGTCGTACCGCGCGCTCTCGCGGCGGTTTCCGGTGCGGAGGCGCGGCTACCCGTCGTGCTCGCGGCAACACCTCGTACACCGCCTACGGCTTCACGGTGGACCGCGGCGGCCGGGTCGGCCACATGGGCGGGGCCGGTTGCCCGGCGGCAGCCGGGCCGAGACGGCCAGTGCGACGGCGGTCATCGCCGACAGGAGTCCCCAGACCGGTACGAAGCTGCCGGTGAGGTCCTTGAGCAGGCCGAGCACCGGGGGGATCACCACGATGGCGATCTGGTTGACGGACATGGCCAGACCCAGGGCGAATCCCGTCCGGCCCGGCGGAGCCGATTCGCTCACGTGGGCGACCCAGGGGCCGTACCAGCCGAAGCCGAAGAAGCCGAGCCAGACGAGCGTGCAGCAGGCGACCGCGGGCGACCGGCCCGGCGGGGTCATCAGCACCGCCATCCCCGCGAGCACGGCGGCCATGCAGAGGACGAGCGATCCGAACCGCCCGGAACTGCCGCGGTCGCTCCAGGCCGCCAGGGCGATACGGCCGACGACACCCGCACCCTGCACCGCCACCAGGACGAGCGCCGCGGAACCGGCTCCGACGGACGCCCTCTCGTGCAGGTGAAGGACCGTCAGGATGCCTACGCCGCACTGCACCGAGATCAGGGTCGACCCGGAGAGCATGATCCGCACCATGGCCGGTTCGCGGAGCATCCGCAGCCGTGCGCCGAGCCCCGCCCTGAGCGAGGCCCGCGGCCCGTGGTCCCGCGGCCCGTCGTCCCGGGGCGCGGCGGTGACGGGCGGCCTGCGGTAGAAGCCCATGAAGACTCCGGCCCCCAGCAGCGCGACGACTCCGCCCGTCAGCAGGGTGGCCCGCCAGCCGAAGGCCCCGGCGACGAACGGCAGCGCAGCCGAGGCCAGCGCGGCGCCCAGCGGCAGCCCCGCCTGACGGATACCCATGGCCAGACCCCGCTGGGACGCGTCGAACCACGACGCCACGGATTTGCTGCCGCCGGGTTGAACGGTGCTGTAGCCCGCGCCGACGAGCAGCAGCACGAGGAGCAGGGACCCATATCCCGGCGCCGCGCTTCCCGCGAGCAGCGCCGCGCCGACCACCGCGGCGCCCGCCCCGACGACCCAGCGCTCGTCGCTCCGGTCCAGCAGCTCCCCGGCCACCAGCAGCCCGACCAGCGGAACCAGCTGGGCCGCCGAGATCAGCAGACCCAACTGGGCCGTGCTCAGATGCAGGTCGCGTTGCAGGTGGAGGCCCAGCGCCCCGATGCCCTGCACGAAGAACCCGGCCGCGGCCTGGGTGAAGGTGGCGATGCCGAGGACGGTCCACCGGTACCGCCACGCGCTGTGCGCCGACCCGGCGACGGCCGTCACGGGCGCCAGTACAGGGCGGGGTCCGGGTGGTTCACGAAGCCGAGGTCGCGGTAGAGGGGTTCGCCCTGGTGGGAGGCGTACAGGTCCACCCGGGCCACCCCGCACTCCCGGAACCAGTCGAGCAGGCCCCGCATGAGCGCGCGGCTGTGCCCGCGCCGCCGGTGCGCCGGGTCGGTGACCACGCCGATCACCAGACCGACCCGGCCGTTGCGCAGGTGCGGGCCCGGCAGCCGCTGTTCGACCGAGCCGATGGCGCACGCGGCCAGGCTCCCGTCGTCGCCGTCCA
Organism: Streptomyces sp. NPDC032198; assembly: GCF_040636975.1. Lineage (NCBI taxonomy): Bacteria > Bacillati > Actinomycetota > Actinomycetes > Kitasatosporales > Streptomycetaceae > Streptomyces > Streptomyces sp. NPDC032198. The sequence continues at coordinate 79,645 of NZ_JBEZVL010000014.1, read as the reverse complement.
CGACGAGGATCCGCATGGCTCCCGTGGCCAACTCGCCTTTCAGGACCAGGGCCAGGGCGTCCTGCCAGCCGGTGTCTCCCGACGCCGGGTTGAAGTAGTCGCCGCCGAGGTTCTCGAACAGGAGCGCCCGCAGGCGTACGAGCTCCGTGACGTCGTCCTGCGTCGCGGGACGTACGGCTCCTTTCGCCGGGCGGATGGCAGTGGTGTGGTCTCCGGTGCGTTGTGACATGCCGGTCAGCCTGATGTAATGGTCTTATGCACCTCAACCCTTACGGCGAGGAGGTCGTGAATCTGGCCGCCGCCCTCGCCAACCGGCGCCCGGAGACCGCCGTTGAACTCGCGGACCGCTGCCGTGCCGCCGGACTCGCCCTGGAGCGCCCCGTCACGCCGGAGGACCTCGACCGCACCCAGGGCGCGTTGGACGACTGGGAGAAGGTCGTCGACGCCACGGACGAGGAGGAGCGCGCCGAGCTGCTCAACGGAATGCTCGCGGCATCCGCCGCCCATCCGCGGCTCACCGACCACGCGGGTTCGGGCTGGCATCTGCACTACCGCGACGACCGGCAGCCGCTCGGGGCCCTGCTCTTCCAGCTGATCTCCGTCGGCACGGCGCTGCACCTGGCCGGGCGTGGCATGCACCGGCTCCGGCGGTGCGCCGTGACGGAGTGCGCCACGATCTTCGCCGACACCTCGCGCACCGGACGGCAGCGCTACTGCTCCCAGCGGTGCGCCAACCGTGACGCGGTCCGCAGGCACCGGGCGCGCTCCACGGGCCGAGACGGCTGAATCCGCCCCCGCACACGGGGTCAGGGGCCTGTTTTCCGGCCGGACTTCTGATATTCACTCCTGGGATCGACCGGCGTCCGCGCGCTCGCGTTCGCTGCGTGTCGACGCGTGTCCTGAGCGCTCCCTACCCGTGCGCGCGGGTGCGCCCAGGTGCCCGCAGGTGCCCCTACGCGACCCAGGAGTCCTCGTGTTCCTTGCCCGCCGCCCCGTCCGCCGTTCCGCCCGCCGACCGTTCGGAGCCGCCGCGAGGGCGACGGTGGTCACCGTCGCCGCTGCGGGTCTCCTCGCCCCTGGTGTCGTCGTCGACCGCTACGGGGACACCGCGGCAGCCGCGTCAACTGCCGCTGTCCCCGGGCCGATCGACGGCTGGCGGCACGAGCGCCTCGCCGCCGGGGTCGATCTGTACCAGGGGACCATCGCGGGCCGCCCCGGCGCCGACCACTGGACGGTCACGGTGCGCGCGAACGGCGCCCACCTCTCCGCCGGGCGGGACGCGCGGGCGCTGGCCGAGCGGGTGCGCGGGGCCGGGTTCGGGGCGCGTGCCGAGGCGGTCACGTGGCCGCGGGGTGCCGACCGGCAGGGCGTGGTCGGGGTGCGCGTACGGGTGGGGGAGTACGCCACGCGGGCCGAGGCCGACACCCGGCAGAAGGCCCTGGCCGCCGCCGGGTTCGACGCGGTGAGCGAGTGGACCGGCGCCGACGGCGTGCCCGGCACGGGAGTCGCCCGGGTCAAGGTGGCGATCGTCGACCCGAAGCGCTACGGCGGTGCCATGAAGGGCACGTACGGCACGGGTGTAGCGGGACGCGAGACGGTGAGCGGCATGGCCTCGGCCGACGACGCCCTGCTCGGTGTCAACGCGGGCTTCTTCGTCATGGAGGGCAAGGACGGCGTGCCGGGCGCGGCGGCCGGAATCGCCGCGTACGACGGGGAGTTGCAGAGCGCGGCGACCAACGGCCGGATCGCGGCAGTGCTGCGCGGCGACGGCCTGCGGCCGGAGTTCAAGAAGCTCAGGACGGACCTGCGGGTCCGCGCGGGCGCGGCGTCGGCGATCGTGGACGGCATCAACCGTGTGCCGGGCCTGATCCGCAATTGCGGCGGCGTCGGCGGCGACTCCCCGACCGAGCGCCCGCAGCACGACGTGACCTGCGCCGACCCCGACGAGATCGTGCAGTTCACCGACGAGCTCGGCGCACACACGCCGGCGGGGGAGGGGACGGAGGCGGTGCTCGACGCGAACGGGCGCGTACGGGAGGTGCGGGCGCGCGGCGGCGCGGTCCCGGACGGCGGCAGCGTCCTCGCGGGCATCGGCGCGGGCGCCACCTGGCTGCGTACGCACGCGACGCCGGGCAGCGCCCTGCAGGTGAGCCGGAAGATCCTCGACGAACAGGGCAAGGAGCTCGGGCTCGGCCCGCGGGACGACATCGTCAACGGCGGCCCCGAGCTGGTGCGCGGCGGCAAGGTCGCGGTGAACTTCGCCGCCGATGGCATCGAGCGCGCCGACGACCCTTCCTTCGCGTACACCTGGGGCATCAAGCGCAACCCGCGCCTGCTCCTGGGCGTCGACCGGCAGGGCCGCATGCTCCTGGTCGCCGCGGACGGCCGGCAGCCCGGCGTCAGCGACGGGTTCGGCCTGGGTGAGGGCGCGGAGCTGATGAAGTCGCTCGGCGCGGTGCGGGCCATGGCCCTGGACGGCGGCGGCTCCGTCACCATGGCGGTGAACGGCAAGGTGATCAATTCGCCGTCCGACGGTACCGAGCGCGCGGTGGGCGACGCACTGCTGCTCACCCGCTGAGTGTTCGACCCGCTGAACGAATATCACGTTCCGTGACGGACGCCACGTTCCGTGACGGCCGGGAAGCGGGGCCGCTTCGTGGGAGGAGGCGATCACGAGATATCTTGATGTCGAGCAATCTTGCAGACGTGGAGCGGAGCACCCGGTGACTGACTCGACCATCATCTACACCCAGACAGACGAGGCCCCGGCCCTCGCGACGTATTCGTTCTTGCCGGTGGTCAGGGCCTACGCCTCGACGGCCGGGGTCGCCGTGGAGAGCCGTGACATCTCCCTGGCGGGGCGCATCATCGCTCTCTTCCCCGAATTCCTCGAGGAGAGCCAGCGCATCGACGACGCACTCGCCGAGCTCGGCGAGCTGGCCAAGACGCCCGGCGCGAACATCATCAAGCTGCCGAACATCTCGGCCTCGATCCCGCAGCTGAAGGCGGCCGTCGCCGAGCTCCAGTCGCAGGGCTACGCGCTGCCGAACTACCCGGACGACCCGAAGACCGACGCGGAGAAGGACATCCGCGCCCGTTACGACAAGGTCAAGGGCAGCGCCGTCAACCCGGTCCTGCGCGAGGGCAACTCCGACCGCCGCGCCCCTGCCTCGGTGAAGAACTACGCCAAGGCGCACCCGCACCGCATGGGCGCCTGGACGGCCGACTCGAAGACGAACGTCGCCACCATGGGCGTCGACGACTTCCGCTCCACGGAGAAGTCCACCGTCATCACCGAGGCCGACACGCTGCGCATCGAGTTCACCGGCGAGGACGGCAGCACCACCGTGCTGCGCGAGTCCGTACCGGTTCTCGAGGGCGAGGTCGTCGACGCCTCCGTCCTTCGTGTGGGTCCGCTGCGTGAGTTCCTCACCGCGCAGATCGCCAAGGCCAAGGCCGACGGCGTGCTGTTCTCCGTGCACCTGAAGGCCACGATGATGAAGGTCTCCGACCCGATCATCTTCGGCCACGTCGTGCGCGCCTTCTTCCCGAAGACGTTCGCCGCGTACGGTGCGGCGCTCGCCGGTGCGGGCCTGAGCCCGAACGACGGTCTCGGCGGCATCCTCAACGGCCTCGGCGCGCTGCCCGAGGGCGAGGAGATCAAGGCGTCCTTCAAGGCCGAGCTCGCCGAGGGCCCGGAGCTCGCGATGGTCGACTCCGACAAGGGCATCACCAACCTGCACGTCCCGTCGGACGTCATCGTCGACGCCTCCATGCCCGCGATGATCCGCACCTCCGGCCACATGTGGGGCCCGGACGGCGGCGAGCACGACACCCTCGCGGTCCTGCCGGACTCCAGCTACTCCGGCGTGTACCAGGTCGTCATCGACGACTGCCGTGCCAACGGCGCCTTCGACCCGGCGACGATGGGCTCGGTGCCCAACGTCGGCCTCATGGCCCAGAAGGCCGAGGAGTACGGCAGCCACGACAAGACCTTCGAGATCGCCGCGCCCGGCACGGTGCGCGTGCTCAACAAGGGCGGCGACGTCGTCTTGGAGCAGGCCGTCTCCACCGGCGACATCTTCCGGATGTGCCAGGCCAAGGACGCCCCGATCCGCGACTGGGTCAAGCTGGCCGTCAACCGCGCCCGCGCGACCGGCTCGCCGGCCGTCTTCTGGCTCGACGAGACCCGCGCGCACGACGCGCAGCTCATCGAGAAGGTCAAGGCGTACCTGCCCGAGCACGACACCGACGGCCTGCAGATCGAGATCATGTCGCCGGTCGACGCGACCGCGTTCTCCCTGGAGCGCATCCGCCGCGGCGAGGACACCATCTCGGTCACCGGCAACGTGCTCCGTGACTACCTCACGGACCTGTTCCCGATCCTCGAGCTCGGCACCAGCGCCAAGATGCTCTCCATCGTTCCGCTCATGAACGGCGGCGGCCTCTTCGAGACGGGCGCGGGCGGCTCCGCCCCCAAGCACGTCCAGCAGCTGGTCCGCGAGAACTACCTGCGCTGGGACAGCCTGGGTGAGTTCCTCGCCCTGGCCTCCAGCTTCGAGCACCTCGCGCAGACCACGGACAACGCGAGCGCCCAGGTGCTCGCCGACACCCTGGACCGCGCGACGGCCACCTTCCTGGAGAAGGACAAGTCGCCGACCCGCCGTGTCGGTGGCATCGACAACCGCGGCAGCCACTTCTACCTGGCCATGTACTGGGCCCAGGAGCTGGCCAAGCAGACCGCCGACGCCCAGCTCGCCGAGGCGTTCGCCCCGCTCGCCAAGACTCTGGTCGAGCAGGAGCAGACGATCGTCGACGAGCTGAACGCGGTCCAGGGCTCGCCCGCCGACATCGGCGGCTACTACCGGCCCGACGATGCCAAGGCCGGCGCCGTCATGCGCCCGTCGCCCACTCTGACCAAGGCCCTCGCCCTCCTCGGCTGAGCCAGCCTTCCCGGCCGAGGCGACTCGGCCCGTACAGATCCGCCCCGGCAGCGCATTCGGCTGCCGGGGCGGACCTGTTCATCGGCATGCGTCAGCGCCATTCCCTATTTCTGGAACGCGTTCTACTGTGTGCGCCGTCAAGCCCGAGCCCGGGAGCCAGCGGAAGCAGGAGGGGCCGTGCACCTCGAATACACGCCTGAGCAGCGGCAGTTGCGCACCGAGCTGCGCACGTACTTCGCCGAGCTGGTGCCCGACAACGCGTACGCACGCTACGCCGACCCCGCCGCGCAGAAGCGGTTCTACCGGGAGACCGTCCGGCGCCTCGGCTCCGACGGCTGGCTCGGCGTCGGCTGGCCCAAGGAGTACGGCGGCCGGGGGCTGTCCCCGATGGAGCAGTTCATCTTCTTCGACGAGGCCGCGCAGGCCAACGTCCCGCTGCCCCTGATGGCCCTGAACACCGTCGGTCCGACCCTGATGCAGTTCGGCACCGACGAGCAGAAGGCGTACTTCCTGCCGAAGATCCTCTCCGGCGAACTCGACTTCGCGATCGGCTACAGCGAGCCGGACGCGGGCACCGACCTCGCCGCCCTGAAGACCAAGGCGGTCCGTGAGGGCGACGAGGAGACCGGCCACTACACGGTCAACGGCCAGAAGATCTGGACCACCAACGGCGACACCGCCGACTGGGTCTGGCTCGCCGCGCGCACCGACCCGGACGCCCCGCCCCACAAGGGCATCACCATGCTCCTCGTGCCGACGAGCGACCCCGGCTACTCCTGCACCATCATCAACACCCTGGCCTCGCACGACACCACGGCGAGCTACTACGAGAACATCCGTGTCCCCGCCTCGCGCCGCGTCGGCCAGGAGAACAAGGGCTGGCGGCTCATCACCAACCAGCTCAACCACGAACGCGTCACGCTCGCCGCCCACGGCACCATGGCCATCCGCGCCTTCCACAACGTGCAGCGCTGGGCCGCCGACACCAAGCTCGCCGACGGCCGCCGCGTCATCGACCTCGGCTGGGTCCGCCAGCGCCTGGCCAGGACACACACCAAGCTGGACGCGATGAAGCTCCTGAACTGGCAGATGGTGAACGCCGTCCAGGAGGGCACCCTCACCCCCCAGGACGCCTCCGCCGTGAAGGTGTACGGCTCCGAGGCGCGCAGGGACGCGTACGCCTGGCTCATGGAAGTGGTCGGTTCGGCCGGCTCGCTCAAGGAGGGCTCCGCGGGCGCGGTCCTCCACGGAGAGCTGGAGCGCGGCTACCGCAGCGCCGTCATCTTCACCTTCGGCGGCGGCAACAACGAGATCCAGCGCGAGATCATCTCCTGGATCGGCCTCGGGATGCCGCGCGTGCGGCGCTGACGGTACCCGTTCGTTCGCACCTCCCGAAATCAAGCGGCGGGCCGCCCGGCCCGCCGCTTTTCGCTGTCTCCCGCCGGATGTATTGACACGGCCCCCGGCGCGGGCCAGCATCTCCCGCAAGTTAATTAACTATCTAGTGCGTTAACAACACCGTCACCCTCGCAGCCGCCCAGCCAGAGGCTGCTGTTCTCCCCGAGGAGTTCACGTGTCCGCTCACCCGCAGGCCGACAGGACGTCGGCCGGGCCGCCCCAGGGCAGGCCACGCAAGGCCGCCTTCGCCGCCTGGATCGGCAGCGCGCTGGAGTACTACGACTTCTTCATCTACGGCAGTGCCGCCGCCCTCGTCTTCCCCAAGGTCTTCTTCGACCCGGACGACCCGGCCACCGCCACCCTGATCTCCCTGGCGACCTTCGGCGTCGCGTACGCCGCCCGCCCCCTGGGGGCTCTCGTCCTCGGCCACTTCGGCGACCGGCTCGGCCGCCGGAAGATCATGGTCTGGACGCTGGTCCTGATGGGGCTCTCCACCTTCCTCATCGGCTGTCTGCCCACGTACGCGCAGGTCGGCACCCTCGCTCCGGTACTGCTCGTGCTGATGCGGGTGTTCCAGGGCCTGTCCGCGGCCGGTGAGCAGGCCAGCGCCAACGCGATGACGCTGGAGCACGCCCCGGAACACCGGCGCGGCTACTACACGAGCTTCACCCTCAACGGGACGCAGGCCGGTCAGCTCCTCGCGACCCTGGTGTTCCTGCCGGTCGCCGCGCTGCCGGACGAGCAGCTCTACAGCTGGGGCTGGCGCATTCCGTTCCTGCTGAGCGCCGCCGTCGCGGTCGCGGGGTACGTCATCCGCCGCACCTTGGAGGAGACCCCCGTCTTCAGGCAGGCCACGGCCGAGCGGGCGGTGGCCACGATGCCGCTGGCCGAACTGCTCAGGAACCACTGGGCCGACGTGCTGCGGGTGGTCGCCGCGGCGCTCATCGCGACGGTCAGCACGATCTTCTCCGTCTGGGCCCTTTCGTACGCCACGAGTGACACCGTCGGTCTCGACAAGACGGGCATGCTCTGGGTCGCGGGCAGCGCCAACGCGGTGGCTCTGCTCGCCATCCCGCTCTGGGCCAAGCTCTCGGACCGGATCGGCCGTAAGCCCGTCTTCCTCGTCGGAGCGCTGGGCAGCGGAGTGATGATCTTCGTCTATCTGTGGGCGATCTCCACCGGCAGCTACCCGCTGGTCTTCGTGACCGGAGTGCTGCTCTTCGGCGTCGTCTACAGCGCGGCCAACGGCATCTGGCCCTCGTTCTACGGCGAGATGTTCCCCGCCAGGGTCCGGCTGTCCGGCATGGCCATCGGCACCCAGATCGGCTTCGCCGTCGCCGGGTTCGCGGTGACCTTCGCGGCCCAGATCGACGGCCCCGACGGCGATCGCTGGGTCGGCGTCGCGATCTTCACCGCCGCCTTCTGCGCGATCTGCGCCATCGCCGTGGCCACCGGCCGCGAGACCCACCGCGTGCCCACCGCCGAGCTGGGCCTGCGTGCCGGGGAGGCGAAGGCACCGACGGTGACGACGTCCGAGGCCGCCGCCCTCTGAACCGGCCCCGCCCGCCGCGGCCTTGTGACCGACCCCGCCCAGCCGACCCACAGGAACCTTCGATGACCTCGTACCTCACCGGCCTGATCGGCGCCGGTATCGGCCCCTCCCTGAGCCCCGCTCTGCACGAACGCGAGGCGGACCGGCACGGTGTGCGCCTCGTCTACCGCACCCTCGACATCGACGAGCTGGGCGTCGCGCCCGAGGCCGTGGGCGAACTGGTGCACGCCGCCCGCCGCCTCGGCTTCGACGGGCTGAACATCACCCACCCCTGCAAGCAGCTGGTCATCGAGCACCTGGACGAACTCGCCCCCGACGCGGCCGAGCTCGGAGCCGTGAACACCGTCGTCTTCAGGGACGGACGCGCCATCGGGCACAACACCGATGCCACCGGCTTCGCCCAGTCCTTCGCCCGCGGCCTGGCCGACGCGCCGACCGGCGACGTCGTGCAGCTCGGCGCGGGCGGGGCGGGCGCCGCGGTGGCGCACGCCCTGCTGAATCTCGGTGTCGACCGGGTCACCCTGGTCGACACCGACCCGGCCCGCGCCGCCGGTCTCGCCGCCGCACTGGTCTCGCGCTTCGGGCCCGGCCGTGCGGTGTCCGCGCCCACCGGGGCGGTCGCCGAACGCCTCGCCGCAGCGGACGGGCTCGTCCACGCCACACCGACCGGCATGGTCGCGCACCCGGGTCTGCCGCTGCCGGTCGCCCTGCTCAGGCCCGGACTCTGGGTGGCCGAAGTCGTCTACCGGCCGCTGGAGACCGAGCTGTTGCGCGAGGCCCGCGCCATCGGCTGCCGCACCCTCGACGGCGGCGGCATGGCCGTCTTCCAGGCGGCCGACGCCTTCCGGCTCTTCACCGGGCTCGAACCGCACACCGGGCCGATGCTCGCCGACCTCGGCGATCTGGCCGCCTTCCCGGCCTGACCAGCGGTCCGACGCCGGGCTGCCACCAGCCCCGAACAGCGGGCCGAACCGCGGCCTGATTCCGGCCCGAACAGCGGCCTGACCACGGCCCGACAGGAGAACACCATGCGCAAATCGATCGCCACCGTCTCGCTCAGCGGCCCGCTGTCCGAGAAGCTCACCGCCGTCGCCACCGCCGGATTCGACGGTGTGGAGATTTTCGAGAACGACCTGCTCGGCGGCCCGCTCAGCCCCGAGGAGGTGCGGCTGCGCTGTGCGGACCTGGGTCTTGGCATCGACCTCTACCAGCCGTTCCGCGACTTCGAGGCCGTCCCCGCCGACGTACTCGCCCGCAATCTGCGGCGCGCGGAACGCAAGTTCGCCGTGATGGAGCGCCTCGGCGCGGACCTGCTCCTCGTCTGCTCCAGCGTCGCCCCCGAGTCGGTCGACGACGACGCGCTCGCCGCCGAGCAACTGCGGCTGCTCGCCGACCGGGCGGCGGCCCATGGCATCCGCATCGCCTACGAGGCCCTGGCCTGGGGCCGGCACGTCAGCACGTACGACCATGCCTGGCGGATCGTGGAGCAGGCGGATCATCCGGCACTCGGCACCTGCCTCGACAGCTTCCACATCCTCTCCCGCGGCTCAGACCCCAAGGGCATCGCGGACATCCCCGGCGAGAAGATCTTCTTCCTCCAACTGGCGGACGCGCCGCTGATGGCGATGGACGTCCTGCAATGGAGCAGGCACTACCGCTGTTTCCCCGGCCAGGGCGGCTTCGACCTCGCCCCTCTGGTGGCCGCCACGGTACGGGCCGGATACCAGGGGCCGCTGTCGCTCGAAGTGTTCAACGACGTCTTCCGGCAGGCGGGCGCGGCCTCCACCGCCGTCGACGCGCTCCGTTCCCTGCTCCTCCTCGAGGAGTCGGCCGGACTGTCCACGCTCCCCGCCGCGGCCGTGCCCTCCGGTTTCGCCTTCGCCGAGCTGACCGCGGCCGACACCGAACCGCTGCGCGGGGTCCTCGAGTCACTCGGCTTCGCGCACACCGCACGGCACCACTGGAAACCGGTCGAACTGTGGACGCAGGGGGAGGCCCGCATCCTGCTCAACACCGGTGTCAGCGGCCCTCGTCAGGGCCCCGCGCTGACCGCGGTCGGCGTGGAGACCCCCGACCCGGAGCGGGCCGCCCGGCGTGCCGAGGAGGTGCTCGCCCCCGTGGTGCCGAGGCGACGGGCACCGCAGGACGCGCCGCTCGACGCGGTCGCCGCACCCGACGGCACGGAGTTCTTCTTCTGCCGCACGGAGCGGTCCGACCACCCCAGCTGGACCGGTGACTTCACCGAGGTGCCGTCGCGCGCTCTGCCGGGGGAGCGGACCGGCGAACAGACCGGCGAACAGACCGCGGCAGCCGTCCGCCGCATCGACCACATCGCCCTCACCCAGCCCTGGCACCAGTTCGACGAGGCATCGCTGTTCCACCGGGGCGTGCTGGGCCTGGAGGCGGACGACAGCCTGGACCTGGCCGACCCCTACGGCCTCGTGCGCAGCCGGGCCGTCGCGTCCCCCGACGGCGGTGTGCGCCTCGTCCTCAACATCGCGCCCGCGCCGGACGCCCGGGGCAGCCGCCTCCAGCACATCGCGCTGGCCACCGACGACATCATCGCCGCCGCCCGGCGCGTCCGGGAGCGGGGCGCGGGCCTCCTCCCGATCCCCGCCAACTACTACGACGACCTCGACGCCCGCCACGAGCTGGAGCCAGAGCATCTGGCCACCCTGGCGGACCTCGGCATCCTCTACGACCGGGACGAGAACGGGGAGTTCCTGCACTGCTACACCGCCACGGTCGGGCGCGTCTTCTTCGAACTGGTGCAGCGCACGGGCGGCTACCGGGGATACGGGGCGGGCAACGCGGCCGTACGGCTCGCTGCCCAGCACGGTCACCAGCAGGGGGTGTGACCTCGTCGTTCGGCCACAAAAGCCCCAGGGCGGCCCGAGGTTAGACTGACCGGCGCCGAAGAGTCCGCCCTGAGGAGCCGCATGGCCGCCGAGGTCCCCACGCCGTCCCCGCCCGCCAAGCGCACCCGGGACGCGGCCCGTACGCAGGGGGAGATCCTCGATGTGGCCACCGAGGAGTTCGCCCGCATGGGCTATGCGGGGGCCAGGGTGGACGAGATCGCCGCCCGCATGCGGACCACGAAGCGGATGATCTACTACTACTTCGGCAGCAAGGACCAGTTGTTCACGGCGGTCCTCGAGCGGGCGTACAAGGTCATCCGGCACGAGGAGCAGCAGCTCGACGTCGGGCACCTGGACCCGGTGTCCGCGATCCGCCGTCTTGCGGAGCTCACCTTCGACCACCACGAGGCGCATCCGGACTTCATCCGCCTCGTCAGCATCGAGAACATCCACGAGGCGCAGCACATCGGCGCCTCACCGAGTCTCGCCTCCCTCAGCTCTCCGGCGATCGACGTCATCGCCTCGATCCTCGAGACCGGGCGTGAGCAGGGCGTGTTCACGGCCGAGGTGGATGCCGTCGACCTGCACGCGATGATCAGCTCGTTCTGCTTCTTCCGGGTCTCCAACCGGCACACCTTCCGTGCGCTCTTCGGCCGCGACCTCACCGAGGAGCCTCGCCGTGAGCACTACCGGACGATGCTGGGGGACATGGTCATCTCCTACCTGACCTCGGATCGCCCCGGCACTGACCGGAGTTGACGCCTCACTGATCGCGGGCCGGTACCACCATCACCGCGGTGCCGCCCGCGCGCACCGGCGGCGTAGCCTGCGCTCAGGAGGTGGTTGTATGCGCGAGGCATCCTCACCGGGGCAGCCGGTGGCGGCGGATCCGGGGCTCTTCGGCCCCTCGTCCGTGACCTGGCAGATGCACGGCGACCCGATGATGTGGGTCGCCGGGATCCGCGCCCTGTATCTACAGGCCCTGCACCCCCGCGCGGTGCGCGGCGTCATGCAGAACTCGGATTTCCGCAAGGACGCCTGGGGCCGTCTCATGCGGACCGCGAACTTCGTGGGCACCACCACGTACGGCACCACCGAGGTCGCCGAGCACGCGGGCGCACGGGTGCGGAAGATCCACACGATGATCAAGGTCACCGACCCCGGCACGGGGGAGCGGTACGGCGTCGACGAACCCGAACTGCTGCTGTGGGTGCACTGCGCCGAGATCGACTCCTATCTGCACGTCGCACGCCGGTCGGGGTTCCGCCTCACCGACGAGCTCGCCGACCGCTATGTCGCCGAGCACCGCGAGAGCGGCCGGCTCGTCGGCCTCGACCCCGACCGCATACCGGCGTCGACCGCCGAACTCGCCGCCTACTTCGAGCGGGTGCGTCCCGAACTGGCCGCCGGGCCCGAGGCGCGCGAGGTCGACGACTTCCTCCAGCGCCCGCCGACGCACGTCCTCCTGGTTCCGGCGCGCGCCCTGCTGTGGCGGCGCGTGGCGAATCTGGCGTACGCCGCACTGCCGCCGTACGCCCACGAGCTGTACGGCAGGACGGCCCCGCCACCGGCCACCGTGACCCGGCGGCTCGTCACCACCGGCACCATCCTGCGCACCGTTCCCGCACGTCTACGCTGGCAACTTCCCCCGAAACACATTCTGCGGGCCATGGCCAGGCTCGGGCCCGGCGCACGGCCTGCCCCGTACAAACTCGACAGGCGGCCAGCCATACTGGACGGGCCGGGGAGGGCGCAGCGATTCAACGGGGGCGACGGCGGGAGATGGCGGACACCAGGCTGATCCAGGGCCGCTACCGGCTACTGGACCTGATCGGACGCGGCGGCATGGGCGAGGTGTGGCGTGCCCGCGACGAGTCCCTCGGGCGCAGGGTCGCCGTGAAGTGCCTCAAGCCGATGGGGCCACAACACGACCAGTCCTTCACCCGCGTGCTGCGCGAGCGGTTCCGGCGCGAGGCGCGCGTCGCGGCGGCGCTGCAGCACCGCGGCGTCACCGTCGTCCATGACTTCGGTGAGCACGACGGCGTCCTCTACCTGGTCATGGAGCTGCTCGAAGGACGCAACCTCAGCCAGCTCCTCGAGGACAACAAACAGCATCCGCTGCCCGTCCCGGACGTCGTGGAGATCGCCGACCAGGTCTCCGCCGCGCTCGCGTACACCCATGAACAGGGCATCGTGCACCGGGACCTGAAGCCCGCGAACATCATGCGGCTCACGGACGGCACGGTGAAGATCTGCGACTTCGGGATCGCGAGGCTCGGCCATGACATCGGCTTCACCTCGCGCCTGACCGGCACGGGCATCGCGATGGGCACGCCCCACTACATGTCGCCCGAGCAGATCAGCGGCGCCCAGGTCGACCAGCGCAGCGACCTCTACTCCTTCGGGTGCGTGCTGTACGAGATCGCCACCGGGGCGCCGCCGTTCGACCTGGAGGACGCCTGGGCCGTGCTCGTCGGCCACCGCGACACGGTGCCCGAGCCGCCGCGCAGGCACCGCGACGAGCTGCCCGAGTACTTCGAGAAGATCGTCCTCGACCTGCTCGCCAAGGAACCGGACGACCGGCCGAGCGACGCGCGCGAACTGGGGCGCCGCATCCTCACCGGCCGCACGGTCCCCTCGTACGTCCCGACCGTCGTCACCCCGCCCGTGCACCGTCCGGAGCAGCCGCCCTCGCGCGAGCCGCGGCTGCCCTCGTGGACCCGGGGCATGACGACCGGGCACAAGGCGAACGGCGCCTCCGAGCTGCGCACGACGCCGCCGGACGCGGCGGCGGGCCTGACCGGCGAGTGGATCCCGCGCACCGACGCACGCCGGGCCGCGGCCCCGCGCCGTCCCGAACGGCCCACGCCGTCCCCCGAGGTGGTCGCCACCCTCGTCAGCCGGCACAACGCGGGTCTGAGCCTGGGGCGCCTGGGCCGGTGGGCCGAGGCGGGCGAGGTGCACCGCGCGGTGGCCGCCGAGCGGGAGCACGCGCTCGGCCCCGACCACCCGGACACCCTCGCCAGCCGCTACGAAGTGGGCTTCACGCTCAGCCGTACCGGCCGCGCGGCCGACGCCCTGCGGGAGTACGGGCGCGTCGCCCAGGGCAGGGAGCGCACACTCGGCCCCGAGCACCCGGACACGCTGGCCGCACGGCAGGAAATGGCGTACGTCATGGGGCAGTTGGGGCGGCACTTCGAGGCCCACCAGATGTACACGTCGGTCCTTGCCGTCCGGGAGCGGACCGCGGGCGCCGACCACCCCGACACCCTGCGCTGCCGGCACAACCTCGCGTACAACCTCTCCAGGCTGGGCCGCCTCGAGGACTCCTACCGGCTGGCCCGCGACGTGGCGACGGCCCGTGCGCGCGTCCTTGGGGCCACGCACCCCGACACCCTCGTGACGCGCTACGAAGTCGCTTACGCGCTGGGCCAGTTGGGGCGCTGGCCCGAGGCGCTCCAGACGTACCGCGAGGTCGCCGACGCGCGCGTGCGGGCGCTCGGCGCCGACCACCCGGACACCCTCACCGCCCGCTACGAGGTGGGCATCAGCCTCGGCAGGCTCGGCCGCAGCGGCGAGGCCCTTGAGCTGTACCGCGACCTGATCGACGACCGCACCCGCGTGAACGGCCCCGCCGACCCGGAGACCCTGCGCGCCCGGCACGGCCTCGGCGTGAACCTCGGCCGCCAGGGCCGCTGGGAGGAAGCCCTGGCCGAGGCCCGTGACGTCTGCGCGATCCGCGAACGCGTCCTCGGCGGCGACCACCCGGACACCCTCGTCAGCCGCCGCGAGGTGGCCGTGGGCCTGGGCTGGCTCGGCCGCTGGGCCGACGCCCTGACCGAGTACCGCAGGGTCGCTGCCGCGCGTGAGCAGGTACTCGGCGCCGACCATCCCGACGCCCTCGCCAGCCGCAATGACGAGGCGCACTGCCTGGAGCAGCTGGGCCGTGGGACGGAAGCGGTGGAGCTGTACCGCCGGGTTGCCGCGTTGCGGCAGCAGCGGGCCTCCGGCGGGCATTGATTCGCGGGGCGCGTCGAGGGGTGCCGTCGCGCTGGGGCGGGTGGGTCGTCCGCGGGCTTGTTGTGGCTGGTCGCGCAGTTCCCCGCGCCCCTTCGGGGCGCTCTCGTGCTACCAAGAGTCATGCCTCCTCGCGATCGATACGACGCCGTCATCGTCGGCGGTGGTCACAACGGACTCGTGGCCGCCGCCTACCTCGCCCGCGCCGGACGCTCCGTCCTGGTCCTCGAGCGGCTGGCCGGCACCGGCGGGGCCGCCGTGTCCAGCCGCCCCTTCGCGGGTGTCGACGCCCGCCTCTCGCGCTACTCGTACCTGGTCAGCCTGCTGCCGCGGAAGATCGTCAGCAACCTCGACCTGGACTTCCGGGTGCGCACCCGCACCGTCTCCTCGTACACGCCGACCGAGCGCGACGGGAGCCCGGCGGGACTGCTCGTCGGCGGGGGCGAAGCGCGCACCAGGGACGCCTTCGCGCGGCTCACCGGTGGTCCGCGCGAGTACGAGGCCTGGCGGGAGTTCTACGCCATGACGGGCCACGTCGCCGAGCAGGTGTTCCCCACGCTCACCGAGCCGCTGCCCACGCGTGACGCCCTGCGCGAGCGGATCGGTGACGAGACGGCCTGGCGCACGCTCTTCGAGGAGCCCATCGGCGCCGCCATCGAGGAGCGGTTCGCCGACGACCTGGTGCGCGGGGTGGTGCTCACCGACGCCCTCATCGGCACGTTCGCCGACGCCCACGACCCGTCCCTGCGCCAGAACCGCTGCTTCCTCTACCACGTCATCGGCGGCGGCACCGGCGACTGGAACGTCCCCGTCGGCGGCATGGGCGCGCTCACCGGAGCCCTCGCTGCCTCGGCCCGCGCGGCGGGCGCCGAACTCGCCACCGGCCACGAGGTCACCCGCGTCGACTCGGACGGCCAGACCGCCGAGGTCACCTACCGGACGCCCGAGCGCGAGGCCACCGTCGCCGCCCGGCACGTCCTGGTCAACGCCTCACCGCAGGAGCTCGCCGCCCTCGTCGGGGGCGCCCCGCCCACTCCGGCCGAGGGTGCCCAGCTCAAGGTCAACATGCTGCTCGACCGGCTGCCGAGGCTGCGCGACACGTCGGTCGACCCGCACGAGGCCTTCGCCGGGACGTTCCACATCGGGGAGGGCTACGGCGAGCTGGCGACCGCGTACGCCCAGGCCGCGTCCGGTGAGCTGCCCGCCGCGCCGCCCTCCGAGATCTACTGCCACTCCCTGACCGATCCCAGCATCCTCGCCCCGGAACTCGTGGAGCGCGGCTGCCAGACCCTCACCCTCTTCGGGCTGCACACGCCCGCCCGCCTCTTCGCCCACGACAACGACGCCGTACGGGCCGAGCTGCTGAAGTCGACCCTGGCGCAGCTGGACGCGCACCTGGCCGAGCCGATCGCCGACTGCCTGGCCACCGACGCCGAAGGAGGCCCCTGCATCGAGGCCAAGACCCCGCTCGACCTGGAACACGACCTGCGCCTGCCCGGCGGCAACATCTTCCACCGCGACCTCGCCTTCCCCTACGCGCAGGAGGACACCGGCCGCTGGGGCGTGGAGACGCGGCACGCGAACGTCCTGCTGTGCGGGGCGGGTGCCGTGCGCGGTGGCGGGGTCAGCGGCATCCCCGGGCACAACGCGGCCATGGCGGCGCTGGGCGAGTAGCCGCGGGTACGGGGACGCCGCCCGGCCCCGGACCGGCGCGGCGTCCTCAGTCCGCCGAGGTGGTCCAGCCCACCGCCTCGATCCGCGCCGCGTCGGCGGGCCGTGCCTCGTCGAAGACCGTGCGGCGCCCGTCCTCGACCCGCAGTCCGTCGGCGTACGCGCCACGTCCCACATAGAGCTGGTCCGTCGCGTACCGCCAGCGCAGGCGCACCTGTTCGCCCCGCCACCGCGCGAGGTCCGCGGTCAGCCGGTGCCAGACGCGGCCCGACCAGCCGGACGCGGTGCCGTCGGGGTGCTCTCTGGGGTCCGACCCCCGGTGCTCCGTGGTGAAGGGCACCGGCTGCCAGGTCGTGCCGTCGTCGCGGGACGCCTCCAGGCGCAGTTGGTCCGAGCCGGGCTCGGTGTCCCACCACAGGGAGCACCGCAGCTCTCCCCGGTCCGTGGTGAGGGTGAGCGGCGGCAGGGTCAGGGTGGCCGATGCCCCGTTCGCCATGCCGGAGAACCACGCGGTGCGTCCGTGGGCCGGACGTACGGGGACGGCGCGTGCCATGCGGTTGGCCGTCGCCACCCTGGGCGCCGATCCGGAGCGCCAACTGCGCACCGGATGAACCGAGTTGCCGAGGACGACGAGGAAGGAGTCGGTCGTCGGGTCCAGCACGAGCGAGGTGCCGGTGAATCCCGTGTGGCCGGCGGTGCGCGGAGTCGCCATCGCGCCCATGTACCAGTGCTGGTAGAGCTCGAAGCCGAGGCCGTGCTCGTCGCCGGGGAAGGCGGTGTTGAAGTCGGTGAACATCAGCTTCACGGACTCGGCGGACAGGATGCGGGAGCGGCCGTAGACCCCGCCGTTGAGGAGCGTACGCCCGAGGATCGCGAGGTCCCAGGCGCAGGAGAACACCCCCGCGTGTCCCGCGACCCCGCCGAGGCCGAAGGCGTTCTCGTCGTGCACCTCGCCCCACACCATGCCGCGGTCAAGGCCCGACCAGGGCGGCCGGGCGTCCTCGGTGGCGGCTGTCTTCGGCTGCCAGGACGCGGGCGGGTTGTAGCGGGTGCGGTGCATTCCGAGGGGAGCGGTGATCTCGTCGCGGAGCAGCGCGTCCAGGCGGCGGCCCGTGATCTCCTCCAGGACCAGCTGGAGCGAGATCAGGTTCAGATCCGAGTAGAGGTACTTTGTGCCCGGCGGGTTGAGCGGTGCCTCGTTCCAGATCAGGCGCAACTGCCCCTCTCGCGTGGGCTCCTTGTAGAGGGGGATCCAGGCGCGGAAACCCGAGGTGTGGGTGAGGAGCTGGCGGACGGTGATGTCCTGCTTGCCCGCGCCCCCGAAATCGGGGAGGTACGAGGCGACCTTCGCCTCCAGCTCCAGCTTGCCCCGCTCGATCTGCTGCACCGCGAGCAGCGAGGTGAAGAGCTTGGAGACGGAGGCGAGGTCGAAGACCGTGTCCTTGGCCATCGCGATCTGCCGGTCGGCCGGCAGCTCGACGCCGGTGTCGGTCTTCTCGTCGTACGCCGAGTAGCGCACCGCCTTGCCGATGGGGTGGTGCAGGGCGACCGTGCCGCCGCGGCCCGCCAGCAGGACGGCGCCCGCGTACCAGGGGTGCTTGGGGGATGGGCCGAGGAACTGCTCGGCGTCGGCGACCAGTTGCCGCAGGTGCCCGGCGAGCAGTCCGGCGCGCTCGGGGCTGCCGGGCCGCAGCGTCGGATGCCGGTCACCGGGCGTGGATTCCGCCGCCGCGGCGGGCCCCGCGGGGAACGGCACCAGCGCGAGCGCCCCGCCCAACGCCACGATCCGCGCGCCCAGGTGGCGTCGGCTCAGCCCGTCATCCGCTCTGCCCGACGTCGCCCCGCTGTCCTCGGCCATGACTGTGCCCCCTCCTGAAACTCTCCTGGGCTGAAATTATCTTTCGGGATCACAAGAGACTGCTGAAACTTTCATGTCAGTGCCTGGCCCTGTCAACCACGGGCGCCCGGCAAAGATCTGACACTGCATCAGAAAATCTCTTCCGTCGTCCGGGCGGCTGCGGCATCCTGCGCCCATGCAGACAGAGCTGAGCAGGAAACTGGGGATCGAGCACGCCATCTTCGGCTTCACGCCCTTCCCCGCGGTGGCGGCCGCCATCAGCAGGGCGGGCGGATTCGGTGTGCTCGGCGCGGTCCGCTACACGGCGCCCGACGAGCTGGCCCGGGATCTCGACTGGATGCAGGAGCACGTCGGCGACAAGCCGTACGGCCTCGATGTCGTGATGCCCGCGAAGAAGGTCGAGGGGGTGAGCGAGGCCGACGTCGAGGCGATGATCCCCGAGGGCCACCGGCAGTTCGTCACGGACACCCTCGGCAAGTACGGCGTGCCCGAACTCGCCGAAGGAGAGGCGTCCGGCTGGCGCATCACCGGGTGGATGGAACAGGTGGCCCGCAACCAGCTCGACGTGGCCTTCGACTACCCGATCAAGCTGCTCGCCAACGCGCTGGGCTCGCCGCCCGCCGACGTCATCCAGCGCGCCCACGACCACGACGTACTCGTCGCCGCCCTCGCGGGCAGCGCCCGGCACGCGCGCAAGCACGCCGACGCGGGCATCGACATCGTCGTCGCGCAGGGCTACGAGGCGGGCGGCCACACCGGTGAGATCGCCTCCATGGTCCTGACGCCGGAGGCCGTCGAGGCCGTCGCGCCACTGCCGGTGCTCGCGGCGGGCGGCATCGGCAGCGGGGACCAGATCGCCGCCGCGTTCGCGCTCGGCGCGCAGGGCGTGTGGCTCGGCTCCCTCTGGCTCACCACGACCGAGGCCGACATGCACTCGCGGGCGCTCACCGAGAAGCTCCTGGCGGCGGGATCGGGCGACACCGTCCGCTCGCGCGCCCTGACGGGCAAACCCGCACGTCAGCTGCGCACCGAATGGACCGACGCCTGGGACGACCCGGACGGACCCGGCACGCTGCCCATGCCGCTGCAGGGGCTCCTGGTCGCCGAGGCGGTCTCACGCATCCAGAAGTACGAGGTCCAGGCGCTGCTCGGCACGCCCGTCGGGCAGATCGTCGGCCGCATGAACAGCGAACGCAGCGTCCAGGCGGTCTTCGACGATCTGACCCGTGGTTTCGAGCGGGCCATCGACCGGGTGAACCGCGTCGCCGGACGCGACTGACGAGACGACGGAGGAGAGGTCCTTATGAGCAGCATGCCGGGCAGCACGCCCCCCAACGGCTTCTGGGCACAGGCCGAAGCGGACCCGGACCGCGTGGTCCTGACCGCGCCCGACGGCGAGGAGTGGACCGCGCGGCGCCTGCACGCGGCGACCAATCAGCTCGTCCACGGGCTGCGCGCGGCGGGCCTGGAGCGCGGCGACGCCTTCGCCGTCGTGCTGCCCAACGGTGTCGAGTTCCTCACCGCGTACCTGGCGGCCTCACAGGCCGGTTTCTATCTGGTCCCGGTCAACCATCACCTGGTCGGCCCGGAGATCGCCTGGATCGTCTCCGACTCCGGTGCGAAGGTCCTTGTCGCGCACGAGCGGTTCGCGCAGGCCGCGACCCACGCCGCCGACGAGGCGAAGCTCCCGGGCACGCACCGGTACTCCGTGGGTGAGGTTCCCGGCTTCCGCCCGTACGCCGAACTCCTCGCGGGGCAGCCGGAGTCGCCCCCCGCCGACCGCACGCTCGGCTGGGTCATGAACTACACCTCGGGCACGACGGGACGTCCGCGCGGCATTCGCCGTCCCCTGTCCGGCAAGCTCCCCGAGGAGTCGTACCTCGGCGGCTTCCTCGGCATCTTCGGCATCAAGCCCTTCGACGGCAATGTGCACCTCGTCTGCTCGCCGCTCTACCACACGGCGGTCCTCCAGTTCGCGGGTGCGGCCCTGCACATCGGCCACCCGCTGGTCCTGATGGACAAGTGGACGCCCGAGGAGATGCTGCGCCTCATCGACACCTGCAAGTGCACGCACACCCACATGGTCCCGACCCAGTTCCACCGCCTCCTCGCACTGCCGGACGCGACGAAGGCGGCGTACGACGTCTCATCCATGCGGCACGCCATCCATGGCGCCGCGCCCTGCCCCGACCACGTCAAACGGGCGATGATCGAGTGGTGGGGCGAGTGCGTCGAGGAGTACTACGCGGCCAGCGAGGGCGGCGGCGCCTTCGCCACCGCGCAGGACTGGCTGAAGCGGCCGGGCACCGTCGGCAAGGCCTGGCCCATCAGCGAACTCGCCGTCTTCGACGACGACGGCAACCCGGTCCCGGCAGGTGAACTCGGCACCGTCTACATGAAGATGAGCACCGGCGGTTTCTCGTACCACAAGGACGAGTCCAAGACGAAGAAGAACCGCATCGGCGACTTCTTCACCGTCGGCGACCTCGGCGTTCTTGACGAGGACGGCTACCTCTACCTCCGCGACCGCAAGATCGACATGATCATCTCGGGCGGGGTCAACATCTACCCCGCCGAGATCGAGTCCGCGCTGCTCACCCACCCCGCCATCGCGGACGCCGCCGCGTTCGGTATCCCGCATGACGAGTGGGGCGAGCAGGTCAAGGCGGTCGTGGAGGTGGCGGAGGGCCATACGGCCGACGACGCTCTCGCCGCCGAGATCCTCGACCACTGCGAACGCCGACTCGCGGGCTACAAAAGGCCGAAGAGCGTCGATTTCATCGAGGTCATGCCACGAGACCCGAACGGCAAGCTCTACAAGCGACGTCTGCGCGAGCCGTACTGGGAGGGCAGGGAGCGCGCGCTCTAGCCCGGCCCCGTCAGGGGCGCGGGGAACTGCGCGATACGCCCCCACCGAAGGTGAAAGACGAGACAGGGCCACCCCACGGCGAGCAAGACGCGGGGTGGCCCTGTTCCAGCTAACGCGGCACGGCAGCTCCCCGTACCTTCTCCACCTTCAGCTTCGGGTCGCGCATGATGTCCTTCTCGCAGAATCGCGACGTCACCCAGCGCTCACCGGAGTACAGCCGCGTCTGATCGCTGTAGTGCGGCGAGTTCGGGTTCGACGACTGCGAGTAGGTCAGGAGCGTGCGTGCCTTCGGGCAGCTGCTCTTGTCCCAGCCGACCGCCTGGATGTGGCTCGAACCGTGCGCGACCTCGGTGTAGCCGCCGCCCTTCGCGTCCCAGACCGGTTCGACCTTGTTCCACACACCGATCGACTCCGTGCCGCCGTGGACGGGCAGCCGCTCCGAGCCGCGTACGACGAACTGGTTCTTCCCCAGTGGCGCGTCGAGTGCGATGCCTGCCCCGCTCAGCTCCGTCACCGCGTCGGCGAGCGCGGTCGCGAAACCCGGCGCGTCCGTGTTGAGGGTGTTCGGGGTGCGCACCGGGTCGGCGGCGGAGAACGGCACCTTCCACAGCTGGGCGTTCGGCACGGCGGCGACCAGCTTGCGCCAGAACCGGTCGAAGAGCAGGGCGCCCCTGCTGTCCGTGTTCATGGTCCGGTCCCAGCCCTTGAGCGCGGCACAGGCCTTGCGCACGTCAACCGGCTTGCCGTCGCTGCCCGTTGCGGTGCCGCCGGGCAGCGCGGCACACGCGCGTGCCGCGTCGTCGGCGACGAGGTCGCCCGCCGGGGCACGGTTCGCGAACTGGTGCTTCTGCAGGTCCTTGACCGTCAGGCCGCCCTCGTCCGCCATCGCCGCGACATCCTCGATGGCACCGCGCGTCCGCATGGAGCGCTGCGTGCCGATCGTCCCGAACACCCGCTCGTAGCCCGTGATCGGCCGGTCGGCATGGGTGAGCCAGGCACTGTCGTTGGAGTTCTCCGCGTACGGGGCGTCCTTGAGGGTGGGCATCTTCGACGGGCCGAAGATGCCGGGCTGGAGGGCGTCCTTGTCCGAGCCGAGCGCGCAGTCACCGCGCGAACCGTCGAGCACGGCCACACCCGACGCCGGGTACGTGACCTTGCCCAGATCCGTGGAGCAGCGCGCGGCCAGGTCGTCGGTGATGCGGGGCAGCACCTGCGACTGGCTGAGGAGCGAGTGGCCCTTGCGGTCCGCGGCGACGGTGTTGACCCACGGCAGGCCCTGCGTGTCGCGCAGCGCCTTCAGCACGCCGGCCGTGGAGCGGGCCTTGCCGAAGCCGAGGTCGGTGTCGCTGCCGCGCATGTTCGTGGCGTTGGGGTCGTTCAGGGCGTACGCCGTCTTCGCCGACCACGGCAGCGGGAGCTGCGCCCCGAGGCCGGTGGTGACCGGACCGTACCGGGTCCACCACTGGGTGCGGGTCACCGGAGCACCGCCCTTGACCGGCACCTCGACCGTCCGCTTCGTCATCTTCTCCGGCTTGCCGTCCACCAGATAGGCGGTCGGATCGGCCGGATCCAGCGTGAGCTGATGAAGATTGAGGGTCACGCCGGTCGCCACGGTGTGGCTCCACGCCACATCGCCGTTGAAGCCGATGTTCACCACGCTCGTGCCGAGCAGCGAACCGCCCGAGACGTTCAGCTCGCCGGGGATGGTCTGCTGCGACTGCCAGAAGCGACGGCCGCCCTGCCAGGGGTAGTGCGGGTTACCGAGCAGCAGACCCTTGCCGTTCGCGGTGGTCTTCCCGCTGAACGCGACGGCGTTGGAACCCATGACGGCCTCGTCGGCCGAGAAGAGCTTGCGCGCCTCCTTCGCGGTGCGCCCGGGATCAGGAGCGCGGTCCGGGGCGCTCGCGGCAGGCGGCCGCGCGGCGGTGATGCCGTCTATGCCGCGCCCCTGACCGCCCAGGACCTGGACGGCGAAGCCCTGCCTTGCCACGTCCAGGGAGGTGATCGGGCGCAGCCACTTGGCGCCCTTGCAGGCGGGGTCGGTGACGCGGTTCTGCTTCAGCCAGGCGTTGTAGCCCGCCGCGAAGCCGGACATCAGCTTCTTCGACGTGGCGCTCGGCCCTGCCGGAGCGGGCTGCCTGAGGAGCTTCTCCACCGTGTGCGTGCCGCGGACGCCGCCGAAGTAGAGGTCGCTGGAGAGGTTCGTGGTAGCCGAGGACAGCGAGCCGTCGGGCTTGCCGTCAGGGCCGAAGTACCGTGACCGCTCGCCGCGCACGGTCACATATCCCTCGGCGAGGGTGCACACCTGGTCGGCGGCCTGCGCCCAGCCGGTGCCGAAGCCGAGGTTCTCGTAGTCCTTGGCGAGAATGTGCGGAATGCCGTACTGCGTGTAGCGGACGGTCGCGGTCAGGCCGTGGCCCGACGGGCGGGATTCACGGGCCTCGGCCGCACCGGCGGTGGCGGCGGACGACGGAAGGAACGCCGCGGCGGTCAGCAGGCTGACGCCGAGGGCCGTCAGGCGTCTGATGCGGGTACGCATGGAGCCTCCCAACTGCTCTGAGGAAGAGGGCGGTTGAGCGTACCAACCGGTATGTCAGTTGATCGAGTACCGCGACCGCCCCGGTTCGTGCCCCGTACGGAGCCTTGACCGCCGTGACACGCGCGGCACAGGATCACGCCATGACGGGTGTACGCAGCAATACGGTCGACGACGTCCTGACGCGCAGTGCGCGGCGTGTGCCGGGGCGGGTGGCCCTGCGCTACGGCGAGCGGGAGTGGACGTACGCGGAGTTGGACACGGCTGTCTCGTGTGCCGCTCAGGTGCTGCGCGAGGAGGGGCTCGTCCCCGGCGACCGCGTCGGCGCCTACGCCCACAACTCGGACGCGTATCTGATCGGCTTCCTGGCCTGCTCGCGGGCGGGTCTGGTCCATGTGCCGGTCAACCAGAACCTCGTCGGCGACGAACTGGCGTACATCGTGGGCCAGTCGGGCAGCTCCCTGGTCCTGGCCGACCCGGACCTCGCCCCGCGGCTCCCCGGCGACGTACGCGCCCTCGCCCTGCGCGACGCGGACGACTCCCTGCTCGCGCGCCTCGCCGGAGGACAGGCGTACGACGGGGAGGGGCCCGGAGCGGAGGATCTGGCCCAGCTGCTCTACACCTCCGGCACGACCGCCCTCCCCAAGGGCGCGATGATGACGCACCGCGCCTTGGTCCACGAGTACGTCAGCGCCATCACCGCCCTGGACCTCAAGGAGACGGACAAGCCCGTCCACGCGCTGCCGCTCTACCACTCGGCGCAGATGCACGTCTTCCTGCTGCCGTACCTGGCGGTCGGCGCCGAGAACACGATCATCGACGCGCCCGACGCCGAGCGGATCTTCGAGCTGGTCGAGGCGGGCCGCGCCGACAGCCTCTTCGCGCCGCCCACGGTGTGGATCGGCCTCTCGAACCACCCCGGCTTCGCCACCCGCGACCTCGGGGGCCTGCGCAAGGCCTACTACGGGGCGTCGATCATGCCGGTGCCCGTCCTGGAGCGCCTGCGCGCACGGCTGCCCGCGCTCGCCTTCTACAACTGCTTCGGGCAGAGCGAGATCGGCCCGCTCGCCACGGTCCTCGGCCCCGACGAGCACGAGGGGCGGATGGACTCCTGCGGGCGGCCCGTCCTCTTCGTGGAGGCGCGGGTCGTGGACGAGCGTGGCCGTGAGGTGCCCGACGGCACGCAGGGCGAAGTCGTCTACCACTCGCCGCAGTTGTGCGAGGGCTACTGGGACAAACCCGAGGAGACCCAAGAGGCCTTCCGCGACGGGTGGTTCCACTCCGGGGACCTCGCCGTGCGGGACAAGGAGGGCTACTTCACGGTCGTCGACCGGGTGAAGGACGTCATCAACTCCGGCGGCGTCCTGGTCGCCTCGCGCCAGGTCGAGGACGCGCTCTACACCCATGCGCGGGTCGCGGAGACAGCCGTGATCGGGCTGCCGGACGAGCGCTGGATCGAGGCGGTCACCGCCGTCGTCGTACGCAACGGAGACGTCACCGAGGCCGAACTCATCGACCACGCGCGCGAGAAGCTCGCCCACTTCAAGGCACCCAAGCGGGTCCTCTTCGTGGACGAACTGCCGCGCAACGCGAGCGGGAAGATCCTCAAGCGGGAGCTGCGGGACCGCTTCAGCGCCTAGACGCCCATTGCCTGGGCGCTACTTGTCGCGCAGGTCCACGATCCGCTTGAACTTGCCCACCGACCGCTCGATCGTCTCCGGGTCGACGATCTCGACCGCCACCGAGACGCCGATGCCGTCCTTCACCGCCGACGCGATCTCCCGCGCAGCCGCCTCGCGCCGCTCGGGAGTCGTGTCCGCCCGGGACTCGGCCCGCACCGTCAGCGCGTCCATGCGGCCCTCCCGGGTCAGGCGCAGCTGGAAGTACGGGGCGACGCCCGGCGTCCGCAGGACGATCTCCTCCACCTGCGTGGGGAAGAGGTTCACGCCGCGCAGGATCACCATGTCGTCCGACCGTCCCGTGATCTTCTCCATCCGGCGGAAGACGCGTGCGGTGCCGGGCAGGAGCCGGGTCAGATCTCGGGTGCGGTAGCGGATGACGGGCATGGCCTCCTTGGTGAGCGACGTGAAGACCAGCTCTCCGCGCTCGCCGTCCGGAAGCACCTCTCCGGTGATCGGGTCCACCACCTCCGGATAGAAGTGGTCCTCCCAGATGTGCAGGCCGTCCTTGGTCTCCACGCACTCCTGGGCGACACCGGGGCCGATCACCTCCGAGAGCCCGTATATGTCGACCGCGTCGATCGCGAACCGCTCCTCGATCTCGCGGCGCATCTCCTCCGTCCACGGCTCCGCGCCGAAGATGCCGACCTTGAGGGACGTCGTGCGCGGGTCGACGCCCTGCCGCTCGAACTCCTCCAGGAGCGTGAGCATGTACGAGGGCGTGACCATGATGATCTCGGGGCGGAAGTCCTGGATCAGCTGGACCTGGCGCGCCGTCATGCCGCCGGACGCGGGGATCACCGTGCAGCCGAGCCGCTCCGCGCCGTAGTGCGCGCCGAGACCGCCGGTGAACAGGCCGTAGCCGTACGCCACATGGACCTTGTGCCCGGGGCGGCCACCCGCCGCGCGGATCGAGCGGGCGACGACGTCCGCCCACATCGACAGGTCCTGCTCGGTGTAGCCGACGACCGTGGGTCGCCCCGTGGTGCCGCTGGACGCGTGCAGGCGCCGCACCTCGGACTGTTCGACCGCGAACATGCCGAAGGGGTAGTTGTCCCGCAGGTCGGACTTGGCCGTCAGCGGGAAGCGGGCCAGATCGGAGAGTGCGCGGCAGTCGTCGGGGCGCAGGCCCGCCTTGTCGAAGGCCGCCCGGTAGAAGGGCACGTTCTCGTACGCGTGCAGCAAGGTGTCCTGGAGGCGCTCCAGTTGCAGGGCCTCGAGCTCCTCGCGTCCGAGGCGCTCCGCCGCGTCCAGCATGGCCGTCATATGCCGTTCTCCCGTCCCAAACGGGCGACCGATCATTCGGTCGTCGATCTTCCGTCAAGGTCAGTAATCCAGCCCCGGGGGCGGCCGTCAAGAGATCGCGCAGTGCCGCCTTGAGCTGGGGCGCTGCGGCCGAACGGCATTGTCCGGGTGCGGCGTGAGATGTGATGATCACCCCCATGCCGACATTCACCGCATACGACGGGACCGAGCTCGCCTACCACGAGAAGGGGGACGGTGAGCCGCTGCTCTGTGTGCCGGGCGGCCCCATGCGCGCGTCCGCCTACTTCGGCGATCTCGGCGGCCTGACGGCGCACCGCCGTCTGGTCCTGCTCGACCTGCGCGGTACGGGCGACTCCGTGGCGCCGGCCGACCCGGCGACGTACCGCTGCGACCGGCTGGTGGACGACGTCGAGGCGCTGCGCGAGCACCTGGGTCTCGATCAGGTCGACCTGCTCGGCCATTCGGCGGCCGGCAACATCGCCACGCTCTACGCGGCGCGCCACCCGAAGAGGATCCGCCGCCTCGTCCTGATCACCCCGGCCACCCAGTCGCTCGGCCTCACCCTGGGCCCCCGGGACCACCTCGACGCCGCGTCGGCGCACCAGGGAGAGCCCTGGTACCCGGCGGCCGAGGCCGCGCTGAAGGAGATCGCGGGCGGACGCGACCCCGCCGAGGTGTGGGACGCGATCGTCCCCCTCGCCTACGGGCGCTGGGACGCCGCGGCGCGGGCGCACCAGGCGGCCGGCGCGCGGGAGAAGAACGCCGAGGCTGCCGCCCTGTTCTACGGCGACGGCGCCTTCGACCCGCCCGCCACGCGCGCGGCACTGGCCGAGCTGACCGCGCCGGCGCTCGTCCTCGCGGGGGAGTACGACGGCGCCCCCAACCCCGCTCACGCGGCGGAGTTCGCCGGGTTCTTCCCGGGCGGGGTACGTCAAGTGCAGCCCGGCGGTGGGCACTTCCCGTGGCTGGACGACCCGGAGTGGTTCGCGCGGCGGGTGGCGGGGTTCCTCGCACAGGACTAGGGCGTGGTCGACGGGTGATCGTACGATGGCCCGCGGCGCTTCGCTGCCGCCGCCCGAGCAGCCGACCATCAGGGGAATCACCGTGCGTCTTGCCTCGTCCTCCGCGGGCCGTCTGCTCGCCGCCGGTGCCGTGACGGCGGCTCTGCTGTCGGCCAGCGGCGGGGCGGCTGTCGCCGCCCCGGCCCGGCAGCCGGTCGCCGCCTCGTCGGTCGCCGGCGCGGGGTCGTACGCACGGCTGCACACCTTGGCCGATCTCGCTGCCCAGCGCCTGGCCACCGCCGATCTCGTCGCCGCCGCGAAGTACGGCACGGACAGCCCCATCGACGACCCGGCCCGCGAGAAGCAGGTGCTCGACGACGTCGCGCGGCAGGCGCGGGAGCTGGGCGCCGATCCCGAGGCGACCGTGCGGATCTTCCGGGACCAGATCGAGGCCAACAAGGTGGTGCAGCGGGAGCTGCACCGGCGCTGGGACGCGGACCCTTCGCAGGCGCCGGTGGAGCGGCCCGATCTCGCGGAGGTCCGCAAGGAGATCAACCGCCTGAACGGGGAGCTGGTGCGGGGGATCGCCGACTCGCCGTCGGCGCGGTCCATGCCTTCTTGCCGTGGGTTCGTGGTTCTGGCGGGCGTACGGGTGCGTGGTGAGCGGCAGCTTGACGTGCTGCATGCGGTGGCCCTGGGGCGGGCGTTGCCGTCCGTCTGCGCGGACTGACGGTCTCTCTGCCCCGCCGCTTCGCGACGGATCCCTTCCCGCCTACCCACCCGATTGCCCGTAGCGCTAGCCCCCCGCCGCCACCGCCTTCGCCCACCGGTAGTCCGCCTTGCCGCTCGGGGAGCGTTGGATCTGCGGCGTGAAGACCACCGCGCGGGGGATCTTGTAGCCGGCCAGCCGGGTTCGGCAGTGGGTCTGGACCGCCTCCAGGTCCAACGGGGCCGCCCCGTCGCGCAGTTGGACGACCGCGGCGACGCGGTTGCCCCAGCGTTCGTCGGGGACTCCGGCGACCAGCGCGTCGTACACGTCGGGATGCGACTTCAGCGCCTGCTCGACCTCCTCCGGATACACCTTCTCGCCCCCGGTGTTGATGCACTGCGAGCCCCGGCCGAGGACCGTGACGATGCCCTCCTCGTCGACGGTGGCCATGTCGCCGAGCAGGACCCAGCGCTCCTCGCCCTTCTGGAAGAAGGTCTCGGCGGTTTTCGCCGGGTCGTTGTAGTAGCCGAGCGGCACATGGCCGCGCTGGGCCAGGCGGCCCGGCTCGCCCACCGGGACCGGCTCGTGCGTGACCAGATCCACCACTTGGGTGCGCTCGTTGACCTCCAGACGGAAGCCCTTCTCCGGGCCCGAGTCGTCCGTCGCCTTGCCGTTGGAGCCGGACTCGGACGAGCCGAAGTTGTTCAGGAGCAGGACGTCGGGGGCCAGTTCCTGGAACTGGGCGCGCACCGTCTCCGACATGATCGCCCCGGACGAGGAGACGCTGAACAGCGACGACAGGTCGGTGCCCTTGAGCGGGCCGCGCAGGGCGTCGATGAGCGGCCTGAGCATCGCGTCGCCCACCAGCGACACGCTGGAGACCTTCTCCCGCTCTATCGTGCGCAGCAGTTCCTCGGGAACGTACTTACGGTGGATCGCCACCCGCTGCCCGTAGTTGAAGGCGATGAACGACGTCAGCGTCGACGTGCCGTGCATCAGCGGGGGAGCGGGGAAGAACGTGATGCCGGGGCCGCCCGCAGCGACGCGCTCCGCCAGCTCCTCGGGCCGCTTCACCGGCTCACCCGCGGGCTCGCCGCCGAAGAGCCCCGCGAAGAACAGGTCCTCCTGGCGCCACATCACCCCCTTGGGCATGCCGGTGGTGCCGCCGGTGTAGATGATGAACAGGTCGTCGGCCGAGCGCGCCGCGAACCCGCGCTCGGGTGAACCCGCCGCCTCGGCGTCGGTGAAGGCCACCACGTCGAGCGCGGGCGCGTCGGCGGGTGGGGTCCCCACCCGCACCAGATGCCGCAGCTTCTCCGTGCGCGGCTGCGCCGCCGCGACCCGTTCGGTGAACTCCGCGTCGAAGACGAGCGCGGCGAGATCCGCGTCGCGGTAGAGGTAGACCAACTCCTCCTCCACGTAGCGGTAGTTGACGTTGACCGGCACGAGGCGTGCCTTGAGGCAGGCAAGGACGGTCTGGAGGTATTCGACGCCGTTGTAGAGATGGAGCCCCAGATGCTCGCCGGGCTTCAGGCCGCTGTCGATCAGGTGGTGCGCGAGACGGTTGGCGGCCCGGTCGAGCTCGGCGTACGTCAGCCTGCGTTCCGCCCCGGTGCCCGGGTGATCGATGTACACGAGCGCCTCGCGGTCGGGGACCACGTCGACGACCGACTCGAACAGGTCGGCAAGGTTGTACTCCACCGCTCCTCCTGACCCCGGCGTCATCTCTTCTGGCGGTCATCAGAGCAGAGGCACCCACAAGTGGGAAGGGCCCTCGTTGAAGAAATCTGACTGGCTGTCAGAAAACTATTGAACTGGCTCCCCGCCTACTGCAACCTGTTCCAGGTCCGAAGCCGACGGCAAGAAGGAGCACGGCCATGGGTGGGACGGAACATCTCGCTGTGCAGCGCGAAGGCGCCACACTGATACTCACGCTCAACCGGCCGGAGGCGAAGAACGCGCTCTCGTTGCCGATGCTGGTGGGCCTCTACGACGGATGGGTCGCCGCCGACGAGGACGACGAGATCCGCTCCATCGTGCTCACCGGGGCGGGCGGCGCGTTCTGCGCCGGCATGGACCTCAAGGCCCTCGCGGGCAAGGGCATGGGCGGCGATCAGTACCGGGACCGCATGAAGGCCGACCCCGATCTGCACTGGAAGGCGATGCTGCGCCACCACCGCCCCCGCAAACCCGTCATCGCCGCCGTCGAGGGGTACTGCGTCGCGGGTGGCACGGAGATCCTCCAGGGCACGGACATCCGCGTCGCGGGCGAGTCCGCGACCTTCGGCCTCTTCGAGGTCAAGCGCGGCCTGTTCCCCATCGGCGGCTCGACCGTGCGCCTCCCGCGCCAGATTCCCCGTACGCACGCCCTGGAGATGCTGCTCTCCGGGCGCCCCTACTCGGCGCGGGAGGCCGCGGACGTGGGCCTCATCGGGCATGTCGTGCCGGACGGCACCGCTCTGGAGAAGGCCCTCGCCATCGCCGGGCAGATCAACGCGTGCGGGCCGCTCGCCGTCGAGGCGGTCAAGGCGTCCGTGTACGAGGCCGCCGAGATGTCCGAGACGGACGGCCTGGCCGCGGAGCTGAAGCGGGGGTGGCCGATCTTCGACACCGCCGACGCGAAGGAGGGCTCCAGAGCCTTCGCGGAGAAACGGCCCCCGGTGTTCCGGCGCGCCTAGGTCCGTTCTCGGCTGCGGGGCCGTCGTGGCTGGTCGCGCCCGCGCGGCGGAGCCGCACATCGATACAGCCCCGCGCCCCTTCGGGACGCTCCCATCGCCTAGAAACGGAGTTCTGCTCATGGCATCCGCTCCCTCACCCGAAGTGCTGCGTGCGCCTCTGGTCGTCGAGTTTCCCTTCACCCGGTCCCTCGGGCCCGTGCAGAGCGCCTTTCTCACCGGGCTGCGCGAGCGCACCGTGCTCGGGGTCAGGACCACCGACGGGCGCACCCTCGTCCCGCCCGTCGAGTACGACCCCGTGACCGCCGACGAGATACGCGATCTGGTCCAGGTCTCAGCCACCGGCACCGTCACCACCTGGGCCTGGAACCACGAACCCCGCAGGGGGCAGCCCCTTGACCGGCCCTTCGCCTGGGTCCTGGTGAAGCTCGACGGCGCCGACACCGCCCTGCTGCACGCCCTGGACGCGCCGGGCCCCGAAGCGGTCAGGACCGGCATGCGCGTCCGCGTCCGCTGGGCCGCCGAACGCACCGGCGCCATCA
Organism: Streptomyces sp. NPDC032198; assembly: GCF_040636975.1. Lineage (NCBI taxonomy): Bacteria > Bacillati > Actinomycetota > Actinomycetes > Kitasatosporales > Streptomycetaceae > Streptomyces > Streptomyces sp. NPDC032198. The sequence continues at coordinate 48,071 of NZ_JBEZVL010000014.1, read as the reverse complement.
CCGACATCGCCTGCTTCGAGGCGTACGAAGGACCGGCGGGAGGCGAAACCGCAGCGCACGACGGGGAGTTCAGCGATCCCGTCACCGGCATCGTCGCCCAAGCGCGCCTCGACTACACCTACGCGCCCGGCCGCGCGCAGACCGCGTACATCAAGGCCCTCTCCGAACAGCGGACCGTCGGTGAGCGCTGCCCCTCCTGCCGCAAGGTCTACGTCCCGCCCCGCGGCGCCTGCCCCACCTGCGGCGTCGCCACGACCGACCGGGTCGAGGTCGGCCCCCGCGGCACCGTCACGACGTACTGCATCGTCAACATCAAGGCGAAGAACCTCGACATCGAAGTGCCCTACGTGTACGCGCACATCGCCCTCGACGGCGCCGACCTCGCCCTGCACGCCCGCATCGCGGGCATCCCCTACGACCAGGTGCGGATGGGGCTGCGCGTCGAGCCGGTGTGGACCGAGGGTGCCCGCTTCCCCGACCACTACCGGCCCACGGGCGAGCCGGACGCCGACTACGACACGTACAAGGAGATGGTGTAGATGCCGCCCGCGAAGACGTCCGCGAAGCCGTCCGTGATGCGGCCCGTCCGGGATATCGCCATCGTGGCCTTCGGGCAGACCGACCATCTGCGCTCCACCGACGAGCTCTCCGAGGTGGAGATGCTCATGCCGGTCCTGCACCAGGTCCTCGCCTCGACCGGCCTGAAGACCAGCGACATCGGCTTCACCTGCTCGGGCTCGTCGGACTATCTCGCGGGACGCGCCTTCTCCTTCACCATGGCGCTGGACGGGGTGGGGGCCTGGCCGCCGATCTCCGAGTCGCACGTCGAGATGGACGGGGCCTGGGCGCTGTACGAGGCGTGGACCAAGCTGCTCACCGGTGACGCCGACACCGCGCTCGTGTACTCCTACGGCAAGTCGTCCCCGGGATCGGTGCGCGACGTACTGACCCGGCAGCTCGACCCGTACTACGTGGCGCCCCTCTGGCCGGACTCGGTCGCCCTCGCCGCCCTCCAGGCGCAGGCGCTGATCGACGCGGGGGACGCCGACGAGCCCGCACTCGCCGGGGTGGCCGCACGCAGCCGCGGGGACGCCGCCGCCAACTCCCATGCGCAGCTGCGCGGTTCGGTGCCGCAGGGCGACTACGTCGTACGCCCCCTGCGCACCGGTGACTGCCCGCCCATCGGTGACGGGGCCGCCGCCGTCATCCTCGCGGCGGGGGACCGGGCCCGTGAGCTGTGTGAGCGGCCCGCGTGGATCCGGGGCATCGACCACCGCATCGAGGCACACAGCCTCGGCGTGCGCGACCTCACCGACTCGCCCTCCAGCCGCCTGGCCGCCGAACGGGCCGGTGCCTTCGAACGACCGGTGGACACCGCCGAGTTGCACGCGCCGTTCACCTCCCAGGAGATCGTCCTGCGCAAGGCGCTGAAGCTGGGCGACGACGTCTCCGTGAACCCGTCCGGGGGCGCCCTTGCCGCGAACCCCGTCATGGCCGCCGGTCTGATCCGGCTCGGCGAGGCCGCGGCCCGCATCCACCGGGGCGAGTCGGACCGCGCCCTCGCGCACGCCACATCCGGCCCCTGCCTCCAGCAGAACCTGGTCGCCGTCCTCGAAGGAGAGTCGTGATGAGTGGGGTGAGCGGTGGGGTGAACAAGGAGCCCGTGGCCATCGTCGGGATCGGCCAGACCAAGCACGTCGCCGCCCGGCAGGACGTTTCGATCGCGGGGCTCGTCCGGGAGGCGGCCCAACAGGCGCTCGCGGACGCCGAGTTGACGTGGGCCGACATCGACGCCGTGGTCATCGGCAAGGCGCCGGACTTCTTCGAGGGCGTCATGATGCCCGAGCTGTACCTCGCCGACGCGCTCGGCGCCGTGGGCAAGCCGATGCTGCGCGTCCACACGGCGGGCTCCGTCGGCGGCTCCACGGCGCTGGTCGCCGCGAATCTGATCGCGGGCCGCGTCCACGGCACCGTACTGACCCTCGCCTTCGAAAAGCAGTCGGAATCCAACGCGATGTGGGGGCTCTCCCTGCCCGTCCCCTTCCAGCAGCCGCTCCTCGCGGGCGCGGGCGGCTTCTTCGCCCCGCACGTGCGCGCCTACATGCGGCGCACCGGCGCCCCCGACACGGTCGGCTCGCTCGTCGCCTACAAGGACCGCCGCAACGCCCTGAAGAACCCCTACGCGCACCTGCACGAGCACGACATCACCCTGGAGAAGGTCCAGGCGTCGCCGATGCTCTGGGACCCGATCCGCTACTCCGAGACCTGCCCCTCGTCCGACGGGGCCTGCGCGATGATCCTCACCGACCGTGCGGGCGCGGCCCGTTCGCCCCGGCCGCCCGCCTGGATGCACGGCGGCGCGATGCGCAGCGAACCGACCCTGCACGCGGGCAAGGACTTCGTCTCCCCGCAGGCGGGCAAGGACTGCGCGGCCGACGTGTACCGGCAGGCGGGGGTCACGGACCCGCGGCGCGAGATCGACGCCGTGGAGATGTACGTGCCGTTCTCCTGGTACGAGCCGATGTGGCTGGAGAACCTGGGCTTCGCCGAGGAGGGCGAGGGCTGGAAGCTCACCGAGTCGGGCGTGACGGAGCTGGACGGCGATCTGCCCGTCAACATGTCGGGTGGCGTCCTGTCCACCAATCCCATCGGCGCCTCGGGCATGATCCGCTTCGCCGAAGCGGCACTTCAGGTGCGTGGCCAGGCCGGCGAGCACCAGATCGACGGGGCCCGCAGGGCGCTCGGACACGCCTACGGAGGCGGTTCGCAGTTCTTCTCCATGTGGCTGGTCGGCGCGGAGCAGCCCACGACGTGACGGTGTGCCGGGCCGGACGGGCGGTCGTCCTCCTTCCGCGGCCTGTCCGGCACCGGAACCGAAAGCTAGGCTGGCGGGCGGACGACGCATCGGGAGGAGCACGGACGTGGCCGAAAGCACCATTCAGCAGCATCCGCTCGCAGGTCAGCAGCGCCCGCTCGCGGGCTGGGACAAGCCGGAGCTCGACCTCAGCACAGCGGACTGGCAATCGAGCAGCGACGGACGGGGTGATGTGGAGATCGCCTTTGTCGAGGGTTTCATCGCGATGCGCAACGCGGGCCGTCCCGAGAGCCCGTCCCTCATCTTCACTCCGGCGGAGTGGGGCGCGTTCGTGCACGGCGCGCGTGCGGGGGAGTTCGATCTGACGTAGGCCGGTCCGGCGTAGGCCGTGCGGGGCGTTGTGGACCCCGTCTCCGGCTGTCGCGGCCGCTCGCGGCTTCCACCGTGCTGAGCTGGTGACTTTGGACTCCGCCCCCGGCCCGCCTCCTGGACGAGGCCGGGACCGGGAGCGGAGCCGGTCGACCTTGGCCCAGTGCCGGAGACGAGGAAGCCATGCGCGACGAAGCGCCCGTTGAAGCCGTTGCCGCCGTCGATGGACCTGTTGTCGTGGCCGTCGACGGCTCGGCAGGCAGCGACCACGCCCTGGAATGGGCACTGACCGCCGCGCGGCTGCGGAACGCGCCGCTGCGCGTCGTGCACGTACGCCAGTACGCGATGCCGCTGGCCGACGGTCCGTACATGCCGACCATCGATCACCGCCCGGACGCCGACCCGGTCGTCGACCGGGTGCGCGCGGCCCTGGAGGGACGGGCGGATCTGCCGCCGCTGACCGTCGAGGTCGTGGAGGGCACCGCCGGGCGTGACATCCCGCGGCTCGGCGACGAGGCGCGGTTGCTGGTGCTCGGATCACGCGGGCGCGGCGGCTTCACCAGCCTGCTGCTCGGTTCGAACGGCCTTGCGTGCGCGCGGGACGCGGCCTGCCCCGTGGTCGTGGTGCGGCCGGACGAAGAGCTCACTTCGGGGGCCCAGCCGTGCGTGGTGCTCGGGCTCGACGCGCTCTCCCCGCACGACGACACGATCGGTTTCGCCTTCGCCGAAGCGGCGCTGCGAGGCGCGGCGCTCCGGGTCGTCTGCGCCTATCCCGGGCCCGTCCTCGTCTACACGGCCACCGGTGACTTCGTGACCTCGGCGGAGGCGGACGCGGCGACCGCGGCGCACTGCACGGAGCTGGCGGGCGAGCAGCTCGCGCCCTTCCAGGAGCGGTATCCGAAGGTGCGCGTCGAGAGGGAGGTCCTGCCGGGGGACGCGGCGGGGCTCCTGGTGGAGGCGTCGCGAGAGGCCGAACTAGTGGTGGTGGGGAGGCACCAGCACCGCAAGCCGCTGGGGAGGCTGATGGGATCGGTGACCAACGCCGTGCTGCTGCACGCGAAGGGCGCGGTGGCCGTGGTGCCGCCCGAGCCCCGGTAGAGGGACCGCCGACGCGCACAGGTCTGTCCGGCACCCCGCACGCACCGGTCCGCTCGCCCCGCCTCACCGCAGCACCACGCACCCCTGCCCCTCCAGCCTCCGCAGCAGCTCGTCCGGCACGGCGACCTCGTTCCAGCGCAGGTCGAGCTTCTCCAGTGCGGGCAGGTCGCCGGTCCACGGCGGGAGCTCGCGCAGGCGGTTCGCCCGCAGATCGAGTCTCCGCAGGCGGGGCAGGCCACGCAGGGCCGCCGGCACCGTCGTGAACTCGTTCTCGCGCAGCTCCAGTTCGCGCAGGTCGGCGAGACCGCGGAACGAGGCGGGGAGCGAGGTGAGGCGGTTCCCGCGCAGCCACAGTTCACGCAGCGCGGTCAGGGCGCCGAGCGAGGAAGGGAGCGAGGCCAGACGGTTGTGCTGGGCGCGCAGTTCCACCAGGGCTCCGAGTGAGCCCAGGGTGTCCGGAAGCGCCGTCAGCCGGTTCTCGCCCACGTTGAGGTACGTCAGCCGCTTCAGGTCGCCGAGGGAGTCCGGCAGCGCCGTGAGGTGGTTGTCGTGGACGTAGAGGAAGCGGCTCAGGGACGTCAGGTCCCCCAGCTCCGGCGGGAGTTCCGTCAGGCGGTTGTGGCCCAGGTCCAGCGTGTGCAGCGAGGCCAGGGTGCCGATCCGAGCGGGGAGTCGCGTGAGCGCGTTGTCGGGCAGGAGCAGGACCTCAAGGGACGGGTGGTGCCACACCGCGTCGGGGACGTCGCTCAGGCCGCCGTGCCAGTAGTTGAGTACGTTCTCGGTGCCGACCGTCACGTGAGGTCCCTTCGTCCGGAGCGGGTGGCGATGGGATGACCATGCCCCCTTTCACCGCTGTGGCCGAATCGGCTCCGGGCGGGCCCCGCGGGCGTAATCTGAAGTGCCTGAAGGCCAAGACACGCGCCGCGGGAGGCGCCCGGCGCACCACCGTGGCGGGGAGTGTCCCATGGTGCATCACGGCACCCACGGAGAGCGGATCCTCTTCGAGCGTGAGAGCGAACTCGCGGCGGTCGACGAGGCGTTGACCGAGTTGTGCGGCCTCTCGCGGGACGGGTCGGAGCCCCCGGACCGGTCCCGGGGCGCGCTCATCGCCTTCGCGGGCCGTGCGGGTCTCGGCAAGACCTCCCTGCTCGCCGAGGCGCGGCGCCGCGCCGTCGACAAGGGCTGCACCGTGGCGCCGGCCCGCGGCGGCGACCAGGAGCAGCGGGTCGCCTTCCACGTGGCCCGGCAGCTCGTGCAGCCACTGCTCGCCTCCGTCCCCGACGCGGAGCTGCGGGACGTCCTCGGCAGCTGGTACGCCATCGTCGGCCCCGCCCTCGGGCTCTGCGCGGCGCCGGACGACGCGCCCCCCGATCCGCAGGGGCTGCGGGACGGGCTCGACTGGGTGCTCACCCATCTCGCCGTGCAGCGCGCACCGTTGGTGGTCATGGTCGATGACGCGCACTGGGCCGATACGGAATCGCTGAGCTGGCTGACCGCCTTCGCGCCCCGCGCGGAAGCCCTCCCGCTGCTGCTCGTCGTCGCCTACCGGCCCGAGGAACTGCCCGCCCACGCGGCTGAGTTCAGAGGCCTGCCCGGACGTGCCGGGCAGCGGCCCATCGGACTCGAACCGCTCAGCGCCACCGCGGTCGCCCGGCTCGTACGAGACACGCTCGGCGCCCGCGCCGACGACGCGTTCTGCCGCGAATGCTGGGCCGTCACCGCGGGCAACCCGTTCGAGGCCGTGGAACTGACCGCGAAGGTGCGCGACCGCGGGCTGACCCCCGACGAGGCCGGCGCGCATCTGCTGCGCGATCTCGCCGCCGCCGTGAAGGGCAACGGCCTCGTCGCCCGCCTGGAGCGGCTCGGCACCTCCACCGTCCGGTTCGCCTGGGCCTGCGCCGTCCTGGGTACCTCGATCTCCCCGGGCCTCGCCGCGGCCGTCGCGGGCATCGGCGAGCGGGAGTCCGCCGACTGCGCGGACCGCCTGCGCCGCGCCCGGGTCCTGGCCGGCGCCGACACCCTGGAGTTCGTGCACCCGCTGATCGCCACCGCCGTCTACCGCGCCATCCCCGGCGGCGTGCGCGTCGCCCTGCACGGGCAGGCCGCATGGTCCGTGATCAACGCGGGGCTCGGCGCGTCCGCCGCCGCACGCCACCTCCTCGAGGTCCACCCCGACGGCGACACCTGGGTCGTGCAGCAGCTGCGCGCCGCAGCCCGCGAGACCGTCCGCGCGGGCGCCCCCGACGCCGCCCGCCGCTATCTCGCCCGCGCACTGCGCGAACCCCCGTCCTGGGAGGACCGCGCCGCGGTCCTCTACGAACTCGGCTGCGCGTCCCTCCTGACCGAACCTGCCACGACCGTCAACCACCTGCGCGCCGCGCTCGAAGAGCCCATCACCGACCCCGTCCTGCGGCACGGCGTCGTCTACCGCCTCTCCCAGGTCCTCGCCCACTCCGACCGGCTCGAAGAGGCCTCCGACGCCCTCGCCCGCGAGATCCGCCTCACCAGCGATCCCCGGGTCCGCATCCGGATGCACGCCGAGAAGTTCATGTGGGACGCCTTCCGCGCCGACGAACCCGACTCGCCCGCCCGCTCCCGGCGCCTGGCCCGCCTCGCCGACCGGCTGCCGGGCCGCGATCTCACCGAGCGGTACATCATCGGGCTGCGCGCCTGGGACGCGATGCTGCGCGCCGAACCCGCCCAGGCCGCCGTCCGCAACGCCGAGCGCGCCCTGGTCGGCGGGCTCGGCTGGGCCGAGGAGGACCGGGGCTTCGAGGTCCCCGTCCTGGTCGCGCTCACCTTCCTGTACGCCGACCGGCCGGGGCGGGCCGAGGAACTCTTCGCCGCCGGGATCGCCGACTTCGAACGGCAGGGCTGGCGCGGCGCCCACCTGTCGTTCGCGTACACGCTCCTCGCGTACGTACGCTTCCGCCGCGGGCGCCTCGTCGAAGCCGAGGACTTCGTGCGCGCGGGGCTGCGGATCGCCGAGCGGGTGGGCTCGGGAACGCCCGCCCACTGGTACGCCGTCGGCATCCTCATCGAGATCCTGCTGGCCCGTGGCCGCGTCGCCGAGGCCACCCGGACCGCCGAGGAGTACGGCTTCGGGGAGCCCTTCCCGGCGGCTGTCGTCTTCCCCGACGCGCAGGCCGTGCACGGTGAACTGCTCCTCGCCCGCGGCCTCACCCGCGACGCGGCGGCCGAACTCGCCGCGGCGGGCCGCCGCCTCGATCCGCGCGGCATGCGCAACCCCGCCTGGTGCCCCTGGCAGCTCCACCTCGCGCTCGCCGAGGCCGACGACGCCCCCGAGCGCGCGCTCGCCACCGCGTACGAAGCGGTACGCCGGGCCCGCAGGTTCGCCACCGCGTCGGCGGTCGGGCAGGCGCTGCGGATCACCGCCGACGTGGCATCGGGCTCCGCGCGCATCAAGCTCCTGGAGGAATCCGTCAGCCACCTGGAGCGATCGCCCGCGGCGTACGAACTCGCCTGTGCGCTGGTCCGGCTCGGCGCCGAACTGCGCCGCGCAGGCCGCCCCAAGGACGCCGCCGACCCGCTCTACCGAGGGCTGGAGGCCGCCGTCCAGTGCGGAGCCGACGGCCTGGTGGAGCAGGCCCGTGACGAGCTGGCGGCAGCCGGCCTGCGCCCCCGGCTGCTGCACGGCACCGAGACGGACACGCTCACCGCGCGCGAGCGCACCGCCGCGGCGCTCTCCGTCCGCGGTGGGTCCGCCGCCAGCATCGCCGAGGAGATGCACACCGACGAGGCGGCCGTCGTCCGGCTGCTCTCCGCCGTCTACCGGAAAGTGGGAACGGACCACTCCGGTCTTGCCGCCGCGCTCGCGCCCCACCACCCCCGCTGACCTCGCCCTGAACACCGGCCCACCCGCCGTGCGCCCCGCGTGGACCGGCGCCGCCCCCGCGCCGACAAGCACCGCGGGACACGTACCATTGGCGCATGTCCTTCCTCCGCCGCCGCAGCGCCGCCACTCCCGCCGGCCCGGACTTCGATGTCCTTGCCATGGACCCGGGTGACTGGCCCGGCAACCTCGGCGCGGGCCTGCTGCCCGCCCCCGACGGCAGCTGCCAGGGCGTCTTCCTGCGCTACGACCTCTTCGGCGGGCGCGGCCCCGCGATGATCATCGGCAATCTGCCCGAGGGTTCCCCGGCGCGCGAGACGGCCGACGACGAGGTGCCCTTCGAGGTGGCCCAGCTGCTGCAGGCGCTGGAGAACGACGAGGAGGTCACCGTCGTCAGCACCGAGGACATGCCGGTGATGCAGGGCGACAACCTCCTCATCGTGCGCCGCCTCAAGCTCTCCGAAACCCGCATCTCCTGCGTGCAGTTCGACCGCAGCGACGGCGTCCTCGTCACCATCGCCGCCTGGGACCGGCCGATCACCGACGATCTGTACGCCCTCCTGAAGCCGCTGCCCGCGGAGCTCTTCCAGCAGGGCTGACCCACCGGGCACCACCGCAGGCCACGTACCCACCCCTTCTGCCGGACCGTCTGCCGGAGGGGTGGGTTTTGTCATGCGCCTTGCCAGGCCAGTCATCGGACTTTTAACGTGACCGGTCATGACTCCCGGGATCTCGCGAAGAACCACGATGAAGTCCGCTGTAGGCGGAGCAGCCGTTCTGGCATCGGGCGGAGGTGTGCTCGCCGGTACCGCGACCGCAGCCGATGGAGGGGATAGCGGAGGACATAACAGACGCGACACCTCCGATGAATCGCAGCTCTGGTATGCGAAGCCCGCCGCCGACTGGGAGCGCGAGGCCCTCCCCATCGGCAATGGGGCCCTCGGCGCCATGATCTTCGGCACCCTCGCCTCGGAGCGGCTCCAGTTCAACGAGAAGACCCTGTGGACCGGCGGCCCCGGCTCCCGCGAGGGCTACGACTTCGGCAACTGGCGCGAGCCCCGCCCCGACGCCCTCGACGCGGTGCGCAAGGAACTGGACGAGAAGGGCGCCCTCACCCCCGACGCGGTCGCGGCCGGCCTCGGCCAGTCCCGCCGCGGCTACGGCGCCCACCAGACCTTCGGCGATCTGCACCTCGACATCCCGGGCACCCCGGACGCGCCCGACGCCACGTACCGCCGTGCCCTCGATCTCCGCACGGGCCTCGCGACCGTCACGTACACCCACCAAAGGGTGCGCCACGAGCGGGAGTTCTTCGCCTCCCACCCCGACGGTGTGCTCGTCGGGCGGCTCGGCGCCGACCGCCCCGCGAGTGTCACCTGCACCGTGCGCCACACCTCGCCCCGCGCCGACTTCACCGCGAAGGCCGACGGCGACCGGATCGCCGTACGCGGTGAACTCGCCGACAACGGGCTCACGTTCGAGGCCCAGCTGCGCGTCGTCCACCAAGGCGGCACGCGCACGGCGAACGCGGACGGCAGCATCACCGTCACCGGAGCCGACCACGTCTGGTTCGCGCTCGCCGCGGGAACCGACTACGCCGACACCTACCCCCACTACCGCGGCGACGACCCGCACGCGCTCGTCACCCGCACCGTCGACCGGGCCGTCGCCCGCGGCCACGGCACGCTGCGGGCACGCCATCTGCGCGACCACGGCGACCTGTTCGACCGCGTCGCCCTCGACATCGGCCAGACCACTCCGGCCGACGTTCCCACCGACGAACTGCTCAAGGGATACGGGACAGGAGCGAGCCCGGCCGACCGCGCCCTCGAAGCCCTCTTCTTCCAGTACGGGCGCTACCTCCTCATCGCCTCGTCCCGCCCCGGCTCGCTGCCCGCGAACCTCCAGGGCGTGTGGAACAACAGCACGACCCCGCCCTGGTCGGCCGACTACCACACCAACATCAACCTCCAGATGAACTACTGGCTCGCCGAGGCCGCCAACCTCGCCGAGACCACCGCCCCCTACGACCGCTTCGTCGAGGCACTGCGCGCGCCGGGGCGGCGTACGGCGAAGGAGATGTTCGGCTCACGGGGCTGGGTCGTGCACAACGAGACCAACCCCTACGGCTTCACCGGCGTCCACGACTGGTCGACCGCCTTCTGGTTCCCCGAGGCCGCCGCCTGGCTCACCGCGCAGCTCTACGAGCACTACCGCTTCGGCGGCTCCGCGGAGTACCTCCGCACCACCGCCTATCCCGCGATGAAGGAGGCCGCCGAGTTCTGGCTCGACAACCTCCGCACCGACCCCCGCGACGGCACTCTCGTCGTCACCCCCAGCTACTCGCCCGAGCACGGCGACTTCACCGCGGGCGACTCCATGGCCCAGCAGATCGTCCACGACCTGCTCACCAACACCCTGGAAGCCGCCCGCGTGCTCGGTGACTCGGCGGCCTTCCGCGCCGAGCTGGAGAAGACCCTCGACAGGCTCGACCCGGGCCTGCGCGTCGGCTCCTGGGGCCAGCTCCAGGAGTGGAAGGCCGATCTGGACTCCCAAACCGACGACCACCGGCACGTCTCTCACCTCTACGCCCTGCACCCCGGACGCCAGATCAAGCCGGACAGCGCGTGGGCCGACGCCGCGAAGGTCTCCCTCACCGCGCGCGGCGACGGCGGCACCGGCTGGTCCAAGGCGTGGAAGGTCAACTTCTGGGCACGCCTGCGCGACGGCGACCACGCGCACAAGATGCTCGGCGAGCAGCTCAAGTCCTCGACGCTGCCGAACCTCTGGGACACCCACCCGCCGTTCCAGATCGACGGCAACTTCGGTGCGACGTCGGGCATCGTGGAGATGCTCCTGCAGAGCCAGTTCGACGTCATCGAGGTGCTGCCCGCGCTGCCCGCGAGCTGGCCCGAGGGATCGGTGCGCGGCCTGCGCGCACGCGGCGGCGCGCGCCTCGACGTCGAGTGGTCGGGCGGACGGGCCACACGCATCGTCCTCACCGCCACGCGCACCCGCGAACTCACCGTGCGCAGCAGCCTGTTGAAGGGCGGCCAGAAGACCTTCAAGGCGCGGGCCGGGCAGCGGTACGTCTTCGACTGAGCCGACGCCCTCGTACGCCGGGGCCGGGCCCGCCCTCACGCGGACCCGGCCCCGACCGACCTCTACGGCTCTAGGAGCCCGAGCGCGCCACCTGCACGTCGGCCGCCCGGACGTACGCCACCCGGTGCCCGAACTGGATCTCGTAGTAGACGTCCTTGCCGCGCACCACCTTGTGCGGCGCCGTGTCGAACGTCGGCGCGTAGAAGTACTCGCCCGGCACCTTGTCGCCGACCGCGTACTTCTGCCCCGCGAGCAACTTGTACGGCAGCGGCGTGACCGCCTGCACCGGAACGCCCGCCGGGTAGGCCTCCTTCTCCGGGTAGGCGCGCCCGTACACCGGGACCTCCTTGGCGTCGCCCTTCGGCGTCACCACGAGCCCCTTCGCGTCGACAGCGGTCGGCTGCTTCTTCGGGTTCTTGAACCAGGCCTTCTGGCCCAGGTACCAGACGGCGGTCCAGTCTCCCTGCCGGTCGGCGACCGCGTACTGCTGGCCGGTGGACAGGCGCGCGCCGGTGTCGTTCACGCCGGTCGTCGAGTCGCCGCCGCCGGGGCGCAAGCCGATGTCCTTGATGAGCGGCGCGTCGTCACGCGGCTCGGTGTGGACGCGTACGGCCGCGGAACCGTGCGACGGGCACGTGTCTCCCGGCTTGACGCAGCCCGTGTACACCGGCCGGTTCTTGGCGTAGTCCGGTGCCACCGTGACCAGACCGCCGCTCGGACCCGCCGTGCGCTTGAACGGCTTGCCCATCAGCGTGAAGTAGTGCTGCCAGTCCCAGTACGGGCCGGGGTCGGTGTGCATGCCCGCGATCGTCGAGGGCAGCGTCCCCGGGACGTTGTCGTGGCCGATGATGTGCTGGCGGTCCAGCGGGATGCCGTACTTCTTGGCGAGGTACTTCACCAGACGCGCCGACGAGCGGTACATCGCCTCCGTGTACCAGGTGTCCGGCGCCGTCAGGAAGCCCTCGTGCTCCAGGCCGATCGACTTGGAGTTCACGTACCAGTTGCCCGCGTGCCAGGCGACGTCCTTGGCCTTCACGTGCTGGGCGATGTGCCCGTCGGTGGAGCGCAGGGTGTACTGCCAGGAGACGTACGTCGGGTCCTGCACCAGGTTGAGGACGCCTTCCCAGCGGCCCTCGGTGTCATGGATGACGATCGTGTCGATGCTCTGGCTCTTGGGCCGGTTCCCCAGGTCGTGGTTGCCGTAGTCGTCGTTGCCGTTCGGGTCCTTGAACTCCTCGTACGGCGCCGGGATCCACTCGCACGACACGGTCGAGGGACACTCGGTGTCGCCCTTGGGTGCCTTCCGCAGCCCCATGCCGCGCACCTGCGCGGCATCCGGCTTCAGTCCGGCGACCGCCGCGAGCGCCACGTGCTGCCCGGAGTCCGTGGTGCGCTCCTGGCCGTCGTGGATGACGGCGAAGACGTCATTGGCATACGTCGCCGCGGTGGCCTGGTCGTCGGCTCCGGAGAAGCGGGCGATCGCGCCGTACCAGTCGGCCGGGTCGTCGCTCAGCGGCTTGCCGAGCTTCTTCTGTGCGGCGGCGAGCAGGGCCGCGCCGCCGCGTACGTTCGCCGCCGGGTCCGTGCGCAGCCGCTCGGCGGACTGACCGCTGAGCTCGGCGGCGCGGGGCAACGTCTTGAGCCGGGCGGGCAGTTGGGAGTTCTCCGGCACCTTGGCCGTGAACTCCTTCGGCTTGAGGACACCCCGCGACGCGTCACCGCGCGGGTCTTCCGTGCCCTCGCTGTGGTGCGGGGCGCCGGCGACGGCAGTGCGCGCGTCGGTGAGGTGCATCGGGCCGTACCCGCCGGTCACGCTCGGCGCGCCGCCGTGCGCGTCCCAGCGGGACTGCAGATAGGACACTCCGAGCAGCACGCTCTGCGGTACGCGGTATTCGGCGGCCGCGGCGGCGAAGGCGCCCTGCAGCGAGTCCGACGACGCCCGGGCGGGAGCACCCGGCGACGAGGCGGACGGCGCGGCACCGAGCAGCGGAAGCAGCAGACCGGCGGAGACAAGTGCGCCCGCGGTCCTGACGGCGCGTCTGCGCGCGGCAGGGGTGCGGGCGGTGGCGGATCCTCGCAATGCAGCCTCCTGGGACGGTGAAGCGTGATGGGGCGTGCGGGGCCGGGCGTGCGTCAGTGGTACCGGCTCACCGACGATCCGTCAATCATGCCCAGGGCAACGGATTTCCCATGTCAGCACCGGTCCCGGCGGGTTTCGCCGCAGGAGGCCGCACGGCCTGCGACGCGTCAGTGGATTGGACCAATGAGCAGCACGAACACCGCGGCCACCGCCACGGTCCTGTGGGCGGACCACTCCGGCCGTCAGAGGTCCGGTCCACCTGTTCGGGGGATGGGCGCGGTGGTGCGAGCGGTGCTCAGACGAACCGGCGCACGAAGGCCAGGGCCGTGTCGGCCACCTCCTGCCAGCGGCTGTCGATCGTCAGGGCGTGGTCGCGGCCCGTCATCTCCGTGATCTCGGTGACGCCCGAGTTCTCCCGCTGCTTCTTGTACGCCCCGTTGGCGAGCGCCCAGGGCACGGCGTTGTCCTTCTCGCCGGAGATGATCAGCAGGGGGCCGCGCCGGGGGTTGCGGCAGTCCACGTTCATCTCCGACCGGGGGTTGAGATTGGCCGTGGCCGCCTGGAAGAGCGGTGCGCAGGGGGCCGGAACGGCGTACTTCTCGTAGAGCTCCCTGGCCTCCCGCTCGCTGACGGCGTTGGCGTAGGCATAGCGGAACTGCGCGAAGGTCAGCGGCAGCGCGCGCTTCCGGTTGGCCGGATTGGAGATCACCGGGCGCAGCGTGCGTACGGTCGACACCGGCACCGCCAGAATGCCGCGGAACGGAACGGGATCGATCGCCACCGAGACGGCGGAAAGACCGCGCCCGGCGAGGATCTGCGTGAGCAGCCCCCCGACGGAGTGCCCGACGATGGCCGGTTTGCGCTCCAGGCCGTCGATCAGCCCCGCCAGGTGATCGGCGATCCGCCCGACGGTCCTTCCCGCGAGGGCGTCGGGGCGCTGCCTGGCCTCGGTGACGGTGTCCGCGTCGCCGGGCCAGGACAGGGCGATGGGCACATACCCGGCGGCCTCGAAGTGGGCCATCCAGAGGTCCCAGCTGCTGGGCAGCATCCACAGACCGTGCACGAACACGACCGGAACGCGCTCGGTGGCGGCGTTGGCGCGGTCGATCTGCTGTGCGTCATTGAGGGACATAGCCTGAAGTTACGGTCGCAAGTGCCGTGCGGTACAGGGCAGTTCGCGCTATGGCTGGTGTTGCGCGGTGCTTGTCCGGTCTCCGTGGGCCGGGGGTGCGGGCCGGGGGTGCGTGCGTACCGAGGGGCCGGAGGTGCTCAGCGGACCGCGCCCGCAAGAGCCCGGTCCACCTGCCGCGGGGACAGCGCGTGCTCGACGGCGAGGATGCCCGCGCCGATCGCCGCCGCGTTCTCCCCGGTGCGGCTCGGCTCGATCCGCAGCACATGGGTGGCCAGCGGGTGCGAGCGGCGGTACACCGCTTCCCTTACGCCCGCGAGGAGTTGGTCGTGGACCGCGGCCAGCGCCCCGCCGACCACCACCGTGTCCGGGTTGAAGAAGTTCACCAGGCCCGCAAGGACCTCGCCCACCGCACGGCCCGCCTCGCGCACCATGCGTACGGCATCGCGGTTGCCGGACTTCACCAGGCGTACGACGTCGCTGCCCGACGTCGCCTCCAGGCCGAGCGCGGAGAGCTTGCGGGCGATCGCCGCGCCGCCCGCCACCGCCTCCAGACAGCCGGAGTTGCCGCACCGGCAGGGATCCTCGATGTCACCGACCCGGATGTGCCCGATGTCGCCCGCGCTGCCCTGCGCACCCCGGTGCAGCCGGCCGTCGGCGACGATTCCGCAGCCGATGCCCGTGCCCACCTTGATGTAGAGCAGATAGCGGGTGTCGGGGAAAGCGCGGCGCTGCTCGGCGAGCGCCATCACGTTCACGTCGTTGTCGACAAGGGCCCGCGGGCCGAACCGCTCAGTGAAGAACTCCGGGATGGGGTACTGGTGCCAGCCCGGCATGATCGGCGGATCCACCGGCCGGCCCGTCGAGAACTCCACGGGACCCGGCACCCCGACCCCGATGGCCTGCAGGGAAGCGGGGTCGCGGGCCGCCTCGTCGAGCAGGGTGTGCAGGGTCCGCTCGACGTGGCCGAGCACCTCCTGCGGGCCGTCCGCGATGGACAGCGGGTCCTCGCGCAGGGCGAGCATCTCGCCGCCGATGTCCAGCAGGGCGACCCGGCAGTGCGAGGCACCCAGGTCGACTCCGGCGACCGTGTGTTCGCGGGTGCGCAGGCGAAGGCGCCGGGGCGGGCGCCCGCCCGTCGAGCCGCCGTCCGCCTCCTCGATGAGGAAGCCGTGCGCGATGAGCGCGTCCACCCGCTGCGACACCGTCGAGCGCGCGAGCCCCGTCATGCGGGCGATGTCGGCGCGGGTCTCCGCCGCTCCCGTGCGGAGCAGGGCGAGGACTTCGCCGGGTGAGGCCGGTACCGAAACGGGGTGATCCGGCGCTCCAGACATGGCAGCAATTTAAGGGACGAGTTTGGCTGCTCACAAGGCCGATACTGTTCGGTGATCAACCTACGGCTCCATTCAACTCCCTTATGCAGGACGCTGCTTGGTACCGCGACAGACCAAAGCTGCCTCATCGCATTGCTCTGTACTCTCTGTACTCCTATGACGTAGGCGCGGTCAGTTCACCACGTCATAGTCACCCGGAAGTGGCCGGGGGCATAGACAAGGCCGCAGTGCGCCGCTGTCCACGGCGCACTGCGGACCTCGTCCCCCGTCAGCGAGTGCCGACCGCCGCTCGCACGGCCCTGCGGGCCAGCTGGCAGTCGTCGTGCAGCCGCCTCAGCAGCAGCCGCTGTTCCTCACCGGACGGCACGGCGCCCGAGTGGGCGGGTCCCGGTGCCGCAGGCGTCGCGTCGTGCATCGACCGCTGCACGGCCATCTCGTACGTACGGATCTCCCGGGTCAGCACCAGCATCAGGTTCACCAGGAACGCGTCACGCGCCGCCGGTCCCTGCTCCTGCGCCAGCTGACTGATCTCGCGCCGCGCGACCGGTGCGTCACCGAGCACCGACCACAGCGTCGCCAGGTCATAGCCAGGGAGATACCAGCCGGCGTGCTCCCAGTCCACGAACACCGGGCCCGCGGGGGACAGCAGGATGTTCGACAGCAGGGCGTCACCGTGGCAGAACTGCCACGTGCCGTGCGGCCCGGCCGAGTGTGCGATGCCGTGCAGCAGCTTCTGCAGGTCGCCCATGTCCCGGTCGGTGAGCAGCCCCAGCTCATGGAAGCGGTTGATCCGCTTGCCGTAGTCCATGGGCCTGCCGAACAGTTCCTGCGGAGGACGCCACCGGTTGAGGTGGCGGATGGCGTTGAGCGCCAGTCGCACGTCCGCTCGCGGCGGCGGCTCCACGGGGTGGCGGGACAGCGCGGCGACGCGTCCCTGCATCCGCTCGATCACCAGCGTGCAGTCCTCGGGGTCCGCGGCGATGAGCCGCGGGGCCCGGACCGGAGGACGGTGCCGGACGAACGAGCGGTATACCGCTATCTCGTGCCGGATCCGCTCGGCCCACACGGGCGAGTGGTCCAGTAAACATTTGGCGATCGCGGTGCTGCGCCCTGTCGTTCCCACCAGGAGTACGGTGCGTCCGCTGCGGCGGAGCACCTGTACCGGATTGAACTCCGGACAGATGCGGTGCACCGAGGCGATCGCGGTGCGCAGTTGCGCCCCCTGGGGGCCTGACAAGTCGAGTCTCCCGCTGAGCGGTTGCGTGCCGGGCCCCGGAACGCGTCGCGTTCGGCCGGCGCCGAGCGACCCGGCCGCGGGGCGCGCGGGCTCCAGATACGGGCCGCTGCCGGGCTGGCGGCTGTGCAGTGGCCGGGGCGGGGCGGACACGGAGGACGATGCTGTGTACATGGGCGATACAGATCCCTTCGTGTGCCTGCGAATTGCTGCGCCTCCGCCCCGGCCCCCTTGGGAGCACCCTGGGGAATGTCCCGCGGCGAGCCGGGTCGGGGTGGCGCATTCCTACCTGACACCCGGCGTCCCCTGGCACACCATCTGGCGCACCCTGGCGAACCCTGGCGAATAGTCGCCCAGCAACTGACAGAGGGTTACTGTCAACTCAGCCGAGAACCTGGGGGCTTGACGTGAACGGACAACCCAATACCCGACTGTCGGACCTCTTCGGCCTGACAGGCTGGTCCAAGGGGGAGCTCGCGAGACTGGTGAACCGGCAGGCGGCGGCCATGGGCCATCCGCAACTGGCCACCGACACTTCGCGGGTACGGCGTTGGATCGACATGGGGGAAATCCCCCGCGATCCCGTGCCCCGGGTATTGGCGGCTCTGTTCACCGAGCGTCTCGGCCGTGTCGTGACCATTGAGGATCTTGGTCTGGTCCGGCACGGGCGCGTGGGGAAACGGCGGGCCGACGGGAGTGTGGAGCACCCCGACGGCGTGCCGTGGGCGCCCGAACGGACAGCCGCGGTCCTCACCGAATTCACGGGAATGGACCTCATGCTCAACCGACGCGGCTTGGTGGGCGCGGGTGCCGCGCTCGCCGCCGGCTCCGCACTCACCAGCGCCATGCACGACTGGCTGCACACCGATCCGGCCCTCGCTGCCGACGCTCCCCGAACCAACCGTCCCCTGCACGCCGACCCCGCTGGGTTCGACCGCTATGAGGCTGCCCCCATCGGGTCGCAGGAGATCGAGGAACTGGAGACCTCCGTCGAGGTGTTCCGGGCGTGGGACGCGGCCCGCGGCGGCGGGCTGCAGCGCAAGGCTGTGGTGGGCCAGCTCAACGAAGTGGGCGGCATGCTCGCCTACCGACACCCCGACCATCTCCAGCGCCGCCTGTGGGGCGTCGCTGCCAATCTCGCCGTCCTCGCGGGCTGGATGTCGCACGACGTCGGCCTGGAGCCCACGGCGCAGAAGTACTTCGTGATCGCCGCGCACGCGGCCCGCGAGGGCGGCGACCGGCCGCGCGCCGGTGAGGCCCTGTCCCGGGCGGCACGCCAGATGGTTCATCTGGGGCGGCCCGACGACGCTCTCGACCTGATGAAGCTCGCCCAGTCGGGCTCAGGGGAGGAGATGCTGCCGCGCACGCAGGCCATGCTCTACACCATCGAGGCCTGGGCACAGGCGTCGATGGGCAAGGGGCAGGCGATGCGCCGCACCCTGGGCATCGCGGAGGATCTGTTCGTCTCGGACAAGGGGGACGTGCCCCCGCCGAGCTGGATGCAGATGTTCGACGAGGCGGACATGCACGGCATGCAGGCCCTGGCCTTCCGCACCCTCGCCGATCACGACGCGTCCGCCGCCAACACCGCCCAGCGCCATGCCAGGGAGGCGATCGACCTGCGGTCCAAGGGCCGCGACCGCTCGCAGATCTTCGACTACATCTCGCTGGCATCGGCCTGCTTCATCGCCGACGACCCCGAACAGGCCGACCGGTACGCACGGTTGGCGCTGGTGTCGATGGGATCGAACTCCTCGCACCGCACCTGGGACCGGCTGCGCGAGATGTACCGCCTGACCGCTCAGTACTCGGGCTACCCGAAGATCCAGGACCTGCGTGAGGAGATCAAGCTGGCCCTGCCGAAGGCGGCGGCCAAGACCGGAGGTGGCAGCCGGGCCCGGGCGTAGGGACCGGCTGGTTGGTCCGTTTCAGGAGTTGATCCGTGCGATCAGCAGGCAGGCGTCGTCCTCACGCGGGGCCACGCCGAACTCTTCGATGACCCTCCGCACGCAGTCCTGCGCACCCCGCGTGTCCATGAAGCGTGGCGCGAGCGCGAGCAGCCGGCTCGTGGCCGCGTCCCTGGTGCGCCGGGGAACCAGTCCATCGGTGTGCAGCAAGAGGAGGTCACCGGGCTCAAGGTGCTCTTCGGCCTGCTCGTACGTGGCTCCGGAGGTCGCCCCGAGGATCACTCCGCCCGGCGGCGTCAGTGCGCGCCCCGTCCCTGCGCGGAACAGCAGTGGGGCGGGGTGACCCGCCTGCGCCCAGCTGAGGGTGCGGGTGGCCGGGGTGTACTGGCAGCAGACTGCGCTGCCGAGGGCCGGTTGCGCGGTGTTGTCCAGTAACTGGTTGAGCCAGCCCATCAGTTGGGCCGGGCGCACTCCGGCGACCGCCATGCCGCGGACGGCGCCGAGCAGCATCGCCATGCCCGACGTGACGGTGACGCCATGTCCCGTGAGGTCGCCGACGCTGAGGAGGAACTGGCCGTCGGGCAGCTCCATCGCGTCGTACCAGTCACCGCCGATCAGTGAACTCGTCGAGGAGGGGAGGTAGTGCGCGGCGAGGTCGAGCGCCGCGGGTCCGCCGTGCGGGAACCGCAGGGAGCCGCGCCACGGCGGCAGCACAGCCTCCTGCAGTTCGACCGCGAGCCGGTGCTCTGTCTGCGCGATGTGCCGCTGGCGCTGCAGCGAGTCACGGGTCTCGCGCACCACCCGCTGGCTCCGGCGCAGCTCGCTGACATCGCGCAGCACCGCCCACATCGAGGCGGTGCTGCCGTCAGCGGCGAGCACGGGCTCGCCCATCATGTGCACTTGTCGTACGCCGCCGTCGGGGCGCACGATGCGGAACTCGCCGTCGATCGGCTTTCCGTCGACCAAGCAGTCCGTGACCATGGCCGTCAGCATCGGCTGGTCGTCGACGTGCACCAGGGAGGGCAGCTCGTCGAGGGAGAGCGGGGGAGCGCCCGGGTCCCGCCCGAGGATGTGGTACAGCTCGCCCGACCAACTCGCCTCGTCGCTCAGGAGGTTCCACTCCGCGCTGCCCACCCGGCTGAGCAGCGAGCCGCGCTGCGGTTCGAGCGGCGGGGGCACGGCCGGAGCGGCGGGCTCGACGGCCGACGGCACGGGTCCGTCCCGTAACTGCGCGAGGTGTTCGTCCAGGTCGTTGAGCTGATGGACCGCCAGGTCGCAGAGGGCTCGCTGCCAGCGCCCCTGTGGGTCACTCTGGTCGGGCTCGGCATCACGGCGCACCGCGTCGACCTCGCCGCGGAGCCGGCGCGTCTGCGTGATCAGCGCTTCGACCGAGCCGCGCTCGGGCGGCTGGGCGGAAGGGCGGTCCGCGAAGACATGGGACGGCATGAGGTGCTCCGTTGAGGATGCGGTGCGACCAAACGGGCGGGATGGACCGCTAATGACTTTCGCACAGCGGGGGGTGGCTCGTAAGGGATTTGGCAACACACGACGCGTGGGTGCTTCTGGCATATGTCTATGTCCTTCGGAACGATATGTTCCGACGGCTCGGTCCCGATCACCCGCGCAAGTACCGAATAACAGCCAGAACACGGCGATTGTGGTCATGTGACGCGGGCAGCCCGAGCTTGTCGAAGACGGCGGCCACATGCTTCTCGACGGTGCCCGCCGAGATGACGAGGCTCTGCGCGATCGCCGCGTTGGACCGGCCCTCGGCCATCAGCGAGAGGACCTCGCGCTCCCGGTCGGTCAGGGGCGCGAGCTCCTCCGCACGGCGACCGGCCCCGGCCAGCTGTGTGACGACCTCGGGGTCCAGTGCGGTGCCGCCCCCGGCCACCCGCTCCAGGGCGTCGGTGAACTCCGCGATGTTCGCGACGCGGTCCTTGAGCAGGTAACCGACGCCCGCCGAACCCGCGGCGAGCAGCCGCGTGGCGTACTTCGTCTCCACGTACTGGGAGAAGAGCAGCACTCCCGTGCCGGGGTGGTCGCGGCGGATGTCGATGGCGGCACGGAGCCCTTCGTCCGTGTGCGTCGGCGGCATCCGGATGTCGGTCACCGTGACGTCCGGGCGGTGCTCGGCGACGGCGGCCCGCAGCGCGTCCGCATCGCTCACCGACGCACAGATCTCGTGCCCGCGCTCCACGAGCATCTGGCCCAACAACTCCCGCAGTACCGCGGCATCCTCAGCGATCACGACGCGCATGGCGGCATGCTCTCACGCGTGCAGCGGCAGCTCGACGGTGACCGCCGTCGGCCCGCCGTCGGGACTTCTGACATCCATCCGCCCATCGACCGTACGTACGCGTTGCACCAGTCCCGTCAGACCGCTGCCCGCACCGGCGTCCGCGCCTCCGTGGCCGTCGTCACCGACCTGGAGGAGCAGCCGCCCGTCCAGCTGGGCCACCGTGATCGAGGCCCGCCGGGCCCCGCTGTGCTTGATGACGTTCGCGAGCAACTCGGCGGCACAGAAATACGCGATGGTCTCGATGGCCGGGGTCGGACGTTCCGGTATGTCCGTCACCAGGTCGACGGGGATGCTGCTGCGCGCGGTGAGCGTGGCGAGCGCGTCCGGCAGACCGTCGTCGAGGACCGGGGGATGCAGGCCGCGAGCCAGATCGCGCAGTTCCGTGAGGGCCTCGGTGGCGTTGTGGTGCGCCCCGTCGACGAGTTGACGCAGACGAGCGACATCCAGTGCTCTGCCACCCGCGCCGTCGCTGTCGCCGTCGCCGGTGCCGTCGCCGGTGCTCCCGCTCTCGCTCGCGTTGAGCCGCTGCCTGATCATGTCGAGGCTCATCGCCACCGCGACGAGACGGACCTGCGCCCCGTCGTGCAGATCGCGCTCGATGCGGCGGAGCAGTGCCACCGAGTCGTCCACGGCCAGCGCTCGCGTCTCCTCCAAGTCACGTACGCGATCGGCCAGTTCACCCGGGCCGAGCAGGGCGCCGATCAGCCACCGATCGGCGTCGGTCACCAGGCGCGTCACCCAGGGCGCGCAGAGCAGGGTGGCCACACCGATGGCGACCGCGAGGAACGTACCGGCGAAGGTGTCCGCGTCCAGACCGCCGAAGGGAATCGGCGTGAGCACCGGCATGCCTTCGGGGGACCCGGGCTCGGGCTGCTGCCCGAACGCCGCCCACCGCAGCGGTGCGGTGAGGTTGATGAGCCCCGTGAGCCACCACAGGACGGCATACGCCCCCAGACAGCCGACCGGCAGCTTCGCCAGCACATAGGCCGCCGACCGCCAGCCGGTCCCGTCCCACAGCCGGGCGTCGAGGCGGCTGACCAACCGTCCCTCCGGACGCAGCGGCGGCGGCGCGGTCGTCCGATCCCCCAGGAACACTGCCGCAAGGCGACGATGGACGCCGCCCAGCGCCCTGGCCAGCTGAAGCCCCGTGATGAACAGCAGCGCGCCGAGCACGGCGAAGACCACCGACACGGTGAACCCGCCGCCCAGCGCAAGCGCCACCGCGAGGAGCACACCACCCGCGAGCCCCAGCGGGAACCCGATCAGGCAGTACGCGGCCTCGGCCCACGCCCGCCGGGTGAGGGGGGCGCGGCCCACGGCGCGTGCGAGGGCGCGCGCCCCTCGCGCGGCGGGCGGCGTCCCGGGGTGCTCCGGCGCGCCGGAGGGGGTGGCGCCGGCAGCTGTGGCGGTGACCCGCGGGCGTGTGACGTGCATGGAGACCAGTGTCCTGTCAGGCGTCGCGGCGGGCCAGCGTGCGCCACCCCGCGCCGAGGGAGAGAGCTGCGTACAGACACATCACGCCGAAGCCGGCCCAAGGGGAGAGGACGTCGGCGACGGGCTTGGAGGCGGGCAGGGAGTGACCGCGCGCGGTCAGTTCCCGCACCGAGGTGTCGGCGAGGAGGCGTCCGCGGCCTATCACCACCAAGTGATCGGCGGTGAGCGCCATTTCACTGATCAGGTGACTCGACAGGAGCACCGTCCGGCCCTCGGCGGCGAGGGACTTCATCAGATCCCTGATCCAGCGCACGCCCTCGGGATCGAGACCGTTGACGGGCTCGTCGAAGAGCAGCACCCCCGGATCACCGAGCAGCGCCGCAGCAATTCCGAGGCGCTGCGCCATCCCCAGCGAGAAGGCGCGTCCCGGATGGAACGTACGGGCCTCGAGCAGTGCCCCTACTTCACGCAGGGGCCAGCGCAGATCGCCGTACGCCCGACCGCCGATCCTGGCCTGCCCGGCGTCGGGCCGGTCCAGCCCCATGATCATGCGCAGGGTGGTCGACTTGCCCAACCCGTTCGGCCCGAGAAACCCGGTGACCGCGCCCGGCAGCACGTCGAAGCTCAGCGCGTCGACGGCGACGGTGGGTCCATACCGCTTGGTGAGACCTTGAGCCTCGATCATCACAACTCCCGCTGCAGACCTGGTGGGGTCGGACAACCTCACGTTAGGTCTCGGCGAGGACCCGCCGGAACGCGGTTTTCCTCCGTCTGGCCTGGGGGTTTTCCCCCAGGCTCAGCTGGATTCTTCTCCTGGTGACCGGCTGCCTCTTGTCCCCGAGCGTGGCCACAGTCGACGGCATCAGCCTGGCCGCCGCGTTCCGTCGGTCGGCGGAGTCTGCAGGCCGTCTCGCGATGGATTGTTGGCTCGGCTCTCGTGCCGTACATCGTGATGGTGGCTACGCGAGATCTGCGCCGGCGTCGAGGAACTCGGCGAGCGCGGAGGCCAATGGTCCGGGGGCCTGTTCGGCGATGTGGTGTCCGGAGTCGATGCCATGTCCGGATACGTCATCGGCCCAACGCCTCCAGATCACACGGGGGTCTCCGTACAGGTCCTCCAAGTCGTCTTTAAGGGACCAGAGGGCCAGCACAGGACAGGCGAGGCGTGCACCGGCGGCGCGATCGGCTTCCTCGTGTTGCCGGTCGATGGTGAGGCCCGCGCGATAGTCCTCGAGCATCGCTCGTACCACGTCGGGATTACGCGTGGCCTGGCGCCACTCGGCGTAGTTCTCCTCTCCCATGGTCACGGGGTCGCCGCGGTACCAGCTGTCGGGGTCGGCGCAGATGACGCGTTCGGGGATGTCCGGTTGGGCGAAGAAGAACCAGTGCCACCACTGGGTGGCGAACTCGGCGGTGATCCGCGACAGATGCTCTGTCAGCGGCAGGCAGTCCGCGAACACCACCCGGGAGACGACCTCGGGGTGGTCCAGCGCGAGGCGCAGAGCCACGCTGCCTCCGCGATCATGTCCGACGAGTGAGAACCGGCGATGCCCGAGGTAGCGCATCACGGCCACCACGTCCTGGGCAACCGCACGTTTGGAATAGCCGGCATGATCCGCCGTGAAGTGTGGTCCCCTGGAGCGTCCGTATCCCCGCAGGTCCGGACACACCACTGTGTGGCCGGCTCGTACGAGCAGCGGGGCGACCCGGTGCCACGTGGCCGATGTGCGGGGGTGCCCGTGCAACAGCACCACCGGCGGGCCCGTCCCACCGGAGCGGACGAAGACGGAAGCATCACCGACATCGATCTGAGCGGTCTCGAACCCGTCGAACATCAGACCTCCCTGAAGGCAACTAGTGGATCGGGTGTGGGTGGAGTCGTTCACCGGACTGGGAGTGGATCAGCTCGGGCGGCTGCTGGAAGTGGTGCGGCCCGCGTCTTTCCATGACGACAAGGACGCGAGCGGGCAGCGAATGGTCAGGCGGAGGTGGCAACCGCCCCGCCGATCCCGATGAACAGCCACCCCGACACGATGTCCCAGCGCCGCTGGATCCTCGGCCGGGCCAGCAGCACCCGAGCGCGGCCGGCCACGGCCACCAGTGCGCACCAGTAGGCGACCCCGATCGCGATGTCGGCAGCCCCCAGAAGAAGGATCTGCCGCGTCGTGGTGCCGCTGCTGGTGTCGACGAACTGCGGGAGAACGCTCAAGAAGAACAGCGCCGCCTTCGGGTTGAGCACGTTCGTCAGAAACCCCTGAGTGAAGCTGCGCCGCCGCCCGTCCGGAGACGCGCCCCCGCCGGACGGGATCACGCTCGGGACCCGCCTTTCGTGCGGGGGCGTTTCGGCGACACGGCATCGGGCGCGTCGCGCGGTGATCAGCGAGCGGACACCGAGATGGACGAGGTAGGCCGCGCCCAGCAACTTGATGGTCTGGAAGACGGCGGCGGACCGGGCGGCAAGCACTGACAGCCCCAGCACCGCGGCTGCCATGTGAACGACCAGTCCACTCTGAGCGCCCAGCGCGGCCGCGCGGCCCTCGGCCCGGCCGCGCGTCGCGGCGCGTACGACGACGAGGAAGTCAGGTCCGGGGATCAGATACGCCAGCAGCACCACCCCGAAGAAGCCCAGCAGATCCATCGACATTGATCCCACTCCTAGCCCTAGCCACCCAGCCAGCCCAGCCGGTCGGACGCGCAACGCACGCGCTGCCCCTTCGGACAGGCGCAGCTCCCTCATCCGTCTACCCCGTGAACGGCCCTCACCCCGTAACTGCCCCACCTTCAGCGCCATCGGGAGGAAATTTCGCGTGCTTGATGCGGGTGTGGCCGGCTTCGGGCCGGTGGCGTCGAAGGGGGCGTACCAGATGGAGTGCCACGGGGCGGACGTCGACGTTGGTCGTGAAACGGGCACGAGCGGGCGACTGGGCTTTCCGCCCAGTGCCGTCAGCCCAGTGCCCTCAGCCCAGTGCCCTCAGCCCAGTGCCGTCAGCACTGTGCGAAGACGTACCTCTTCGTCCCCTTGGGGCTGACGTCGCGGTCGCGCAACGTGATCGACAGGCGATCGGCCCAGGCATCGCAGGCGTTGCGGTAGTCCTTGCGCGTGTACTCGACGGCGAAGACCTTGTCGTCGTAGGCGTCGGCGAAGTCGCCGCACTCCTTGTACGCCGCGCACTCCTCGACGACGGCGAAGTCGAAGCCGATGCGGCCGCGCTCGGGAAGGAGGTCGGTGGTGTTCTTCTGGGCGATGGCCAGACCGCGGCTGTGGGCCCGCTCGGCCAGCAACTTGGCGAAGGCGGCGGCATGCTTGGGCGTGAGGAGGTCGTCGGAGCGCTCGTAGGAGTCGAGGTTGTCCGGCTCGACGGCGTCGTAACCCGACTTCGCACAGCTGTCGATCCACGGGCCGACGACGTCCATCAGCTGGCGGCGCTTGCCGGGCGTGGAGATGTCCAGAAGTGGCTCTTCCCAGTCGTCGTCGACCACGAGGGAGCCGTCGTCGTCCTTCAGGAGCAGGTCGGGGTGCTTCTTCTTCCACCAGGCGATGGCGTCGCCGGGCTGGGCCTGGAAGGCGTTGACGTAGCACACGTTGTACAGGCCCTTGGCCGGCTTGGCGGAGCGGTCGCGGGAGACCGCCTGTACGGCGTCGGCGGGCGAGTAGGGGCCGCCGAGCTGGTAGTCGAAGACGGCGTCGGCCTCCGGTGCGCGCACGGTGCCCGCCCGGTCCGTGGCCGGGGTGTCCTTGCCGTCGTCGGTGGAGCAGGCGGTGGCCAGGACAAGGGCGGCGGCGCAGGCGGCCAGTCGACCCGGACGCGAGCGGAATAGGTGGTCAGGGCGGTGCGGGCGGTACGGGCGGTGCATTGGAGGCTTTCGTTCGGGGCGGTGGTCGGCGAAGGACTCCGCCGACCAAGGACGGGCCAGGGAGCCCGGGAGCCCGTCCTTGTGTCGAAGCGTCGAAGTGTCGAAATGTGACTCGATGTCGATCTTACGTACGTCCGTCGGCCGAGCCCCCGGCGGCCAGGCAGAGTGAGGGCGGCGATCAGGCCAGCACGACCGAGCGGGTCAGATGCGCCGGCCGGTCCGGGTCGCGCCCCGCGTCCTCGGCGAGCCGCACGGCCAGCCGCTGGGCGAGGACCAGTTCCGCGAGCGGGTCGAGCTCCGGGCCGCGGAGATGCGCGCCGGTGGCTTCGATTTGGGCGGCGAGCTCCGCGGGCAGCGGGGACAGGCTCCACACCGCTCGGCCGGGACCGGCCACCGCGATGGGCCCGTGGCGGTACTCCATCGCCGAGTAGGACTCGGTCCAATGGGCCGCCGCCTCCCGCACCTTGAGCGCCGCCTCGTGCGCGAGCCCGGTGTGCCAGCCTTCACCGAGGAAGGTGATCTGCTCGGCCGCGATCAGTTGCGGATCCAGCGGTGCGCTCAGGGCCGTGGACACGTCGGTCAGCGCCCGGTCCAGGTCGTGGCCCAAGTGGGCCAGCATCAGCGCCAGTTGCGTGGTCGGATAGCGGGTCTGCACCACGGACCGCTCGTCGGCGTGGTCGAGGATGATCACGTCGTCGGCGGCGGCCGCCGCAGGCGACCGCGGCACCGCCGTGAGCGTGGTGATCCGCGTGGTGGGGAGGGCCGACCCGAGGGCGGTGAGGATCTCGGTGGTGGTCCCGGAGCGGGTCAGGGCAAGGATGCGGTCGTACGGCCGGTGCAGCCGGGCCGCGGAGGCGGGGAACGCGTCGGTGGGGCCGTGCCCCAGGTCCTCGCGCAGGTGGGCGTAGGCCTGGGCCATGAACAGCGACGTACCGCAGCCGATCACGGCGACCCGCTCGCCCTTGGCGGGCAACGCCTGCGCGTACTCGGGGAGTTGCTTCAGCGCGTACTCCCAGCACTGCGGCTGTGTGTCGATTTCCTGGCGTGTGAGCGACATGGAGGGTGCTTTCTCTGTTCGGGGGAGCCGGATCGGTTGGTCGGAGAACTGGGCAGTAGATCGTTCAGTCGCCCAGCAAGCCCCGCAGGGACGGCTGCAGACGGGCCGAGTGGGCGGCGACCATGTCGTCGCAGAGCCGCCAGATCTGCTCGACGGTCAGGGCCGCGGCGGTGGCCGGATCGGTCATCGCCGCGTGCCGGATGTGGCGGGGCTCGTCCTCGAGGGCGGCGCGGACCACCAGGTCGTTCATGCTGAGGTAGGTGCGGTTGAGTGCCGCCAGCTGCGGGGGCAGGGAGCCCGCGCGGGTGGGCTGGATGCCGGAGGCGTCGACGAGGCAGGGCACCTCGACCACCCCGTGGTCGGGGAGGTTGTCGATCAGGCCGTGGTTGGGGACGTTGCCGTACACCGTGCGCGGGGTGCCGGTCACGATGCTGTGGATGATCTGCGGGGCGTACTCCATGGTGCCCTCGACGGTGAGCGGTTCACCGGTGGCCAGGGCGTCACGGGTGTGGTGGTAGGCGGCCACGTTCTCGTCGACGATGCCGAGGTAGGCGCCGACCGGCAGGCGCAGACGCTCGATCTCGCTGTCGTGGTGCAGGAACCAGGGGACGTACTCGGAGGAGTGCTCGCTGGTCTCGGTGGGGTAGTAGCCGAGCCGCCGGTACATGTCGACGCGGACGCGACGCCTCAACTGTTCGTCCTGGGCGATCAGTTCGTCGAGCCGGGGGTAGAGGTCGCGGCCCTGGTGCTCGAACCGCAGCACCCACGCCTGGTGGTTGACGCCCGCCGCCCGGTAGGTGATCTCCTCGTACGGGACGTCCACGAGTTCGGCCAGGTCCCGCATGGTCCAGTACACCGAGTGGCACAGGCCCACCACCTTGGTCAGGCCGGTCGCCTGGGTGAGGTACTGGATGTTCATGGCCATGGGGTTGGTGTAGTTCAGGAGCCAGGCGTCGGGGCACAGCTCCGCGATGTCCTCGCCGAGTGCCTTCAGGAGCGGGAAGGTGCGCAGCGCACGGAAGATGCCGCCGACGCCGAGGGTGTCGCCGATGGTCTGGCGCAGGCCGTGGCGGGCCGGGATCTCGAAGTCGGTGCGGGTGGCCTCGCCCATGCCGACCTGCACGATGTTGATGACGAAATCCGCGCCCGCCAGGGCCTCGCGCCGGTCGGCGTGGCTGGTGACGGTGGCGTGCGCCCCGAGGTGTCCGGAGATGTACTCGGCCGCGGCCTGTGCCGTGGTCAGGCGCTCGGCGTCGATGTCGTGCAGCGCGATGTGGGCACCCTTCAGCTCGGGGAAGGCGAAGAGATCGGCGAGCAGGCCTTGGGTGAACACGACGCTGCCGGCGCCGATGAAGACGATCTTGGGGTGGGTCATGAGGCGTGCGCTCCGCTCGGGGTGGTGTGGGCGAGGACTTCGTCCCGCGTGGGCTGGGCCGGGGTGCCGCCGTGCGCGCGGGTGGACAGCGACCCGCAGGCGACGGCGAACCGCAGTGCCTCGTACGGGGGCTGTTCATCGAGGAGAGCGGCGATGAAACCGGCGTCGAAGCTGTCTCCGGCGCCGACGGTGTCGACGGGGGCCGCGGGAAGGCCCGGCGCGGTCAGGAGTGTGTGGCCGTTGTGGCACAGGGCGCCATCGGCGCCGTTCTTGACGGCCACCAACGGGACGCGGGCGGCGAGGAGTTCGGCCGCTCGCTGCGGGGTGCCGGACGGCAGTCCGGCCAGGTGCAGGGCCTCCTGGGCGTTGGGCAGCAGGATGTCGGTCTCGCCGAGGACGGCGTCGAGAGCCGCCGGGTCCCATCGCCCCGACGGGTCGTCCTGGGTGTCGAGCGACGTGCTCGCGCCGTGCCAGCGCGCGGTGCGCAGCAGCCGGGGCAGGTCGGCGGCAAGGCGGGGCTGAAGGAAGTACGAGGCGGCGTGGACATGCCGGGTGTCGGCGAGGAGCTGCGCGGGGACGTCGTCGCCGCTGACGGCGGTCAGGGTGCCCGGAGAGGTGAGGATGGCGCGGTCGTCGCCCTGGGTGAGCACGACGGTGAGCGGGGTCGGCAGGGAGGCGTCCACCCGCAGGGCCTGGGTGTCGACGCCGCGGGCGTTGAGCGCGTCGCGCATGTAGCGCCCGGCCTCGTCGTCGCCGACACGGCCCGCGAAGGCGACCTTCAGGCCCAGGCGCGCTGCCCCGCACGCCATGATCGCGGCCGATCCGCCGAGGGTGAGTGACCCCGCGTCGACGAGCTGTTCGCGCTGGCCGAAGGCGAGCGGTCCGGTCAGCGGGCCCACGATCACATCGGGATTGGCGTCCCCGATGACGAGTAGGTCGTACGAGGGTGGCATCGAGTTCCTTCGGGTCGTACTGGAGAAAGGAGGGAGGAGAGGAGGGAGGAGAGGAGGGAGGAGGGGGGAGGAGAGGGAAGCGGGGAAGGTCAGCCCTTCAGGCCGCTGGAGGTGACCGAGCGGATGAAGGCCTTCTGCGCGAAGAGGAACGCGACCAGCACCGGCAGGACGGTGAGCACGTTGCCCGCCATCACCGCCGACCAGCGGGTGTGGTGCTGCCCCTGGAAGGTGGTGAGACCCAGCTGCAGCGTGTACTGGGTGTCGTGATTGATCGCGATCAGCGGCCACGTCAGGTCGTTCCACGTGGTGAGGAAGGTCAGAACGGCCACCGTGGCCAGCGCGGGCCGCGCCAGCGGAAGCACGATCGACCAGAGGACCCGCAGCCTCGAACAGCCGTCGATCCAGGCGGCCTCCTCCAGCTCCCTGGGCAGGGAGAGGAAGAACTGCCGCAGCAGGAACACCGCGAACGGCGTGACGAGGGAGGGCACGATCAGCGCGCCCAGGGTGTCGATGAGGCCCAGCTTCTTCATGACCAGGAAGGTGGGGATCATCGTGAGCTGGAACGGCACCGCCATCGTGGCCAGCATCAGCACGAGCAGCGCCCGTGAGCCGCGAAAGCGCATCCGCGCGAACGCGTAGCCGCCGAGCGCGCCGAAGACGAGATTGGAGGCGACGGCGACGGCGGAGACGATCGCCGAGTTCAGCAGCCAGCGCGGGAACATGGCGTTGCCCAGCACATAGCGGTAGCCGCCCAGGTCGATGCCGGAAGGCCACAGCGCGGGCGGGAAACGGTTGATCTCCGCGTTGGTCATCACCGAGCTGAGCAGCAGCCAGATCAACGGCACGGCGAAGAGCAGCGCCAGCGGTGCGAGCAGCACGTGCCAGCCGCTGAAGGGCAGCCGGAAGCGGCCCCGGCGCAGAGCGGCGGGCTCGGTGGCCCGGCGTGCGGTGGTCCCGGGCGCGGTAGTGGTGGCGGTCATCATGCGGCTGCTTTCGTACGAAGGGTGCGCTCACGGCCGCGGACCACGCGCAGCACGACGGCCACGACGAACAGGGCGAGCGCCAGGACGTAGGCGGCCGCGGCGCCGTACCCGGCGGTGAAGTTCTTGAACGCCTGCTCCCAGATGAAGTAGACGATCACCGTGGTCGAACCGAGGGGGCCGCCCTTGGTGGTCACATAGACCAGGTCGAAGACCTGAAGGGCCTGGATGGTCTGCCACAGCAGCAGAAACACGCTGACCGGGGAGAGCGCGGGCAGCGTCACGTGCCGCAGCAGGTGCCGTCGCCCCGCGCCGTCCAGGCGGGCCGCCTCGATCAGTGACTGGTCGACGTCCTGCAGCGCGGCCAGGTAGATGACGGTGCACAGCCCGGTGCCGCTCCACAGCGTGATGGCGACCAGCACGAACAGCGCCTGCGAGGAGTCGGTGAGGAAGCCCTGCGGTGAGATCCCCAGATGGTGGAGGACGGAGTTGGCCGCCCCGAACTCGGGGTCGAGGATGAACGAGAACAGCACGCCCTGGGCGGTGGCCGAGATGACGAACGGCACG
The DNA here is from genome assembly GCF_040636975.1 of Streptomyces sp. NPDC032198. Lineage (NCBI taxonomy): Bacteria > Bacillati > Actinomycetota > Actinomycetes > Kitasatosporales > Streptomycetaceae > Streptomyces > Streptomyces sp. NPDC032198. The sequence goes on along the minus strand of NZ_JBEZVL010000014.1, from coordinate 16,627 downwards.
AAGAACAAGGTGCGGTAGAGGCCGACGAAGCGAATACGCCGGTTCAGCGCGAGGGCGAGGGCGAGTCCGATGACGATACTCAAGGGCACGTACAGGACGGTGTAGAGCAGGGTGTTGCGCACGGCCTGGCTGAAGTGCGGGTCCTGGGACAGCGCCCGGTAGTTGTCGAGGCCGACCCAACGGCTGGGCGTGACCAGGTCGTTGGCCTGGAAGGACAGCAGCAGCGACCAGACGACCGGCAGGACGCTCAGGCCGAGGATGACAAGCACCGCGGGGGAGATGAAGGCCCAGGCGGTGACGGTCTCGCTGCGGCGCCGGCGGCGCAGGGCGCGTTGGCCGGAGGCGTCCGGGGACAGGGTCAGGGGGCGGGGAAGTGACGGCATGTCGGTCCTCAACGCGGTATCAGCAGGGCGGCGTTGGCTTCTTCGGCGCACGTGCGCACCGCGTCGGCGGGGCTCTTGCGGCCGAGCAGGACGGAGACGACCGCCTGCCCGAGGGACTGGGAGATGCGGGGGTAGGCGGCGTGCACGGGGCGCACCCGGGCCGAGGTGACCGCGTCGGTGAACACCGGAAGGCCCGGCATGTCGGCGGCGTGCTCGCGCCAGGCGGGGCGGTCCTGACTGCGGCGGCTCAGCGGCAGGCTGCCCGCCTCGACGGCCCACCGGCTGTCCGGCCCCGGCTGGTTGAGCCAGGTGACGAAGGTGCGGGCGGCCTTCTTCCGGGCCGCGCCGTTGTCGAACACCGTCCAGGTGTCGGGTCCCGAGATGGTCACGGGCCGGCGGCTGAAGCTGGGCAGGGGCACCACGTGGTAATCGACCTTGGCCTGGGTGATGTCCGGAAGCTGCCAGGGGCCGGTGGGCACCATGCCCATCCGCCCGGACAGGAAGACCTGGTACATCTGCTCGCTGCCGGGCTTGGGATCGACATAGACGCTCTTGTCGCGCACCAGGTCCCGTACGACCTCCAGCGCGCGTACGCCCTCCTTCGCGAAACCGATGCCGTGCCCGTCGTCGGCGATCACGTCGCCGCCCAGGTCCCACACCATCGGCCACATCCGCCACACGGTGTCCTCGTCGCCGGTGCCGGGCCAGCCGGTGCCGAAGCGCCCCTTGCCGGCATCGGTCAGGCGGCGCGCGGTGTCGGTGAACTCGTCCCAGGTCCAGCCCGGTTCGGGCAGATCGAGTCCGGCCTCGGCGAACAGCTTCTTGTTGCAGACCACGGCGAGGCAGTCCAGGAGCGCGGGCATCGCCCGGACCCGGCCGTTGATGGTGACGGCCTGCCGGGCCGGGGCCCAGAAGTTGCGCCACGGTGTCGGCCCCTCGCGCACGTGGTCGGTCAGGTCGACCACCTCGGGGCTGCGGGCGACGCTGGCCAGGTCGGAGCCGAAGACGTAGGCGATATCGGGGTACGAGCCCGCGGCGAGGGCGGCGGTGATCTTCTGCAGCATGGCGTCGGCGAGCACACCGCCGCCCATGTCGACGCGGATGTCCGGGTGGGCGGCCTGGAAGCGGGCGACCAGCCCCTTGATGACCTTGGCGGCGGTGTCGGTCTGGCCGTGCCACAGCTGGATGGTCACCCGCCCGTCGGGGCCGACCCCGTCGGCGGGCCCCGTGCCGCAGCCCGCCAGTGTGCCCCCGCCCGCCACGATCGCCGCCGCAGTGCCGCCCGCGCGCAGCACGCCGCGTCGCGAGGGACCTCCCGGCGCTCGGGGTCCTGCGGTCATCACTGCCTCCAGGGGAATCGGGTGCGCCCGCGGCGCGGAAGGTCCATGGGACGGAACGTCCATGGCGGGGAGGTGAAGCGGTGGGCCCATATCCGGGCGAACTCCGCGCGGGGATCCCCGCGCGGAGCGGAAGCCCGGATGTGCCGCGGATCAGCAGGTTCGGCGGACGTATCCGTCGCTGCCCGCGGGCGACACTCCGACGTCGCGGCGGACGATGCTCAGCCGGTCGCCGAAGCCCGCGCAGGCCTTGCGCAGACCGTCGTCCGTGTACTCGATGACCAGGACGTCGTCGCCGAACGCGGAGGTGTAGTCGCCGCACTCGTCGTACGCGCCGCACTCCTCGGCGACGGCGAAGTCGAGCCCGGTCCGTTCGCGCTCACCGGCCAGCTGGGGCGTGTTCTTCTGCGCGGCGGCCAGGCCCTGTTCGTGGGCGCGCGCGGAGAGCAGCGAGACGTAGGACATGGCCTGATCGGCCGTAAGGAGGTCAGGGAAGCGGGTGAAGGTGTCGTAGTTGTCCGGCTCGACGGCCTGGAAGCCCTTGTCGGCGCAGCCGTCGATCCAGCCGCCGACCTTGGCGGCGATCCGCTCGCGCTTGCCGGCGGTGCGGATGTCCAGGACGGCCTCGCCCCAGTCGCCGTCGTACACGACCTCGCCGTCGGCGTCCCGCAGCAGCAGGTCGGGGTCCCAGTCTCCCTCGGCCCCCGGCTGGACCTGGAAGGCGTTGAGGTAGCAGATGTTGTACAGGCCGGGTGCGGGGGCGGCCGTCCGGTCCCGGCTGACGGTCTCGACCCCGGCGGGCGGTGTGTACGAGCCGCCGATCTGGTAGTCGAACCCGGCATGAGCCGGTGGCAGCTCGGCGGCGGTCGCGCCGGATGCCGTGGACGGGACGAGCAGGCAGGCGGCCACGGTGGCCGTGAGCGCCGCGGACGCGGCGACACCCCTGCGCAGAACACGATTGAGGCTCATCTCAGAGCTCCAGATGTCTGAGGGCACGTCCCCGCCTCGGACACGGAAGGGTCCTGGCGACTCAGTCCGGGCTCATGGCCAAGGCCAACTACCGGCTAGGCGTACCTCTGCGCCGAGTGCTCGGCATCGGCGTGCCAGGGAGTTAAGCGAGCAGTTTCGGTCATGTCAAGGGATGGGGACTGAGGAGCACTTGGCGCAGTCGCGCAGAAACGCGCAGTATTTCTGCGGGAGTCTGCTCGTAACGCTGTGCGGCGGCTATGCTCGCCCCGTGCTGAGAAGCGACCGCCATGCGCGGATACTTGAGCATGTCGCCGCCCAGGGCAGCGCGGACGTCACGCAGTTGTCCCGGCTGCTCGGGGTCTCGCAGGCCACCGTGCGCCGCGACCTGCGGCAGTTGAGCGACCAGCGGCTGCTCGAGCGCACGCACGGCGGCGCGGTCCTCGGCGGTCTGAGCATCGAGGTGCCGCTCCAGCACCGGATCGATCAGCGCTCCCCGCAGAAGCAGGCCATCGCGCAGGCCGCCGCCGGACTGGTGCCCGCCGGTGCGGTGGTCGGTCTCACCGGCGGCAGCACCACCACGGAGGTGGCCCGGCTGCTCGCCGACCGCGGCCCCGTCACGATCGTCACCAACGCCGTGAACATCGCGGCGGCCCTCGTCCTGCGCCCGACCGTCACGCTGATCGTGGTCGGCGGCACCGCCCGCAGCGAGAGCTACGAACTGGTGGGCCCCATCGCGGAGAAGACCCTCGCCGACCACCACACGGACATCGCGTTCCTCGGCGTGGACGGCATCAGCGCCGTCCACGGGTGCACCACGTACGATCAGCTGGAGGCGGCCACCGACCGTGCCTTCGCGGGCCACAGCAGCCGCACCGTCGTGGTCGCCGACCACACGAAGATCGGCAGGGCGACGTTCGCCAGGATCTGCCCGACGGCAGGCGTGCACACCCTCGTCACCGACGCCGGGGCACCCAGGGGTGAACTCGACGCCATCGCCGCCGACGGCGTGCGGGTCACGGTCGTCTGATCACGGCCGTCTCATCACGGCCGGCTGAGCGGGGTCAGTGCGCGATGGAGTCGATCAGTTCACGCGCGCCCTGGCGAAGGAGCGTGACCGCCACGGACGTGCCGAGCGTCGCCGGGTCGAGCGGCCCGGCCCACTCGTGGGCGTTGAGGACCGTCTTGCCGTCCGGGGTGAACACGCGGGCGCGCAGCGAGAGGTCGCCGCCCCGCTCGCATCGTGCGTACCCGGCGATGGGGGAGTTGCAGTGCCCCTGCAGGACATGCAGGAACATGCGCTCGGCGGTCGCCTCCCGCCAGGCCTCGGGGTCACCGAGGCCCGACACGGCGTCGATGGTCTCCGTGTCTTCCTCGCGGCACTGCAGGGCCAGGATCCCCGCGCCGATCGGCGGGCACATCGCCTCCACCGAAAGGACCTCGGTGACCACGTCCATCCGGTCGATGCGTTCGAGCCCCGACACCGCGAGCAGCAGCGCGTCCGCGTCGCCCGCGGCCAGCTTCTCCATCCGGCGCCCGGCGTTGCCGCGCATCGGCACGCACTCCAACTCCGGGTGTGATGCGGCCAGTTGAGCGATGCGGCGCACCGAGGACGTGCCGATGCGGGTGCCCGTGGGCAGCTCGTCCAGTGTGCGCCCGCCGGGGTGGATGAGCGCGTCGCGGATGTCGTCCCGCTTGAGGAACGCGGCGAAGGTGGTGCCCGCCGGGAGCGGCCGGTCCGCCGGCACGTCCTTGACGCAGTGCACCGCGAGGTCCGCCTCACCGGCGAGCAGTGCCGCGTCGACCTCCTTGGTGAAGGCACCCTTGCCGCCGAGCTTCGCGAGGTCCCCCATCCACTTGTCACCCGAGGTCGTGACCGGTACGACCTCGGTGCGGATCCCGGGGTGCAGCGCGGCGAGTTCGGCGCGGACTCGCTCCACCTGGGCCAGCGCCATGGGGGAGGAACGGGAGACGATGCGGATCAGCTCAGGAGCGGACATGCGCACCACGATAGGCGGTCGCAACAGTGGTCTGCTAAAGGGCTCCTCGGGTTCGGCGAGGGGCCTGGTGGCGGCCGGTCCTCGCGCACCTTCTGACGCGCGCCCCTGCCGCGTCCCGGCGTGGGTCCTGACGTTCGTCCCGGCGTGGGCCCTGGCGTGCGCGACGCCCCGGGCCCTCATAGCGTGAGAAGCAGCCGGTCACCGTCCCGCACCCGCGCAGGTCCCGGCGTCCGCTACCCGGGAGGTCCCATGTCAGCCGCCGCCGCCCACCAGCGGTCCCCGATCGCCCTCGAACGGATGACCGCCACCCATCTGGCCGACGTCCTCGCCCTGGGGCGTGAGCTGTACGACACCTCGGTGAAGCCGTACACGTCGTGGTCGCTCTCGGCGATCGCCCGGCACCTGGACGCCGATGCCTCCTCGTGCTGGGTGGCGCTCGACGGTGACGCCCTCGCCGGTTTCGTCCTCGGCTCGATGGGGTTCGACCAGCGTACGGACTGGGGGAACCTGGAGTGGATCGCCAGCGCCCCCGCCTACCAGGGGCAGGGCGTCGCCAGCCATCTGGTGCAGGCCTGCTGCGCGGCGCTGACCGCCGCCGGTGCCACCGCCGTGGTGACCGATGTCGAGTCGCGCAACACCGCATCCGCCGCGCTGATGCGGCGCAACGGCTTCAAGGAGAGCGTGTCGGTCACCCTGTTCGTACGCGACGCACCCGACGCGCTGGCCTGAGGGCCGCAGCCACCCTCACCCTGCCCTCATCCTTATCCCGCGCAGTCCTTGCCCGGCTCCAACGGCGGTGCGCTGACGCCCAGATGGGACTTGCAGCGGGGCGTGTTCCCCGCGTCCTCGTGCCAGGAGGCGGGCCGCGGGCGGATGAAGACCGCCGCCGCTACCGCCGCCAGGACGAACAGGCCCGCGCAGCCCACGGCCGCCTTCCCGAACGCCGTGTTCAGCGCGTCCGGATCCGCGTAGGCCGTACCGGACAGGCCCACGGCAAGGGGGAGAGCGGCGACGACGAGCATCTGGGCCACCCGCGCCGCGGTGTTGTTGACGCCGCTCGCAAGACCCGCGCGCCCCGCGTCCACCGAGGCCAGGACCGTCGCCGTCAGCGGGGCCACGAACAGGCTCATCCCCAGGCCGAGCACCACCACCGCGGGCAGCACCTCCGTGGCGTACGCTGCGCCGGGCTCGATCCGCAGCATCAGGAGCGCCCCGGCGGCCGCGATCAACGGGCCCACGACCAGCGGCACCGTAGGGCCGATCCGCCGCGACAGTTCGCCCGCCGACGCCGAGAGCAGCAGCATCATGACCGTGATCGGCAGCGTCGCCGTGCCCGCCTGCAGCGCGTCGTAGCCCAGCGTCGTCTGCAACTGCACCGGCAGCATGAACAAGAGTCCGCCGATGGCCGCGTACAGGCACAGCGTCATGACGTTGGCCGCGCTGAACAGGCGGGAGCGGAAGAGGGAGAGCGGCAGCATCGGGTTACGGCGGCGGCGCTCCACCATGACGAAGGCGACACCCGCCGCGAGCCCGCCGAGGCCCGGCAGGACCGCGGCCGCCTTCGACGCGTCCCCCGCGGCGCCGATCAGCGCGAAGCTGAGGCCCGCGAGGAACAGCGCCGCCAGGCACGCCCCCGTCACATCGAACGGCTTGTCCGCGGCACCTTCGGCCCGGCTCTCCGGCACATGACGGACCGCGAAGAGCACGAGCGCCGCCAGCGGCACATTGATCAGGAAGATCCACCGCCAGCCGGGCCCGTCGATCAGCCAGCCGCCCAGGAACGGGCCCACCGCGCCCGCGACCCCGCCGAGTCCCGACCAGGCGCCCACCGCACGTGCCTGGTCCTGTGGCCGGAACGACGTGCGCACCAGGGCGAGTGAGCCCGGCGTCAGGAGCGCGCCGCCGATGCCCTGCAACGCCCGCGCCGCGATGAGCATCCCCGCGTCCTGCGCGAGCCCGCAGAGGGCCGAGGCGACGGCGAACCACACGACGCCGATGACCAGGGTGCGCCGCCGTCCGATGCGGTCGCCGAGCGCCCCGCCGAGCAGCAGCAGCGAGGAGAGCGTGAGCATGTAGGCGTTGACGACCCACTGCAGGGACGCGATCGACGTGTCCAGCTCGCGGCCGAGGGTGGGCAGGGCGACGTTCACCACCGTGCCGTCCAGCATCGCCATGCCGGACGCGAGGACGGCGCAGGCGAGCACCCACCGGCCCCGTGCCGATGCCAGCGCGACACCGCCGTCCGCGTCCTTCGTCGGTGAAGCCTCGGATGCCGTTGCCATCGCCCCTCCCGTCCTACATGTGTACCGCGCCGCCGTCCGCCTCGGAGTGGACCGGGGCTCCCCTGCGGTACAGCACGACCGTAACGATCAGCCCGACCGCGAAGAAGACGGCCGACCACGTATAGGCGGTCGAATAACTCTCCATCGCGGACTGGGCCTTCACCTGTGGCGTCGGCTGCTTGCCCACGAGGTAGCTGGCCGCGGCGCTCGTCGCGAGGGAGTTGAGCAGGGCCGTGCCGATCGAACCGCCCACCTGCTGGCTGGTGTTGACCATCGCCGACGCCACGCCCGCGTCATGCGCGGCGACGCCCGCGGTCGCCATGCTCATCGCCGGCGCGAAGACCAGACCGAGGCCGAGACCGGCGACGAGCAGCGGCGGCAGCACGTGCGCCGCGTAACCGCTGTGCACGTCGAGGGCGGTGAGCCAGGCCATCGCGGCCGCCGCGAGACCCATGCCGAGCGGCACGATGGGCTTCGCGCCGAACCGCGGCACGAGCACGTTGGTCGTGACGACGGAGATCACCACCATCACGGCGACCATCGGCAGGAACGCGAGCCCGGTCTTGACCGGCGTGTAGCCGAGGATTTGCTGGAGGTAGTACGTCAGGAACAGGAAGACACCGAACATGCCCGCGCCGGAGATGAACATCGCGAGGAACGACGCCCCGCGGTCCCGGTCGAGCACGACCCGCAGCGGGAGCAGTGGATGCGCGGCCCGCGTCTGCCACCAGGCGAAGGCCGCCACCAGGACGGCGCCGACCACCAGGAACCCCCAGGTCTGGACGTCGCCCCAGGCGTGCGTCTCGGCGTTCGAGAAGCCGTAGACGATGCAGAACAGGCCCGCGGAGACCAGCAGGGTGCCGGGGACGTCCAGTTTCGGCCGGTCCACGGGCCTGCCGCCGTGCAGCAGCCGGGCGCCGCCCAGCATGGCGAACACCGCGAAGATCAGGTTCACGTACAGGCACCAGCGCCAGTCCAGGTACTCGGTCAGGATGCCGCCCAGGAGCAGTCCGACCGCGCCGCCCGCGCCCGCGATGGCGCCGTAGATGCCGAACGCCTTCGCGCGTTCCTTGGGGTCGGTGAACGTCGTCGTGAGCAGGGACAGCGCGGCGGGCGCGAGGAGCGCTCCGAACAGGCCCTGCAGGGCGCGCGCGACCACCAGCATGGTGAAGCTGGTCGCCGCGCCGCCGAGGGCCGAGGCGAGCGCGAAGCCTGCGAGTCCGGCGAGGAAGACCAGCTTGCGGCCCACCAGGTCGGCGATGCGCCCACCGAGGAGCAGCAGGCTGCCGAAGGCGAGCGCGTACGCGGTGACGATCCACTGGCGGTTGCCGTCGCTGAACCCGAGGTCCTGCTGGGCGGACGGCAGCGCGATGTTCACGATGGTCGCGTCGAGGACCACCATGAGCTGGGCGATGCCGACGACGCCGAGGATCAGCCAGCGGTGTTCATGGCTTCCGCCGCTCGGATGCGGGGGAGCGGAGGCGGACGATCCTGCGGTCTGCACCGCCTCGAAGGGCTCGGGCGCGGGCGAGCGGTCCATCGGTGCCTCCAGACGTCCCCCACCACACAAGACATCCCCGTCACACCGTAGACGCGCTGCTCAGAGCCCGCGACCGGGGCGCGCCGGGGTCTGCCGGCGCCTGCTGGGCCCGGCAGACCCCGCCGCGTCGTGGGCGGCCGGTCAGCTCTGCGGCTGGCTGATGTTGACCATCCAGGGGATGCCGAAGCGGTCCGTGCACATGCCGAACACGTCGCCCCACATCTGCTTCTCCAACGGCACGGCCACCGAGCCGCCGGCGGACAGCTTCTCCCAGTAGCCGCGCAGCTCGGCGTCGTCGTCCCCGCTGAGGCTCACCGAGAAGTTGTTGCCCGGGGTGTGGTCCATGCCCGGCGGGGTGTCGGCGCCCATCAGGGTGAAGCCGTTCGGTGCCTCCAGCATGCCGTGCATGATGTTGTCGGCGGACGGGGTGCCCTGCTGGCCGGCTTCGCCGAAGGTGTTGAGCGCGAGATCGCCGCCGAAGACCTCCTTGTAGAACTCGAGGGCCTGTCGGGCGTCGCCGCCGAAGCTGAGATACGGGTTGAGGCGCGAGACCATGAAAACCTCCCGGAACGGGGTGGAACGGTCAGATGCGCGGAGACTAGCGCGGCGCACTGACAACGGCCCGGCGAGGCGATCCGCTTCCGGCCCGCGGCACGTCGTCCCCTGATGGACGGAAAGCCCGCCGAATGTCCGCACAAGGGCGCCCCCCAGCTGTTTGTCGCACCCGGTTATTCAATCTTCATCAAATCCGGTCCGGCATCCGGACGGGCCTCTTGTGTGCGGACTGTATGCGAAATACGTTCTGCCGTATTCCTTGATCGTCCACGATCAGCCCGGAACCACCCTGGCGGAGGTACCTACCCGTGCGCCGAAAAGCGGTTGCCCTCGCGGCAGTTGCCCTGGTGATGTCCCTGACGGCGGGCTGCGGCTCCTTGCAGTCCTCGGCCACCGAGGTCGGCGGTGAGCGCATGACCGACGACCGTCCCGTGCGGGACGGCGGCACCCTGACCGTCGCCCTCAACGCCGACCCGGACAAGCTCGATCCGACCCTCGCGCAGACCCTCGTGGGCCGCACCGTCTTCGCCGGGATGTGCGAGAAGCTCTACGACATCGACGAGCACGGGACCGTGATCCCGCAGCTGGCCAGGGCCCTGCCCAAGACGTCGAAGGACGGCCGCACCGTCACCTTCGGCCTGCGCAAGGGCTTGAAGTTCAGCGACGGCACCAGCCTTGACGCGGACGCCGCCGTCACCTCGCTGCTGCGCCACCGGGGCCTCGCGGGCTCGGCACGCGCCACCGAACTCGCCCCGCTCGCCGGGGCGAAGGCGACCGGACCGTACACGGTGGAGCTCACGCTCAAGCAGGCCTACGTGCCCCTCACGGCCGTCCTCGCGGACCGCTCCGGCATGGTGATGTCACCCGCCGCCCTCAAGAAGTACGGCAAGAACTTCACCAACCACCCTTCCTGCGTGGGCCCGTTCAAGTACGTGGAACGTGTCGGCGGCGACCGCATCGTGCTCACCAAGGACCCGAACTACTACGCGGCTGATCAGGTCCATCTCGACAAGGTGATCTACAAGCCGATACCCGACGGGAACGTCCGCCTTGCCAACCTGCGGTCCGGGGACATCCAGGTCGGCGACCAGATGACCCCCGTCGACGTGCGCAGCGCGCTCACCGAGCCCGGTCTGCAGCTCTTCAACTCGCCCTCGCTCGGCTATCAGGGCATCGGCTTCAACGTCGGGAACGTCAAGGGCCTCGGGGCGAAGCCGGGCCGCGTCGACACTGCCCTCGCACGTGAACCGCGCGTCCGGGAGGCCTTCGAGCTCGCCATCGACCGCGACCTCATCAACAAGGTCGTCTTCCAGGGCATGTACGAGCCCGCCTGCGGCCCCGTCTCCCCCGAGTCGGCCATCGCCCCGGGCGTCAAGGCGTCCCAGTGCCCCAAGCGCGACATGGCCAGAGCCAAGAAGCTCCTGCGAGAGGCCGGGGTGAAAACGCCGGTGCGCATCGAGCTGAAGGTGTCCACGACCCCCGAATCCAGCCGCCTCGGGCAGGTCGTGCAGGCCATGACCAAGGAAGCGGGGTTCGCGGTCACGCTGCGCCCCACCGAGTACGCCACGATGCTCGAAGAGACCGACTCCGGGCACTACGACGCCTTCACCAGCGGCTGGTCGGGGCGGCTCGACCCGGACGGCAACATCGCCAGCTTCCTCCAGACGCGCGGCGCGATGAACGCCTACGGTCTCTCGGACCCGGCCATCGACCGGCTCGTCGAGCGCGGCCGTGCCGAGGCCGACCCGGACGGACGCGCCAAGATCTACGGCGAGTTGACCCGCCGTGCCCAGGAACGGCGCGGGCTCATCTACCTCTACCGCCAGAAGAACTACATCGTCACCGGCAAGGACGTCGCGGGCGTCCGCGTCTACGGAGACGGCCTGGTCCGCGTCACGACTGCGGGGTACGTCCGATGACGTCCTATCTGCTCACCCGCGTCCGCCAGTCCCTCGTCACGCTCGTCCTCGTCAGCATGGTCGTCTTCGCGGGCATCCGGGCGCTGCCCGGCGACCCGGCGCTCGCCCTCGCCGGTGAGGAGCGCAGCCCCGAGGCGCTCGCCGCCATCCGCGAGAGCTACGGCCTGAACGACAACATCGTCGTCCAGTACGGGCGGTTCATCGGGCACGCGATCACCGGAGACCTCGGAACCTCCTCCCGCACCGGCCTGCCCGTCTCCGACGCGATCACCGCCGCGCTGCCCATCACCCTCGAACTGGCCGCCCTCTCCCTGCTGTTGGCGGTCGTCGTCGGCATCGGCGCGGGCATCATCGCCGCCGTGCGGCGCGGAAAGCCCGAGGAGTGGCTCGCCAACGCCCTCGCCCTGCTGGGCCTCTCCGTCCCCACCTTCTGGCTCGGCATGGTCCTGGTCCTCGGCTTCGCCATCGCCGTGCCGGTCTTCTCCGCCTCCGGATACGTGCCCTTCGGCACCGACCCGCTCGACAACCTGCGCCGCATGGTGCTGCCCGCGATCGTCCTCGGCTCCGGGCTCGCGGCCGTCGTGATGCGCCAGACGCGGGCGGCGATGCTCGACTCGCTCTCCGCCGACTACGTACGTACCGCGCGCGCCAAGGGCCTCTCCCGGCGGGAGATCATCGGCGGGCACGCGTTGCGCAACTCCCTGGTCACCGTCGTGACCGTGCTCGGTCTCCAGCTCGGCCATCTCATCTCGGGCGCCGTCGTCACCGAGCAGATCTTCGTCCTGCCGGGCTTCGGCAAGCTCACCATCGACGCCGTCTTCACCCGCGACTACGCGACCCTGCAAGGCGTGGTGCTGTGCACCTCCGCCGCGTACATCCTCATCAACCTGCTGGTCGACGTGGCGTATTCGGTCATCGACCCGCGCATCCGGCTCGGAGGTGCCCGGTGACGACAGCGGTGCTCACCACACTGGGGCGGATACGTTCCGCCGGCACGGGCAGCGGCAAGCTGCGCGCCCTGCGCAAGAACCGGCTCGCCATGACCGGCGGCATCATCGCCGCCGTGTTCGTCCTCGCCGCGCTCTTCGCGCCGCTGGTCGCGCCGTACGACCCCGCGCGCCTCGACTTCGCCAACGCCCTTGCGGCGCCCGGCTGGTCGCACTGGCTCGGCACGGACGACCTGGGCCGCGACCAGCTCTCGCGGGTCGTGTACGGGGCGCGGGCGTCCATGCAGGTGGGTATGGTGGCGGTGGTGCTCGCGTTCGTCGTCGGCGTACCGCTCGGCCTGCTCGCGGGCTACTACGGCAAGTTCACCGACAGCGTGGTCTCGCGGCTCACCGACACGATGCTGGCCTTCCCCTTCCTGGTGCTCGCCGTCGGGCTCGCCGCGGTGCTCGGCCCCTCGCTCACCAACGCGACGATCGCGATCGGGATCTCGCAGATCCCGGCCGTCATCCGCATCACCCGCGCCGAGACACTGCGGCTGCGGCACGTCGACTACGTGGCCGCCGCCGTCGCCAACGGAGGCGGCGACGCCACCGTCCTCTTCCGGCACATCCTGCCCAACGCCACCTCCGCACTGACCGTCCAGGCGACCGTCGGCATTCCCGCCGCGATCATCGGCGAGGCACTGCTCAGCTTCCTCGGCCTCGGGGTGCAGCCACCGGAGGCGTCCCTCGGCGTGATGCTCTCCGGCGCCCAGTCCTTCCTCGCGCCCGCGCCGTGGATGGCGGTCTTCCCCGGACTCGCGGTCGTCGCGGCCACCCTGGCGTTCAACCTGCTCGGCGACGGCCTGCGGGACGTCCTCGACCCCCGAGGAGCCACCCGATGACCAACCCCGTACTGAGCGTGCGCGACCTGTCGGTCTCCTTCCGCTCGGGCACCCGCACGGTGCACGCCGTCGACCATCTCTCGTACGACGTCTCACCGGGCGAAGTGCTGGCGGTGGTAGGCGAGTCGGGCTGCGGCAAGTCCGTCACGGCGATGGCCGTGATGGGACTCCTGCCGCCCACCGCGCACATCGAAGGGTCGATCAGGCTCGGCGGGCGCGAGATCGCCGGAGCGAGCGAGAAGGAGCTCGGGCGGGTCCGCGGAAAGGACATCGCGATGATCTTCCAGGAGCCGATGACCTCCCTCAACCCCGTTCTGACCATCGGCCGGCAGATAGGCGAGGTGCTCCGGCGCCACCAGGGCCTGTCGAAGAAGGAGGCACGCGCGCGTGCCGTCGAACTCCTCGACCTGGTAGGCATCCCCGCCCCCGCCCAGCGCGTCGACGAGTACCCCCACCAGCTCAGCGGCGGCATGCGCCAGCGAGTCATGATCGCCATCGCGGTCGCCTGCGACCCGTCCGTCCTCATCGCCGACGAGCCGACCACCGCGCTCGACGTCACCGTCCAGGCGGGCATCCTCGAAGTCCTGCAGTCCCTGCGGGAACGGCTCGGCACCGCGATCGTCCTGATCACCCACGACCTGGGCGTGGTGGCCGACGCCGCCGACCGCGTCCTGGTCATGTACGCGGGCCGCCCCGTCGAACAGGCCCCGGTGCACGAGCTGTTCGCCGAGCCCCGCCACCCGTACACCCGCGGCCTGCTGGGTGCGGTCCTCCGCCCCGGCGGCGAGGGCAAGCGGCGGCTGTCCGAGATCCCCGGGCTGGTGCCGAGCCTCGACGCGCAGCCCGACGCCTGCACGTTCGCCCCACGCTGCGCGCACGCCGACGACCGGTGCACGACGGGCAGACCCGGCTTCAAGGCGGTCTCCCGCGACGCCGGGGCCGATGCCGCCCACCGGGCGGCCTGCTGGCACCCGCAGGACGCCGCCGTGCTCACGCCCACCACCCAGGAGGCCGGACAGTGATCCCCACACCCGTTCTTGAACTGGTCGACCTGGAGCGGCACTTCGCGAGCCCCGGCGGCATCGTACGAGCCGCCGACGGCGTCACCCTCACCGTCGGCAAAGGTGAAGTCGTGGGCCTCGTGGGGGAGTCGGGGAGCGGCAAGTCCACGGTGGGGCGGTGTGCCGTGCGGCTCGACGAACCCACCGGTGGCACCGTCCGCATCAACGGCACCGATGTGACCCGCCTTTCGCGGCGTGCCCTGCGCCCGCTGCGCAAGGACTTCCACCTCGTCTTCCAGGACCCCTCGTCCTCGCTCGACCCGCGCATGACCGTCGGACAGATCATCGCCGAACCCCTGCGCCTGCACGGCATCGCCAAGGGCGACGCGGCACGCGCGCGCATCGCCGAACTCCTCGGCCAGGTCGGCCTGCGCCCCGAGCACGCCGACCGGCATCCGCACGAACTCTCCGGCGGACAGCGCCAGCGCATCTCCATCGCCCGCGCGCTCTCCGTCGACCCGGACCTCCTGGTGGCCGACGAACCCACATCGGCACTCGACGTCTCCGTCCAGGCCTCGGTCCTCAACCTCCTCGCCGACCTCCAGCGCGACCGCGGCTTCGGGTGCCTGTTCATCACGCACGACCTGGCCGCAGTGGAGTTCCTCGCCGACCGCATCGCGGTCATGTATCTCGGCCAGATCGTCGAACAGGCGCCGACCGCCGAGCTGTTCGCCGACCCCAAGCACCCCTACACCCAGGCGCTGCTCTCCGCCGCGCCCGTGCCCGACCCGGTGCTCCAGCGCACCCGCGAGCGCATCGTCCTCAGTGGCGAACTGCCGAGCCCGCTCGCCCCGCCGACCGGATGCCGCTTCCACACGCGCTGCCCGCTGGCCGTCGACCGCTGCCGCACCGAGGTGCCCGCGCTGCGCGTACTTCCCGGAAGCGGAGACGGCCGACACGAGGTCTCCTGCCACCTGGTCGCCGACGACGGCACGGCTCCGGACGCTGCCGCCGCCCCGACCCTCCGTACGATCCCCCGTACCCGCACCGCACGCTAGGAGCAGCTCTCTTGTTCACCACTAGGCCGACTCTCCAGGGCACCTTCGGCATGGTGTCCTCCACCCACTGGCTCGCCTCGCAGTCCGCGATGGCGGTCCTGGAGGACGGCGGCAACGCCTACGACGCGGCGGTCGCCGCCGGTTTCGTCCTGCACGTCGTCGAGCCGCACCTCAACGGCCCGGCGGGTGAGGTGCCGATCATCGTGGCCCCCGCCGACGGAGAGGTACGGGTCCTGTGCGGGCAGGGCGTCGCACCCGCCGGAGCGACCGTCGCGCACTACCGCTCGCTCGGCCTCGACCTGGTGCCGGGCACCGGGCCGCTCGCGGCCGCCGTGCCGGGCGCCTTCGACGCGTGGATGGTGCTCCTGCGCGACCACGGGACCAAGTCCCTCGCCGATGTCCTCACGTACGCCATCGGGTACGCCGAGGACGGCCACGCACCCGTGGAGCGCGTCGGCGAGACCGTCGAGACGGTGCGCGAACTCTTCGAGACCGAATGGCCCTCGTCGGCCGAGGTCTACCTGCCGGGCGGCCAGTCCCCGCGTCCCGGTGAACTCCTGCGCAACCCGGCGCTCGCCGCGACCTGGCGCCGCGTGATCGAGGAGGCGGGCACCGGCTCGCGCACCGAGCAGATCGAGGCCGCGCGGAAGCTCTGGAGCGAGGGGTTCATCGCCGAGGCGCTGATACGCCAGGCTGCCGTCCCCACGATGGACACCAGCGGAACCCGGCACACCGGAACGCTGACGGCCGCCGACCTCTCCGGATGGGAGGCGACCTACGAGGCCCCGACGACGTACGACTGGAACGGCTGGACGCTGTGCAAGGCGGGCGGCTGGAGTCAGGGCCCGGCCTTCCTCCAACAGCTGGCCGTGCTCCCCTCGGCGCTCGCGGACCTGCCCGCGTACGGCTCGGCCGACTACGTCCACCTGCTGATCGAGGGCTGCAAGCTGGCCATGGCCGACCGCGAGGCCTGGTACGGCGACGCGGACGGCGCCGACACGCTCCCTGTCGCCGACCTGCTGTCCGCTGCGTACAACGACGAGCGGCGGACGCTCATCAGCGACAAGGCGTCGCACGACCTGCGCCCCGGAAGCCCCGGCGGGCGCACCCCGAAGATCTCCGCGCACGCGAGCGCCGTCGCCGCGGGTGAGCCGGGCTTCGACGCGCTCGGGCTGCCCGGAGCGGGCGCCGGAGAGCCGACCGTCGCCAAGAGCGGCACCTCACCGGTGCCCGGCGAACCGGCCGTCTCGGCGGACGGCGCGACCCGCGGCGACACCTGCCACCTCGACATCGTCGACCGCTGGGGCAACATGGTCGCGGCCACGCCCAGCGGCGGCTGGCTGCAGTCCAACCCGGTCGTCCCCGAGCTGGGCTTCCCGCTCGGCACCCGGCTCCAGATGGCCTGGCTGGAGGACGGCCTGCCCAACTCCCTCACGCCGGGCCGCCGTCCGCGCACGACGCTGACACCGTCCCTCGCCCTCAGGGACGGCGTACCGGTGATGGCGTTCGGGACGCCCGGCGGGGACCAGCAGGACCAGTGGCAGGTGCACTTCTTCCTGGCGGTGGCGCTGCGCGACTCCGTCCGCGGAGGCCTCGACCTCCAGGGCGCCATCGACGCCCCCAACTGGCACAACGACAGCTTCCCCGGCTCCTTCTACCCGCGCGGCATGCGCCCGGGGAGCGTCACGGTCGAGTCCCGCATGGACGAGGCGGTCATCGAGGAGCTGCGGCGGCGCGGGCACGACGTGACGGTCG
>NZ_JBEZVL010000013.1:0-308077 GCF_040636975.1 Streptomyces sp. NPDC032198 | reverse complement strand
GGGGGGGCCCCCCGGGGGGGGTTGGGGGGGGCGGGGGGGGGGGCGCCCCCCCCCCGCGCACCGGGGGGGGGGGGGGGCCGCCCCCCCCCCCACGCCCCGCGAAGGCGTGTTCTTCAGGAGCGGCCGTGCGTCTCCTGGCCGTCCAGCGACTCCTCCGCCTTCGCCGACGGCTCCGGCTCCCGCTGCGCGGGCAGGGCGACCGCGGCCGCCGTTTCCCGGCGGCGCGCCACGGAGCCGCTGACCAGCGCGGCCACCGGCTGCGCGAAGCGCGCGGTCAGCGGGCCGACGATCACCAGGATCAGGACGTACGCCGTGGCCAGCGGGCCCAGCGACGGTTCGATGCCCGCGGTGACGGCAAGACCCGCGATGACGATGGAGAACTCGCCGCGCGCCACCAGCGCACCACCGGCCCGCCACCGTCCCTTGACGGAGATCTTGGCGCGGCGGGCCGCCCAGTACCCCGTGGCGATCTTCGTGCACGCCGTCACGACGGCGAGCGCGAGCGCGGGCAGCAGCACCGGCGGAATGCTCGCCGGATCCGTGTGCAGGCCGAAGAAGACGAAGAAGACGGCGGCGAACAGGTCCCGCAGCGGTGCGAGGAGGCTGTGCGCGCCTTCGGCGACCTCGCCGGACAGCGCGATGCCGACCAGGAACGCCCCCACGGCGGCGGAGACCTGGAGCTGCTGCGCGATGCCGGCGACCAGGATCGTCAGACCGAGGACGACCAGGAGCAGCTTCTCGGGGTCGTCGCTCGACACGAAGCGCGAGATGACGCGGCCGTAGCGCACGGCGAGGAAGAGGACCAGACCGGCCGCCCCGAGCGCGATGCCCAGCGTGAGACTGCCCGCTGCCCAGCCGACACCGGCCAGCAGGGCGGTGATGATGGGCAGATACACCGCCATCGCCAGGTCTTCGAGGACCAGGATGCTGAGGATGACGGGTGTCTCGCGGTTGCCGAGGCGGCCCAGGTCGTTCAGGACCTTCGCGATGACCCCGGACGACGAGATCCAGGTGACGCCCGCGAGCACGACGGCGGCGACGGGACCCCAGCCCATCAGCAGTGCGGCGATCGCGCCCGGCACGGCGTTCAGCCCCATGTCGACGAGACCGGCCGGGTACTGGGTCTTGAGATTGCTGACCAGATCGCTCGCGGTGTATTCGAGCCCCAGCATCAGCAGCAGCAGGATGACGCCGATCTCGGCGCCGATCGCGACGAACTCCTCACTGGCGCCCAGGGGCAGCAGCCCGCCCTCGCCGAAGGCGAGCCCGGCGAGCAGATAGAGGGGGATCGGGGAGAAGCGGAACCGTCCGGCGAATCTGCCGAGCAGCCCGAGCGCGAGGATGATCGCGCCGAATTCGATCAGGAAGACAGCGGAGTGCATCGAATCACTCCCGCCCGAGTATCGCCGCGGCGCTCTCCACACCCTCGCGGGTGCCGATCACGATGAGCGTGTCCCCGCCCGCGAGGCGGAAGTCCGGCGCGGGCGACGGAATGGCCTCGGCCCTGCGCAGCACGGCCACGATGGACGCACCGGTCTCGGTGCGCAGCTGCGTCTCGCCGAGCACCCGCCCGTTCCAGTGCGAGGAGCCCGCCACCTCGATGCGCTCGGCGACGAGACCGAGATCGGTGGTGTGCAGGAGATTCGGGCTGTGGTGCGAGGGCATCAGCGCGTCGATCAGCGCGTCCGCCTCGCCCGAACTCAGCCGCAGCGAGAGCGCGCACTCGTCGGGGTCGTCGGCACGGTAGGCGCTGAGGGTGCGCGCACCGTCCCGGTGCGCGACGACCGAGAGCTGGCGATGTTCTCGGGTGGTCAGGTCGTACCGGATGCCGATGCCTGGGAGTGGCGTCTGGCTGAGACGTGAAGCGGACACAGCTCTTCCCCTAGTTGCTGATTGGCTGGTGGGCGTCAATACGGCGTTAAGGTCACCCTATAGGCCCGTTCTTTGCCAGAACTTGGTGGTAGACGTCCCGCTCCGGGGCTAGAGCGCCAGGGCTAGCGCTCCGCCAGTACCGTCTCGACGGAATCGGCTTCCGTGGGCGACTTGTCCTCCCGGTAGCGGACGACCCGGGCGAAGCGGAGCGTCACGCCGGCCGGATAGCGGGTGGACTTCTGCAGCCCGTCGTAGGCGATCTCGACGACGAGTTCCGGGCGTACGGTCACGACGAAGCCGTCGTCGTCGACCGCGAGCTCACGCAGCCGCTCGGTCTGCCAGGCGAGCATCACGTCGGTCATGCCCTTGAAGGTCTTCCCGAGCATGGCGAACGTCCCGTCCGGCCGCCGGGCGCCCAGATGGAGATTGGAGAGCTTGCCGGTCCGCCGCCCGTGCCCCCACTCGGCGGCGAGGACGACGAGGTCCAGGGTGTGCACCGGCTTGACCTTCAGCCAGCTCGCGCCGCGGCGCCCCGCGATGTACGGGGCGTCGAGGGCCTTGAGCACGACGCCCTCATGGCCGCGGCGCAGGGTGTCGGCGAAGAACTCCTCCGCGGCGGCCACCTCCGCCTCGTCGGCGGGGTCGGCGACGACGGCGCGCCGCACCCGCATCGGCTCCGGGACGAGCCGCGCCAGCTCGGCGTGCCGCTCGGTGAACGGCAGATCGAGCAGATCCTGCCCGCCCGCGTACAGGGCGTCGAAGAACACGGGGGACACGGGGAGTTCGGCGGCGGCGGTGGTGACGTCGACACGGGATCCGACCCGTCCGGCGATCTCCTGGAAGGGCCGGGGTCTGCCGTCACCGTCGAACGCGATGACCTCACCGTCGAGAATGAAGGAATCCCCCGCCAACTCCATTGCGGCACGAGTGAGTTCGGGCAGCCGGTCGGTGATGTCGTCGAGGGTGCGGGTGTAGACGCGGACGTCGTCCCCGGAGCGGTGCACCTGGACGCGGATGCCGTCCAGCTTCTCCTCGACGGCGCACGGCCCGCCCAGTTTGGCCACGCCTTCGGTGACGGACGTGGCGCCGTGCGCGAGCATCGGCAGTACGGGCCGCCCGACGCTGAGCCGGAACTCGTCGAGCGCACCCGGCCCCCTCGCGAGGAGCGCCTCGGCGACGGGAGTCACCGCCCCCGCCAGCATCACCGCACGGCGCACGGCGGCCGCCGGGGCCTCGGTGGCCCGGGCGAGCCCCTCCACGGCGATGGCGTCGAGCGCACCCTGCCTGACTTCCCCGGTGAGCAGCCCGACGAGGAACCGCTGCTCCTCCCCGGTGGCCGCACCCATCAGCTCCCGTACGAGCCGCTTGCGCTCGCCCTGGGAGCCCTGCCCGGAGACGGCACCGATGGCGGTCAGGGCGCTGTCCGTGTCCTGGACGGTGAGGGTGGGCTCGACGGCGGCCGGGGGCGGCTCCTTCAGCAGGCTCCACCCGATGCCCAGCCTGCCCTGCGGCAGCCGGCCCGCGAGGTAGGGAATGACGATGGGCGCATCGGCGGGGCCGGCCGCGCGGAAGAGATCGGCGAGGAGGGCGATCTTCTGCGACCGGGCGGAGGTGGTGGCCACGGTGGCCGAGACGTGGGCGAGGCGGGCTAGGAGCATGCGTTCTCCTTTCCCCGATGGGGTCCCTTCTTGAAACCGGCAGCCGTGACGTAGGTCACAAGGTTTGGCTCGTGTGTCGCGTAATGAATCACCCTCCGCGGACTCGAACAGATACGGAACAACGCAGCGCGAGCAGCGTCAGCTGCGCCAGAACAGGAGTCCGATCATGGCCGTCACCCTTGAGCAGCCCGCCCGCGCCTGCCTGGTCACTCCCGAAGGGCGCGAGCGCGTGCTGCCCGTGACCTTGCGCTATGCGGCGGCCGACCCGCTGGCCGTCCAGATCGTCTTCCCGCCGGAGGCCTCCCTCGACGGCGCGGAGGTCACCTGGATCTTCGGCCGCCAACTCCTGGAGGAGGGGCTCCGTGCTCCGGCGGGCGGCGGAGACGTGCACATCTGGCCGTGCGGCCGGGCACGCACGGTGCTCGAGTTCCGCGCGCCGCGGGGTCTGGCCCTGGTGCAGTTCGACAGGGCCGCGCTGCGGCGTTTCCTGCTCCGTACGTATGCCGTCGTGGGTGCCGGGCGCGAGGTCGCGGGGCTCGATCTGGACCAGGACCTCGCCCGGCTGCTCGGCGGGGTCTGAGAGAGGGCTGACCGCGCTCGGCTACTGGCGCACCGAGAGGCGGTGGGCGCGGGCCGACCGCCGCCGGATCACCACCACCGCACCCGCCACCAGAGCCGCCGATCCGGCGCCGACGAGCAGGATCGCGGTCCAGTCCGAGCCGTCCGTGCCGGTCGCGTGGGCGGCGAGCTCGGCGGCGTGCGCGGGCCCCTGCGCCGTGCCCCGCTTCTCGCTCTCGGGGATCAGCGAACCCACTGGCCTGACGTGACCCGCCGCCTGGAACCCCCAGTCAAGGAGTGACCTGGTCTCCTCGTAGACGCGGTAGCCGCCGCTCACCTGCGGGTTCATCACCGATACGACGATGGTGTGGCCGCCGCGCTGCGCCGCGCTGATGAGCGTGTTGCCCGCGTTGCTGGTGTAGCCGTTCTTGATGCCCAGCAGGCCGGGGTAACGCGCCACGCCGTCCGCTCCGGTGAGGAGCCGGTTGGTGTTCTGGATGGGGTAGGACCAGTTCCCGTTCGGGAACTTGGCGATCGACGTCGAGCAGTAGCGGGCGAACTGCGGGTCCGCGAGCCCTGCCCTGCCGAAGACCGCCAGGTCGTACGCCGATGACACCTGCCCCGCGGCGTCGTATCCGTCGGGGGAGACCACATGGGTGTCCTTGGCGCCCAAGGCGCGGGCTTTGGCCCGCATCTGACGGACGGTCTGCTGCCAGCCGCCGTTCAGGTTGGCCAGCACGTGCACGGCGTCGTTGCCGGAACTGAGGAACACGCCGCGCCAC
The DNA here is from genome assembly GCF_040636975.1 of Streptomyces sp. NPDC032198. NCBI lineage: Bacteria > Bacillati > Actinomycetota > Actinomycetes > Kitasatosporales > Streptomycetaceae > Streptomyces > Streptomyces sp. NPDC032198. The sequence goes on along the minus strand of NZ_JBEZVL010000013.1, from coordinate 303,207 downwards.
AGGTCGGCGACGGTGTAGCTGTGGCCCGCCTCGACCCCTACCAGGCTGCTGCCGTCCCCGACCTCGGCGAGCTCGCTCTGGGTGACCCGGTGCCGGGCGACCGCGTCCAGATGGGGCAGGGCCGTCAGGGCGAAGAGCGACTTCAGGGTGGAGGCGGGCGGCAGTTGACGGTGCGCGTCATGGGCCGCGAGCACTTCGCCCGAACGGGCGTCGGCCACCACCCAGGAGAGGGCGGAGACGTCGCTCGGCACGGCGGGGGCCCCGGCGCCAGGCCGGACCTGGACGCCCGGACGGTCGAGGAGGTCCGAGGAGTACGCGGGGCCCGGCTTGGGCGGCGTGGGCTCCTCGGTGGCCGCCGCGGCGGGTGTGGGCAGGAGGACCAGAGCGGCTACCGCGAGGGCCGCGGTGCGGACGGATGAGGAGCGCGGAAGGTACCTGATGACCATTCAGCCACCGTACGAGCGCCACCCGAAGCCCGCAGGTCAGCTTGGTCCGGCTGGATGTACGGGGGCGGCGGACCGCCGGGTGTGTGTGCGCTCTTCCCGAACCCGCCCGCCCTTGCCCACACTGCTGTGCAAGGACGGCGGAGGGGGCTCTGATGACCGCTCGGCGGGGACGGCGCACGGCGCTGCGGAAGCGGCGCGGGAGGTCCTGGAAGCGGTGGCAGCAGTGGAAGCGGTGGAAGCCGTGGGTGGTGTGCGGCGCCGTACTGCTCCTGGAGCTGTTCCTGATCTGGTCGCCCCTCCGGCCCTTCGCGGCAGGGGGTTTGCTCCTCGGCATCGTCGGAGCCGTGCTGTGGTGGCTGTGGCGCACGGACCGCATGGCGCGCGACCGCGATCGCGCGTGGCGGGAGGAGGACGTGGTGCGGGCGGGGCTCCGGTCGCTCGCGCGGGCGGACGCGATGACCGGCACCGAGTTCGAGGACCTGGTCGCCGGGCTGTGCCGCAGGGACGGCTGCGCCGACGTACGCGGGGTCGGCGGGGCGGGGGACAACGGCGTCGACGTGACCGGGCGGCTCCCGGACGGCCGGAGCATGATCATTCAGTGCAAGCGGTACGCGCCGCACCGCGCCGTCGCGGGCCGGGATCTGCGGGATCTCCTGGGCTCCCGCGTGCACTTCGGGGCCGACCTGGCGATCTGTGTGACCACCGCGCGGTTCAGCCGCCCCGCCCAGGCCTTCGCGGAGCAGAACGGCATCGCCACCCTGCACCGCGACCACGTGGGCCTGTGGAACAGCGGGGCCGCACTCGGCTCGCTGCTCGGCGTCAGCGACGCGGGCCAGGGCGATGTCCGGCACCGGGTGCGCTGGAAGAAGACGTACGGATAGTCCGGTGGGCCGGCCTCGAAGGCAACGTACGAAGAGGCCTGTGCAGAGGCCTGTGCAGAGACGCGTGAAGAGGCGTGTGCGGCAGGGGAGTTGTGAGGTCGGTCATGAATGACTCCTCTCCCCATTACTTTCCTCTAGGTACCTACTACCCCCGCGCCGGTAGCTTCCGTGGAGTCAGCGCAGAGCGACTCAGTACGACTCAGTACGACTCAGGGAGCGAAGAAAATGATCGTGGTGACCGGAGCTACGGGCAATGTCGGCAGGCCACTCGTACGGGCCCTCGTCGAGGCGGGTGAACAGGTCACGACCGTGTCGCGCGGGACAGCGGCACCTGATGTCCCGGAGGGCATACGACATCGGCAGGCCGATGTGGGCGACCCGGTGGGCCTCAAGCCCGCACTCGAAGGGGCCGACGCACTGTTCCTGCTGACCTCCGGCGAGCTGATGCTCGGCGGAGGGAACGTGGACGGCGCCCTCGAAGCGGCGCGCTCCTGCGGCGTCCGGCGGGTCGTCCTGCTCTCCTCGCAGGGGGTCGGGTCGCTGCGGCACCCTCCGCAGTTCGAGAACGCCGTCAAGGGGTCGGGCCTGGAGTGGACGGTGCTGCGCCCGGCAGGCTTCGCCTCCAACGCCTTCCAATGGGCCGAATCGGTCCGGGAGCGGCGGGAGGTGGCCGCACCGTTCGGAGGCGTCGCCCTGCCGGTCATCGATCCGGCCGACATCGCGGAGGTCGCGGCCACCGTGCTGCGCACCGGCGGCCACGGCGGCGCCACGTACGAACTGACCGGGCCGGTGCCCGTCTCGCCCCGGCAGCAGGCGGCGGCGCTCGGGGACGTGCTGAGCGAGCCGGTGCGCTTCGTCGAGCAGAGCCCTGCGGAGGCACGGGCCCAGATGGTGCGGTTCATGCCCGAGCAGGTCGTGGACTCCACCCTCGCTCTCCTGGGCACGCCGTACGCCGAGGAGCAGCGGGTGAGTCCCGACGTCGAGCGCGTCCTCGGGCGTCCGCCCCGCGCGTTCGCCGAGTGGGCTGCCCGGAACGCGGCCGCCTTCACGTAGGTCCCGCGAAACCGGTGACGGCCGCGACCCGGCGACGACCCGACGCCGGTGACGACCAGGTCGCCCGTCGCTCAGCCGCGATGCCGGACGTGGAGAGCCAGGCCCGTCGTCCCGGGTGCCTCCACGTCCGGCAGCAGCCGCATCCCGTGGTCGTAGTCGCCGCCGACGAGCGAGCGGAACGGGACCGGATCGTCGGTGAAGAGACCGTCGAGGCGGCGCGCGTACTCCCGCTTCGCCGCCGCGAACTGATCCTCCGGCAGCTCGTTCGCCCCGTACACCGCGAAGGGTTCCAGGGGCGCCATGCCGGTGAACCAGAACAGGCCGTGCTGCACGGGATACAGGACGTCCGTCAGTTGTCCGTGGATGCCCCGGTCGGAGAACGACGACTCCCGGGCGCCGAGCGTCACCGACACCAGCGCGCGCCGCCCCGCCAGGGTGCCCTCGCTGTAGGGCGGCGGGACCTTCGGTCCGTAGCCGAAGCCGCTGGTGAAGACGCGGTCGATCCAGCCCTTCAGGATCGCGGGCGGCGAGAACCACCACAGCGGGAACTGCAGGATCACCGCGTCCGCCCAGCGGACCTTCTCCTGCTCCGCCGCGATGTCGGGCGAGAGGCGGTCGGCCAGGGTGTCCCGCTCGGATGCGGCCATCACGTGCAGACGCCGGTCCGCGGTGTGGCCGGGGAAGTCGTCGGCGTCCACCGTCGCCTTCCACTTCATCGCGTAGAGGTCGGACACCCGCACCTCGTGCCCGGCCGCGCGCAGCTCGTCGACCGCGAAGGCGGCGAGGGACGCGTTGAGCGAGCGGGATTCGGGATGGGCGCTGACGACAAGGATCTTCTTCGGCTGCTGGGGCGTGGCTTCGTTCATGACGCCACGTTCTCCTGGCGCGGGCGGCGCAGCCAGCACCCTGTTCGACCGTCGGAACGCCGATCCTGGTACTGCCAGGGCCACGCATACTTGCTCCATGGACGGCGCGGACCAGATGACGAACAGTGACGGGATCGGCGACACCCGGAGGGCGCTCGGCGGCTTTCTGCGCGCCCGCCGGGGGCGCGTCGCGCCGGAGCACGTCGGGATCGCCGGTGGCCGTCGCCGCCGGGTGCGCGGGCTGCGCCGCGAGGAGCTGGCCCAGCTAGCAGGGATCAGCGTGGACTACTACGTACGTCTCGAGCAGGGCCGGGCCACCCAGCCGTCCCCCGAGGTGCTCGACGCGCTCGCCCGGGCGCTCGGCCTCGACGCGGCGGAGCGCGGGCACCTGACCACCCTTGCCGCCGCCCGGGGCGAGCCCGCGCCCAGGGCCCGGGTCAGCCCCCTGCTGCGGCGCATCCTGGACTCCATGGCCGGGTTCCCGGCCTTCGCGACGGACCACCGCCTCGACGTGGTCGCCTGGAACGGCCTCGGCGCCGAGCTGATCGGAGGCCTGGCCGAGCCGCGGCGCCGGGACCGGAACAACGCGCGGTTCCTCTTCCTCGACCCCGCCTCACGCGTCGTCCACCCCGAGTGGGAGGACAGGGCGGCGGAGGCCGTGGGCCAGCTGCGGGTGGCGGCGGGGCGTTACCCCGAGGACGCGGAGCTGGCCGCGCTCATCACCGAACTGGCCGCGGGCAGCGCCGACTTCCGGCGCATCTGGGACAGCGGCGAGGTCGTGATGTGCGCGGCGGGCCGCAAGCGGCTGCGGCACCCGGTGGCCGGGCTGCTCACCCTGGACTTCGAGACCCTGCACGTGCCGGCCGCGCCCGGTGAGACGGGCCTGGTGGTGCATGTGTTCAGCGCCGAGAAGGGCAGCGCGGAGGCGGACGCGCTCGCGGCCCTCGACCGGAAGCTTCCGGAGCATCTTCCGGAGTATTCCGCCTAGGACCCGGCCAGCAGGTCGTCGAGTTCGGCCGCGAAGAGCAGCGCGGGATCGAAGCCCATTCCGCTGAAGTGGCCCGACAGTTCCAGGGACAGCACGCCGTGCATCCGGGTCCAGAAGGACACGGCCCGGTGGAGGGCCGCGGGCTGGGCGGGGTGGCCCTGAGCCCACTCCCGGTGGTCTTCCAGGTGGGCGCCGAACGGTGTCGCGGGGCTGTCCGGTACGAGCTGCGCGCAGGCGTCCAGCAGGGTTGCCATGATCTCGGACGAGATGCCGGTGATGTCCTCGGGGGCGTGGTAGCCGGGGACCGGGGTGCCGTAGACGAGGAAGTACCGCTGGGGGTGTTCCAGGGCCCAGCGGCGCAGGACGTGCGCGAGGCCGGCCAGGTCGGCGCCGTCGGCCGATGCCGCCTGCGCGGTGTCGGCGAGGCTGCGGTACGCGTCCCGGATCAGCTCGGTGATCAGCTCGTCGCGGCCGGCGAAGTAGCGGTAGAGCGCGGGGCCGCTCATGCCCATCTGCTTGGCGATCGCGTTGAGCGAGAGCGCGGACGCGCCCGCCGTGGCGATCTGCTCCCACGCACGTTCCTTGACCTCGGCGCGCACCTGGGTGCGATAGCGCTCGCGCGGGGTGTTCGTGTCCGTCTTCGCCATGGCCTGCCACCTTCCCCGTCCATAGGCGCCCATAGGGCTACACGTTCAAGATTTAGTTAGAGGTTATCACTGAACCTGTTGACCACTCGTTCCTCATCGCGTTATACCTTCTAACGGACGCATGAGCTTCTAGCGATCATTCAAATCACCTCGACGAACAACCACGCTCAATTCGCCCTGCTCGCACAGCAATTGACCAGGAGAACGCCATGCCCGCAACCCGCAGCACGAGTGTCCGCGGCACCAGCGTCCGCGCCGCCCTGTTCGTCGTCCCGCTCGCCGTCGCCGTCGCCGGCGTCCTCGGCACCGCCGCCGTACCGGCGGGAGCCACCCCCCAGCCCGGCGGCCACGGCAAGTCCCTCACCTGCCGGGGAGAGGGCGTCGACCCCCAGGCCGTCGTCCGCCACCGGACCGGGACCGTGATCCACGCGCCGCTGAGCACCATCTGGAAGCTGCAGACCGATGTGGAGCGCTGGCCGTCCTGGCAGAGCCCGGTCACCTCCGGGGAACGCCTGGACCACGGCCCCTTCCGCAAGGGCTCGGCGTTCCGCTGGACGACCCCGATCCCGCCCAACCCGGCGACCCCCGCCACCAGCCTGGACATCACCTCCACCGTCAAGCAGCTCAAGCGCAACGCGTGCATCCGCTGGACCGGCCCCGCGATCGGCGAGGGTCTGCGCATCGAGGGCGTCCACGTGTGGACCTTCACCAAGGTCAAGGGCGGCGTACTCGTCCGCACCGAGGAGACCCACGCCGGGGAGCAGGTCGAGGCGAACGTTCCCGCCGCGACCGAAATCCTCGCCCAGGGCCTCGAAGGATGGGTGGGAGCACTGAAGGCCACGGCGGAAGCCCGCGCCGGCCACCACCACTGATCCACTGCCCCGGAACGACGAAGGCGCGGCACACCGGCGACCGCCGGAGTGCCGCGCCTCGTCTGCGCGCCTGGGTTACTTCGGCAGGTTCGCCTCGATCGCGGCGATGACCTCGGGAGCATCCGGCTCGGTCTGCGGCGAGAACCGGGCCACCACGTCGCCACTGGCGTTCGTCAGGAACTTCTCGAAGTTCCACCGCACGTCCCCCGTGTGCCCCTCCGCGTCCGCGGTGCCCACGAGGTTCTTGTACAGCGCGTGCCGGTCGTCGCCGTTCACGTCGACCTTCTCGGTCATCGGGAAGGTCACGCCGTACGTCGCCGAACAGAACTCGGCGATCTCGTCGGACGTACCGGGCTCCTGGCCCATGAACTGGTTGCAGGGCACGCCGAGGACCGTGAAGCCACGGGCCGCGTACTTCTCCTGCAGGCGCTCCAGGCCCGCGTACTGCGGGGTGAGCCCGCACTTGGAGGCGACATTGACGATCAGGACGGCCTTCCCCAGGTACTGGCCCAGGTCCGCCGAACCGCCCTGGAGGGCGCCGATCTCTGCATCTTCGTAAACAGACATGATCCGGAGCCTACGCCCCGGTAGCGCCCTGCTTCACCGCCACCCGCACCAACACCCAAGGCGCCGAAACTCCCGTGGGCCCGGGTGCTTTCGGCCATGCCCCATGACCCGCACCTGGCAGGTCGGTGCGCACCGCAGGGGTAGCCCTCAGGCCACCACGTCAATGTGCTTGCTGCACCCGGAGTGCAGGGCAGACAGGAGCGATCGGCACTCCTCCCATGCAGAGGATTCTTTGTCAGGCTTGGCAACGGCACCGCGGAGCGCGGCAGAGAGTGCGGCGCTGGTGGCTACTGGGAGTACTCGCGTTCCCCAGGATCGGTAGCCCGTGTTAAGCCTTGTGTCCAGAGCGAGTTCGAGGTTGTGAAGTTTCTCGTAACACTCTCGCTTCTTATCCGGGATCTTGTCGTTTCTTTCGTTCAGCGAGCACAGTTCTTGTAGCGCGGAGATGTGCTGTACCAGGCCTGACACTTGCCTGGACATCTCAGTGCAGAGCTTTCGCGTGCGCGTTGTTGACTTGTTCACCGATATCAGGGCCGCTAGGGTGAGAGTCAATGTCACTGTGAGTCTCTGTCCTGTGGCCAGGTCGCGGAGGGCTCCCAGCGCTACGAGGTTCAGCCCAGCGGCAAGACTCAGGAGCGCTGTGCAGTGGAACAGAACCTCTGACGAGATGTGGAATGCGAGCCGTTCGGGCGTCCAACCAGCTTTCCGGGGTGAGGCGAGCCGCACTCCGGCGGACGTCATGAGTCCGATACCCGCTACCAGCATTTCTCCCTTGAGGAGGAAGCAGGTGGCGATGACTAGGAGTCCGGTCATCAACCCAAACCGCCCGAGAAAACGGAGATTCTGAGGGGTCAGCAGGTCGTTGATGAAACGGCTACGGTCCTCGTGCTGAAACTGAATAACCGACGTCAGTAGGCCGAGCAAACCGGCGAGGGCGCCTACGAAGGACGAGACGGCATCAAGTGAGTTCAAGCTTCACTCCGTTCTGGGGCGCTTCGTCTGGCCTGGTCGACGTTGCTGGGAGCCGCTACAGGGCCCGGCCGGGCTCAGCCCGTGGTCCAGCGGACCAGGCCGAGGATGATTCCGGCGAGGGAACCGAGAGCTGCGAGGAGTCCCATGGAAATGCTCAGGGCCTCGAACTTGCTCGTCTTTTCCGACTCGATCCGCTTGGTGTCTTCCTCGAGCTTCTCCAGTCGGCTCTGCAGCCTGTCCACGGCGAACATCTCTCGGAGGTGTTTCATCTCCTTCATAAGAGACGTGTTCTCTTCCGCTTCCTTCTCGATCTTGGTCGAGAGATCCTTTTCCTTCGCGGCGCGTTCGTCCAGCACCTTGAGCAGATGCTCTTGCATCTCGGGATCTGTCACGGTGTTGATGACTTCCTGGCGGAAGTCCCGCACCTGCTCCGTCGGGCGCAGTGCGGTGATGCGCTCGAGGACCAGAGCCTTGCGCTCCAGCAGAATGGGCAGAATTCCCACTTCGATATGGGCTTCGGCTTCGTTGCGGACGATGACCGCACCCATGTTGGCGGTCATCTTCAGCTTCAGGATGCCGAACGATTCAGGGTGATCAATGGCGTGGTTGACGGTGACGAGTGTCGCCTGGAGCTCTTCGAGGTCTTGCGCTTCGATCTTTTCTCGGGTGAGGCCGAGCTTCGCCAGCTTCGGCTCGAACATCCGCTCTGCGGCCTGTTCGGTGGGATCTGTGTTGAACTGTCCTCGTTCTGAGCGTCCCATGGCTACGCCCCCCTGAGATTCTCTCTGTCGTGTCGCCAGCATGTCAGTTGCCGTGCGAGCGGCCGGGGTCTTTGCCTGGTTCGCCTGCAGGCCCGAGGGTCGGACAGGCGTGAGGTGAGGCCTACGTTTCCCCCGGACCGTTGTCGATCACCCGGGCCGTGGAGATCACTCCGGCCCCGCCCGGTTCAGGTGGCCGCAGGCCACCAGTTCCACCGTCACCGCCACCGCGACCGTCTGGACTGCCATCAGGGCGAACAGGACGAAGAGCTGTACCGCGCCCGCGAGGGCGGGGGACGCGCCGCCCAGGAGCATGCCGACGAAAGCTCCGGGCAGCGTGACCAGGCCGACCGTGCGGGTCTGGTCGAGTCCGGGGAGCAGGGCGTCGGACGCGGAGGGGCGTATGACCTCCAGGCGGGCGTCCCTGTCCAGCATGCCGATGGCCAGGCCCGCCTCGAACTCGCCCTTGCGGGAGTGGAGTTCATCCAGGGCGCGGCGCCCGCCGAGCACCGTCGCCGTCAGCGCGCCGCCCATCAGGATGCCCGTCACGGGGATCATGGCGATGCCGTTCACCGGCAGCAGACCGGCCAGGGCCAGCCCCGCCACCACCGGGACGACCGGGGCCGCGACCGGCAGCGCCGCCCACCACCAGGTGCCGTTGGCGGTGATGCGGCGCCCCGCCGTACGTGCGGCGACGGCGAACATCAGGAGCAGGAACGCGAAGAGCGCCACGACGTGGTGGATCACCCAGCCGATCACCAGGGACACCACGCCCAGCTGCACGGCCGCCCGCGCCCCGGCCACGAGGATGTCCCGCGCCCTGCCGTACGAGCCGTCGGGGGAGAGGCGGAACACGGCCGCCGCGGAGGCGGCGGCGAGCAGCAGCACGAGGAGCGCCACGCCGAGCGTCGCGTTCACCGGAAGCAGGGCCTGAGCAGCGAGATCGCGCACCCGCCCACCCTAGGCGGCGTGGCGCCGGGTGGATCGGGGCCCGGCGGAACCGGTGATCGGGACTCGTGCGTCCGGGGTCGTCGTGAGCGGGCCCGGTCTGTGAGGATGCGGGAAGAACATGCGATGCCGGACGAGCAAGTAACGCCGGAAGAAAGAAGGGCTGACCTCATGGCGCAGCAGGTACAGGGCGTGATCGCGCGCGCGAAGGGCGAGCCGGTACGGATCGAGACGATCGTCGTGCCGGACCCGGGGCCCGGGGAAGCCGTGGTGAAGGTGCAGGCCTGCGGGGTCTGTCATACCGACCTGCACTACCGCGAGGGCGGCATCAACGACGACTTCCCCTTCCTCCTCGGCCATGAGGCGGCGGGCATCGTGGAGTCGGTCGGCGACGGTGTCACGGAGGTCGCGCCCGGCGACTACGTGATCCTCAACTGGCGTGCGGTGTGCGGCCAGTGCCGCGCGTGCAAGCGCGGCCGGCCCCAGTACTGCTTCGACACGCACAACGCCAAGCAGAAGATGACCCTCCTGGACGGCACCGAGCTCTCGCCCGCGCTCGGCATCGGTGCCTTCGCGGAGAAGACCCTCGTCGCCGCAGGGCAGTGCACCAAGGTCGACCCGGCCGCCTCGCCCGCAGCGGCGGGGCTCCTCGGCTGCGGAGTCATGGCCGGTATCGGCGCCGCCATCAACACCGGCAACGTCGGCCGCGGCGACTCGGTCGCCGTCATCGGCTGCGGCGGCGTCGGCAACGCGGCGGTCGTGGGCGCGCGGCTCGCCGGCGCCGCGAAGATCATCGCTGTCGACATCGACGACAAGAAGCTGGCGACCGCGAAGAGCCTCGGCGCCACGCACACCGTCAACTCCCGTTCGGCGGACCCGATCGAGGCGGTCCGCGAGCTCACCGACGGCAACGGAGCCGACGTCGTCATCGAGGCGGTCGGCCGCCCGGAGACATATGAACAGGCCTTCTACGCCCGTGACTTGGCGGGCACGGTCGTCCTGGTCGGCGTGCCGACACCGGAGATGCGCATCGATCTGCCGCTGCTCGACGTCTTCGGTCGGGGTGGCGCGCTCAAGTCGAGCTGGTACGGGGACTGTCTGCCCTCCCGCGACTTCCCGATGCTGATCGACCTCTACCAGCAGGGGAGGCTCGACCTGGACGCGTTCGTCACGGAGACGATCGAGCTCGCCGACGTGGAGAAGGCGTTCGAGCGGATGCACCACGGTGATGTCCTGCGTTCGGTGGTGGTCTTCTGATGGCCGCGCGCATCGACCACCTGGTCACCTCGGGCACGTTCTCCCTCGACGGGGGCACCTGGGACGTCGACAACAACGTATGGATCGTGGGGGACGACAGCGAGGTCGTCGTCATCGACGCGGCGCACGACGCGGACGCCATCGCGGCCGTGGTCGGGGAGCGCCGGGTCGTCGCGATCGTGTGCACGCACGCGCACGACGACCACATCGACGCGGCCCCCGCGCTCGCCGACCGCACCGGCGCGCCGATCCTGCTGCACCCCGCCGACGCGGAGCTGTGGAAGCAGACCCACCCCGACCGTGCCCCCGACGGCGAGCTGTCCGACGGGCAGGAACTCACCGTGGCGGGCACGGAATTGAAGGTCCTGCACACCCCGGGCCACTGCCTGGGCGCGGTCAGCCTCTACGCCCCGGCCCTGGGCACGGTCTTCACCGGCGACACGCTCTTCGCTGGTGGTCCTGGAGCGACGGGCCGGTCGTTCAGCGACTTCCCGACGATCGTCGACTCGATCAGGGACCGGCTTCTCACGCTGCCCCCGGAGACGGAGGTGCGGACCGGTCACGGCGACAGCACCAGCGTGGGCGCGGAGGCGCCGCACCTGGCGGAGTGGATCGCCCGCGGTCACTGACCGCGCCGACGACGCCAACTGACGTACGTGACCGGGGCTCTGCCCGGTGCGTCCGAATGACCCCGCGTGGTTCGCCGCGCGGGGTCATTCGCGTACTGGCCCTGTTCCGCGATCTCCGATAAGTTAGGCAAGGCTTACCTAATGGAGGTTGAAGAATGGGTGTCCGTCACGCCAGCACGACTGTGCCCACTGCAGCGGCACGCGCTCGCTCCCTGCTCGCCACCGCGTGGTCCTGCGCGGTGACCACGGAGATCGGCAGGGATGAACTCGTCGGCGCGCACAGCGTCACGCCGGAGGGCATTCTCCTGCTGTCACCGCCCCCGGACAGCGCGCTGGCCACCGCGATGATCTGCGCGCCGCGCGGCGAGCCGTCCACCCTGGTCGAGTTCGCCGACGTCTCCCCGGTGCCGGTCAGGGACCGGATCCGGGCCCGTCTGTGGCTCTCGGGGTCACTCGTACCCGACGGGGAGGGATTCATCTTCGCGCCGACCTGTGCCGTGCTGCACGACGCGACCGGCGGCCGTGTCGGCATCGACCTCGACGAACTCGCCCTGGCCGCCCCCGACCCGCTGGCCGAGGCCGAGGCGCGGCTGCTGACCCATCTCGCCGACGCGCACGAGGACGCCGTCGAGCAGCTCACCCGGCTCGTGTGCGCGGACAGCCTGCACGGCGTGGTGCGCGTACGCCCGCTCGCCATCGACCGCTACGCCCTCACTCTGCGCCTGGAGAAGGCCCGCAGCCAGGCGGATGTCCGGCTCGCCTTCGACGAGCCCGTCGAGGACGTCGCCCAGGTGACCGAACGCATGCACATCCTGCTCACGAAGGCCCGGCACCTGCGCCGCCCCCTACTCCGCCCCACGTCCCCCGATGCCTGAACCCGCCGGCTTCATGGACCGCAGCGCGAGCAGGAGCACCCCGATGTCATCGAGAAAGACCGGGTCCGGCAGCAGATCGGCCGGCAGGACGAGATAGGCGACCGCCCCCCAGAACACCCACTGGCGCTCGACCGGCAGCCCCGCCGCGCGCAGTGTGCGGCGCGTGCGGACCAGACGTACGAGCAGCGCGATCGCGACCGCGAGCGTCGCGGCCACCAGCACCGCGGCGGCAACCAGGAGGACCGTGACTTCCGTGCTCATCAGACCCTGACCTCCGCCCTGCGACGTACTGCGACGTTATGCAATGCTCTGCGACGACCTGCGACGACCCGTGACGTTCTGTGCGGGCACTCGGCCCAGGTTACGGGTACCCGCAGGACGCCGCGCGAACATACCGTCCCCCCTCATGCCCTCTCATGACGGACTTTCCGCCCTCCGATGAAGGACGATGGAGACCGGCACCACCGCCAGCTCCTCCAACTCCTTTACGGAAAGGCAGAGATGAGCCAGACGAGCCAGACGCTGATCACGGCAGGGCGGGTCCTGACCGGGCCGAACGGCCAACACGTCATGGACGGCGCCGTCCTCACCGAGGGCCAGGACATCGTCGCCGTGGGCACCCGCGCCGAGGTCGAGCCCCTGGCGCGCGGCGTGGCGCAGCGGTACGCACTGCCCGACGCCACGGTGCTGCCCGGCCTCATCGACGCCCATGTCCACCTGGTCTTCGACGCGAGCAAGGACCCCGTGGCGGTCCTGGACGCGCACAGCGACACCACCCTCATGGCGGCCATGGAGGAGCGGGCGCTCCAGTTCCTGCGCAGCGGTGTCACCACCGTGCGCGATCTGGGTGACCGAGGCCGTCTCACCCTGCGGCTGCGCGAGGAGATCGCCGCGTCCCGGGTGCCGGGCCCACGGATCGTCGCCGCCACGACACCGCTGACCACCAAGGGCGGCCACTGCTGGTTCCTGGGCGGCGAGGTCGAGGGCGAGGACGAGATCCGCGCCCTGGTCCGGCGGAACGCCGAGCTCGGCGCGGACGTCATCAAGGTCATGGCCACCGGCGGCGGCCTCACCCGGGGCGGCCCCGCCACCTGGCAGGGACAGTTCGACGCCCCGGAGCTGCGCGTGATCGTCCGTGAGGCGCACCGGGCGGGACTGCCGGTCGCCGCCCACGGACACGGCACGGCGGGAATCGTGGCCGCCGTGATGGCGGGTGTCGACACCATCGAGCACTGCACCTGGATGACGCGCAAGGGATTCGATCTGCGCGAGGACGTCCTGGACACCATCGTCGCCAAGGGCATCCGGATCTGCCCCACCATCAGCCCGAACTGGCGGATGCTGCCGATGTTCTTCGGCGAGGAACGGGCCAAGGCGATGTTCGACCAGGTCCGCACGATGGCGGAGCACGGCGCGCGGCTGATCGCCGGGACGGACGCGGGCGTCCAGCGCGCGGGCTGCGACGGCCTCGCCCAGAGCCTCGGCTTCTATCAGCACCTGGGCATCGAGCCACACCGCATTGTCGACATGGCGACCACGGAGGCCGCCGACGCCCTGGGCATCGCCGACCACGTCGGACGCCTGGTAGACGGATACCGCGCCGACCTGATCGCGGTGCACGGCGACCCGCTGGCGGACGTGGCGGCCCTCGGGGATGTACGGCTGATCATGGCGAACGGCAGGATGGTGGACCATGAGTGAGAAAGCGTCACACCCCAGGTCCCCCGTCCAGGCGCTGATCGTGGTCGACATGCAGACCGCCTTCGTCACGGGCGACACCGCCGTCCCCGAGGCGGCCCGCGTCCTCGACCGGACGACCGACCTGATCACCCGGGCCCGCGCCGCCGGTGCGCTGGTCGTCCAGCTCCAGAACGACGGCGAGCCGGGAGCCGACGACGAACCGGGCACGCCCGGTTGGGAGCTCCACCTGCCGGTGGACGCCGACCGGGGCGAGGTCCTCATCCGCAAGACCGTCGACGACGGCTTCGAGGGAACCCCGCTGCGCGCACTCCTCGCCGAGGCCGGCGTGAGCGACCTCGCCCTCTGCGGGGTGATGTCCGAGATGTGCGTGTCGGCGACCGCGCGTACGGCCCTCGACCTGGACTTCCATGTGGTCCTGCCGCACGACGCGCACGCGACGCAGGACATCCCCGCCGCCGAGGGCATCAGCGACATGGTCCCGGCGGCGACGGTGTCCCGGGTGGCCGAATGGGCCCTCGGCGACGAGGTCGAGATCGTCGCGAGGGCCCGGGACGTCGAGTTCACCAAGCCGTAGGCCGGGCGGCGGCCGGGGGTCAGCGGGCGGTGTACGCGCCGTCCACCAGGTGGTAGCTGCCGTGGATGAACGAGGCCCGCTCCGAGAGCAGGAACACGATCAGCTCGGCGACCTCCTCGGAGTGCCCGAGACGGCCCGCCGGGTGCAGGGAGACGAGGGCGTCGTACTCCTCCTTGTCCATGTTCTGCAGGAGCGGCGTCTCGATGAAGCCGGGGCCGACCGCGTTCACGCGGATGCCCTTCGCGGCGTACTCGGCGGCGGCCGTCTTGGTGAGGCCGACGACACCGTGCTTGGCGGCGACATAGGCGGGGGAGCCCGCGAAGCCCACCGAGCCGAGGATCGAGGCGACGTTCACGACGGCGCCCGCGCCCGCGGCCTCCAGGACCGGGAGTTCATAGCGCATCGAGTAGAAGACGCCGTCGAGGTTCGTGCGTATGACGCGGTTGTAGACATCGATGTCGTACGCGCCCGTCGGCTTGCTCTCCCCGCCGATGCCCGCGTTGTTCACCGCGAGGTCGAGCCCGCCGAACGTGTCGACGGCGAACCGCACGGCGGCCTCGACCGACGCGGGCTCGGTGACGTCCACGGCGATCGCGGCGGCCTTGACGCCCTCCGCGAGGAGCTGGGCGGCGGCCTGCTCCGCGCCGTCGGCGTTGTAGTCGGCGATGACGACGTTCGCTCCGCCCGCGCCCAGACGGCGGGCGGTGGCCAGGCCGATGCCGGAGGCGGCGCCCGTGACGAAAGCGGTCTGGCCCGCGAACTCGGTGGCGTAGTCGGGGACGGTGGTGACGGGGGTGGTGCTCATGGTGCTCTTCACTTTCCTCATCCGATGTGGGGAGCCGCGAGGGCGGCCTCCCTGGTCAGGACGGCGTAGGCCTGCTCCACATGTGCGGCGAGGTCTTCGTCGTGCTCGTGCCCGCCGCGCGCCCAGCTGCGCAGGGCCGCGGTCAGGACTCCGGCGGCGGCGCCGACCACGACGGCCGGGCGCTGGTCCCGGGCGGGGTCGGTGCCGAGCCGGTCGGCGATGATCCGGACGGACTCGTCCTGGGCGTCGACCCGGACGCGTTCGTACGCGGCGAACAGGGCGGGCTCCGTGTCGACGAGCGCGAGCAGCGCCCGCGTCCGGGACCGGCGGTGCAGGCCCGGGGACTCCGGGTCGGCGAGCCAGACCTGCACGGCCGCGCGGTAGGCGGCGAGCGGGGGCTCGTCGGCGGGCCGGACGCGCAGGGCCGCGTTGATGCGGTCGCCGTCGGCGCGGGTGAAGTCGAGCGCCGCCGCCTCCTTGCCGCCGAAGTGGCGGCTGAAGGTGCGGCGCGTGACGTCGGCGCGCTCGGCGACGGCCTCCGCGGTGACGGCCGCGAGGCCGTGCTCCAGGATCAGGTCGATGGCCGCGTCGGCGAGCGCCTCCCGGGTCTGCCGGGCCTTGCGCTGCCTGCGGTCCTCGCCGCCCCGGTCCGTGGCCGGGGTTCCTGAGCCGGATTCCGTCGCCTTGTTCATGTCTTCGACTGTACACCTGTGATGTCCCAATGGGACACCTGTCCCGGCGAGACTCAATGGAGAGGTGGGGCGGGCCGCTACAGCGGCAGCGCGCACACCGCGAGCGGTGCGGCGAACGGCTTGCCCGACAGGCGCAGCCCGCCGTCGCCCCCGACCTGGAAGACGCTCACCGAGCCCGACTTCTGGTTGGCCGCGAACAGCAGCCGCTGGGATGGCGAGAAGGCGATGTGCCGGGGGAAGTCCCCGCCGACGGGGACCGTGTCGAGCAGCCGCAGCCGGGCGCCGCCCGCCTCGATCGCGTACCGCGTGAGGCTGTTGTGCCCGCGGTTGGCGAGGAAGGCGAAGGTGCCCTCGCGCGTGACGAGCAGCTGCGCCGGATAGCTGGTGCCCTCACCCGTGCCGGTGGGCTGCGGATCGCCGGGGGTCAGCCGCCCGCTCCCGGGGTCGTACGCACAGACGACCACGGTGTTGTCGACCTCGTTGGCGAGATAGGCGAAGCGGCCCGACGGGTGGAAGGTGAGGTGGCGCGGCCCGGCGCCCGGTCGCAGCGTGGCGTACGAGACCTGGGTGAGCTTCCCCTTCCTCTCGTCGAGGCGGTAGCTGTGGACGGCGTCGTTGCCCAGGTCGACGGCGAGGACGTGCCCGCCGTCCGGGCTGGTCACGATCTGGTGGGCGTGCGGGCCTTCCTGCCCCGGGCCGGGAGGCGGGCTGGAGTGGGTGGCCAGATCGGTCAACTCGCCCAGCGCGCCGGACTGTTGAACGGGGTGGACGGCCACGCTTCCGGAGCCGTAGTTCGCGCTGAGCAGCCAGCGCCCGCTCGGGTGCACCGACAGATGGCAGGGCCCGGCACCGCCGGTGCCCCGCGAGCCCAGGACCTCGGGCCCCGGGGCCGAGAGCGCGATCGCGGTCACGGCACCCTGCTCCCGCTCGTTGACGGCGTAGAGCGTCTTGCCCGAGGGGTGGAGGCAGAGGTAGGAGGGATCGGGCACGCCCGTCAGCGTGCCGGTGCCGGTGATCTGTCCCGTTTCCTCGTCGTACGTCGCAAGGCCGACGCCGCTGCCGCCGCCGGGCTGGGTGGTGTACGTGCCGAGGAAGAGCTGCCGGGGGCGGCGCGGCGGCCGTTCGCGGTGCAGGGCGGACACGGAGGCGTGCGCGGGTGTGGCGACGGCAGCGGTGGCGGCGGTGGCGGCGACGGCTCCGATGAACCCGCGCCGGCCCCAGCCGTTCGCCTCGGACCGGCCGTCGGATCCGCTGTTCGTCCCTGCCGTCATGTCCGCTCCTCGGGTGTGTCGGTAGTGACGTCTGTGGCAAACAGAGTGATGCCCAGGATCCGCATGATCAAGAGGTGCAACCCGAGTTGCGTTCTGTGCAACGAAGCGATGGTGCCGGGCAGGGGGCGCGCGGGCCGGACAGGCCCGCAGGCCCCCGCTCGCGCGGGTCCTGCCCGACTGATTCACGCCGTTCTTTCCACTGGCTCTGATCCTTGGCGTGAACGTCATCGACGCCCTGACCGCTCACGGCGCCGGTCTCACCCCGCAGGCGCCGACGGCTTCCGCATCGTCCGCCCGATCGGCGTGATCAGCGCGACCATCGGCAGGATCGCCGCCGTTCGCCCGTCCCTGCGGAGGCTCCGAACGTGGCCCCTTTCCCGGGGGCGTCAGCGATGCCCTCCAGCTCACCGCCGTCCTGCCCCGGCCCGGGCGCGGGGATCCGCGCCACGGACATGCTGTCGCCGAGGCCCTGGACGGAGTGGATCCGGCCCTTCTCTCCGGAGCGGGGCGTGGCGCCGGGTGTCTACGCCTGTCCGGCGCGGCGCACGGTCGGTGTCGCACACAGCGCGTGGAATACGGAGAGTAACTGCGATAGATGGACCGTGAATATGCGCCGCGGAGTGGCCGGTGATGTCACTCGGAGGTATGAACTGGCTCTGAGCGGGCAAGATGTAGATGCCATTCGCGGTGCCGCCCCAGACCCCGGCGGCGTCGGGCGCCGGCCTCAGGGCCGCGCCGCTCGCGTTGTCGTAACTCTTCGTATGCGGGGTGTAGGGAAATGGGGGGTGGACCATGGGCACGCCCGACCCGGGCTTTGGGCTACACCACCGGGTGGTGGACGGATCGATCATTCTGACGTTCCACGGCGAACTGGACGCCTGGGCAGATCAGGAACTCTCGCCGCGCATAGCGGAGTTACTGGACCTGCCGGACACGGACGTGGTGGTGGATCTGCGGCAGGTGACGTTCCTGGACGCCGGTGGCCTGCGGCTCCTCGTACGCATCAAAGGCAGGACCCTCTCGAAACGGCGCACGCTGCGGCTGGTCCGCAGCAGTCCGCGTGTCTGGCGGGTCCTGCGCATCACGCGGCTCGACCGCAGTTTCACCGTCCTGGACGCCATGCCCGCCGCCCTGGACACGCCCGAGGGCTGCGAGGGAAACCTGAACAGACCAGCCTAGAAAGGGAGCAAGTGGCAAATCTGATTACATGATTCGCCGAAGCCGCACCCTCTCCGGTCCTGGCCCCGTCACCCTCGCGCTCCCACGCCGCCGCGCGCTCCCACGCCCCTTGCTGGCCGCGACCGTCCTGCTGCTCGCCCTGCCCGCCGCCCCCGCAGCAGCAGCCGCGGCTCCCGCCCCTCCCGAGCCCCCGTGCACGGCGGGCACCGCCCCCTATCAGCGCGAGCTGGAGCGGGAGGTACGCCGACCGGTCGACGGGGTCCAGTCGCCCCAGGACTGCGCGGCGATCCGGCAACTGCAGCGGCGGCTCGGCATCTCGCCGGCCGACGGCAGCGCGTCGCTGCGCACGTACCGGACGATGGTCGCCGACAAGGTGGGGCGTGACCCCGCAGCCCGCCGGGGCTGTCCGTCCCCGGCGTACCGAGTGGTCTGCGTGGATCTGACCCGGCAGATCCTGTGGGTGCAGGTGGGGCGGCGTCTCGTCTTCGCGCCGGTGCCGATGCGCAGCGGCCGGGACGGTCTGGAGACGCGGCGCGGCTGGCACCGGATCTACTGGAAGCACCGGGACCACTTCTCGACGATCTACCAGGTGCCGATGCCGTACGCCCAGTTCTTCAACGGCGGCCAGGCCCTGCACGGCACCAGCCACGACCTCTTCTCCGCCGGTTCCGGCGGCTGCGTGAACCTGACGGTGCCGGACGCGAAGAGGCTCTACGCCCTGCTGCGCAAGGGCGACCGGATCTACGTCTGGGGCACGAAGCCCGGCACCGGCGGCTGAGCAGCCGTCAGCCGCCGTTGCGCGGGCCTCACTCGGGGCTCAGCTCCTGCGGCCCTTCTTGTCCGTGTCGTCCCGCACATTGCTCAGCCGGACGGTGACGCCCTTGGCGGCGTTGTCCTCGGTCAGCCGGTACGGGCCGGTGACAGCGGGGGAGGGCAGGCGGTAGCCGTCAGGTACAGCGGTCTCCCTGAGGTAGTAGGTGCCAAGGCGCAGGTCGCGGAAGTCGCAGCGGCCCCGGCCGTCCGTGGCGCAGCCCTGGCCCTGCCGGGTGTCCGGGGCCGCGCCCGTGGTCTGCAGGCCTGTCCTGCCGTTGGTCTCACGCCACAGCTCGAACACGGCTCCGGCGAGCGGTCGGCCGCTGGTGCGGTCCTTCTTGACGACGTGCAGGGCGCCCAGCTTCTCCGGAACGGGCTTCTTCTTGTTCTTCGCGGTCACCTTGACGCCCTGGCGCGCGTTGGCCTCGGTCACGACCAGCGGACCGAAGGCGGCCGAGGAGGGCAGGTCGTACCCCTTGGGGGCCTTGGTCTCCACCCAGTAGTACGTGCCGAGCGGCACCGCCGCGCGGCACTCGCCCTGGGCGTCCGTGGTGCAGGGGGCGTCGACCTGGGTGTCGGGGTTCGCGCCGGAGGTCTGTACGCCAAAGACTCCGTTGGTCTCGCGCCAGAGCTCGAAGACCGCCCCGGACAGCGCCTTCCCGTCCGCCGCGTCCTTCTTGGCGACCTCGACCGTGCCGGTCACCGTCGGCGTGGACCCGCACTCGGGCAGGTCGCCGACGAAGGGGTAGTTGTGGAACTCCTGGCCGCCTCCGCCACTCGCCGAGCTGGTGTGGGTGATCGAACCGGTCGTGAAGAAGCGGCCGTTGACGCCGGGCACGCTGACCGTCGTGTCCGACGTGTTCTGGCCGATCAGCACACTGCCCTGGAACTGCCCGGTCCCCTTGATCTCCACGTCCGTCGCGTCGGGGAAGTTCCACAGCAGGCGCTCGCGCAGCCCGTTGAGCGGGTCCGTCGCGTCGTCGATGCCACCGCTGTACGTGTTGAGCACGCGCCGCGTGCCCAGCACGTTGACCAGGACGGTCGCACCGGCCGGAATGTTCGCGAACCGGATGCCCTCCTGCCCGCCACTGGCACTGGCCAGGTCGAAGTCGACGTTGAACACCTGGAGCGCGGATGTGCCGTCCCCGGTGAACAGCGTCTCGCCGCCGCCGTGCTTGGCCGTACCGGTCGCCGTACGCGTGCCGGCTTCCCCGTGCGCGTAGCACTGGCTGGCCACGTTGAGCTGACCGCGCAGCGCGGCGTACGGCGCCGCCGCGTCCGGGTCCTTGACCACACGCTGGGCGAGGATCGTGCCGCTCGCCGTACCGGCGTGACGGACGACCCCCGCCTCGGCGAGAAGCCGCTCGCCCGTGGCGATCGTGACGTCGCCCCCGGTGGTGAGCCAGTCGGTGCCGACGTCAGGCGCGACCTTGGAGCCGACGCCCGCCTCGCCGACGTTGTAGACGGCGCTGACACCGGCCGCCTTGTCCTGGTCGAAGTCGCCGAGGACGACGACGCGCCCCTCGGCCTCCGCGGCGCTCCCGCGCACCCGGAAATCGCCGCCCGCGAAGACGTTGATCGCGTTGTCGCGGAATCTGACGGGGTCATTGGTGACGGGCGGGTACGGGCCCGGCGGGCAGGTGCCCGGTACGCAGGGGCCGAGTCCACCGGGAAGCGGCGCGGCCACGGCCCTGCCGGCCGGGCCGTCCCCGGCCGACGCGAAGGCGTCCCCCGACGGGAACAGCGGGACGGACACGGCGGCGAACGCACAGCTCAACGTGGTCAGCAGGCGTCCGGCACGGTGCGTGCGGAACAGTCCGAGCATGTCGATTACCAGCTCCTCAGGCGATAGGAAAGGCTCCTCGCCCGCAGCTTGCGGCACCCTCCCGTCGCGCTTGGCGCGGCACACCCGCGTGCCCCCGGGAGCCGTCGGACTTCCACTCTCACGGCGGCTCGCGGGGAACGCCGGCCCGCTCCGGACCACCGCCGGGACGCGATGGCCGGATCTGGCTCACCGTGCCGGAAGCTGACCACTGACAGCCACCACTCGGATACGGTTCGCGGGCTGTTTTTCATTTCCCGTGGTGATACGAGGAGTTGCTGAGTGGACCGCAGTTCAGTGATCCGCATACGTACTGTGCTGGCCGCGCTGGGAGTGGCGACCGCGATGGCGGCCGCACCCACCGCGACGGCAGCGGCGGCCGAGCAGAAGCAGCCCGCGACGGCGGCCGGGCCGTCTGCGTCGTCGGCGCCGCACGAGCCCTGCACCGGAGAGTTCCACAAGGACGCCCGCCTCGGCCCGAAGTGGCTGCCCAAGAAGTGGCAGCAGCCGGTCGGCCCGCTGCTCAAGGGGTGGAAGCGCACGGGCAGCCTCTCGCCGTCGTCCTTCCTGAAGAAGTACTGGGAAGGCCCGGCCGAATCGGGCGGCTGGAAGTACCCGCCGAACGACGGCTTCGAGACGGTCAACGGCCGGGTCGACAAGCACCCCGAGGAGCTGGCGGAAGGTGAGCTCCTCGACCGCTTCGGCTCGGAGTTCGGGTCGTTCCTGGCCCCCGCCGGTGACTCGTACGCCGAGCGCGCGCTGCCCCCGCAGAACCTCAACACCCGTGACGCCGCCGTCGCCTGCGACTACCGCGTCTACGAGGTGAGCAAGCCGTTCTCCGTCTGGCAGGGCGGCATCGCCCCCTGGTTCGCGCAGCCCGGCGGCGGCCAGCAGATCAAGCTCGACCCGGTGTTCCTGGACCCGGGCGAGGGGCAGCGCCTGAACGTGAAGTGGCTGCTCGACCACGGCTACCTCGAGCCCGCGAACGGCTAGCGCGCCGATGGACATCCGTGGACTGCCCGCCGCGCTGCGCGAGGCCGGTGTCGCCGACGGCTACTACTGGATCGAGGGCGTCCACGAACCGGCCCCCACGCCTCCCGACTTCGTCTACCTGCGGAGAACCGGGGACGGCGGGGCGTGGGAGACCGGAACGTACGAACGCGGAACGCATCACCCCCTCGCCCGGCACGCGGACGAGGGGGAGGCCTGCACGCAGCTGCTGCGTCTCCTGCTGTGAGGCGGCGGGTACGCGTGCGCGCCGGCGGTCAGCCCTCGGGGCGCAGCAGGCCGCGCTCATACGCCTTGGCGAGGTGCTGGGGCACCAGATAGGCCGAGCCGTCGACGGTGACCGGCACGAGCCGCGGCGTGGTGGCCTTCCACTGGGCGCGGCGGTGGCGGGTGTTGCTGCGGGACATCTTCCGCTTGGGTACGGCCATGGTCCTGGTCCTCTCTCGACGGTGCGGAACCGAGGCTATATGAAAATGGATCCCATTACGAATTAAGTCCCGGGCCGCTGCACGCCGATCCGCACCAACCGCACTCAAGCCCGCAGTTGACAGCCCGGAGCACCCACGAAAGCATCCCGCCGATGGAGATCACCGACCTGACACCGGCGGAGCACCGCGTCTGGCAGGCGTTCACGCTCGGCGAGGGCGTCGACTTCCGCGAGGGCCCCGACGACCACCCCCGGGGCGGTGACTCCTGGGGGCCCGAGCGGACCGTGCGCGCCGAAGTGCTGCGGGCACTGCTGCTCAACGGGCCGACACGGGACGGCGAGATAGCCGGCATGAAGCTGACGGGTGCACGCATCACCGGGCGGCTCGACCTCATGTACGGAACGGTCGAGCACCCCGTACGACTGCGGTCCTGTCACTTCGAGGAGACACCGAACCTGTACGGAGCGCGGGTCCGCGCCCTGGTCCTGAGCGACTCGGTCCTGCCGGGTCTTACGGCGGGAACCCTCCGGGTGGAGCTCGTCCTGCGGATCACCTGCTGCCGGATAACGGGCCCCGTGCGGCTCGCGGGCGCCCAGATCACCGGGGCGTTCTTCGCCAACGGGGCGGAGCTCGGTCCCGCCCCTGACGAGCCGCCCGCCCCCGGCCCCGCGGAGGCCGCCGAAGCGGTGCTGCAGCTGAACCACGCGACGATCGGCACCGACGTATGGGCCGTCGGCCTGGTGGCCCATGGCCAGGTCCGGCTGAACGGCGCCACCGTCGGAGGCCTGGTCAACCTCGACGACGCCGACCTGAGCACCCGCACCCCCGGTGAAGCCGCCCTGCACGCCGAGACCTTGTCGGTCGGCACCGATCTGCGGGCCATGCGGCTGCGCGCCCACGGCACGCTCAACCTGAGCGGCGCCAGAATCCCGCGGCACGTCAATCTCGCCCACGCCCGTCTCTCCCACCCCGGCGGCACGGCCCTGCGCGCCAGCAGCTGTGTCGTCGGCGAGCTGTGGCTGCGGGAAGCCGCTCCGATCCAGGGCATCGTGAACCTGCGCCGCTCCCAGCTCGACCTGCTGCACGTCCCTCCCGAGGTGTGGCCGGGCCAGGTCAAGCTCGACGGTCTCGCGTACCAGCGGCTGGCCCCGCACCTGCCCGCCGAGCAGCGGCTGCCGCTCCTTGAGCGCGAGGCGGGCGGCTATCTCCCGCAGGGCTACGAGCAGTTGGCCGCGGCGTACCGCACGGTGGGCGACGAGGCCGCCGCCCGCACCGTGCAGCTGGCCAAGCTCCGCCGCCACCGGCGCACCCTGCCCCCGTACGCGAGGGTGTGGGGCCACCTCCAGGACGTGACGGTGGGCTACGGGTTCCGGCCGATGCGCGCCGCCGGATGGCTGCTCGTCCTGCTGCTCGCCGGCGCGCTCGCCTTCGCCCTGCACCATCCGCGCCCGCTGAAGTCCGACGAGGCCCCCGATTTCAACCCCGTCTTCTACACGCTCGACCTGCTCCTCCCGATCATCGGCTTCGGCCAGGAGTCGGCGTTCGCGCCGGACGGCTGGTACCAGTGGCTCTCGTATCTGCTGGTCGCCACGGGCTGGGTGCTCGTCACCACGGTCGCGGCCGGCATCACCCGCTCCCTCAGCCGCCAGTGACGAACATCGCCGACCTGGACACAGACGGGGCCGCGATCGATATCCTCCAGCGAAACGCTCAAACGAACACCTGATGGGTACGTCGCGAGGGGGCAGGCAGCATGCGGGAGCCGAGGGATGTCAGGCGGCAGCGGATACTCGCCGTCCTGGAGTCGCGTGGCGAGGCGCGGCTGAGTGATCTCGCCGACGATCTCGAGGTCTCGGTGATCACCGTGCGCCGCGACGTCGAAGACCTGGCCCAGGAGGGCAAGTTGCGGCGCGGGCACGGGGTGGCGCGGTCGGTCGGGCCCGTGGAGCACCACGCCGCGCCCGCCACACCCGTGGCGAGCGGCGGGGCCGTGGCGCTGATGGTGCCGGAGCGGCACACCTACCTGTACGAGACGATGCACGGCGCCCGGGGCGTCCTCGGCGAGGCCGGAATGCGCGTCGCCCTGCACATCGCTCCGCAGGTGGAGGGTGCCGAACGGCCGCTGGTCGAGCGGGTGTTGGCCGACGGCGTGCGGGGTCTGCTCATCGCCCCACGCTGGCGCACCGAGGCCGAGGAGGAGGCGGACTACGCCTGGCTCGCGGCTTCGGGCGTGCCCACCGTCCTGATGGAGCGGAGGCCGCGCGCGGGCAGTGCGCTGCACGCCATGGACTCGGTCTGCACCGACCACTGGTACGGCATCCACCTCGCCGTCGACCACCTCGTCCGGCTCGGCCACCGGCGGATCGTCCTGGCCGCGCGCGACGACAGCCCGACGGCCCGCGCGCTGCGGGTCGCCTTCGCCGACATCGCCGCAGCGCGGCCCGACGTCGAGGACTGGAGCATCATGCTCAGCGCCGAGGGCGCGGGCCCCGGCCGGGCGCGCGAGCCGCTGGACCTCGCGGCGCGGCTCCGCGAGCGCGGGGCGACGGCCGCCGTCCTGCACGGTGACGTCGACGCCCTGATGCTCGTCCAGCAGCTCATGGACCGCGGGGTGCGGGTGCCGCAGGACTGCTCGGTGGTGGCGTACGACGATGTGGTGGCCGCGCTCGGCAGTACTCCGCTGACCGCCGTGTCCCCGCCGAAGCACGAGGTGGGGCGGACGGCGGCCGGGCTTCTGCTGCGCAGGCTCGACGAGTTGGCGGGAGCGGGCGCCGGGCCGGCGCAGCGGGTGCAGCTGCTGCCGGAGCTCAAGGTCCGCGGATCCACCACGAACGTCGGGATCGTTTGACCGCTTCAGTTTCTTTTGATCGGTCTATTGACCGTCACCGTTCACGCGATCAGGATTCCCGTGTCCCGAACAAGAGCCGCGGGAGGCACCCATGCCTGGTCGACCGAGCCGCCGGTCCCTGCTCGCCGTGACAGCCGCAGTTCCCATGGCAGGTGCGCTCAGCGCCTGTTCGGGCAGCACGGGCCGTACGTCGAGCAGCAAGGGCGGCACCACACGCGTCACCTTCTGGTCCGCACTGCGCGGAAGCCAGGAAGTGGTCGACGCGTTCAACAAGACCCACGACCGCATCCAGGTCGAGTTCCAGCAGATCCCGTCCGGCGCCATGGGCGGATACGCCAAGCTCAGCAACGCCGCCCGGGCCGGAAACGCCCCGGACGTGGCCACCATCGAGTACCCCCAGGTCCCCGGCTTCGCCATCGACGGCGTCCTCCGGGACATCACCTCACTCCTCAGCGACCGGCTGCGCGCCAAGCTGCTGCCGCAGGCGCTGGGCCTCACCACCTTCGAGAAGCGGGTCTTCACCGTCCCGCTCGACGTGGAGCCGATGGTGCTGCACTACCGCGCCGACCTGTTCGACCGGTACGGCATCCACGTCCCGCGCACCTGGGACGAGTTCACCCGGGCCGCCCGCACCGTACGGGACAAGGCGGGCGACCGGCGCATCGCGGTCTTCCCCACCGACGGCGGCACCCAGTTCGCCGCGTGGGCGTGGCAGGCGGGCGCCCAGTGGTTCGACACCCGCGACAACGCCTGGAACGTCTCGCTGACGGACCGTCCGACCCGGAAGGTCGCGGCGTACTGGCAGCGGCTCATCGACGACGACCTCCTCTTCGTCAACGCCACCGAGAGCAGGCACTACGACTCCCAGCTGAGTGAGGGCCTGGCCCTCGCCCGGCTCAGCGGGGCCTGGGACGCGGGCTCGCAGATGAACGCGCGACCGGGCCAGAAGGGCCAGTGGGCCATCGCCCCGCTCCCGCAGTGGGACCCCGACGACCCGGTCGTCGGCACCCACGGCGGCTCCACGTTCGCCGTCACCAAGGACAGCGAACACCCCGAGGCCGCCATGGAGTTCATCGAGTGGCAGGTCTCGCACCCCGACGCCCTGCGCGCCCGCCTCTCCAGCGGCACCAGCAGCCAGTACCCGGCCGTCCCCGACCTGGTCGCCGTGGGCCGCAAGGCCTTCGACCGCTCCTACTACTCGGGCCAGGACATCTACCGCCTCTTCGAGCAGCAGGCCGAGACGATCCGCGACGGCTGGGTCTGGGGCCCGCGGATGACCGCCACCCAGCGGGTGATGCAGGACGGCTTCGCCCGCGCCGGCGGCGGCAAGGGCTCGCTCATCGACGCCGTACGCGCCGCGCACGACGGAACGATGCCCGACATCAAGGCCCTCGGCCTCTCCATCACCGAGCACAGCACATGACCGCCCCGGCGCGACCGGAGCCCCTGAACGCGACGAGCACCAGCAGAGAGGCAGGTGACCCCCGATGACCACGACCGCGCCCCCGGCCCGTGCCACCCGCACCGCCGACGCCCCCGTCACCGCCCGCGGCGGCCGCACGCGGGCGCGACGACGTGAACACATGGCGTGCGGTGTCCTGATGACCCCCTTCCTGATCCTGCTGGTGACGGTCTTCCTGATACCGGTCGGCACCGCGGTCTGGCTGAGCTTCTTCAGCGACGACCAGCCGGGCCTCGGCTTCGGCCCGGAACACACGGTCTTCGTCGGCCTGCGCAGCTACACGGCCGTCCTGACCGACCCGACCTTCCTCGGCAGCCTCGGGCTGGTCGCCCTCTACTGCCTGATCTACATCCCGCTGATGGTGATCGGCGCCCTCTCCCTCGCCCTGCTGCTCGACTCGGGCGTCGTACGGCTGCGCGCCTGGGCCCAGTTGGGGCTCTTCCTGCCGCACGCGGTGCCCGGCATCATCGCGGCCCTCATCTGGCTGTACCTCTACACACCGGGGCTCAGCCCGGTCGTCGACGTGCTCTCCAAAGGCGACATCCACATCGACTTCCTCGGGGTGAACACCGTGCTCCCGTCGATCGTGAACATCGCCCTGTGGAGCAACCTCGGCTACAACGTGGTCATCTTCTACGCCGCCCTGCAGGCCGTGCCCCGCGAAGTGATCGAGGCCGCCGTGGTCGACGGCGCCGGAGCGGTGCGCACCGCACTCCAGGTCAAGGCGCCCCTCGTACGCTCCTCGATCGTCATGGTCGCCATGTTCACCCTGATCTGGGCGATGCAGCTGTTCACCGAACCGATGCTGCTCAGCCAGTCGTCCCCGATGATCAACTCGCGCTTCTCACCCAGCATGTACATCTACGACGCGGCCTTCACCCGCAACAACTACGGCCTCGCCGCCGCTGCCTCGGTGATCCTGCTCCTGTGCACGGTCGCCCTGTCGTACGGCGTCACCCGCTGGACCAACCGCTCCCAGAAGGAGGCCGCACGATGAGCGCCGACACCCTCACCGCGCACCGCCCCCGCCTCCTGGGCCGCACCGTCGTCAACACCGTGGTCGGCATCGCGGTCCTCTACACCCTGCTGCCCGTCCTGTGGCTGGTGCTCGCCGCCTCCAAGAACCGCGACGCCCTGTTCAGCAGCAACTTCTTCTCGCTGACCGACTTCTCCTTCGTGCGGAACCTGCGCGACCTGTTCGCGATGGACGGCGGCCTCTACGGCCGCTGGTACACCAACAGCCTCCTGTACGCCGTCCTGGGCGCCGCGATCAGCGCACTGGTGAGCGTCGCCTGCGGTTATGCCTTCGACAAGTACCGCTTCCCGCACAAGGAGAAGGCCTTCGGCCTGGTGCTCGCGGCGGTCATGGTGCCGCAGACCGTGCTCGCGCTGCCGCTGTATCTGATGGCGTCGGCCACGGGCGTCGTCGACACCTTCTGGGCGGTGTTCATCCCGGTCCTCTTCAACCCGTTCGGCGTCTATCTGGGGCGGATCTTCAGCCAGGGATACGTGCCCGACGAGGTCCTCGAAGCGGCCCGGGTGGACGGTGCGGGGGAGCTCACCACCTATGTGCGCGTCTCCCTGCGGATGCTGGGCCCCGGCCTGGTCACGGTGTTCCTCTTCCAGCTCACCGCCATCTGGAACAACTTCTTCCTGCCGATGGTGATGCTTTCGGACGAGAAGCTGTACCCGGTCAGCCTCGGCCTCTACACGTGGAACAGTTCGGCCACCGTCTCGCCCGAGTACTACCCCGTGGTGATCATGGGCTCGCTCCTCGCGGTGCTGCCGCTGATCCTCGCCTTCGTCCTGCTGCAGCGCTTCTGGAAGTCGGGTCTCACGGTCGGCTCGGTCAAGTGAGCCGTGTGCACCATGTGGACCACGTGAAAGGGAATGTGTTGATGAACGGCAGCCACCGTCCGCGTGCGGCGCTCGCCATGGGCCGGGACGCGGCGCAGGCCGTGCTCGGCCCCGACGCCCTGGCCGCGCTCGGCCAGGTCTGCGATCTGGCGCCGGACACCGTCCTGGACGACTTCACCACCGAAGAGGCACGCTCCGTGCTCCGCGACATGGAGGTCCTGGTCACCGGCTGGGGCTGTCCGCCGCTGGACGCCGCCGCGCTCGCGGCGGCGCCCCGGCTGCGGGCCGTCGTCCACACCGCGGGGTCGGTACGCGGCCACATCACCCCGGAGTGCTGGGACCGGGGCATCGAGGTGTCGTCGGCTGCGGCGGCCAACGCCCTGCCCGTCGCCGAGTACACCGTCGCCATGATCCTGCTCAGCGGCAAGCACGTCATGGAGCGGGCGCGCGAGTTCAAGGCCACCCGGCGCCGCGACGCATGGCTCGGCCTGTCGCACGGCGTGGGCAACTACGGCCGTACGGTCGGCATCCTCTCCGCCTCGATGATCGGCCGCCGCGTCATCGAACTCCTCCGCCCGTACGACTTCCAGGTCCTGCTGCACGACCCGTACGTCTCCGACGAGGAGGCCCTTGAGCTCGGCGTACGCCCGGTCGGCATCGGGGAGCTCTTCGCGGGCAGCGACGTCGTCAGCGTCCACACCCCGCTGCTGCCCGCCACCCGCGGCCTGGTCGGCCGTGAGCTGATCGCCGCGATGCGCCACGAGGCGGTGCTCATCAACACGGCCCGCGGCGCGGTGCTCGACCAGGACGCCCTCACCGAAGCCGCGCTGGCCGGCCGGGTCCGCGCCGTCCTCGATGTCACCGACCCCGAAGTCCTGCCTCCCGAGCACCCGTTGTGGGAGTGCGACCACGTCATGATCACCCCCCACCTGGCGGGTTCGCAGGGCAACGAGTGGGGGCGCCTCGCCGATCTCGCCGTCACCGAGCTCGGCCGCTGGGCCGCGGGCGACGGTTTCGCCCATGCCGTACGACGCGAAAGGCTGGCCTACCTCGCATGAGCATCCCCGGACCGTCCGGATTCCCCGGACTGCCTGAAGACGACCGGGAGTTGAGCCCCCACACCGGTTACACGCGCGAGCACTGGGAGGCCGCCGCCGACGGTCTCCTGGGCGCCGCCTGGAAGTGGGCGACACCCCGCGGTGCCCTGCTCGACCTGCCGGGCCGCCCCTCGGCGTCCGGTGTGCGCTCGGACGGCCTTGAGGGCTACGCCCGCACCTTCCTGGCCGCCGCGTTCCGCGTGGCGGGCGCCGAGGGCAAGGACCCGCACGGCTGGCTCGACCGGTACGCGTCGGGGCTCGCGGCGGGCACCCGTACACCCGGCCGCGACGACGCCGAGTCCTGGCCGGTGATCCTCGACCACCAGGTCCAGGGCCAGCCGATGGTCGAGTCCGCGTCCGTCGCCCTCGGCCTGCGGCTGACCCGCCCCTGGCTGTGGGACCGGCTCGACACCGACGTACAGGACCGGGCGGAGGAGTGGCTGCGCGGCGCGATACGCCATGTCCCCGCACCCAACAACTGGTACCTCTTCCCCTACACCGTGGCCGGATTCCTGGAGTCGGTGGGGCGCGGTGACGCGGAGACGGCCAGGGTGCGCGAGCGGGCGCTCGGGCTCCTGGAGACCTGGTACCGCGGCCAGGGCTGGTACGCCGATGGCGACGGCCGCGCCTTCGACCACTACAACGGCTGGGCGCTGCACCTGTACCCGACGCTGGACGCTCAACTGGCGTCCGACGCAGAACAGTTGGCCACGTACGGCGCCCGCCTCCACGCACACCTGGAGAGCTTCGGGCTGCTCTTCGGCGCCGACGGCGCCCCGATCCACTTCGGCCGCTCCCTGACCTACCGCTTCGCCGCGGGCGCCTCCGTGGCCCTGGGCGCCCTCACCGGCCACACACCCCTGACACCCGGCGCCTCGCGCCGGATCCTCAGCGGGTCTCTGCGCTACTTCCTCGACCGCGGCTCCGTCGCGGCCGACGGACTCCTGAGCCTCGGCTGGCACGGCCCGCACGACGCGACCCTCCAGTCCTACTCCGGCCCCGCGTCGCCGTACTGGGCGTCGAAGGCTTTCGTCGGCCTGCTGGCACCGGCCGGCCACCCGCTGTGGACCGCCACGGAGGAACCCGCCCCCAGCGAGAACCGCGACACGGTCCTCGCGCTGCCCGCACCCGGCCTCCTCGTGCAGAGCACTCGCGCCGACGGGATCGTACGGCTGCACAACCACGGCAGTGACCACGCGCGCCCGCACGAGGCCGAGTCGGCGGCCCACGAGGACCCGCTCTACGCCCGCCACGCCTACTCCACACGGACCGGCCCCACGGCACGCGGCAACACCCCGGACAACCACATCGCTGTCGAGGTGGCGGGAGTACGCAGCGCCCGCACCCGCATCCAGCCGCTGGGCGCAGGTCAGGGCGACGGGTGGGGCTGGGCCGCGTCCCGGCACACCCCCGCCTTCGTGAGCGGCCCGCCCATGGTGCCGGGGCTGCGCGTGGAGAGCGTCACCGTGGCCAAGGGGCGCCACGAACTGCGTGTGCACCGCGTCGTCGGCGCACCGCCCGGCGCCCGCGTCACGCACACGGGCTGGGCGACGGGCCCCGAGGAGCCCCTGCTCTCCGCGCTCCACCCGTTGCACGGCTGGACGGACCAGGACGAGCCGCGCGCACCCCAGGGCACGGCCTTCACCCGGTGGGCCCGCCTGCCGCGCCTCACGGCCGATGCGGAGGGCACGGCCGTGTACGCGTCGCTGGCCACGCTCACCGCGGAGCCGGACCCCGGGCCGTTGGCGGACGCGGCCACCGTGGTGAGCGCCACGGCCGACACCGTAGAGGTCAGGTGGACGGACGACGGCTCGCTGACCCGGATCACGTTCGCCCCGCCGGCCGTCGAGCACGGCTGATCGTCGAGCAAGGCTGATCGTCGGGCACGGCCGATGCGGAGGGCGCGGCTGAGCGGTGAACCCGGGTGACTTGACCCTCACGCCACGTCAGGCCGCAGGCTGTACGCGACGAAAGGCGAGGTCCATGAGTTACACGGTGGGGCAGGTCTCCGGGTTCGCGGGGGTCACCGTCCGCACGCTGCATCACTACGACCGGTCCGGGCTGCTCGTGCCCAGCGAGCGGAGCCCGGGAGGGTACCGCCTGTACGGTGAGGCCGACCTGGCCCGCCTCCAGCAGATCCTCTTCTACCGCGAACTCGGCTTCGCCCTGGAGGAGATCGCGGAGATCCTCGAGGACCCGCAGGCCAACGCGCTCGACCAGCTGAGGGCCCGGCGCAAGGCGCTGGTGGAGCAGATCGGCAAGCTGGGACGCCTGGTGGAAGTGGCCGAGCGGGCCATGGAGGTGCAGCAGACCGGCGTGCCGCTCGGCCCCCAGGAGCGGTTCGAGGTGTTCGGCGAGATCACCTTCGACCTGAGCTACGCCACCGAGGCCGGGCTCAAGTGGGAGAACAGCGCGGGACACCGGGAAGCGATGAGCCGCGCCGCCGCCCACTCCAAGGAGGCCTGGGCCCGGATCATGGGCGAGGCGGCGGCCTGGCGGACCGACCTCATCAAGGCCTTCGCCGAGGGCGAGCCCGCCGAGGGGAAGCGGGCCATGGCCCTCGCCGAGGAACACCGCCTGCACATCAGCCGCTGGTTCACACCCTGCCCACCCGCCATGCACCTGCGCATCGCCGCCGACTACGCGGCAGACCCCCGCGCCTACGCCCTCGTCATCCCCCCTTCGGAGCAGCTCCCCGGCCTGGCCGAGTTCCTGCATGCGGCGATACGGGCCAACGCGGGGCAGGTCGCGGACGGGGTGGGGGAGCGATGAGGGTCCTTGTCGCCGCCGCCGGGTCGTACGGTGATGTCGCCCCGTACACCGGGCTAGGTGCTCGGCTGCGCGAGGCCGGGCACGATGTCACCCTGGCCACCCAGGAGCCCTTCGCGCCACTCGTGCGGGGGGCCGGGCTCGGCTTTCGTCCGTTGCCCGCCGATACCGGCGGCGCGGGCCGCGGCGGAAACCGGCAGCTGATGCGCACGGCAGCCGCGTTCGTGCGGGAGTTGGGCGCGGGGCTCCTGGAAGCCGCGGAGCCCGGCGCCGACGTGCTGCTGCTCTCGACCACCACGGCGCCCCTGGGCCGGCAGCTCGCCGAGTCGATGGACGTGCCGGCCCTGGGTGTCTATCTGCAACCCACCCACCCCACACGGGAGTTCGCCCCGGTGGTGAGCGGCGGCAGGTCGCTCGGCGGCCCCGGCAACCGGGCGCTCGGCCGCTTCGCCTCGCGCATGGCCGACCGTGTCTACGCCGACGCGGTCGCGGACCTGCGGGCACGCCTCTCGCTGCCCCGGGAGAGCAGGGGTGCCGCCCGGCGGCGACAGGAAGCGGCCCGGTGGCCGGTCCTGCACGGGTTCAGCGCCGCCGTCGTGCCCCGGCCCGCGGACTGGCGTGACGGCCTCGACGTCGTCGGCAACTGGTGGCCGCACCATGAGCCGGACACCCCGCTGCCCGCCTCCTTCGAAGACTTCCTGCGGGCCGGGCCGCCGCCCGTCTTCATCGGATTCGGCAGCATGGCCGCGGGGGACGGCGCGCGGCTGAGCGAGCTGGCCGTGACCGCGCTGCGCAGGGCCGGGCTGCGGGGAGTCCTCCAGGAGGGACGGGCCGGGCTGATGGCGCGCGGCGACGACATCCTCACCGTGGACGAGGTGCCCCACGCGCTCCTCTTCCCGCGGATGGCCGCCGTGGTCCACCACGCGGGCGCCGGGACCACCGCGGCGGCGCTGCGGGCCGGGGTGCCCGCGATTCCCGTGCCCGTTACGGCGGACCAGCCCTTCTGGGCATCGCGCATCGCCGCTCTCGGCGCGGCCACCGCGCCCGTCCCGTTCAAGGAGCTCACGGCGGAGCGCCTCGCCGAGCAGATCCGGCGTGCGGTGAGTGAGCCCACGTACCGGAAGGCCGCCGGTGCCGTCGCCCGCCGGATGGGGGCGGAGGACGGCGCCGGTCAGGTCGTCAAGGCGGTCGAGGACCTCTGCTGAACGGCGTCCCGGCGCTACCCGACCGTCACCTCCCCGCCCACCACCACGGCCTCGGCCTTCGTCCCCGGGATGTCCTCGGGGCGTACGCGTAGGGGCGCCCCGAGGCGACCGGTACGTAGCCCGAGCGGCCGAACGGGCAGGTCGTGATGGTCATGACGGAGCCGCGGCGTGGAAGCCTGCACCCATGACCGAAAGTGCGTACCTCTATATGGCGAACCCTCGGATCACGGTCCTTGGCGTCAACCCCGGCCGACCGCCCTTCCGCATCGTGGAGCTCGACGGCGAGGTGGTCGGCGAGGCCAGGGAACTCGTCGATGTCCTGGAGGTGGCCGCTCAGGCGGGTCTCGTCGTGCACGACGTGGACGACCCGGATCTGGTGCGCTGGGTGGGCGGCGACAAGTTCACCTGGAAGCCGAAGGAAGCGACGGATCCCGCGGAAGCGACGGGGCCGAAGCGATCGACGGGGCCGGAGGAGCTCCAGGAGTCCAAGGAGTAGCTCTCCAGGACTCTAAGGAGTGGACGGAGCCGAACCAGCCGAGGCGGGGCACGCCCGGGCGTCGGGGCGGTCGGGCTCGAGGTCGTAGATCCTGTTCAGGAGCTCGGCCTCGTTGCCCGTCAGGCCCGCGCGGCGCAGCGCTTCGTCCGCCTCCGCTATGGGCCCGGCGAGCAGCGAGGCCGCCGCGGCCGGTGAGGGACCGGACAGTGCGGCACGTGCGGTGTGCAGCAGCCGCAAGCAGGCCTGGGCGGCGGCCAGTTCCGGGGTCGGCGTGCTGGTCATGTCGAGAGCTCCTCTGCGCGGGGTCGGAAGGCCCGGTGGCTGGCACCGGTGGACCCTCCACTCTTGCGCACGGGTCTGACAATCGGCCCTAAGCGGCCCTGGCGCGGCGGGTGAGCCGTAGCGTGAGGCCTTCCGGTATGAGCGTGAGGCGCTCGACGACCCGCAGCCGGTACGCGGGGTCGGCGTGCAGGTCGTAGCGGCGTAGGAGCAGCCCGAGGACCAACGTCGCCTCGTGCAGCGCGAACTGACGGCCGATACAGGCCCGCGCGCCCGTGCCGAACGGCTTGAAGACATGAGCGGGCCGCGCCCGTACGGCCGCGGGAGTGAACCGGTCGGGGTCGAACTCCTCGGGCCGCTCGCCCCACGCCGCCGGATCGCGGTGCAGCAGCGTGGCGAGGACGAGCGCCCAGGCACCCTCACGCATCGGGTGCTCACCGCCGATCGTCGTGTCGTGCAGGGCCTGGCGCGAGAAACCGGGCGCGGTCGGCCACAGCCGCAGCGACTCGTCCAGGACGCGCCGCAGATAACGGAGCTTGGCGACCTGCTCGTACGCGGGCTCCTCCGCGTCACCCCAGACCTCGTCGACCTCCGCCTGGGCGCGGGCCAGGACTTCGGGGGAGCGCGCGAGGTAGTGCAGGGCGAACGACAGGGCGCCCGACGTCGTCTCGTGCCCGGCCACCAGGAAGGTGATGACCTGACGGCGGATGTTCTCGGCGGAGAGCCGCTCACCGGTCTCGGGGTGGGAGACCTCCAGCATCCGGTCGAGCAGATCGCCGTCGCCGGGACCCGGCGCGGCGCGGCGGGCCGCGACCACGTCGTCGACGGTGCGGTTGAGATACGCCATGTCGGCGGTGTTGCGCCGGGTGGCGCCGCGCAGCAGCAGCGGGGCGAGACCGGGCGGCACGACGTTGCGGCGCTGGGCGTAGGAGAGCGTGCCGACCATGGCCGACACGAAGGGATGCGGCCGGGACCGCTCGAAGGAGCCGAAGTCGTGCCCGAACCCGGTGCGGGCGATCGTCTCCAGGGTCAGCTTCGTCATGTCGCCGGGCACGTCCACGGACCGCCCCGCGGACTCGCTCGCGTCCCAGCGGCCGGTCAGCTGCCGGGCGACGTCCAGCATCAGCGGGTGGTAGCCGGCCATCGCGTCCCGGCTGAAGCCCGGCGCGAGGATGTCGTGCGCGAGCTGCCAGTTGGGCTCGTGGTTGTACGCGGTGAACAGGCCGTCACCGGCCACCGGCCGCAGGTTGGCGACGCCCAGGCCCACATGCTTGGCGAACCGTGATTCGTCGGCCAGTTCGGCCGCGAGCGCGGCGCCCCAGACGAAGACGATCTCCTTGCCGAACGCCTTGCGGCGGAAGATGGGCCCCAGGCCGCTGCCGATCCGCATCGAATCCTGCACGGGTGTCCGGACATGGGCGCCGAGGATGTCGCCGACCAGGGGCAGACGGCGCGGCGGATGCGGGATGAGGTCGAGGCGCGGCCAGCCGAGCTCGGCGCTGCGGAACCCCTTGGGGGGCTCGGCACCCTCCGTCACCTGCGATGCCTGCGATGCCTGGGACGCCTGCGCCATGTGTGCCATCTCCCTTGTGCCGCAGACCCGTTGAGCCTGTTGTACGCGGATTCAATAAGGGATATCAGTCTGGTCCCGCTATTGAATCCGCGTCAAGTAAAGTGCGCTCATGGCCGCGAACCCGCAGGAACGCACGCGCCGCAGACTCAGCACGGAGGAGCGCAGGGAGCAGCTGCTCTCGGCAGGGGCGCGGCTCTTCGCCCAGAATCCGTACGACGACGTGTGGGTCGAGCGGGTGGCGGAGATCGCCGGAGTCTCGCGCGGCCTGCTGTACCACTATTTCCCGACCAAGAGCGACTTCTTCGCCGCCGTGGTGCAGCGCGAGAGCCACCGCATGCTGCGGCTGACGGCGGCCGTGCCGGGAGTCCCGGTCCGCGACCAGATCGGCACGGGCCTCGATACGTTCCTCGCGTACGTCGAGTCGCACGCCGAGGGCTTCCGTGCCTTCCACCGGGCGGAGGAGACGGGTGACGTCACGGTCCGCAGGATCTACCGCGAAGGCCTCGCGGCCCACGAGGACCAGATCCTGGCCGCCCTCGCCGCGGACCCCCGGACGGCGACCACCCCGCACGAACTGCCCACCCTGCGGCTGGCCGTGCGCGGCTGGCTCGCCTTCATGGTGACCGTCTGCCTGGAGTGGCTGGACGAGCCCGAACTGCCGCGCGAGCAGGTGCGGGACCTGTGCGCGCGGGCATTGCTCGGCGCGATCGCCCCGGAGTAACCTACATACATGTCTGTATGTGAATTCGCATCGGGGACAGCACGGCGATGACGGCAGGCCCGGCGCGTCCTCGTGAGAAGCAGGCGGACCGGCGCGCCCGGACCAGGAGCGCCCTGCTGGAGTCCGCGGCGCGAGGGTTCTCCACGTACGGATACGGCAACGTGGCGCTCGAACGGGTGGCGGCCGAGGCGGGCTACACCCGCGGCGCCCTCTACCACCTGTTCGCCAACAAGGAAGACCTGGCGCTCGCCGTGGTGCAGTGGGTCGAGGAGACCTGGAACGCCGAGGTCGGCGCCCCGGCGGACGAGGAGCCCGACCCCGTCGCGGCGCTCCTGGCGATGGCGCGGGGGCACGCCGTGTACTGCCGCCGTGACGTGGCCAGGGTGATGAGGGCGCTGTCGGTCGAGTTCGCCGGACAGGATCACGCGGTCGGCCACGCGCTCGCCGAAGTCGTCGACCGGCTCACCACCCGGTGCGTCGACCGGATCTCCGCGGGACGCGAGAGCGGCGCCATCCCCCCGGGGCCACCGCCGCGGGAGGTCGCGCTCGCCTACATCGGCACCCTCGAAGGCCTGGTGAGCAGCGTCGCCGGACACGCCCCCCATGACGTCGTACTCGCGGAGAGAGCGATACGGGGGCTGTTGGGCCTGCCGCACGGAGATTCAGGAACGAAGCCGGCTGTTCAGGAATGAAACCGGAGGTTCAGGAATGAAGCTGCCGAAGAGCGCGCACACGTCACGCCCGTGGCGCATCCATGAGATCGCCCCCGACTTCCAGGTGGAGGACGTGTGGGCGCTGCCCACACCGGGCGGCCCCGAGGACTTCCCCCGGCTGGTGGAGCAGACCGTCTCGGGCGACAACTTCCCGGAGGGCGCGCCGCTCCTCGTACGCGTGGTGTGGGCGGCCCGCTGGAAGATCGGCTCGGTGTTCGGCTGGGACCGCCCGAAGGCCGGCCTGGGCACGCGGGTGGCCTCGCTCCGGGACCGGCTGCCGGACGAGATGCGCGAGGCCCCCAGGGGCCCGGAATCCGCAGGGTTCCCGCTCACCCCGGTGTATCTGCTCAAGGACGAGTGGGCGGCGGAGCTGGCCAACGGCACGGTGCACACGATCATGCACCTGGGCTGGGTGCCCGGCGAATCCGGCGGCTACCGCGGCCAGATGACGGTCCTGGTGAAGCCGAACGGCCGGTTCGGCGCCGTCTACATGGCCGCGATCAAGCCGTTCCGGCTGTGGCTCGTCTACCCGGCGCTGATGCGGGAGATCGAGCGCTCGTGGCGAGCGGGTGCTGCGGGGCAGCCGCCCGTGCACCCGTAGGGAGGGCGCCTGGCAGTACCGCGCTCAGACCGCCATCACCGGCCGTCGCGTCACCACCACCACCCGTCCGTCCGGCAGGATTTCACCGGTGTCGTCGAAGACGATGGCGCCGTTGCACAGCAGGCTCCAGCCCTGTTCGGGGTGGGCGGAGAGGATCAGGGCGGCCAGATGGTCGGCGCTGTCGGCGGGCGGGCAAGGGGGCTGGT
Source organism: Streptomyces sp. NPDC032198 (assembly GCF_040636975.1). Taxonomy (NCBI): domain Bacteria; kingdom Bacillati; phylum Actinomycetota; class Actinomycetes; order Kitasatosporales; family Streptomycetaceae; genus Streptomyces; species Streptomyces sp. NPDC032198. The sequence goes on along the minus strand of NZ_JBEZVL010000013.1, from coordinate 265,328 downwards.
GGGCGCACATGGTCGTACCTCCGGGTGGGGGTCGCGAACCTTGTGCGCGGCCCGGTGTGTCTCGGTTTCCCTTTGTATGAGTTTTGACTCCATCAAGGGCGCCAACTCATCGCTCGCAGAGCGTACTTGTGACCTCGTGCGAGAGAGAAACCGGGCCGGAGGCGCGCGAGCCGTGTGCTGCGTGACGCGGGCATCACTCCGCGGCGGGCCGCAGGCTCAACGCGTGCAGCGCCAGCTGCATCTCGAACTGCGCCACCGGATCGTGCAGCCGGTCGCCGAACACCTCGTCCAGCTGCCGCAGGCGGTAGCGGACCGTCTGCGGATGCACGGCGAGGCGCGTGGCGACCTCGCTCGCGTTGTGCCCGCACCGCAGCCAGCACAGCAGGGTCTCGGCGAGGCGCTCACGCTGCGGTGAGCGCACCTCCTGAAGGGGCAGCAGATGCCGCTGCGCGAGCGCGTCGATCAGCGCCTCGTCCTGGAAGAGCAGCAACGTCGCCAGGTGATCGGCGCAGTGCAGCAGGCCCGCGCGGGGCAGGATGCCGCGCCGGGACAGGCCCAGGGCGTCCAGCGCCCAGCGCAGCGAGCGCGCCCCCTCGTGCAGGGCGACGGTGGGCCCGATCACCGCGCGCAGGCCCTGTAACGCGGCGGCGATCGACCGGGCCCTGCCCGGCCCCTCCGGGTCGGGCACCACGATGCAGCCGGGCTGCTCGGAGAAGCGGGCGAGGAACTCCGGCGGCACGATGGGGCTGACGGTATCCGGGGTGAGGACGTGGTCGATGACGACGACGGCCACCTCGCGCGGGATGGGCCACTGGGCGGCCTGCGCGAGATCGGCGATGGCCTCCGCCGACGCGGGAGGATCGGCGGTCAGCAGGTCGATGAGGCGCGCGCGGCGCTGCTGCAGCTCGCCCGCCGCGTGCAGCCTGGCCTCGGTGTAGCCCGCCGTTGTCGCCGCGGCCATCTCGTCCAGGTGCACGAACAGCGCCTCGCCGAAAGCGGCAAGCACGGTGTGCGGCAACAGGTCGGCGTCGACCAGGGCGTTGACCCGGCGCCACGTGACGCGCGCGCCGAGGCGCAGCGCGGACTGGAAGGAGTCGAGGCTGCGGCCCTCGTCCGCCTCGCCCCTGCCGATGTTCTGGTAGGTGGCCTTCACCGACTCCCAGTCGGTGTCCGGGTGGGCCATGCGGGCCAGGAACCCCTCAAGGGCCTGCTCCACACCGCGGTTCACGACATGCATGTACGTGTCGTCGGTCGGCCGCGCGTACTCCGGTATCTCCGTGCGGATCGCCCGCACCACCTCCGACGTGATGTCGTCGAGGAACGGCCGCACATGGTCGTGGAGGCCCGAGGGGAAGGCCCGGAACGCGGCGTACGACTCCTCTGCCGGGGTGCCCGCGGACGCGGGGGCGCCTGCCGGGGGTGTGCCGGCGGGCGGCGTCGAACCGTTCACCATGGGGTGCTCCCTCTGCGCGCGGGGGACAAAGGTTTGGTGAAGATACCGCCACCGGTCCGTGGCGGCCCGTCGAAGACGGACAGACATGATGCTGCCTCCTGTCACCCGGGTGACAAGAGGCAGCGAGTGCGAAACAACTCACGGCAGCAGGCAGTTGCCGAACTCCGGTTTTCCCTCGAACCGGTCGCCGAGCCACTTGACCGTGTCGCCCTTCGCGAGTTGATCGGTCGTCAGGTGCTCGCCCGGATAGACCTTCCACTGGGTGGTGATGTTCCCCTTGCAGTACGCCGTGCGCGTCGCGTCCTCCGTCTCGATGGGGATGACCTCCTCCAGCGCCCCGCGGTACTGCAGGACCGGGAAGCCGATCTCGTACTCGGCTCCGGAGCCGGGGCGCCCGACGCCGACGCCGAGCTTCTGGGCGTCGACGACCTGGCCCCACGTCCTGCCGTCCGTGCCCTTGAGCGCGTAGAGCTGCTCCAGGCTCAGACCGTCCTTGGTGTTGTCCTCGATCTTCTGGCCCGCGAGGGTCGAGATCGTGCCCGCCAGACAGTGCGACCTGGCCTTCCTCAGGGTTTCCCGGCCCTGGTCGTTCATGAGCTCGTCGAACGGCATCCGGGGGTGCGCGGCCGAAAGACCGAGCACGGCATCGACCAGGAACCCCGCGAACGGACCGCCGTTCAGCCCCTTGGCGACCACTTTCAGATCGCCGGGCACACCGCCGGACGCGTCGCCCACGACATCGAGTTCAGGGGCGTACGAAGCCGCGAGCTGGGCCGCCCACAGGCTGGCCGCACCGCCTTCGGAGTAGCCCCAGAGGGCGACCTTCGCCCTCGGGTCGAGGCCGCTGCCCGGGATCGCGGACGCGCTGCGCGCGATGTCGAGGAGCGCGTGCCCGGCGTCGGCGCCGGAGACGTACGGGTGGGTCCGGCCGTCCAGATAGCCCGCCCCGTCCGTCGCGGCGACGGCGTACCCGGCCTTCAGGAGCGCCGCGATGTTCTCGCCCTCGTACTCGTCCTGGAAGGCGCCCGCCAACTGCTTCGAGAACGCGCACTGCGAACCGAGCCCCAGCGTCCCGGGGCTGAACGCCACGACGGGACGGCTGCCGCGCCCCTTCCACTGGGCGTCCGGCACGGCCACGGTGCCGGAGACCGCCACCGGCTTGCCCGTGTTGTCCTGCGAGCTGTACTGGACCTTCCAGGCGTGCATCGGGATGTTGCCCGGCACGTGGGGGAGCGCGGTCGTCCGGCAGGCGATGACGCTGCCCGGATCGCTCGGGACGGACCCAGGCACCTGGTAGATCCGCCCGTCCGGGGCGTCGCACGCCGCCGAGGCGTCCGGGGTCGCTGCGGCGCCCGCCGTCACGGCCGGCACGCCGAGACCCAGGCCCGCGAGGGCCGCGGCGGCGGTCAGCGCGAGCAGTCTCTTCTTCCGTTTCGCTCGTGGCCTGTGCACGGGGTGCTCCTTCGGTCGGTTCGAGGTTGCTGCGAGGGGGTTCGAGGTTCTTCGAGGGGGACAGCTGTGCACGCCGTGAAGTTACGGAGCGGTAATCGGACGTCGATAGTCAGCGGAGCCACAGCCCGCCGGGCCGGAACTGTGCGCGAGGGACAAGTGGCGACCCGCCCTCCTGCGCCACGATCAGGTCATGACCGAGCCACAGGTGATGGCCCCGGACCCACAGCCGTGGCTCCGGTTCTATGCCGCCGGGGTACCTCACTGTCTGCGGGTCCCCGACGTCACGCTCCCCGGCCTGCTCGAAGCGGCGGCCCGGCGCCACGGCCGCAGATCCGGCTTTCGAGGGCTGCACCGCGCCGCGGGCGCATGCGCCGACACGTTGCGGACGCTGGGTGTCCGGCACGGTGACCGGGTGGCGTTGGTGCTGCCCAACTGTCCGTGGTTCGCGGTGGCGTGGCATGCGGTGCTGCGGCTCGGGGCGGTCGCGGTGACGATCGACCCGGACGCCTCACGGCAGACCATGCGGCATCAACTGGCGGATGCGGGCGCTGTGGTGGCGATCGTGGGCGAGTCGGCGGGGGAGCGGCTCGACACGGTGCGTGAAGACACGTACGTACGGGATGTCGTCACCGTTCCGATCGGCGGGGAGTGGCCGCGTGGCGGCTGTCCGCGGAAGCCGGCCCGGTCGAAGCCGGGGGACCGCGGGCCGGAGTCGACGGATCGCGGGCCGGAGCCGGGTGGCCTTGCCGCCCTCGCGTACGTCACCGCCGACGGGCCCGCGGCGATGCTCACGCACACGAACCTCGTCGCGGCTGCCCATCAACTGGCCCTGTGGCATCCACAGTTGCGTGACGGACAAGAGACCGCACTTGCCGTCACGCCCCTGTGGCGTCCGCACGGCCTGCTGTTCGGCCTGACCGCCCCGCTGCTCACCGGGACGCGGACCGTCCTCCTGCCGACCGCCGAGCCGCAGACGCTCCTGCGCACGGCACGCCGCCGGAAAGTGACACTCCTGTCGGCCGAGCCCGCCGACTGTCGGAGCCTTCTCCGGCGCCCGGCCCACGAGTTGGAGGCCCTCGCCACGGTGCGGACCTGGCTGACCGGGATGCTGGATGCCGCGACCGCCGACCGCGTCCGCGAGTCGGTCGACGCGGTGCTCGTCGAGGGATACGGCATCCCGGAGGCTGCGGGTGCCGTCCTCGCCAACCCCCGCGGTGCCAATGCCCGCCCCGGCACGTCAGGCCTGCCCCTGCCCGGTACCGAGATCCGCATCGGCCAGGAGGGCGCCCCCGGGGTGGAGCTGCCCCTGGGGCACGCCGGTGAACTCCTGGTGCGGGGGCCGCAGGTGTGCGCGGGCTACTGGGGCGACCCGGTGGGGACGGGGCGGCGGCTGCTGCCCGATGGGTGGCTGCGTACGGGCGATATCGCGGTACTGGGCCCGGACGGCTATGTGACCGTGCTCGGCGGCACGGGCTCGTCGAGGGGGTAGCGGGTCGTCGAGGAGGCGGAGGGGCGGATCGCGGAGGCATGGCTGGGCCCGCGATCCCTGGCCGCATCAGTGCGTCACCGACGCACCGGGGGACGGGTTCGTTTGACTGCGGAAGGTGCCCCTGACCGCCGGTGGCGGGCGGGCCGCCGGAGCGTTGTGGCGGTGACGACGGCGCCCAACAGGACGCAGAGGGCGGCGAGTTGCAGCCCCGTGTCGTAGCCGTCCAGGAAGGCGCTGCGGGGCTCGGCGCCATCCCGCAGCGCGGTGCGTTCCGTGCGGGTCAGGACGACGCCGACCAGGACGACCCCGAACACCCCGGAGATCTCACGGGCCGCGCTCACCAGGCCCGAAGCCATGCCGGTGCGCGTCGTGGGGACATCGGCGACGGAACGTACCGTCAGCGGAGTCGTCAGGGCCGACCCGACGCCGATCACGAGCAGCCCCGGCTGCAGATCCCAGTACTGCGCGTGCAACCCCGTGCCCGACACCCACACCAGGCCGCCCGCGACCAGCACGAGTCCCCCGGCGATCGACCAGTGCGCCCCCACCGCCTTGGCCGCGCGCTCGGCGAAGGGCGTCGTCACGAGCAGCGCGCCGGCCAGCGGCAGAAAGGCGAGACCGGCCTTGGTGGGGGAGAAGCCGAGCACGCGCTGGAGGTAGAGCGCGGTGAAGAAGAACACGCCGTTGACGCCGATGCCCCACAGCACCTGAGCCGCCGCGCCGCCGCTCAGGGACCGGTTGCGCAGCAGCCGCAGATCCACCAGCGGCAGGAACGTGCGCGACTCGACGACGACGAACGCGATCCCGGTGGCCGCCGAGAGCCAGAGGCAGAGCGGCACCGGCGGCGTGCTGAAACTGTGCTCGCCGCCCCTGACCAGGCCGTACGTGAGGAGGAAGAGGGAAGTCGTCGACAGCGCGACGCCCGGCAGGTCCAGGAGCGGCAGCAGGCCATGGCGCACGGGTGTGACGGCGCGGGGCACGGCGGGCACGAGGAGCAGGGCGAGGGCGCCGAAGGGGACGTTGAGCAGGAACACCCAGCTCCAGTCCCACCGTTCGGTGACGTACCCGCCCACCACGGGGCCGAGCGCCAGCGCGACCGCGAGGGCCGCCGTCCATAGGCCGACCGCCAAGGCGCGCCTGCGGGCGGGCAGATCGGCGGCGACCACCGCGAGCGAGGCCGGGATGACGAGCGCCGCCCCCACACCCTGCACGGTACGCGCCGCGATGAGCGTCCCGCCGCTGTCCGCGAGGGCGGCCGCCAGCGATGCCGCGGTGAACACGATGACGCCCGCCGCGAGCACCGTCCGACGGCCCAGCAGATCCGTGAGCCTGCCGCCGGCCGGAAGGAGCGAGCCGAAGCTCAGCACGTAGCTGGTGGCCACCCACTCCAAGTCGGTGACCGTCAGGCCGAGATCGCGCTGCACGGTCGGCAGGGCGACGTTGATGACGGTGTTGTCGAGGGTCGTGATGAAACCGGCAAGGGCGAGCATCGCCAGAAGAGCGGTCAGCCTGCCCCGGCCCACGTGCGGCTCCCCTCGATCGCGATGCGGTTCCGCTGCCGGATTCTCCGGCCCCGTGGCTGCCGTCGCTGCTGCCCGCGACGCCGAATCCGGTGCGGCGCCTTGTCAGTGAAGTGACAGAGGTTGTCAGACGATCTGTCAGCAACCCGTCTTACTCACGGGTCACACCGGGGCGGAACCTGGTGCACCGCTCGTGCAGGTCCCCGCGCCGCCCGTCCCGGTCCCCGCGCTGTCCAGTTGGAGCCGCCATGTCCGCCCCGCAGACACCTCAGCCGTCCGAAGGCCCCCTGCTGACCGACCACTTGGCGCACTGGGCCGTCAACCGGCCGCACCAACGTGCCTTCACCTACGTGGAGTTCCCCGATCCGTCATCCCCCGGCCTGCACCACACCCTCGGCTGGCACGGTCTCGACGTCCGCGCCCGCGCGATCGCCGGACGGCTCGCGGCGATGGCGGGCCCCGGCGAACGAGCGGCCCTGCTGCTCCCGCAGGGTCTCGACTACGCGGCTGCGTTCCTCGGCTGTCTCTACGCGGGGGTGATCGCGGTGCCGCTGTTCAGCCCCGGACTCCCCGGCCATGAGGGCCGGTTGGCGGCGGTCCTCGCCGACTGCGAGCCGTCCTGCGTGCTGGCCGACGCGGGAACGGCTCCCGGGATCGAGCGATTCATGGCCGCGCAAGGACTGCCGCCGGTGCCCGTCGTCCTGGTCGACCAGCCGGGCGATACCCCGGCGTTCACCCTTCCCGAGCGGCTCGAACCGGACGACATCGCCTACCTCCAGTACACCTCCGGCTCCACGCGCAGCCCGGCGGGCGTCGTGATCAGCCATGCCAACGTGGTGGCCAACGCCCGGCAGGCCATCGAAGCCTTCGAGGCCGAGGCGGCGGGCCACACGACGGTCGGCTGGCTGCCGCTCTTCCACGACATGGGCCTCGTCCTGAGCGTGGCCGCGCCCGTCGTCGGCGGCTTCCCCTCGGTCCTCATGGACCCGGTCGCCTTCCTCGAACACCCCGTGCGCTGGCTGCGGCTGCTCGCCGCATACCCCGGGACGATCAGCGCGGCCCCCAACTTCGCCTACGACTACTGCGCGAGCAGGATCGACAGGGACGAGGCCGCCGAGCTGCGCCTGGAGCGCGTCAAGGTCCTCATCAACGGCAGCGAACCCGTGCGCCCCGGCACGGTCGACCGCTTCCGCGACGCGTTCGCCGAGGCGGGACTCGCCCCCGCGGCGCACTGCCCGGCGTACGGCCTCGCCGAGGCCACCGTCTTCGTCACGACGGACACCTTCGACGCACCGCCCACCGTTCTGGCCTGCGACCCGTTGTACCTGTCCGAAGGTCGCCTCGACGTAAGGGAGTTGACCGACCCGGACGCGACACACCTGGTCGCCTGCGGCACCCCGGCAGGGCAGGAGCTGCGCATCGCCGACCCGGCCACCGGCGCCGCACGGGAGACGGGCGAGGTCGGCGAGATCCTGCTGCGCGGCCCCAACATCGGCCTCTGCTACTGGAAACGGAACGGACTCTCGGAAGAGGTGTTCGGCTTCCGTCCGCCCGACGCCACCGGCGGGGACGGCGAGCCGGGATGGCTGCGCACGGGCGACCTCGGCGCGCTCCACGACGGGCGGCTCTACGTCACCGGGCGGCTCAAGGACCTGATCATCGTGGACGGCAGGAACCACTACCCCCAGGACGTCGAGGAGACCGTGCAGTCCGCCGTCGACCTCGTGCGCAGGGACCGGCTCGCCGCGTTCTGCGTGCCCTGGACCGGCACGGAGAGCGACGTCCTGGTCGTCGTCGCCGAGCACCGGCGGGGCGCGGAGCCCACGGAACAGGACCGGCTCGCCGCCCTGCGCACCGCCACGGCAGCCGTGTCGGCCCGGCACGGACTGCGCCTCGCCGAACTCCTCCTCATCCCGCCGGGCTCGCTGCCCAGGACGAGCAGCGGCAAGGTCGCGCGGGCCGCGGGCCGGGCGCGCTACCTGCTCGGCGCATTCGGCGACGGCGGCCGGAGCGACGGCGGCCGGAGCGGCACGGAGGACGCGCGATGAGCCAGGCGGGTCAGGCGGAGATCCGGGCCGCGATCGTCGACAGCCTGAGCGCCTGGTACGGCCTCGCGGCCGACGAGATCGCCGACGACCGCCCGCTGGCGGAACTGGGTCTCACCTCACGCGACGCGGTCGTCCTCACGGCACGCCTCAGCGACCTCGCGGGCACCCGGCTGCCCGCGACGCTGCTCTGGGAGGCGTCGACGATCGGCGCGCTCACGGAGCGGGTGGCGCGCGGCGAACCGGAGCACGGCGGGTCGCCGTCGGTGCGGAGGGCCGCGGGCACACCGCCCGCGGGAGCCGACGCGCCGGTCGCGGTCATCGGCATCGGCTGCCGGCTGCCCGGTGGCGTCACTTCGCCCGCCGCGTTCTGGCGGCTCCTGAGCGAGGGCCGCGACGCCGTGGGCACCATCGGCGACGACCGCTGGGCGCCCTTCGTGCGGGAGGGCAGGAGCCTGCCGGACGACCTCAGCAGGCACGGCGGCTTCGTCGGGGACGGGGGCATCGACGGCGTGGCGGGCTTCGACGCCGAGTTCTTCGGCATCGGCGCGGACGAGGCCACCGCCATGGACCCGCAGCAGCGCATGCTCCTGGAGGTCGCCCGCGAGGCCGTCGACCACGCGGCGCTGCCCGTGCCGTCCCTCGCGGGCACCCGTACCGGAGTCTTCGTGGGCATCAGCGGCAACGAATACGCCCATCTCACCACCGCCGTACCGGAGTCGATCGGCGCCTGGACCCCGCCGGGCGCGGCCCTGAGCATCGCCGCGAACCGCCTCTCCTATCTCCTGGACCTGCGTGGCCCGAGCATGGCGGTCGACACGGCGTGCTCCTCCTCGCTCGTCGCCGTGCACCACGCGGTACGCAGCCTCGGCGCGGGGGAGAGCGACAGGGCGCTCGCCGCCGGGGTGAACCTGCTCCTCTCCCCGGCGGTGACACTCGGTTTCCAGCGTGCGGGGGCGCTGGCCGCCGACGGGCGCTGCAAGGCGTTCGACGTGTCGGCCGACGGCATGGTGCGCGGCGAGGGATGCGGGGTCGTCGTCCTCAAGCGCCTCGCGGACGCCGAACGCGACGGCGACCGTGTCCTCGCGGTCATCGAGGCCACCGCGGTCAACTCCGACGGGCGTTCCAACGGACTCACCGCGCCCAGCGCGGACGCCCAGCGCACACTCCTTGAGCAGTGCCACGCCACGGAGGCCGCTTCGGTGGACTACGTCGAGGCACACGGCACGGGCACGGCGCTCGGCGACCCGATCGAGGCGTCCGCGCTCTCCGCCGCCCTCGGCGCGGCGCAGGGGCGGGCCGCCGACCAGCCGCTGCTCATCGGCTCGGTGAAGACGAACATCGGCCACCTGGAGGCCGCGGCGGGCATCGCCGGGTTCATCAAGACGGCCCTTGCCCTGCACCACGACGAGATCCCGCCCCACCTGCACTTCACCGCACCGGGCCCGCACGCCGACCTCGACGCGCTGGGCCTGCGCGTCGTCACGGGGGCCGAGCCGTGGCCCCGCTACTCGGGCACGGCACGGGCGGGAGTCTCGGCGTTCGGCTTCGGAGGCACCAACGCGCACGTGGTCCTCGCCGAACACCGGGTGCCGCGCGGCCCACGCCCGGCGGTCACCGCCCCGGCCGTGACCCTGCTCGACGGCGTCACCGAGGACCGCGTCCGCACGTACGCGGGAGAGCTGGCCCAGTGGCTGTCGGCACCGGACAGCCGCTCCGTCCGCCCGGCGGATCTGGCCCGCACCCTCTCCGGCCGCGTGGGGCGTGGCCGCCACAAGGCGGCGGTCGTCGCCCGCGACCGCGCTGAGCTGACCACGGCCCTGGCCCGCCTGGCCGGACGGGAGCCCGACGGGCGGGTGGTCGTGGGGGCGCCACCCACGTCCGGGGGCGGTCCCGGGGCGGTGTGGGTGTTCTCCGGGTACGGGTCGCAGTGGCCCGGCATGGGAACCGAACTCCTCGCCACGGAGCCGGAGTTCGCCGCATCGGTCGACCGCCTCGAACCGCTGCTGCGCGAGCGGGCCGGCATCTCCCTGCGGGACTGCATGGACGCCGGAGCCGAGCTGACATCGACGGCCGTCGTCATGCCCGCCCTCTTCGGGATGCAGGTCGCCCTCGCCGAGCTGTGGAGGTCGTACGGCTTCGAGCCCGCGGCCGTGATCGGCCACTCCCTGGGGGAGATCGCCGCGGCCGTGGCCTGTGGCGCCCTCGACGTGGCCACCGGCGCGCGCGTCGTCGCGATCCGTTCGCGGCTCCTCGCCGGGCTCACGGGCGGCGCCATGGCCGTGGTGGACCGCCCCGGCGAGCACATCGCGGCCCTGGCCGCCGACTTCCGCACGCTGCAGGTCGCCGTGCACGCGTCGCCCGCACAGAGCGTGGTCACCGGCTCCGCGGACGACGTGCGCGGACTCGTCGACCGCGTGACCGGAGAGGGCGGCTTCGCCCGCTCCCTGCGCGTCACCGGCGCCGGGCACTCGCCCGACGTCGACCCGCTGCTCGGCGCGTTCACCCGGGAACTCGGCGCCGTGCCCCACGCGCGGCCCGGCTGCCGCCGCTACTCCACCGTCCTCGCCGACCCGCGCGACCCCGCGCCCTGCGACGCCGACTACTGGGTGGCCAATCTGCGGCGCCCGGTCCGCTTCACGCAGGCGGTACGCGCCGCCGCCGACGACGGCCACCGGCTGTTCCTCGAAGTGGCGCCGCACCCCACGCAGTTGCACCCGCTGACCGAGACGCTGCGGGACGCGGGGGCCGAGGACTCGCTGATCCTGCCGACCCTGCGCCGCGGCACCGACGACGCCCTCACCTTCCGTACGTCGCTGGCATCGCTGCTCGTACGAGGCGTCGGCGGGCCGGCGTCACTTCAGGGCCTGCATCCAGGCGCGCGCATCGTCGACGTCCCGACGCCTCGCTGGCGGCACCGCCGCTTCTGGGCGGGGGAGGCACCCGGCCCGCACGCGACACCACGTCCCGCGCCGGCCCCCGCCCGTGCCACGGGGCCGCTCGACCGCCTCCGCGGCTGCGTGGCCGACGTCATGGGCTACACCCCGGACCGCATCGACGCCGACACTCCGCTCACCGACCTGGGGCTGGACTCGCTCACCGCGGCGCGCGTCGGGGCCGCGGTGGAGCGGGAGTTCGGGGTGGAGGTGGAGCCGGGGGTGCTGCTGCGGCAGGCGACGCTGAGAGGGGTCGCGGAGTTCCTGCCGGACCGTCGGCCCGAGGGGCGGGGCCGAGCTCCCGGTCGGGTGGGGGAGGAGCCCAGGGCGACGTCCGTCGAAGGCCCCTTCCGCGTTCTGGCGGACTCGGGCCACGGCACCCCCCTCTTCCTGGCCCACGCGGCGGGCGGCAGCTCCGAGGTGTACGCACGCCTCGCCGAACGCCTCTCCGGCTCCCGCCCCGTGTACGGCTTCGACCGGCTGGCGGCCCCGGAGGACGTCGGGCCCCGCGCGGCGGACTTCGCGGAACGCATCCGTGCGACAGCTCCCAACGGCCCATGGCTGCTGGGTGGTTGGTCCTATGGAGGGTTGTTGGCCCAGGAGGCCGCGCGGCTCCTCGCGCCCCACGGCACCGTCGGCGCTCTGGTGCTCCTCGACTCCGTACTGCCCTTGCCGGTGCCTCCAGGGCTGAGCCCGGTGGCGGAAGCCCGCCGCCGCTATGCCGACTTCGCCGCGTACGTCACCCGCACCTACCGCACCCAACTCGCCCTGCCCTACGAGGAACTGGCGCGCCTCGACGACGCCGAGCAGATCGCCCTCGTCATGAAGGTCCTCGAACAGGCCGTCGACCTCCCGCAGGCAGTGCTCGACCATCAGCGCACCTCGGCCCTCGACCTCCGCAGTGGTGAACGCCACAGGCCCGGCCCGTACAGCGGCCGGACCCTCCTCTACCGGGCGACGGAACCGGCCCCGCACACCGTGCGCGACACCCGTTACGAACGGGACGACGAAAGCCTCGGCTGGGACGCCCACTGCACCGACCTCACGGTGACCCCGCTGCCGGGCCACCACCTCTCGCTGCTCGATCCCCCGGTCGTGGACACCCTCGCGGAACTCCTGACGCGAGACCTGCCCGACGCCTGACCGTTCACCTTTCCCGCCCGTTCCCGTCCGCCCGGCCGCCCGAGAAGAGGACCCCCATGCCGCAGAAGCACCGCAGACCACGCAAGAAGCTCGCCGCCCTCGCCACGGCCACCGCGCTCCTCGCCACCGGCGGCGCCCTCGGCACCTCCACCGCCCTGGGAGCGCCCACCGCGGCTCCGTCGGCGGCCCGGGCCGCCGAGGGCCCGCGCGTCGTGAGTGAGAAGTGGCTCGACGCCCGCACCGTCGACCTCACCGTGGCCTCACCCGCCGTGGGCAAACAGCTCCCCGTACGCGTCATCCTGCCCGCCCGTTTCAAGGAACAGCCGGACCGCACCTGGCCCGTGCTCTATCTCCTCCAGGGCGCCCACGACGACTACACCTCCTGGACCCGCGAGACGGACGTCGAGGAGTTCCTCGCCGACAAGGACGTCCTCACCGTGATCCCGGCGTCGGGCCCCACCGGCATCCCCACCGACTGGTGGGACCACGGCAGCTCCACCGCCCCCGACTACGAGACCTTCCAGGTCGAGGAGTTGACGGGACTGCTGCGCGACACCTACCGGGCGAACGGCACCCGTGCCGTCGCCGGAGTCTCGACCGGTGGCTACGGCGCCATGGCGTTCGCCGCCCGGCACCCCGGCACCTTCGGCGCGGCGGCCTCGTACAGCGGAGTCCTGGACACGACGGCCCTCGGCATGCCGACCGTGATGAATGCCATCGTCGCCCGGGAGCTCCAGCTCCCCTCCGCCCTCTGGGGCAGCCCCTTCCTGCACCGCGACAACTGGAACCGCCACAACCCCGCCGCCCTCGCCAAGAGCCTGGCGGGAACACGGCTCTATGTCTCCCAGGGCAGCGGCATCCCCAGCACCGACTTCGGCAACCTCGAAGGGGCGGTCCTGGAGGGCACGCTGTGGAGCCAGGCACACGGATTCGCGAAGCAGCTGGACCGCGCCGGAGTCCCGGCGACGGTCAACTTCTACCGTGGCGGCTCGCACGCCTGGCCCTCCTGGCAGCGGGAGTTCAAGGCTTCGTGGCCGACGCTGGCGGCGGGCCTTGGGCTTCCCCCGCAGTCGCCCTGACGCCGGTGGAGAGGCGGGCCAGCCGCCGCTCGTCCGGCCACCGCACCGCGCTGGCCCAGGAAGCCAGCTCGAACAGGCGGATGAGCCGGGCGCTGGAGTCGAGCTGCCCGCGCAGCACACCGTGCCGGGCGGACGTCGGGTCGGCGTGATGGAGGTTGTGCCAGGACTCGCCGCCGGAGAGCGGCGCGAGCCACCACACATTGCCCGAACGGTCCCGCACCCGGAAGGGGCGGGCCCCGCTGATGTGGCAGATCGAGTTGATCGACCAGGTGACGTGATGGAGCAGACCGATGCGGACGAGTCCCGCCCAGAAGAAGGCGGACCAGGCGGCGCCCGAGTCCCAGCCGCCGTCGCCCCAAAAGCCGCCGACCACGGCGGGCGCACCGAACGAGAACAGCACGATCAGCGGCTGCCAGCGCGCCACCAGGATCAGATCGCGGTCGGCGAGGAGGTCGGGGACGTACTTCTCCTTGTTGGTCTTGTCGTTGTTGAAGGTCCAGCCGACGTGCGCCCACGCCATGCCCTTGAGCAGGGCGCGCACGGAGGTGCCGAACCGCCAGGGGGAGTGCGGGTCTCCCGGCTGGTCCGCGAACTGGTGGTGGCGGCGGTGATCGGCGCACCAGGTGATCGCGTCGCCCTCGACGGCCATCGTCCCGGCCACCGCAAGCGCGATCTTGAGGGGGCGGGCGGCCTTGAACGCCTTGTGCGTGAACAGGCGGTGGTAGCCGATGGTGATGCCGTGCACGGCGACGGCGTACATCACCGCGCCGATCACCAGATCGTGCCAAGTGACCCCCCACCCCCACAGCACGATCACGGACGCGATCACCGCGACAAAGGGAACTCCGACGAACACCCCTACGACGATCCGGTCGGCCGTGCCCATGCGTTCGCCCCAAGCGGCGTTCGCGCTCTCTTCTGCCATGGGATTTCCTCACCTTCCAGTGCGGGTGAGCCGGACATTAGCGACGGAAATAGGGAGGTCTCTACTCGGAAAGTGATGACAGGGCCAGGGGTCGATTAGCGATCCTGGTGAATTGTCGCCGAACGCTTGTGCGGGACGGGTGTTCCGCCGCACTGTGCAACCCATTGGACAGCCGAAGGAGGAACCGCATGGATGTGCTCGCAGAGGCAGTCGTCGCGGGAGCCGACGCGGACGAGCTGCGCCGACTGCCCGTACCCGCCGAATTCACCGCCGCGCATCTGCGGAAGGACGATGTGGAGAGTTTCACGGGGGTGGCGGACAAAGATGTCCGAAAGACACTCCATGTCGGCTCCGTGCCGATGCCCGAACTCGCCCCCGACGAAGTCCTGGTGGCCGTCATGGCGAGCGGGATAAATTACAACACCGTGTGGTCAGCGATGTTCGAGCCGTTATCCACGTTTTCCTTTCTGCGGCATTTCGGTGCGAAAGGAGGATGGGCCGCGCGGCACGACCAGCCCTATCACGTGGTGGGTTCGGACGCCGCGGGAGTCGTCGTCCGTACGGGAGCCGGGGTGCGCCGCTGGAACATCGGCGACGAGGTCGTGGTCAGCCCCGCCTACGTCGACGACGAGGAACCGGCGACCCACGCCGACGGCATGCTCGGCGACGGCCAGCTCGCCTGGGGCTTCGAGACCAACTTCGGCGGCCTCGCCCACTACTGCGTGGCCCGCGCCAGCCAGCTCCTGCGCAAGTCGGACCGGCTGACCTGGGAGGAGGCGGCCGCCAACCCGCTCTGCGCGGGCACCGCCTACCGCATGCTGGTCAGCGACCGCGGCGCCCGCATGACCCAGGGCGACATCGTGCTGATCTGGGGCGCGGCGGGCGGCCTTGGCGCGTACGCCGCGCAGCTCGTCCGCAACGGCGGCGGCATCGCGGTGGGCGTCGTCGGCAGCGAGGAGAAGGCCGAGCGCGCCCGTGCCTTCGGCTGCCACGCGGTGATCAACCGCGCGGAGATCGGTCTGACCGGCACCGCTCCGGCCGACCCGGCGGCGGTAGGCAAGCGGCTCGGCAAGCGGATCCGCGCCGAGGTGGGGGAGGACCCGCACATCGTGTTCGAGCACGTCGGCCGGGCGACCTTCGGGGTCTCCGTCTTCGTGGTCCGCCGCGGCGGCGCCGTCGTCACCTGCGGATCGAGCACCGGCTATCTCCACGAGTTCGACAACCGCTACCTCTGGATGCGCCTCAAGCGCGTCATCGGCAGCCACGGGGCCAACCTCCAGGAACAGGCCGCGGTGGCCCGCCTCCTCGACCTCGGGCACATCCGGCCCGCCCTGTCGGTGACGTATGACCTCCAGGACACCGCCGAAGCCGCCCGCCTCGTCCAGGCCAACCGCCACACGGGAAAGGTCGGCGTGCTCGCGCTCGCGCCGACGACCGGCCTCGGGAAGAGGAGCGCGGCCCCGGCATGACACGAGATGGGCCCTCCCGCTCGACGGGAGGGCCCACCTCGGGTGCGTGCGTCGGTGGTCAGCGCACCGTTACATAGACGACGGGCGAGATGGCACCCCCGCCGACGATGCGCAGGGAGTTGCGTCCCTTCCAGCCGAGCTTGACCCGCATGTTGTACGCCCCGTTGCGCGCGGTGTACACCGACGCGGGCAGCGACACCCAGCGCTTGCCCTGCTTCTGCTGCAGCGTGACGCGCGTACCGGCCCGCATGTGGCGGGCGACTCCGTAGATGTGGAAGTCCTGCCACGCCCGCACGCTGCTCACGGTCGACTTCGCCGTGAGCGTCGGACGAGGGGCCGCGGTCCGAGCCATGCCGGGCTCGTGCGAGGCGTGCGGGCTCACGGCGCCGGCACCGGCCGCCGCGGGGCCCGTCAGAACGGCGAGGGCCGCGACGCCCGCCACCGACACGTACTTCATCGACGCGTACTTCAGCTTCAACCGGTTACCGGTCAACGTCCTGTCTCCATCTCTCTGTTGTTTCCGCTGTTTCCTCGATCGGTCGCTCCGCCGAGAAAGCTCTTCCAGCCGCCCGCGGGCCGCTCGCCGACCTCGAGTCCGCGCAGCCTGGCGAGGACGGCCGGGTCCTGTACGTCGAGCCAGTCGACGAACTGCCGGAAGGACACGAGACGCACGTCCTTCTTGCCGGCCATGCGCTTGAGTGCCGCCTCGACGGCGTCCATGTAGATGCCGCCGTTCCACTCCTCGAAGTGGTTGCCGATGAAATAGGGGGCGCGGTTCGTCTCGTAAGCGCGCCGGAAACCGGCCAGGTACGACTGGGTCGCCTGTGCGCGCCAGCCGGGATAGCGGTACGAGGGGGCCCGCGTCGCATTCTTCGACTGGTTGGCCAGGACGTTGTAGTCCATGGAAAGGACCTCGAAACGGTGTCCGGGGAACGGGATCTGCTGGAGCGGCAGATCCCACACCCCGAGGCGTTTCTCCGGCCACCGCTGTGTTCCGCCGGGCGAGGAGGAGTCGTAGCGCCAGCCCCGTTCGCGGGCGACGGGCAGCAGATTGTTCTGGCCGAGGAGGCAGGGCGTGCGCCCGCCGACGAGTTCCTTGTCGTAGTCGAAAGGCAGCGACGCCAGATCGGTCCAGCCGGTGTTCGTGCGCCATTCCTTCACGAAGGAGGTGGCCTGGTCGATTTCACTGTGCCATTGCGCGGGCGTCCAATGGGCGACGCTTCCGCTGCCGGTGCAGAAGTGCCCGTTGAAGTGCGTGCCGATCTCATGGCCCTCGAGCCATGCCTGGCGTACGTACTTCAGCGTCTCTCTGATGTGACCGTCGGTCAGGTAGCCGATGTCCGAGGCGCCTACGGCGTTGTTCGGCGGTTCGTAGAGCCGCTTCTTCGATTCGGGCAGGAGATAAAGACCCGAGAGGAAGAACGTCATCCGTGCGTCGTGTTCCTCGGCCAGCTTGAGGAAACGCGGGAAGAGACCGTTGCCGACCTCACCCGCACCGTCCCAGGAGAAGATCACGAACTGCGGGGGCGTCTCGCCCGGCTCGAGGGGTACGGGCGTGGTCGGCTGGTTGGGCTGTCTCCCCGTGTACGCGGTCGAACCGTCGCCGATGGGCTTCGCGGGACTCTGGTTCCGCTGCGCGCCGTGCCCGCCGCCCTCTCCCCGATGTCCGTCCCCCTGCGTCCGTCCGGACGGTGACGGAGAGGCCGCATCGCCGGATCCCCGCTCCTTCGCACCGCACCCGGCGAGGCCCGCGCCCGCCGTCACCGCAAGTCCCAGCCCCAGCGCGCGCCTTCGGCCGACCGAGTGCATGCCCGCTCCGTTCGCTCGCTTCCTGGTCGAACCATGTGTAGACCGCAGGAAGATGAACGAATCAGATGATTAAGGTCTTTTACGTAATTTGACCCGAGTGCCTCAAGTCCCCGGCGGGTCCCACCCGTACGGAGGGGTCCACTCGACTCCGCCGAACGCGGGGCCGTGTTCGATCGCGGTGATCAGCCGGTGGACCGAGTCGGCGCCGAGCGGGCCGGACACCGAGACGACCCCGGCGAGCGCCTTGTGCGCGCGGCGCCACGCCCGACTGCGCCGACCGCGCAGATGCTCGACGAGGGCGTGCGCGTACTGCGTCATGGAGCGCGTCCATATGTCGTGCCGGGTCTGTGTGCCGGCCGACGCGCGGCGGACACTGTGCAGGGCGTCGGCCGGACGGACCCGCGCCTGCGCCACGGCGAGCTCGGCCCAGCTGACCGCGGCGGGCGGGCCGTGGTCGGCGTGGGTGGGCACGGTGTGGGCGGCTTCCCGCAGATGTTCGATCGCGCGCTCCGTCTCGCCGTTGCGCAGCGCGATGACGCCTTGTACGTGGGCGACCCTGCCGATGGTCGCGTCGTCCCCGGAGAGGACGGCCACGCGCCAGGCCTGGCCGAGAAGTTCCTCGGCCTCCGGCGCGCCGGTGCACGCCGCGAGCCAGCCGGCCAGCCACAGGGCCTGTCCGCAGCCCAGGGTGTCCGCGCGGCCGAGCGGCAGCAGCCGCCGCAGATGCTCGCGCCCCTCGGCCGCGTGTCCGCACACCGCCCACCAGAACCACAGGTCCACGACCATGCCGAGGGCGGTCGCACTCCGGTCGGCGGTGTGCGGGCCCCGCTCCAGGGCGGCCCGCAGGTCTGGCTCCTCGTCGCGCAGCAGCAGGGTCGCCTGCTCGTGCCGTCCGGTGCTCCACAACTGGTGGGCGGTGGAGGCGACGGTGCGGTACCAGGTGAGGTGGCGGGTGGCCGCCGCTGCGGACTCGCCCGCGGATTCCAGACGTTCGGCTCCGAAGCCGCGGGCCGCCGCCGGCAGCCGGTAGCGGGGCTGCAGCACGCCGCCGGGGTCACGCACCGGTTCGAGCACCGAAGCCAGGACGAGCCGTGCCAGGCAGGACGCCACGCGCGCGGGGTCGAGTCCGCCGCCCGCGCACACGTGGACGGCGGCGTCCTCGTCGAACTCGCCCGCGAAGACGCTGAGCCGCGCCCAGACGCTGCGCTCGGCCTGCCCGCACAGCGCGTAGCTCGCGCCCACGGCGGCCCGCAAGGACCGGTGCCGCCGCAAGGGAGCCTCCGGCCTGCCGAGCCAGCCCTGGCCGGGCCGCAGCATCCGCGCGAGCTGCGCGGGCGGATGCAGGGCGGTCTGCGCCGCCGCGAGCTCCACCGCGAGCGGTACGCCTTCCACCTGGGCGCAGATGTCACTCACGGCGCGCAGTTCGGCTGCGTCGGGTGCGGGCGCGGTGTCACACGTGGACGGTCGCGTGTCCTCCCCGCGCCGGAGGCCGCTCGCCCGCTCCATGAAGAGCCGCACCGCGGGCCCTGGTTCCTCCTCCGTCCCCGGAGCGTCGACGGGGAGTGGCCTGAGATGCAGTACCAACTCCTGGCCGAGGCCCAGCGGTTGCCGCCCCGTAGCGAGAACGCGCACGCCCGGCGCGTGCAGCAGCAGCGACTGCACCAGGCGTACACACTCGTCCCGTACGGGGTCGAAGTCATCGAGAACCACGAGCACGCGGCGGCCCCGAAGCCGCGACATGAGCTCCGACTCACAGCCACCACCGTGCTCCCCACCGCTCCCCTCGCCTCCGGCCAGGGGCGGCCCCTGCTGATCGCGCTCGGGTGCTGTGGACAGGCTCTGCTCGCCAGCTTCGCCAGCTTCGCCAGCTTCGCCAGCTTCGCCAGCTTCGCCAGCTTCGCCAGCTTCGCCAGCTTCGCCAGCTTCGCCAGCTTCGCCAGCCTCGCCAGCCTCGCCAGCCTCGCCAGCCTCGCCAGCCTCGGCTGTCGCGGGTGGGTCCTGCTCGCCCCAGTCCCCCGAAAGCACACCCAGCTCACCCCCGCCCGCCCGCACTCCCGTCTCCCCGTCCATCGCCTCGACCACCGCCCGCGCCACCGACTGGCCTCGCGCGCAAGCCCCGTCCCACCACCGCACGATGACCACGCCGTCCGTCAGCTGGCTGCCCATCGCCGTCGCGGCGTGTGCCGCGAGGGCGCTCTTGCCGACGCCCGCGCCTCCCGTCACCGTCACCAGCCTGCTCTGGGCCAGCAGACGGCGGAGTCTCGATAGTTCCTCGGCCCGGCCCATCAGGCCACCCCCGCGCACACGCACTCGCCCCGTCATCCCCTTCACGCTCGGGCCCTTCCATGCCGCGAGCCCTGCCGCCCGCCCCACGCCACACTGCCGTGCAGAATCGTCACTGCAATGATTTCGACAGATCTTCTAACTCCGCGTCCCGATCTGGGTTACGGGGCGAAGGACCGGTCGGTCGGGCGGATCAGTCAGGCAGATCAGCCGTCACCGGCGTCCTGTCCGACGTGACCAAGAACGCGCCGGAGCAAGTCGCCCACGAGAGACCGACGTCAGAGGGACCGGGACAGGAGCGGCTCTCCGCCGGTGAGACGTGGCGGGCGCTGTACCGCTACTTCCGCCCGCACCGCTGGGCCGTCGCGCTCGGCGCCCTCTGCGCGCTGATCGGCGCGGCGACCGGCCTCGCCCAGCCGCTCGCCGCGAAGGCCCTGGTGGACCGGCTCGGCAGCGACGACTCGATCGCCGGGATCATCCTGCTGCTCTCCGCGCTGGTGGTGCTCGGCACCGCCATCGAGTCCGTCGGCGCGTACATCCTCGAACGCACCGCCGAATCCGTGGTGCTCGCGGCCCGGCGCACCCTGATAGGGCGGCTGCTGCGGCTGCGCATACCGGAGGTGGAGCGCACCCAGCCCGGCGATCTGATGTCCCGGATCACCTCGGACACGACACTGCTGCGCGCGGTCACCACACAGTCCGTGGTGTCAGCCGTCGCGGGCGGACTCACCTTCGTCGCGACGATCGTGATGATGGGCCTGATGGACGCCGTCCTGCTCGGCGTCACCCTCGGCGTGATCGTGCTCATCGGCGGCATCGTGGCCCTCGTGATGCCGAAGATAGCGCGGGCTACGGAGCGGGCCCAGGAGGCGGTCGGCACGATCTCGACCGCGTTGGAGCGGGCGTTCGGCGCGTTCCGCACGCTCAAGGCGTCGGGCGCCGAGGAGCGCGAGACCGCTGCGGTGCGGGCCGCCGCGCAGGAGGCTTGGCGGCACGGCGTGCGATCCGCCAAGTGGCAGGCGGTGGCCTGGAGTTCGGTCGGGTTCGCGGTGCAGGTCTCGTTCCTCGCCGTCCTCGGCATCGGCGGCGCCCGCGTCGCGTCCGGCGCCATCTCCGTCTCGACGCTCGTGGCCTTCCTGCTCTTCCTCTTCTACCTGATCGACCCCGTGTCCCGGCTCGTCGAGGGCGTCTCGCAGTATCAGGTCGGCTCCGCCGCCATCGCGCGGATCGTACGGGCCGAACGTCTGGAGACGGAGGACGTCACCGAGTCCGCGTCGCCCGCCCGGCGGCACGGTCCCGCCGCCGTCCTCTTCGATGACGTGACCTTCCGCTACCGGGACGCCCTCCCGTACGTCCATCATGGCGTGAGCTTCGACATCCCGGGCCCCGGCATGACGGCCTTCGTCGGCCCGTCGGGCGCGGGCAAGACCACCGTCTTCGGCCTGTTGGAGCGGTTCTACGACGCGACGGGCGGCCGGGTCCTCGTCGACGGCCGCGACGTGCGGGAGTGGCCGCTCGCCGAACTGCGTTCCGTCATCGGCTACGTGGAGCAGGACGCGCCCGTCCTCGCCGGCACCCTGCGCGAGAACCTCCTCTTCGGGGCGCCCGGCGCGAGTGACGACGAGATACGGGACGTGCTCGTACGCGCCCGCCTCGACACCCTCGTCGACCGGCTCCCCGAGGGTCTGGAGACCCTGGTCGGACACCGGGGTTCCCAGCTGTCCGGCGGCGAACGCCAACGCGTGGCGATCGCGAGGGCGCTCCTGCGCAAGCCGCGCCTCCTGCTCCTGGACGAGGCGACATCGCAGCTCGACGCGGTGAACGAACTGGCCCTGCGCGACGTGGTCGCAGAGATCGCCCGGGACGTGACGGTCCTCGTGGTGGCGCACCGCCTTTCGACGGTGACGCTGGCCGACCGGATCGTGGTGATGGACGCGGGGCGGGTCCGCGCGTCCGGCACTCACGAGGAGTTGGTGGCGGCCGACCCCCTGTACGGGGAGCTGGCGGCGACGCAGTTCCTCGCGACATCGGCGTGATCGCCCGCGCCGCCGAAAGTGACTGGCGGCGGACATGACACGCAGGGTTGGATGGCGGGCATGACCAGCGGACGCAGGCGCGCGGAACTGTTCGTGGACGAAGAGCGGGACGGCCGGCTCGCCGGGCGCACCACCGGCGACGAACGGGGCATGCTCGTCGACTTCCTCGCGGCCCAGCGCACGACGCTCGAACTGAAGTGTGCGGGCCCGGAGGCCGAGTTGGCCCTGCGGTCCGTGGAACCCTCCACACTCTCGCTGCTCGGCCTCGTCCGGCACCTCGCCGATGTGGAGCGCCGCTGGTTCCGGCAGGTCCTTGCCGGTCAGGACGCGCCGCTCCTCTTCGGCTCCGACACGCACCCCGACCAGGACTTCGACGGTGCCGTCCCCGACCCGGCCGTCATCGCCGCCGCATGGCAGGCCTGGCGCTCGGAGGTGGCGTTCGCCGACCGCCTCGTCGCCGACGCACCCGACCTCGACATCGAGGGCGCCGACGGGTGGCGCGGCACGGTGTCCCTGCGCTGGGTCCTCATCCACATGATCGAGGAGTACGCCCGGCACAACGGCCACGCCGACCTGCTCCGTGAGCGGATAGACGGCGCGATCGGCGTGTAGCGGCGCGCGTGTCAGGCCGGTGAGGGAGGCCGTGGCACCAGCCGGGTCACGAGGTCGTGCCACGCGGCGTCCACGCGCTCCAGCGCGATGCCGCGCTCGACGGTCAGGTGGTGCACGAGCACGCTGTCGATGGATCCGAGCAGCGTGTGCGCGAGGAGCTCGGCATCGCCCGCGACGCCCGCCTGGCGCAGCAGCATCGTCACGTGCGTGACCCGCAGCCGGTTGGCAGGGACGGCGTAGGTGCGCAGCGGATCGGTCCGCGAGGACAGGATCAGTTCATGGTGGTCGCGTTCGTGACGGACGAGCGCGGGCCCGAACGCGTGCAGGCGCTCCAGGGGCGGGGCATCGGGTCCCAGCGGGGCCGGGCCCGAGAGGAAGGCGGCCTGGAGCTGCTGCTCGCGGTGGTCGAGCAGGGCGACGAGGAGTCCGGTGCGGTCGCCGAAGCGCCGGAAGACGGTCCCCTTGCCGACCCCGGCAGCGGTGGCCACCGCGTCCATGGTCAGCTGGGCGGCTCCGCATCCCGCCATCAGCTGCGAGGCGGCCTCCAGGAGCCGGGTGCGGTTGCGCGCGGCATCGGCCCTGAGCGACGGCGGTTCGCCGGCCGGGGTGAGGGTGAGCTCGGTCGCCTCGCCCGGTTTCTCGGGCGAGGGGAGGGGGTGGGGAGCGGAGCCGGTCATGAATGCAGCGTAACGCTTCGAGCAGATAAGTGGACCGCGGTCCGGATGGGTGGTACAAATTTAAACGGACCCCGGTCCGCTTGCTTCGTATCCCGTATGTGAGTTCCGTCCGCACTTTTCAGGAGTTCCGCCATGTCTGTACGTATCGTCGCTCTCGTCGGCAGCCTCCGCGCCGGCTCGCACAACCGTCAGCTCGCCGAGGCCGCCGCCAAGCACGCGCCCGCGGGCGTGGACATCGAGCTGTTCGAAGGTCTTGCGGACGTGCCCTTCTACAACGAGGACATCGACGTCGAGGGCGGCGTGCCGGCCGCCGCGGCCCGCCTGCGCGAGGCAGCCGGTGACGCCGACGCCTTCCTCCTCTTCTCGCCCGAGTACAACGGCACCATGCCCGCCGTGCTCAAGAACGCGATCGACTGGCTGTCCCGCCCGTACGGCGCCGGTGCGCTCTCCGGCAAGCCGGTCGCCGTCGTCGGCACCGCCTTCGGCCAGTACGGCGGCGTGTGGGCGCAGGACGACGCCCGCAAGGCCGCCGGCATCGCCGGTGCCGTGGTCGTCGAGGACGTCAAGCTGTCCATCCCTGCCTCCCTGACGCGTTTCGCCGAGCTCCACCCGGCCGACGACACCGAGGTCGTCACGTCCCTCGCCGAGGTCGTCTCCCGTCTCACCGAGCAGGCCACGCCCGCCGCTGCCTGACGCTTCCGCGGGGCCCGGTCCGCCCGGGCCGGGACCGCCCCACCGGCCGGCCGCACTCCGTGCGCGCCGGCCGTCGCGGTTTCCGGCCGTCCGCCTGCGGCTTCCGGACGAGGACGACACCGTCGTGCGGCGGCGCGTGGAGGGGGCGGCGTCCTAGATTGGTTCTCATGTACTCGACAGAGGTGTCCGGGCATGTGAACGCCCCCCGCGAGGCCGTCTACCAGGCACTTCTCGACGCGGACGCGATCGCTCGGTGGCGCGTCCCGGACGGCATGAGGGGTCATGTGCACGCCTTCGACGCCCGTGAAGGCGGCCGGTTCCGTGTCTCGCTCACTTACGACGGCGAGTCGGGCACCGGCAAGTCGGCCTCGCACACCGACACGTACCACGGCCACTTCGCGAAGCTCGTAACGAACGAGCAGGTGGTCGAGGTGCTCGCCTTCGAGACAGAGGACCCCGGCCTCGGCGGCACCATGACGATGACGACCACGCTCACTGACGCGGACGGCGGCACCGATGTCCTGATCGTGCACGAAGGGCTCCCCGACAGCGTGCCCGCCGCCGACAACGAGACGGGGACGCGGATGGCCCTGGCGAACCTCGCCCGGTTCGTCGAGGACGCGGAGTAGACGGCTCAGCTCGCACGCGGCGCCGTCGCGCCGGGCAGGGCTGCCGCCAGGGTGACGGCGGTGAGCAGCAAGAGCGCGGGCGCCAGTGCGGCCGCCGTGCCGTGGTGGAGCTGGAGCAGCCCGCCCGCCAGGGCCCCGGCGAACATCGCGGCGACGGACGCGGACCGGCGGACGGACGCCGGGCCGAGCCGGTCGGAGGCCAGACCGGTCAGGGTGCGCGTGAGGACGGTGGTGGTCAGATCGGGTACGGCGAGCTTGCCGACCACGGTGTTCTGCAGGCCCATGCCGAGCGCGAGCAGGACGATCAGGATGTGCCTGGCGTCGACGGCGAGGTCGAGCAGCAGGGCCGCCGCCACCAGCACGGCGTGCGCACCGACGAGCAGCGCGAACAGCCGCAGTGGCTGCGCGACCCGTGGCGCGATCCGCCCGCCCAGCCACGCGCCGGCCACGAACGCCCCGGCCGCCAGGAGCGACGCGGTCGCCGAGAGCTGCACGTCACCGGCGAGCGCGAAGCCCAGGAAGACCACATTGCCGGTCATATTGGCGACGAAGACGCGGTCGAGGCCGAGATAGCTGACGGCGTCGACGAGCCCCGTGACGAAGGTCAGGACGACGAGCAGCGGGGGCAGCACGCCGTGGTGGCCCTCGGTGTCGGGGAAGAGGAAGGCGGCGGCCCGGTCGAGCAATGAGTTCATACCGCTTCTTCGGCAGGCGACGCCCACCGCCCGACCCGCGTCCGCCTGACGACGTGACGGCTACCGCCCACCGCCTGCCGCTCGCCGTTCACCGCATCCAGGCCCTGCGCACGTCGCCGCGGAGGTCCTCGTGCACCGTCCAGCTGCGGTCGATGACCGTCGTGACCCGGCGGCGGGCGTCGTACGGTGCCCAGCCGGGGTCACCGGTGCGGGCGAAGCGGATCCACGCGGCGTGCATGCGGGGAGCGAGGTCGGGCGGAGGGCTGCCGGGGCCGAGCAGTGCGCCGGGGCCGCGCAGCCGGGCCGGGTCGAGACCGAAGACGAAGGGAAGTTCCACCGCGTGGGCGGCGCCGAGCAGCCCGCCGAAGGCGCCGGAGCGCCAGTCGAACCGATAGCTGTACGTGGCGCCGGACGACCGCTCGGCGTGAGCGTCGGCAAGGGCCCAGCTCCCCTTGCCGAACAGCGCGTCGCCCATGACAGCGGAGCGCAGCTCTCCGGGGGTGGCCCCGGGGTGGGCCGTGCGGTACGTGTCGACGAGCAAGTCCGGTTCGGGGTGCGAGCGTTCGGCCGCGGCCCGGACGTCGGCCGCCGTCGAGGCGGCGTGGGCACCGGAGGGGACGAGGTAGAGGTCGCCTTCCCCGGCGTTGGTGCCGATGAGGAGATCGATGCCGGTGCTGCCTGCCCCGGCCGCGACGGCATCGGCGGGCTGGCGCTCCGCGACCACGCTGAAGGGACTGAGCCCGACCAGCGGGTCGTACGCGGTCGCGGTCCGCAGGTCGATCCCGCCGAGCCGGGCCGTGGCCTCGACCAAGCGCGCTTCGGGGACGGCCGCGAAGGCGTCGGCGTGCGGCGCGGTGCCCAGGGCGTCCGCTGCCGCCTTCGTCACGCGGGCGGCCTGTTCGGGCGAGAAGGCGCCCAGGCCGCTGCCGCTCTGCACGATGGCGCGCCGGACCAGGCCCCTGCTCTCCGGCGCGGCGATGACTGCACCGGTGAGGGTCGCCCCGGCGGACTGGCCGAACAGCGTGACCAGGTCGGGGTCGCCTCCGAACGCGGCGATGTTCTCCCGTACCCAGCGCAGGGCGGCGATGACGTCGAGGAGGCCACGGTTGCGCGGCGCTCCGGGCAGGTCGAGGAAACCGCCTATCCCGAGGCGGTAGTTGACGGTCACCAGAACGACGCCGCTGCGTGCGAAGGCGGTGCCGTCGTACAGGCTCGCCCGGGTCGATCCCGCCACGAAGCCTCCGCCGTGCACGAAGACCATGACCGGCAGCGCGGCCCGACGCACGTTGAGGTCCTGAACCCCGCTGTGGCTTGTGGGGGAGGGGAGGTCGGGCGTCCATACGTCGAGGGTGAGGTAGTCCTCGCCGCGGACCCAACCGGGGCCGAAGTAGGGCGACATGTCGATACCGCCCAGGTTCCGCTCGGCCTGCGGCGCGGTCGGCCCGGCCGCCGTCGCATCCCGGACACCGTCCCATGGGGCGTGCGGCTGCGGCGCGGCGAAGAGCCCGGTGCGGGCCGGAGGTGCGGCGTACGGAATGCCGCGGAAGACCGCGAAGCCCTCGTGCCGGGCGCCGGCGACGACTCCTTGGGCGGTGGTCACGGTGCGGGTTCCGGTGGGGGTTCCTGTGGGGGCCACAGTGCGGGTTCCTGTGGGGGCCACAGTGCGGGTTCCTGTGGGGGTCACGGTGCGGGTTCCAGTAGGGGTGGCGGAGGAGGTTCCGGGGCGGGGCTCGGCACTCATGCCGTTGTCACCTGTCCCTCGTGGGCCACGGGGTGCGCGTGCGCCTCGTACCCCTCATGCGCCTCGTGTGCCCCCTCCGTCTCCGGCTGCGCCTCCGGGCGGGCGTACGGAGTGAAGGGCGCCCACCCCTTGATGGCGAACGCGTTGCCCGAACGCTCGACCTCGGCGGCGCCGTGGCCTCCCAGGTGCGCGGGAACGACGAGCGCGTTGTGGTCCGCGGCCCAGCCCAGGATCCGGTGGCGCGTGGCACGGGCTTCGACGGGGTCCTCGCAGAAACAGCTGTTGTGGTCAGGATCGACGAGCTGGACGGGACTGTGCAGCAGATCGCCGACGAAGACCGCGCGGTCCGTCCCGCTGACGAGGGTGAGCACGCTCGACCCCGGGGTGTGGCCGGGGGCTGCGTCGAGGCGCAGGTTGGCGTCGATCCGGTGCCCTCCCTCCCACAGGTGCACCTGTCCCGCCCGGTGCACGGGGGCGACACTGTCCTCGAAGACGTTCTGGTTGCCGCGGCCGAGCAGCGGCTGGTGGCCGTTCTCGGGATTCCAGAAGTCGTAGTCGCCCCTGGGCATCAGATAGGTGGCGTTCGGGAAGGTGGGGATCCAACTCCTGCCGTCCAGGCGGGTGTTCCAGCCGACGTGGTCGACGTGCAGATGCGTGTTGATCACGAGGTCGACGTCCTCGGGGGTGATGCCCGCCCGTGCCAGGCCGCCCAGGAAATCGGTGCGCAGGTGGCTCCACACCGGGGAGTACGGGCGCTCCTTGTGGTTGCCGACGCCGGTGTCGACGAGGATGGTCCTCCCCTCGCTGCGCAGCAGCCAGCTCTGGACCGCGGAGTTGACGATGTTCGTCTTAGGGTCGAGGAAGTGCGGCGCGTGCCAGGCGGTGTCGTCGCGCCAGGCGTCCTCCGCGACGGTGGGGAGGAACTGCCCGGGCGTCATGTCGACGGGGCCGTAGTACTCCTTGACGCGGGTGACGGTGACGTCGCCGAGTTGGATCTCCTCGACCTTCTCCATCCGCTCGGTCTGCTTGGTCTGGTCGCTCTGCGCGATGCCGTCCGCGTGATTCATCTGGTCCATCGGGGTGCTCCATGCCGGGGCGTAAGGGGCTTCGGGTCACCCCCACCGTCGTCGTGTCCGCGCAGGTCAGCCAGACCCGCCGCTGCCTACCCCGGACAGGGTCAGGCTGGCGTCCACGGGCCGATGCACACTGGGGGACATGAGCGAACGAGGCCGGCTCGGCGATTTCCTGTACGCGCGACGCGGCCAGCTGCGGCCCGCGGACGTCGGCCTGAAGGACTACGGCGACCGGCGCCGCGTGGCAGGCCTGCGCAGGGAAGAGCTCGCGCTGCTCGCGGGGGTCAGCGCCTCGTACTACACCAGGCTGGAGCAGGGCCAGTCGGTGGGGGCGTCCCCGGAGATCCTGGATGCCGTCGCGCGGGCCCTCTGCCTCGGCGAGGCGGAACGCAGGCATCTGCACGATCTTGCCGACGCCGGCAAGAGGCGTGCTCCGGCGCGTCGGCCGCGGACCGAGCAGGCGGGCACCACCACGCTCCATCTGCTCAGCACCCTGGAGGGTGTTCCGGCACTGGTCAGCGGCCGTCGCACCGACGTGCTCGCCTGGAACAGGCTGGGCCACGCGCTGTTCGCGGCGCACGTCAGCCCGGACAGCCCGCAGCGGGCGGCCGAGCGCCCCAACCTCGCCAGGATGCTCTTCCTCGACCCCCACACCCGCGCGTTGTACGCCGACTGGACGGCGAAGGCCAGGGCCGTCGTCGAGAATCTGCGGATGGTCGCGGGGCGCCACCCCGATGACACGCTGCTGACCTCGCTCATCGGTGAACTCACGGTGAAGAGCCCGGAGTTCGCCGCCATGTGGACCGGCCATCGGGTCAACCCCTGCGCATTCGCCCGTTACGAGATGCGCCACCCTCTCGTCGGTACGCTCACCGTCACCCAGCAGAGCCTCAACCTCCCCCAGGCGGAGGGCCAGCACCTGGTGCTCGCCGTCACCGAGCCCGGCTCACCGTCGAGGGAAGCCGTGACTCTCCTCGGCCAGGCCGCGACCGCCGACGACCGGCCGAGTGACGCGCGCCGCGCCAGCGCCGCCCCCGCCCCACAAGCGCACCTCTAGGAGGGCTGCCGCCCCTGCAATGCGGCCTGCCACCCCGGCAGTTCGGCCTCGCGCACCGGCGCGGCGCGCCGCCCGCCCCGGGCGAAGAAGTCGGCCAGCGGCAGCGTCGCGGCGCCCACCGTCACCGCGTCCGGCCCGAGGCGTCCCAGGCCGATGGTGACCCGCCCCGCCGGGTAGGAGAGGGCGTAAGTGGGGATGTGGCGCTTCACCGCGGTCAGGAAGCGCTGCCCGAGCTGGAGCCCCGCCCAGCCGCCGACGAGGATCCGCTCCGGCTGGAAGAGGTTGATCAGGTCGGAGAGGCCCGCGCCCAGGTATTCGGCGGTCTCCTCCAGCACCGCGAGGGCCGTCGGATCGGCCGCGCCGCCGTCCTGGGGGTAGGCGGCGTCGAGCATGGCGGTGAGCGCGCTCTCCTCGTCCGCGCCGCCGGGGGCCCCGGGCGGGCGCCCGCCCGCCTCCTGCCACCGTTCGAGCAGCGCCTCCGCCCCCGCGTACGCCTCCAGGCACCCCAGTGACCCGCACCGGCACCGTCTGCCCTGCACCCGCACGGTGAGGTGGCCCCATTCGAGGGCCCGGCCCTGTTCCAGGTCCTCGGTCACGACGCACGCGCCGACACCCGAGCCGAACAGGACCACCACCGCGTTGCGCGTCCCGCGCCCCGCGCCGAACCACATTTCCGCCTGGCCGAGCGTCTTGGCCCCGTTGTCGATGAAGTACGGTACCGACGCCGGGAGTTGGGCAAGACCGGGGCCCGTCTCCCGCAGCAGTGATTCCAGCGGGACCGCGTTCCAGCCGATGGTCTGGCCGTGCACGACGGCGCCGAGTTCGCCGTCGCGCGCGACGATTCCGGGCACGCCGATCCCGACCCCGAGGAGCCCTTCCTCAGCGGCGCCCGCGGCGCCGAGCACCTCGCCGATCCCGTCGCGGATGAGCTCCGCGATGCCGCCGACGTCGTGGCCCTTCAGGGTCAACGGCCGCTCCGTGCGCGCGAGTTCGGACAGGGAGAGGTCGAAGAGTTCGACGCGTACGCGGGTCTCGCCGACGTCCACGCCGATCAGCTGACCGCGGCCGGGCGCGACCCGCAGCAGCGTACGCGGGCGCCCGCCGTCGGACTCCACGCTGCCCGCCTCCTCCACCCACCCCTCCGTCACCAGCTCGGCCACGACATTGCTGATGGAACCTGAACTCAGCCCGGTGGCGGGGCCGAGAGTGAAGCGGCTCATCGGTCCCTCGAAGTACAACCGCTGCAGTACGGCGGCGCGGTTCTCCCGCCGCAGGTCGTGCACCGTACGCCCGTTGCGCTGCCCTGCCATGTGGTTCCTTCCGGCCTGCTCTGCCTCGAAGTTGGTTCTGTGTGACCCCTTGACGGTATCTTCCCCGCCGGTTTAACTCACGTCCTAAATTAAGTCATGAGGTCATTCAAGAGTTGAACGCGGCGCTGTCTCCAGCCGGCGCTGGGCCATCCGACCCATGACTCCCTCCGGAAGGGATACCTGGAGCCATGCGCAGATTCCGAGCCGCCGCCGTCGGTGCCGCCACCCTCTCGCTCGCCCTCACCGCCTCCGCCTGTGGCGGCGGTTCGACGACGGGCGGTGGGGGGTCCAACGACTCGCCGAAGACGCTGACCTACTGGGCGTCGAACCAAGGCCCCAACGTCGAGGCGGACAAGAAGATCCTCAGGCCCGAACTCGACAAGTTCGAGAAGAAGACGGGCATCAAGGTGAAGCTCGAGGTCGTCCCGTGGTCGGAGCTGCTCAACAGGATCCTGACCGCGACGACGTCGGGCCAGGGACCCGACGTCCTGAACATCGGCAACACCTGGAGCGCGTCGCTCCAGGCCAGCGGAGCCCTGCTGCCCTGGGACGAGAAGAACTTCGCCAAGATCGGCGGCAAGGACCGCTTCGTGGAGTCCGCGCTCGGCTCGGCCGGGGCGGCGGACAAGGACCCGGCCGCCGTACCGCTGTACTCCATGGCGTACGCCCTCTACTACAACAAAAAGATGTTCAAGGAGGCCGGCGTGGACAAGCCGCCCGCCACCTGGGACGAGCTGGTCGAGGACGGCAAGAAGATCTCCAAGGGCGGCAAGTGGGCCCTCGGCGCGGAGGGGGCGAACCTCTCCAACAACATCCACCAGATCTTCGCCCTCGGCAAGCAGCACGGCGCCGACTTCTTCACCGAGGACGGCAAGGCCGACTTCACCTCCGACGGCGCGGTCGCGGCCGTGAAGCAGTACGTCGACATGATGGGCAAGGACAAGATCATCGCCCCGGGCAACGCCGAGTACGCCCAGAACCAGTCCCTGAGCGATTTCGCCAAGGACAAGACGGCGATGGTGCTGTGGCAGGCCGCGGCCACCACCTTCAAGTCGCAGGGCATGAGCGACGACGAGTGGGGCGTGGCGCCCGTACCCGTCGCGTCCGGTACGCCGGGCCAGGGCAAGGCCACCAACTCGATGGTCGCCGGCATCAACATGGCCGTCTTCAAGAACACCAAGAACATCGACGGCTCGCTGAAGTTCGTGAAGTTCATGACGAGCGACGCCGAGCAGAAGATCCTCTGCAAGTCCTACGGCTCCGTGCCGCCCGTCAAGGCCGCGCAGGACGACCCCGCGTTCGACCGACCCGAGCTGAAGGTCCTGCGCGACACCCTCGCCAAGAGCGCCGCGCCGCTGCCCCAGGTCGCCAACGAGTCGCAGTTCGAGACCGCGGTCGGCACCGCCGTCAAGAACCTCTTCGCGAACGCCGCCGCGGGCCATGAGGTGACCATCGCGTCGGTGAAGGCCGAACTGGTCAAGGCCCAGCAGCAGATGTCCAAGCAGTGAGCGACACGTCCGTGACTACTCCCACCACACCGACCACGCCGAGCACCCCGGTCACGACCATCGTGCAGGGTGGCAAGGAGCCGTCCGGGAGCGCCCCGGAACCGGGGCGCGGCCCGCGCCGCCGTCCCGGGCGGCTCCGCCGCATCAGCCTCCCGTACCTCCTGCTGCTCCCCGCCCTCCTCCTCGAACTCCTCGTGCATCTGCTGCCGATCGTCGTCGGCATCTCGATGAGCTTCAAGGAGCTCACCCAGTTCTTCATCCGCGACTGGGGCGCCGCGCCCTGGTCGGGCCTGGACAACTACAAGGTGTCGGTGGACTTCGACGCACCGGTGGGCGAGGCGCTGCTGCACTCGTTCCTCGTCACCTGCGCGTTCACGGTGCTCTCGGTCGGCCTGTGCTGGCTGATCGGGACGACCGCCGCGATCTATCTGCAGGAGACCTTCAAGGGACGTGGCTTCCTCAGGGCGCTCTTCCTGATCCCGTACGCACTGCCCGTGTACGCGGCGGTGATCACCTGGGGCTTCATGTTCCAGCGTGACAACGGCCTCATCAACCATGTGCTGCACGACCAGTTGGGCCTCACCGACAGCGCGCCGTTCTGGCTCATCGGTGACAACAGCTTCTTCGCGCTGCTCACCGTGTCGGTGTGGAAGGGCTGGCCGTTCGCCTTCCTCATCATGATGGCGGGGCTGCAGAACATCCCCAGGGAGATGTACGAGGCGGCGGCGCTCGACGGCGCCGGCATGTGGCAGCAGATCCGCCGCATCACGCTGCCGTCCCTGAAGTCCGTCAACCAGGTCCTCGTGCTCGTCCTGTTCCTCTGGACGTTCAACGACTTCAACACGCCGTACGTCCTGTTCGGCAGATCGGCGCCCGAGGCCGCGGACCTGATCTCGATCCACATCTACCAGTCCTCGTTCGTCACCTGGAACTTCGGCACCGGTTCCGCCATGTCCGTCCTTCTGCTCCTGTTCCTGCTCGCGGTGACGGGCGTCTATCTGTGGGTCACGTCGCGCGAGAGGAAGTCCGCTCATGTCTAGCGTCCGCATGGCTTCGCTGCCTCGCGGGGCCGCGAAGCCCCGGTCGCCGATGGCGGCACCCCGCTCGTTCCTCTGGTCTCGGCGGGTCTTCCTCACCCTGCTCACGGGCTTCGTGCTCCTCCCGGTGTTCGTGATGGTGTCCAGCTCGCTCAAGCCCCTGGAGGACGTGTCGGGCAAGTTCCGCTGGATGCCGAGCGGGTTCACGATCCGCCCGTACATCGACATCTGGAAGACCGTCCCGCTGGCGAAGTACTTCATGAACTCGCTGGTCGTGGCGGGCGCGGCCACCGTCTGCTCGGTGGTGATCGCCGTCTTCGCCGCCTACGCCGTCAGCCGCTACCAGTTCCGCGGCAAGCGCGTCTTCACGGTGACGGTCCTGTCCACCCAGATGTTCCCCGGCATCCTGTTCCTGCTGCCGCTGTTCCTGATGTACGTCAACATCGGCAACGCCACCGGGATCGCCCTGTTCGGCTCGCGGGCCGGCCTCATCCTCACCTATCTGACCTTCTCGCTGCCCTTCTCCATCTGGATGCTGATCGGGTACTTCGACTCGGTGCCGCGCGATCTGGACGAGGCGGCGCTCGTCGACGGCTGCGGGCCCATCGGCGCGCTCTTCAGGGTCGTCGTCCCCGCCGCGATCCCCGGCATCGTCGCGGTCGCCGTCTACGCGTTCATGACCGCATGGGGAGAAGTGCTCTTCGCCTCCGTCATGACGAACGACGCCACCCGCACTCTCGCCATCGGCCTCCAGGGCTATTCCACCCAGAACGACGTCTACTGGAACCAGATCATGGCCGCCTCGCTGGTCGTGAGCGTGCCGGTGGTCGCGGGCTTCCTCCTGCTCCAGCGCTATCTGGTCGCCGGCCTCACTGCCGGAGCCGTCAAGTGACCCATCCCCTTGCCGCCACCCCGTCGGGTGCCACCACCCCGTCTGAGAGGACGTCCGTGTCCGAGCTCATCGACCTTGCCGCACTTCCGCACGACTTCGCGTGGGGCACGGCCACATCGGCGTACCAGATCGAAGGGGCCGTCACGCAGGACGGCCGTTCGCCCTCGATCTGGGACACCTTCTCGCACACCCCTGGAAAGATCGACAACGGCGATCACGGTGACGTGGCCTGCGACCACTACCACCGCTGGCGCGAGGACATCGCGCTGATGAGTCAACTGGGCACCAACGCCTACCGCTTGTCCCTGGCCTGGCCGCGCGTGGTGCCGGGCGGGGACGGGCCGTCCAACGCCAAGGGCCTGGACTTCTACGACCAGTTGATCGACGGGCTGCTCGAAGCGGGCATCACGCCGTCGGTGACCCTCTACCACTGGGACCTGCCGCAGGTGCTCCAGGACCGCGGCGGCTGGCCCGAGCGGCAGACCGCCGAGCACTTCGCGGCGTACGCGTCCGCCGCCGCCGAGCGCTTCGGCGACCGCGTCACCCAGTGGGCGACGCTGAACGAACCCCTCTGCTCGGCCTGGATCGGCCACCTCGAAGGGCGGATGGCACCGGGCCTGACCGACCTGACCGCCGCCGTCCGCGCCTCGTACCACCTGCTGCTCGGGCACGGTCTCGCCACCCAGGCCATTCGCGCCGCGGCGCCCGGCGCGCAGATCGGCATCGTCAACAACCTCTCCACGATCGAGCCCGCGAGCGACCGCCCCGAGGACGTCGCCGCCGCCCGTCGCGTGGACGGGCACACCAACCGCTGGTGGCTCGACCCGGTCCACGGCCGCGGCTTCCCCGCCGACATGCGGGAGGTCTACGGTGTCGAACTCCCCGAGCGGGCAGGAGACTTGGCGGCCATCGCGCAGCCGCTGGACTGGCTGGGCCTGAACTACTACTTCCCGGCCGTCGTCTCCGACGACCCCGCAGGACCCGCGCCCTACGCCCACGAGGTGCGCCGCGAGTCAGTGCCCCGGACCGGCATGGACTGGGAGATCGACGCGAGCGGCATCGAAACGCTCCTGTTGCGCCTGACGAACGAGTACGGGGCGCGCAAGCTGTACGTCACCGAGAACGGCTCGTCCTACCCCGACGTCGTACGCCCCGACGGAACCGTCGACGACCCGGAGCGGACCGACTACCTGATTCGGCATCTCGCCGCCTGCGCGAGCGCCGCCCGCAAGGGAGCGCCGCTGGCCGGGTACTACGCGTGGTCGCTGCTCGACAACTTCGAGTGGGCCTACGGCTACGACAAGCGGTTCGGCCTGGTGCACGTCGACTACGAGACGCAGCGCCGCACCGTCAAGGGCAGCGGTCTGCGCTATGCCGACATCATCCGCGGCCACCAGGGACGCGTGAGCCGCGCCGCCTGACGCGACGCGGGCACGCCCGTTTCCGCACATCCTCACATCCGCACAGCCGACAGCGGCTCCCGGCTCTCCGCCGATCCGGGGGCCGCTGCGGCGTCCTTGCCCCGCCTTCCCTGGGCTTCCTTCACCTTCTTCGGTCAGGTCGTGTTCGTCCTCCGGCCTTCCTTCGCCGCCGCTGCGGTGCACACGAGGCCCAGCAGGAGGGTGAGGCCGCCGATGATGACGTTGGTGAGGATGACGCCCATGTCCGGGCTCGTGCCGACGATCCACGGCGACACGATCATCCAAACGCCCATGGCGCACATGGCCCAGCTCAGGCTGTACATCCTGGCCGGAGCGACGGTGAACCCGAGGCCCAGCAACCCGATCGCGATGCCCATGATGAGGTTGTGGGTCGTGAGGACGGGCTGGTTCGCGGTGAAGTGGACCACCCATGGGGAGATGGCACAGAAGAGACCTGTGAGGAACACAGGACCGTCCACGAGTGCCACATCGTGTCCACCGAGAACGCGGGCGTAGCGATCCCGCATTTCGGATACGTCAGGGTGAGCGGCTATGTCTCCCCTGTGTGAGACGTCGGCCATGAGACTCGTCTCCTCTGCTTGGTGCAGGCCTGATCACCTCGCGCGGCGGGATGTCGCGCATATCCATTCTGCTCTTATTTTTTCCTTATGTGTAGTTGAGGGGGGTATGTGGTTCTACCGGTCCTTCGAGAGGGCGAGCAGCTCGGCGAACAGGCCACCTCCGTGGGCCAGCTCCTCGTAGGGCCCCTGTTCCGTGATCCGCCCGTCGCGCATGACGACGATCCGGTCCGCCACCTTGGTGTTCTCCAGCTGGTGCGTCACGACGACCGTGATCTGGTCCGCGGCGGTCGCCTTGAGCGCGTCGAGTACGTCGCGCTCGCCCCGGACGTCCATCTGCGAGGTCGGCTCGTCCAGGATCAGCAGGGGAGGGCGCCGGTAGAGCGCCCGGGAACAGGCGAGCCGCTGCCACTGACCGCCGGAGAGCTCGCTGCCACCGAAGAGCTCCCGGGCCAGCAGGGTGTCCAGGCCGCCGGGCAGCTCCTCGATCGCGGTGCGCATGCCGACCGTGTCGAGGGCGTCCCACACCGGTCCGTCGTCGGCCGTGCGGGGCTGGCCCAGCGTGACGTTCTCCCTGGCCCGCAGCGGCCACTGGGCGAAGTTCTGCGGGACCAGGCCCGTGCGGGCCCAGACGGTGTCCGGGTCCGCCGCGGCGAGATCGACTCCGTCCCAGGTCACCGTCCCCTTGTCGGCGAGGAAGATGCCGGTGATCAGGCGCGTGAGGGTGGACTTGCCCGAGCCGTTCTCGCCGACGACGGCCACGATCTCGCCACGGCGCAGGGTGAGGGAGACGTGGTCGACGGCGGGTGTGTCCTTGCCGGGATAGCGATAAACCGCTTCGTCGACGCGGACCTCCGCCACCTGGGCCGGGGCCGTCAACTCCCCTCGCCGGGGCGCCAGTCCGTGGGCCAGGTCGAGGAACGACCGCATGTCGGCGAGGTAGAGGCTGGTGTGGAACATCGCAGCGCCGTGGATCACCACCTGGGAGAGCGCGGCCAGCGACGTCTGCACGGCGACGACCGCCGTGGCCGCGGCGGCGAGATCCACGCGCCCCGTCACGGCGAGCCAGGCGAGGGTGGCCCAGGTGCCGACGAGGAAGACCCCGCCCAGGGCCGAACTGGCCAGGACGATGCGCAGCATCCGTGGCGCGGCGGTCAGCGTGCGCCGGTCGATACGGGCGGACAGGGTCCGGTACCAGTGCAGCAGGTACCCGGACATCCCGTTCGCGCGCACCTCGTCGCTGTACTTCGGGGTGGTCGACCACCACCGCATTACCTGCCGCACGGTGCGGTCGCCGACGTTCGCGTAATGCGTCTCGTAGGTGACGCGTGCCGAAAGGACCGCCCCGGCCCCGGCAGGCACGACCGCGAGGACGAGCAGCGGGAACATCAGCGGATGCAGCACGGAGAGCACGCCGCCCGCCGTGACCATGCGGAGCAGGGATGCCGTGAACCGCGTCGCGTCCTGCACCATCAGGTGGCTGCGGGTCACCCCCGTCTCGGCCGCCTCCTGCCGATCGGTGAACCCCGGTTGCGCGTACGCGGAGGCCTCGGCCCGGCATACCGCCTCGACCAGGGCGCTGTCGGCATCCGTCGTCAGGCGCGGGGTGATGCGCCCGTCGGCGTACGAGGAGAACGCGGTGGCGGTGCGGGTGACGGCGGCGGCGACGGCGATGACCGCGAGGGCGGGCAGCGCCGAGCGCAGGCGCTCGGCGGCCGGACCACTGCCGACGAGGGGCTGCATGGCCGCGGCGGTGAAGGCGAGCTGCACGGCCGCACCCGCGCCGCCGAGGAGCTGGCAGACCAGGAGCAGGAGCACGGCCCGCCGGTCGGTGTCCCAGGCCATCCGGGTCGTCCGGGCCAGGACGGACGGCAGCCGCGAGCACATGTGCCGGAAGGAGGCCTCGCCGAGCGGATTCTTGCCGGGGTTCCCCTCGAACTTGAGCTCTGCCGGCGGGGGCGGGGCCGGCATGGACGGGGGCGTCGTCATGCGGGGCGCGGTCATGCCGACCACCCCATCTCCGTGTACGTGCGGCCGGCGGCGATGCCGGTCAGGGCGACCGCGGTGTAGTCCACGAGCGGGGAGGGCAGGGCGGAGTAGGGCCACCACTCCAGGGCGGTGCAGCGGTCGGGCTCGCGGATCGCGGGGGTGCCGGTGTGGGCGAGGACGTGGAAGAGGAGCTGCATCCGCGCGCGGCCGTCGTCGCCGTCGCGATGGTGGACGATGTGCACGAGCCGGAGATCCTGCTCATGGATGGTGACGCCGAGCTCCTCGTGCGCCTCGCGCACGGCGCACCCGGTGGCGGACTCCTGTTCGAGATGACCGGCCGGCAGGTGCCAGGTCGCGGGGGCGTAGGCGGAGCCGGGCGAGCGCAGGCCGAGCAGCACCCTGCCCGCCCGCTCGAACACAAGGTGAACACCGACAATGTTGGCGTGCAGTTCCAATGGGGCTCCCTGGCGGCTTCGGTACGGACAGACGCTCGGGAAACCGCGCCGCGTGGTGGTACGTAACGGTGACGCGGGAGCGATGTGTCGCCCTAAAGTTCGATGCCGCACGATGAGGGCCGCAGAGAGCCGCAGAGGGCCGCATCGGTGGGCCGATAGGCCGTGATCTTGCGTTCGATTCACTCTGGCGGATCGAACCACCCGATCCGGGGATTGCCGCTGCGGTGCCCCGGCGCTCGTACGGGCGAATCCGCGGTGAACCGGTGGCGAACCGGCCCTACGCCCGTACGGGCCACCAGAACGCGCCGACCCCCGCCGCCGCCCGCTGGAATGGACACGTGACCGCGCCCCCGGACGACTGCCTCGCGCGCAACGAGTGGATCTGCGGTGAGTACCTGAGCACCCGCCGCCAGATCATCGTCGACGCGGTCCTCCAGCATCTGGAGCTGACCGCAGTCTCCGTCCTCATCGCGCTCGTCATCGCCGTGCCGCTCGCCGTCGCCGCCCGCCGCTGGGCCCTGGCGTCCGGTCCCGTCCTGGCGCTGACCACGGTCCTCTACACGATCCCCTCGCTCGCGATGTTCTCGCTGCTGCTCCCCGTGTACGGCCTCTCCGCGTCCCTCGTCGTGGCGGGACTCGTCCTGTACTCACTGACGCTTCTCGTCCGCAACATCCTGGCCGGGCTGCGCGCCGTCCCCGAGGACACCCGGCAGGCCGCCCGCGGCATGGGCTACGGGCCGATCCGGCTGCTGCTCACCGTCGAACTGCCGCTCGCCCTGCCCGCCGCCATGGCGGGCCTGCGCATCGCCACCGTCTCCGCGGTCTCCCTCGTCACGGTCGGCGCGATCGTCGGCTTCGGCGGCCTGGGCAACCTCATCTACGCGGGCATGAACACCTACTTCAAGGCGCAGGTCCTGACCGCCTCCGTGCTGTGTGTCGTCATCGCCGTACTGGCCGATCTGCTGCTCCTCGGCGTGCAGCGGATGCTCACTCCGTGGACGAGGGCGGTCCGCTCATGAACACCCTCAGCGATGCCTGGCAGTGGCTCACCGACTCGGCGCACTGGGCGGGTGACGACGGCATCTGGCACCGGCTCACCCAGCACCTCGTCCTCACCGTGGTGTGCTTGATCCTGAGCTGCCTGATCGCGCTGCCGGTCGCGCTCGTGCTCGGCCACCTCGGCAAGGGCGGCGCCCTCGCGGTCAACATCTCCAACGTCGGCCGCGCTGTCCCCACCTTCGCGGTCCTCGTCCTGCTGCTCCTGACCCCCATCGGACGGTGGGGCGAGGGGCCCACCGTCGTCGCGCTCGTCCTGTTCGCCGTGCCGCCGCTGCTCACCAACGCGTACGTCGGCATGCGCGGGGTCGACCGCAGCGTCGTCCAGGCCGCGCGCGGCATGGGCATGACGGGACGGCAGATGCTGTGGCGGGTCGAACTGCCGCTCGCCATGCCGCTGGTCCTCAGCGGGGTGCGGATCGCGGCCGTGCAGCTCGTGGCCACCGCCACCATCGCGGCGCTCGCCGGAGGCGGCGGGCTCGGCCGGATCATCACGGCGGGCTTCAACCTCGCGAGCACCCCGCAGGTGGTGGCGGGCGCCGTACTGGTCGCCGTGTTCGCGCTGATCGTCGAGGGGCTCTTCGAGATCGGCGAACGGCTCGCCCCCGGATGGGCGCGGGGGAGAGGAAAGACCGGATGAGGCGGAGTGTGGACCGGGGGGTGGGACGGGGTACGGCGGTCGCGGCAGGTCTCGCGCTGCTGCTGGCCGGCTGCTCATCGGGGCCCTCCCTGGAGACCCAGGGCGAGGTGACGGCGCCACCCGGGGACAGCCATCACCTGGTCGTCGGTTCCGCGGGCTTCACCGAGAGCGATCTGCTTGCCCAGATGTACTCCCTGCTCCTGCAGAAGGCCGGATACAGCGCGGAGATCCTCTCCGTGGCCAACCGCGAGCTGTACGAACCCGCCCTGGAATCCGGTCAGATCGACGTCGTCCCCGAGTACGCGGCGACGTTCGCGGACTGGCTGAACGCCAAGAAGAACGGCGCGGACGCGAAGCCGGTCGGCTCGCCCGACCTGGAGGCCACGATGAAGGCCCTGCGCGGCCTCGCCACCCCACGCGGCCTTACCGTCCTCGATCCGGGCAAGGCCGTCGACCAGAACGCGTTCGCCGTCACCGCGCCCTACGCCCGGCAGCACCGCCTGAAGACACTGAGTGACCTCGGCACATCCGGCCTGAAGGTACGCCTCGCCGCGGGCGACGAATGCGTGCAACGCCCGTACTGCGAGCCCGGCCTGAAGAAGGTCTACGGCATCGACATCGCCTCCGTCGACCCCAAGGGCGTGGGCACGACCCAGGCGAAGAAGGCCGTGCAGAGCGGGCAGGACCAGATGGTTCTGACCACGTCGACGGACGCCACGCTCGACAACTTCGGCCTGGTCCTGCTGAAGGACGACAAGAAGCTCCAGAACGCCGACTACATCGTCCCGGTCGTCAACCGCTTCCGCGCGGGCAGCGAGGGCGTGTCCAAGGCACTCGGCCGCCTCAACTCCGTACTGACCACGGCGGACCTGGCGTCCATGAACGAACAGGTCGACAGCTG
Source organism: Streptomyces sp. NPDC032198 (assembly GCF_040636975.1). Taxonomy (NCBI): domain Bacteria; kingdom Bacillati; phylum Actinomycetota; class Actinomycetes; order Kitasatosporales; family Streptomycetaceae; genus Streptomyces; species Streptomyces sp. NPDC032198. Next base: position 224,725 of record NZ_JBEZVL010000013.1, on the reverse strand, counting down.
GCGCAGACTGCCCCAGGACGTGGCACGCACCTACCTGGAGGAGAAGGGCCTGCTGTGACGCCCGCCGCCCCGGTTCAGGCGTCGGCCACCGAGTCGAACTCCACCTGATCCCGGGGCACGCCCTGTGCGTCCGCGTCCACCGAGCGGCGCAGCGCCTCATGCAGCTTCGCCGGGGTCAGGACGCCGAGGAAGCGGGCCCCGTCGAGCACCGCGACCCAGCCCGCGTCGTGCTGGAGCATCACGCCGAACGCCTGCTTCAGAGGGGCGCCCACCGGGACCCACGCCTTCATGCGGTGGGCCAGGTCGCCGACTCTGCGGCCCTCTGCGGCGAGGGCCACCTCGTCGATGCCGACCCAGCCGTGCAGATCTCCGCCCGTGTCCAGGACGACGCCCCAGCGGGCATCCTCCTCGCGCAGCCGGGCCGCGGCGTGCGCGGCGGGTTCGTCGAGACGGACCACCGTCGGCTGCTCCAGATCGTCCGGCAGGATCTCGGTGACCGAGAGACGCTTCAGGCCCCGGTCGGCGCCCACGAACCCCGCCACGTACGGCGTCGCCGGGGTGCCGAGCACCGCCCCGGGGGTGTCGTACTGCTCGATGCGCCCCTGCCCGTACACCGCGATCCGGTCACCGAGCCTGACCGCCTCCTCGATGTCGTGCGTGACCAGGAGAACCGTCTTGCGGACCGTCGCCTGCATCCGCAGGAACTCGTCCTGCAACTGTTCGCGCACCACCGGGTCGACCGCCCCGAACGGCTCGTCCATGAGGAGTACGGGCGGATCGGCGGCCAGGGCACGCGCCACGCCGACGCGCTGGCGCTGCCCGCCGGACAACTGCTCGGGGTAGCGGGAGCCGTACGTCTTCGGGTCGAGGCCCACCAGATCGAGCAGCTCGGCGGCCCGTGCCCGTGCCTTCGCCTTCTTCCAGCCGATCAGCGCGGGGACGGTCGCCGTGTTGTCGAGGATCGTCCGGTGCGGGAAGAGCCCCACCTGCTGGATGACATAGCCGATACGGCGCCGAAGGCGGACCGGGTCGACGTCCGCGATGTTCTCGCCGTTCACGAAGATGCGGCCCGCGGTCGGCTCGATGAGGCGGTTCACCATCATCATCGTGGTCGTCTTGCCGCACCCGGACGGTCCGACGAGCGTGACCAGTTCCCCCTCGGCGACCTCGAAGGACAGCTCGTCCACGGCCCTCGTGCCGTCCGGGTAGCGCTTGCTCACCTGCTCGAACCGGATCATGCACTCACGCTAACCGCGGCCTTCAGACTCCGCTCACCAGCACCACCTCCAGGGTGCGCGGGCCGTGCACGCCCTCCACCCGGTCCAGTTCGATGTCGCTGGTGGCGGACGGTCCCGAGATCCAGGTCAGCGGGCGGGCGGGATCGAGCCGTTCGAGTGCCTGCGGGACCGAGGAGACCACCTGGTCACGGACCCGTACGACACAGACGTGGTGATCGGGGACGAGCGTGATGCGCCGACGGCCCTGGTCGGGGCTGCCGTCCAGGACGATCGTGCCGGTCTCGGCGACGGCGACCGCGCAGCCGGTGACGACGCTGTCGACGTCGTCGAGCTCGTGCGGGGTGCTTGTGGCGCGGTCGGGAACGAGGGCCGCGTCGGCGGCCGCGAGCCAGTGCTGCGGCAGGCCGGGCGGCACGAGCACGGTCCGCGCGTCGCGTGCCGCGAGCAGCCGCGTGAGCAGCTCGGGCAGCTCCTCGTCCGTGCAGCGGTGCACGAGCGCGCGGTAGTCGGCGAGGTTCTCCGCGAGCAGCTCGACGGTCTGCTCCGCGGTGCGGTCGCCGTGCTCGCGCAGATAGTCGCGGGGGACAGCCCGCTCGTAGACGTACGCCTCCTTGTCGTCCGGGATGTCCGCCAGCGCCCGTCGGACGCGGCCCAGGATCTGGTCCCTGCTGCTCACTACTCGCCGCCCCTCTCGGCTTGGCCGCCATTCGTACGCCGCCACCAGTCACGGAACGGTTCGGCGGGCACCTTCGGCAGATCCCGCGTCGCACTCCAGGCCTGCCCCGGTCCGGGAAGCGTGCGCGGATGGAGCCGCCGGGTTCCGGACGCCAGCCGCTGTCCGGCCCGCAGCGCCCCCGGGCGGCCGAACGCCCAGCCCGCCGCGCGCATCGCCGCCCGCTCCGCGGCATGCCCCTTCGCGGGCCGCAGCGTCGCCCTCGTGCCGTTCCGTGTCACCTCGCCGCCCTGGACCACCCGCTCACGCAGATGGACGAGGACTTCAGGGATGTCGATGGCCACCGGGCACACCTCGTAACAGGCGCCGCAGAGCGACGACGCGTACGGGAGCGAGGCGTCGATCTCGCTCTGGGTGCCGCGGAGTTGAGGGCTGAGGATCGCCCCGATGGGGCCGGGGTACACCGAGCCGTACGCGTGGCCTCCGGCCCGTTCGTACACGGGGCAGACGTTCAGGCAGGCCGAGCAGCGGATGCAGCGCAGGGCCTGGCGGCCCACCTCGTCGGCGAGCGTGTCGCTGCGGCCGTTGTCGAGGAGCACGAGGTGGAAGGTGCTCGGCCCGTCCTCCTCGGACGTGCCGGTCCACATCGACGTGTACGGGTTCATCCGCTCGGCCGTCGAGGAACGGGGGAGCGTCTGGAGGAAGACCTCCAGGTCTCGCCAGGTCGGCACGGTCTTCTCGATGCCGACGACCGAGATCAGCGTCTCGGGGAGCGTCAGGCACATACGGCCGTTGCCCTCCGACTCGACGACGACCAGGGTGCCCGTCTCCGCGACCATGAAGTTCGCCCCGGAGACGCCGACCTTGGCGCGCAGGAACTTCTCGCGGAGGTGGAGACGGGCGGCCTCGGCGAGCTCGGCGGGTGTGTCGGTGAGGCCGTCGGGGGCGGGCCGGCCCCACTCGCTCATCTCGCGCGCGAAGATCTCGCGGATCTCCCCGCGGTTGCGGTGGATGGCGGGCACCAGGATGTGCGAGGGACGGTCCTTGCCCAACTGCACGATGAGTTCGGCGAGGTCCGTCTCGTACGCGTGGATGCCCTCGGCCTCCAGCGCTTCGTTGAGGCCGATCTCTTGCGTGGCCATCGACTTGACCTTCACGACCTCGCTCTCGCCGGTGGCCTTGACCAGCGCGGTCACGATGCGGTTCGCCTCGTCGGCGTCCGCGGCCCAGTGCACGGTGCCGCCCGCCGCCGTGACCAACTCCTCCAACTGGACCAGATGACGGTCGAGATGGCGCAGCGTCTCATCCTTGATCCGCTTGCCCGCCTCGCGGAGCTGCGCCCAGTCGTCCAGCTCGGCGACGGCGCGGGCCCGCTTGTCGCGGATGGTGTGCGTGGCGTGCCGCAGATTGGCGCGCAGCGTCTTGTTGCCCACCGCCTCGCGGGCCGCCGTGGGAAAGGCGGGCATGCCGACGAACGTGCCGCTCATACGAGGGGCTCCTCTTCCGTGCTCGCAAGGATCTCCGCGATGTGGACCGGGCGCAGGCCGCTCTTGAGGCGCGACATCGTGCCCCCGATGTGCATCAGACAGGAGTTGTCCGCCGCGCACAGGGCGTCGGCGCCCGTCGACTCGGCGTTGCGCACCTTGTCCGTGCCCATGGCCGCCGAGACATCGGAGTTCTTCATCGCGAAAGTACCGCCGAAGCCGCAGCACTCGTCCGCGCCCGGGAGCTCGATCAGCTCCAGGCCCTTGACCGCCCGGAGCAGCCGGGTGGGGCGGTCGCCGAGGCCGAGACTGCGCAGACCGTGGCAGGTCGGGTGGTACGTCACCGCGTGCGGGTAGTACGCGCCGACGTCCGTCACACCGAGGACGTCCACCAGGAACTCGGTCAGTTCGTACGTCTTGGGCACCACGGGTGCCAATGTCGTCGCCAGGCCCTCACCGCGCCCCTCGGCACGGGCCCGTTCTCCCATACGGGGGTACAGCTCGCGGACCATCGCACCGCACGAACCGGACGGCGTCACGATCGCGTCGTACTCCTCCGAGCCGAAAACATCGGAGAAATGACGGGCGAGCGGCTCTGCCTGGTGGCGGTAACCCGTGTTGTAGTGCGCCTGCCCGCAGCAGGTCTGCGCCATCGGGAAGTCGACCTCAACTCCCAGCCTGGTCAGCAGTTTCACCACAGCGCGGCCCGTGTCGGGATAGAGCGTGTCGTTGACACAGGTCAGGAACAGAGCGACACGCATCGCGGGTTCCTCCTCGTCGATCATCGGATGGTTGCAGCGTATGCGCTACGCGCGATTTGCGGGAGTCATGCTGCCGGGACGCGTCGCGACGCCTCATCCCACGCCGCGCGGCTCGCCGTGTCGCGGGTCGGCTCGTACCGCGTCAACTGCTGGGTGCGGGCCAGCAGGGTGCGCATCTCGTGGCGGTCCCGCAGGAGTCCCTGAGCTCTCGCCTGCACGAGTACGTTGCCCAGCGCGGCCGCTTCCGCGGGTCCCGCGACCACGGGCAGCCCGCAGGCGTCCGCGGTCAGTTGGCACAGCAACGTGTTGCGGGCGCCGCCACCGACTATGTGGATCACGTCCACGGTCCGGTCCGCGAGGCGCTGGGCGCCCTCGATGGCCCGGCGGTGCGCCAGGGCCAGGGAGTCGAGGATGCAGCGTGTCGTCTCCGCGGGGGTACGGGGGGCGGGCTGACCGGTGGCCTCGCAGGCCTGGGCGATGCGGCGCGGCATGTTGCCGGGGGGCAGGAAGGCTGGGTCTGCCGCGTCGACGAGGGAGCGGAGGGCGGGGGAGCGGGCCGCTTCGCGGAGGAGCGCTTCGAGGGTGCCTGTGCCTTTGGCTGGGCCGGTGGTTGTGTTGGTTGTGGTCGATCCTGTGGTTTCCCAGGTGCGTTGGCATTCCTGGAGGAGCCACAGGCCCATGATGTTGCGCAGGTAGCGGACCGTGCCGTCTATGCCCAGCTCATTGCTGAAGTTGGCTTCGCGGCTCTCCTCCGTGCGGATGGGGGCTGGCAGCTCCAGGCCCGCCAGTGACCAGGTGCCGGTGCAGATGTAGGCGAAGTTGTCGGTCGTGGCGGGGACGGCGGCGACGGCCGACGCGGTGTCGTGCGAGGCGACCGTCGTCACGGGGGTGGGTGCGGTGAGGCCGGTGTCGTCGAGGACCTGGGGGAGCAGGTGACCTGCCGGGGAGCCAGGGTGCCGCAGGGGAGGGAACAGTCCCAGGTCGACGCCGAGGAGCGTCGCCACTTCGTGGGACCAGTCGCCGGTTCCGGGGTCCACCAGCTGGGTGGTGGAGGCGTTGGTCAGTTCCGTGCCGAGCTCGCCCGTCAGCCAGTACGTCAGCAGGTCCGGAATGAGCAACAGGTGCTGTGCGGATGCCAGTTGAGCGGACTCCTGGGCGGCGATCAGCTGGTACAGGGTGTTGAAGGGGGCGTACTGGATGCCTGTCGTGGCGTAGAGGTCGGTGGGAGGGAGGGTCGTCCACGCTTTGGCGGCGATGCCTTCGGTGCGGGAGTCCCGGTAGTGCACCGGGTTGCCGAGGAGGGCGCCGTCCGCGTCCAGCAGGCCGTAGTCGACGGCCCAGCCGTCGATGCCGATGGAGGTGAGGGGGGTGGCGGAGCCGGAGCTGGAGCCTGCGGCGCGGAGGCCGTCGAGGATCCCGGCGTACAGGGACAGGACGTCCCAGTGCAGGGTGCCGGCGGTGCGGACGGGGCGGTTGGGGAAACGGTGTGCTTCTTGGAGGGTGAGGGTGTCGGGTCCTGCCTCCGCCACCATGACGCGTCCGCTGGAGGCGCCCAGGTCGATGGCGGCGAAGCGGTGTGGTGGGCGGGGGGTGCGGTGCTGGCTGGGTCGGGGGTTCAGGTTGAGGTTGAGGTTGGGCATGGGGGCTCGCAGGGGTTGAAGGTCGGTGCGGGTGCGGGTGCGGGTGCGGGTGCGGATGCGGGTGGGCTCAGGGCCGGGGCCGGGGCTGGGGATGCAGGGAGGCGGGGACGGGTGCGGGTGCGGGTGCGGGTGCGGTTGCGTGTGCGGGAGCGGTTGCGTGTGCGGGAGCGGTTGCGTGTGCCGGTAGTCGGTGGGCGCGTCGTGGCTCGTGGGGCGGGGCCGCGCCGGTATGTCCGTCCTCGCTATCTCGGTTTGAGCGCATCGGTACTTCGGCCCCGGAGTCCCTCTTGCCGTGCTCCGGGCAGACATACCGCCACGTCCCCTCCGGCCGGATCCGCGGCTGCGGGTCGGAGGGACTTCCGGGATTCCCTGGAAGCCGCGCCGGCCCCGCAACCACCCATCCGGCCGGGGTTGGAGAGGGTCTCCGAGGTTCCCTCGGCCGGAGGGGCGGCTGAGGGAACCCGGGCGGTCCTCCTCGGCTGGCCCCACGTCGGCGCCGTGCCCTTCCGGCGGGTGGGTGGGTAGACGGGCGGCGGCCCGCTTGGCTGGGTCGGCCCCCTCCGGTGCGGGTGCGCTGCTGATGGCCGGAGGGGAACGCGGTGTTACCTGAGGAACGCCGCCGCGACGCCCGCGTCGACGGGTATGTGTAGGCCCGTCGTGTGGGTCAGGTCGCCTGCTGTGAGGGCGAAGACCGCGTTGGCCACGTGCTCGGGGAGTACCTCTCGCTTGAGCAGGGTTCGTTGGGCGTAGAACTCGCCGAGGTTCTCCTCCTCGATCCCGTACGTCGCCGCGCGCTGCGCGCCCCAGCCGCCCGCGAAGATTCCCGAGCCGCGGACCACGCCGTCCGGGTTGATGCCGTTCACCCGGATTCCGTGCTCGCCCAACTCGGCTGCGAGGAGGCGGACTTGGTGGGACTGGTCTGCCTTTGTGGCGGAGTACGCGATGTTGTTCGGGCCCGCGAACACCGCGTTCTTGGACGTGATGTAGATGATGTCGCCGCCCAGCGCCTGCTCGCGCATGAGGCGGGCCGCCTCGCGGGAGACGAGGAAGGAGCCGCGGGCCATGATGTCGTGCTGCAGGTCCCAGTCTCGGGCCGTCGTGTCGAGCAGGGGCTTGGAGATGGAGATGCCCGCGTTGTTCACCACCAGGTCGACTCCGCCGAAGGCGAGGGCCGTGGCGGCGAAGGCGCTGGTGATCTGCTCCTCGGACGTGACGTCCATGGGGATGGCTATGGCTTTGTCGGGGCCGCCCAGCTCCTGCGCCACGGCTGCCGCGTTCTCGGCGTTCAGGTCCGCCACCGCCACGCACGCGCCCTCCGCGACCAGGCGGTGCGCGATCGCCTTTCCGATGCCGCTGCCCGCGCCGGTCACCAGGGCGATGCGGGTGGCCAGGGGCTTGGGGCGCGGCAGGCGTTGGAGCTTTGCCTCCTCCAGTGGCCAGTATTCGATGCGGAATTTCTCCGACTCGTCGATCGGCGCGTAGCTGGAGACGGCTTCGGCGCCGTGCATGACGTTGATGGCGTTCACATAGAACTCGCCCGCCACGCGGGCCGTCTGCTTGTCCTTGCCGAAGGAGAACATTCCTACGCCCGGGATGAGGACGATCGCCGGGTCGGCGCCGCGCATCGCGGGTGAGGTCGGGTCGGCGTGGCGGGTGTAGTACGCGGCGTACTCCTCTCGGTATGCGGTGTGCAGCTCCTTGAGCCGGGTGATGGCCTCCTGGAGGGGTGCGGTGGGGGGCAGGTCGAGGACCAGGGGCCTGATCTTCGTGCGGAGGAAGTGGTCGGGGCAGGAGGTGCCCAGGGCCGCCAGGCGCGGGTGTTCCGTGGCGGCCAGGAAGTCGAGGACCGTGTTCGTGTCGGTGAAGTGGCCGACCTGGGGGCGGTCCTGCGAGGCCAGTGAGCGGATGTGCGGGGCCAGTTCGGCCGCGCGGTGGTGGCGTGCGGCGGCGGGGAGGGGGGCGTACCCGTCCAGCGCCGGGCCGAACGGGGCGGGCTTTCCCCGCTCGGTGAGGAACGCCTCCGCCGTGCGGATGATGTGCAGCGAGTTGCGCTCGCACTCGTCGGCCGTGGCGCCCCAGGCCGTGATGCCGTGACCGCCCAGAACGCAGCCGACGGCGTCGGGGTGGGCCGCCTGCACGGCTGCGATGTCCAGGCCCAACTGGAAACCGGGTCGCCTCCACGGCACCCAGGCCACCGTGGGGCCGAAGCACTCGGCCGTCAGTTTCTCGCCGTCCACGGCGCAGGCCAGAGCGATGCCCGAGTCCGGGTGCAGATGGTCCACGTGCGGCGCGTCCACCAAGGCGTGCATGGCGGTGTCGATGGAGGGTGCCGCGCCGCCCTTGCCGTGCAGGCAGTAGTCGAAGGCGCCGACCATCTCGTCCTCGCGGTCCGGGCCGCCATACACCTCCTTGAGCGCGTGGAGGCGGTCCAGGCGCAGGACCGCCAGGCCTTCCTCGGTGAGGGTGCCCAGGTCGCCGCCCGAGCCCTTGACCCACATCAGCTCGGTGTCCGCGCCCGTGACCGGATCGGGGGCCGTGCCCTTCGCCGACGCGTTGCCGCCCGCGTAATTGGTGTTGCGTGGGTCGGCGCCCAGGCGATGGGCGCGGTCGAGGAGTTCCCTGACCCGTGCGTGCTGCGCATGCTGCGCGTGCCGTGTCATGTCGCTCATGCCCCCCATCCGGCCTGCTCGCCGCCCACGCGGTCCTTGACGATCTGCTCCTGCCAGCCTGACTGCTGATAGGCCCTCATGGGATCAGGGTCGAGCCCCGACTCCTCCCTGACTTCTGCCAGTAGGGGCCGGACGTCGGTGTTGAACGCGTCCATCATGGCCGCGTTGGCGGCCAGCACGTCGCCGGTCCGCTGGGCCGCGGCCAGGGTGTCCGCGTCGACGAGGAGGGCCTTCGCCGTGGCCTCCTGCACGTTCATCACCGAGCGGATGATCGCGGGGATCTTCGCCTCGATGTTGTGGCACTGGTCGAGCATGAACGCGATGTCCGAGGTCAGGCCGCCGCCCCGGACGACCTCGTACATGATCCGGAAGAGCTGGAAGGGGTCCGCTGCGCCCGCCATCAGGTCGTCGTCCGCGTAGAAGCGCGAGTTGAAGTCGAATCCGCCCAGGCGGCCCTCGCGCAGGAGGGTCGCGACGATGAACTCGATGTTGGTGCCGGGCGCGTGGTGGCCGGTGTCGACGACGACCTGCGCCTTCGGCCCGAGCTTCAGGCAGTGCGCGTAGGCGGTGCCCCAGTCCGGGATGTCCGTCGCGTAGAAGGCGGGCTCGAAGAGCTTGTACTCGATGAGCATGCGCTGGTCGTCGCCGAGACGGTCGTAGGTGGTCCGCAGGGCCTCCGAAAGGCGGTCCTGGCGGGCGCGGAGATCGTCCTGACCGGGGTAGTTGGTGCCGTCGGAGAACCACAGCTTCAGGTCGCGCGAACCTATCGCGTCCATGATGTCCACGCACTCCAGCAGGTGGTCGAGCGCCTTGCGCCGGACCGCCGGGTCCGGGTTGGTGACCGAGCCGAGTTTGTAGTCGTCGTCCTGGAAGACGTTGGCGTTGATCGCGCCGAGCGTCACGCCGCGCTCGGCGGCGTACTCCGCGAGGGCCGCGTAGTCGTCGACCTTGTCCCAGGGGATGTGCAGGGCCACCCTGGGCGCCACGCCCGTGTGGGCGTGCACCCGGGCGGCGTCGTCCAGCTTCTCCCGGGTCGTGCGGGGGACGCCTGGCTGCGCGAAGACCTTGAAGCGCGTACCGGAGTTGCCGTACGCCCAGGAAGGGGTCTCCAGGGCCTGGGTGGTGAGTGCCGCTTTCACGGCTTCCTTGCTGGTTCCGGCGGTCATCGCGCAGCCTTCCGAAAGAGCGGTCGGGGTGGGTCAGTTGGAGAATCGGTGCGTGCCGGAGGCGGCGGCGAAGACGGCGCAGCCGTCCTCCATCCGCAGGAACTCCGCCGCGTCGTGCGTCACTTGCGCGCGCTTGTCGGCGGGGATCCACACCTCCGCCGTGGTGTTGGCGGGCAGGGTCAGGGTGAGGCGGAACCCTTCGTCGTCCGTCTTCCAGTGGGTGGTGACCGGGCCGTAGAGGGCGTCGAAGCTGCCCTGGGCCTCGGTCACGCCGCCGCCGGGGCGCGGGCGGACGAGGATCTTGCGGAAACCCGGATCGGCCGGTGCGATGCCCGCGATGTTGGCGTACATCCACTCGCCCACCGAGCCGTAGGCGTAGTGGTTGAAGGAGTTCATGCCGGCGTCCTGGAAGCTGCCGTCGGGCTTGATGGAGTCCCAGCGCTCCCACATCGTCGTGGCGCCCTTGTCGATCTGGTAGCCCCAGCTGGGGAAGGACTTCTGGACGAGGAGGCGGTAGGCGACATCCGTGTGACCGGTGGCAGTCAGGACGGGGAGCAGCCGCGGTGTGCCCAGGAAGCCCGTCGAGAGGTGCCAGTCCTTGGACTTGATGAGCTCCACCAGGCGGGCGGCCGCCGGTGCGCGGTCGCCGTCGGCGAGCAGATCCATCGACAGGGCCAGGACGTACGCGGTCTGCGTGTCGCCCTTCACCCGCCCGCCGTCGCTCACGTACGCCGCGCGGAAGGCGTCACGGACGCTGCCGAACAGCTTCTTGTACGGGGCCGGGTCCTTGCCCAGTGCCTCGGCGGCCTGCGCGACCAGGTCGGCGCTGTGCGCGAAGTAGGCGGTGCCGATGACATCCTTGGGAGTCTCGTCCTGGATGTTGAGCCAGTCTCCGTAGCCCTCGGCGGGGCGCAGATACCCCGAGCTGTGCTTCTCCAGGTAGTCGAGCCACTTCAGCATCGAGGACCAGGACTGCTCCAGGACGCGTTGGTCGCCGTACGCCTGGTACAGCGCCCAGGGCACGGTCACTCCGGCGTCGCCCCAGCCGGCCACGCCCTTGCCGACCGTGCCGACGAACGGTGCCACGTCCGTGAAGGCGCCGTCGTCGGACTGGCCGTCGCGCAGGTCGTCGAGCCACTTGGTGAGGAAGCGCGCCGACTCCATGGTGTACGCGGCGGTCGGCGCGAAGACGTTGATGTCGCCGGTCCAGCCGAGGCGCTCGTCACGGGCGGGGGTGTCGGTCGGGACGGAAAGGAAGTTGCCGCGCTGGCCCCAGGTGATGTTGCTGTGCAGTTGGTTGAGCATGGGGACGTTCGTCTTGAAGTCCATCGTGAAGGGCGCAGACGTGTGGATCACGCGCCCCGTCACCGCGTCGAGCGGCGGCTTGCCCGGGTAGCCCGTCACCTCCACATAGCGGAAGCCGTGGAAGGTGAACCGCGGCTCGTACGTCTCCTTGCCGCCGCCCTTGAGCGTGTACGTGTCCGTGGCGCGGGCGGACCGGAGATTGGTGGTGTAGACCGTGCCGTCGGGGTTCAGGACCTCGGCGTGGCGCAACTGGACCTTCGTGCCCGCCTTCCCGGAGACAGCGAGGCGGACCGCGCCGACCATGTTCTGGCCGAGGTCGAAGACGAAGACGCCGGGCTTCGGCTCAGTCACCTTCCGGGCTGATATCTCGCTCTCCACGCGCGTGTGCCCGTCGATCTGGGCCACGACGGCAGCCTTGACCTTGTCGACGGCGTCCGCCGTGACCCACTTCGAGTCGTCGAAGCCGGCGCGTGTCCAGCCCGCGGTCTCCAGGCGGGCGTCGTAGTCCTCGCCCGACAGGAGGTCGGCGGCGGTGACCGGGCCGGTGGCGGCGCGCCAGTCGGTGCCGGACAGCACGCGGTCGGTGGAGCCGTCGGTGTACGTGACCTCCAACTGGGCCAGGAACGCCGGTCGTTCGCCGTACTGATGCGGGCCGAACATACCGACGTTGCCCGCGTACCAGCCGACCGCCACCGTCACGCCCAGCGCGTTGGCACCGGCCTTGAGCTGCTTGGTCACGTCGTACGTCTGGTACTGGACCCGCTTGTTGTAGTCGGTCCAGCCGGGTGCCAGGCGGTCGTCGCCGACGCGCTCGCCGTTCAGCCAGGCGTCGTAGAGGCCGAGGGCCGTGGAGTACAGGCGGGCCCGTGCGACGGTCCTGCCCGGCCGGAGGCGGAACTCGTGGCGCAGTTGGGCGGCGGGGCAGTGGTTGGCGGCGACCTTCCCCCAGGGGCCCGAGCCCCAGGCGGCGAGGACCTTGGCGGCAGCCCAGGAGCCGTCGTCGTACCCCGCCGACTCCCAGTCGCCCGAGGGCTCCTTGTCGGTGGTCTTCCACGTGCCGTCGGTGGTGACGGTGCGCTTGCCGTCGGCGGTCGTCAGCTCCAGCAGCCCGAGCAGACCCGCGGGCCCGGTCGTGGCGTTGGTGGCCGAGACGGCGATGACCGCGGCGCCTGCGCGGAGCTGCCCGGTCAGGTCGAGGACCGCGGGGCGGCGCCAGTTGTCGGCGGCGCTGTCCGCTTCGGTGTGCGCCACCTGCGTGCCGTTCACATACGCGGTGTAGCCGTCGTCCGCCGTCATGACCAGCCGCGCCCTGGTGACCCCTTCGGGGACATCGACGCGGCCACGGAACCAGCGGGTGGCGGCCGGCGCGCTGGTCGCGGGGTCCCCCTCGGGGAACCAGATCCACGAGGCGCCGTCCAGGGTGGGCGCGCCGACGAGGGAGGCGGGCGCGCCGATCCAGCGCGCCGTCCAGTCCTTCGCCGCGGAGAGCCCGGTCTCCCACCAGGAGGCCTCGCTCCACTCGGACGCGTTGCCCGCGGCGTCCCAGACGCGGACCGACCAGTAGTAGCGCGTACGGGACTTGAGGTCGGGGCCCGCGTACGGGACCAGGACGGAGTCGCCGGACGTGACCTTGCCGCTGTCCCAGACGTCGGGCTTCGTGAGGCGGTTCGCGGCGGTGGCCACCCGCACCTGGTAGGCGGTCTGCGCCTGGCCCTCCTTGCTGGACGCCAGGGGCCAACTCAGCCTCGGGCGCGGCACGTCGAGCCCGAGCGGGTGTCTCACGTACTCCACGGTCGGTCTGGTCACGCGGAGGCCCCGGCCCCCGACGGAGGGGGCGGCGACGGCCGCCGGAACGGCCCCGGCGGCCATCGCCGTTCCCAGGGCGGCCGTGGCGGTGGTGCTGAGCAGTCGTCTTCTGCTGATCACAATTCGGCTCCGTAACGACTCGACGATGAATCGTTTCACGAGAGGCGAAGCTAGGGAGCGCGCTGCCCGCTGTCAAGAGCCCTTGGCTGCTTCGGCCTTGGCACACCAAGTCGCGCCAGGATTTTCAAGTCACGCCCATTGACGCGGCAGTTGGCGCGGGTTTAGCTTCCCTGAAAATTGATTGAAACCTTTCACCCCAGGTGTCCGGTGGGTGACCCCCGATGACGCCCGCCGGTGATTCCCGCAGTCAGAAGCCGCATGCCCTTCGTGACCGATCGGTGCTACCTATGAGAGAGCCCCCCGTCCTTGCCGTGCAGGGCCTGAGCAAGTCCTTCGGGGCCGTACGCGCCCTGCACGACGTCTCCCTGGAGCTGTACGCCGGTGAGGCGCACGCCCTCGCGGGCGAGAACGGCGCAGGGAAATCCACCCTCATCAAGACCCTCGCCGGGGTCCACCGGCCGGACACGGGAGAGCTGTCGCTCGACGGGTCCCCGGTCGTCTTCCACGGCCCCGGCGACGCCCGGGACGCGGGCGTCGCCGTCATCTACCAGGAGCCGACGCTCTTCCCCGACCTCTCCGTCGCGGAGAACATCTTCATGGGGCGCCAGCCGCGCCGCTCCTTCGGCCGCGTCGACCACAAGGCCGTGCACGCCGCGGCCGACGCGCTCTTCAAGCGCCTTGCCGTGGACCTCGACCCCGAACAGCCCGCGCGCGGCCTGTCGATCGCCGACCAGCAGATCGTCGAGATCGCCAAGGCGCTCTCCTTCGACGCCCGGGTCCTGATCATGGACGAGCCGACCGCCGCCCTCACCGGCAGCGAAGTGGCCCGGCTCTTCGGTGTCGTGCGCACCCTGCGCGAACAGGGCGCCGCCGTCCTCTTCATCTCGCACCGCCTGGAGGAGATCTTCGAGCTGTGCCAGCGCGTCACCACGCTGCGGGACGGCGGTCTGATCGCGAACGAGCCGCTCGAAGGCCTGACCGAGGACGATCTCGTACGCCGTATGGTGGGCCGCGACCTCGACGAGCTCTACCCGAAGCAGGACACACGGGTGGGCGACGTCGCGCTCAGCGTCCGCAGGCTGACCCGTGAGGGCGTCTTCACCGATGTCTCCTTCGACGTGCGGCGCGGCGAGATCGTCGGGCTCGCGGGACTCGTCGGCGCCGGGCGCAGCGAGGTCGCGCGGGCCGTGTTCGGCGTCGACCGCTGGGACGCCGGAACGGTCGAGGTGCAAGGCAAGGCGCTGACCAACGGAGCCCCCAGCACCGCCATGGCCGCCGGGCTCGCGCTCGTCCCCGAGGACCGGCGCGCCCAGGGTCTCGTGATGGACATGTCGATCGAGCGCAACATCGGGCTCACCGGACTGCGTACGACGGTGCGCGCGGGCCTCATGGACCGCGGCGCCGAACGCAGCCGCTCGCTCGACTGGGCGGTGCGACTTCAGGTGAAGTACGCGCGCATCGCCGACGCCGTCGGCACCCTGTCCGGCGGCAACCAGCAGAAGGTCGTCCTCGCCAAGTGGCTGGCCACCCGGCCCCAGGTGCTGATCGTGGACGAACCGACCCGCGGCATCGACGTCGGCACCAAGGCCGAAGTGCACCGACTGCTCTCCGGACTCGCCGCCGACGGGGTCGCGGTCCTGATGATCTCCTCCGACCTGCCCGAGATCCTCGGCATGGCCGACCGGGTCCTCGTCATGCACGAAGGGCGGCTCACCGCTGAGATCCCGCGCGCGCGGGCGACCGAGGAGTCCGTGATGGCGGCCGCCACCGGGAGGACGGTATGAGCGTGACCACCCAGAGCCCGGTACCCGCCGTGGACCCCGAGAAGGCCGCGGGCACCCGTCTGGTGGACCGCGTCTTCAAGATGCGCGAACTCGCCATCCTCCTTGTCTTCCTGGTGATGATCGGCATCACCCAGGCGGGCAACAGCGAGTTCCTGTCCGAGCAGGGCATCAAGGACCTGCTCCTGAACGCGACCATCCTCGTCCTGGTCGCGACCGGCCAGGCCCTCGTCGTCATCACCCGCAACGTCGACCTGTCGGTCGGCTCCACCCTCGGGATCAGCGCCTTCGCCGCCGGCAACTACCTCCAGGGCGGCGGCAACTCCACGGTCGCGATACTCCTGGCCGTCGTGCTCGGCGTCGGCTGCGGGCTGCTCAACGGGGCGCTCGTCAGCCTCGGCCAGGTCCCCGCGCTCGTCGTGACGCTCGGCACGCTCTACATCATCCGGGGCGTGGACTCCATCTGGGTCGGCTCCCGGCAGATCACCGCATCCGACCTGCCGGACGGCTTCGTCGACTTCGGGTCCGGCGGGATCTCCGCGGTGCCGTACCTGGCGCTGATCGCGCTGGCCGTCCTGGTGGTGGTCGCGTACTACCTGCGGCACTTCGGCGGCGGACGCGAGCTCTACGCCCTCGGCTCCAACCCCGAGGCCGCCCGGCTCGCCGGCATCCCCGTACGCAAGCGCATCCTCGCCGCCTACACCGCGTGTGGGGCGCTCACCGGACTCGCCGGCGCGCTCTACCTGGCCCGCTTCGGCAACGTCGACTCCGCCACCGGCAACGGCTACGAACTCACCGTCGTCAGCGCCGTCGTGGTCGGCGGCGTCGTCTTCACCGGCGGCTCCGGGAGCGTCTACGGCGCGGCACTCGGCGCGCTGCTCCTGACCTCCATCAACAGCGTGCTTCCCGCGCTCGGCGTCAGCTCCGTGTGGGTGCTCGCCATCAACGGCGTGCTGCTCGTCCTGGCCATCGCCGTCGACCGGATCGTCGCCCTGCGCGTCGCCAAGGCCCTGAAGAAGAGGAACGCACGCCATGGCTGACTCCAACCGGCTCAACGTCACGCGCGCCGTCCGCTGGGACACCGTCGTCGGTGCTCTCCTTGTCGTCCTCCTGCTGATGTCGTTCGCCTTTGTCGACGGTTTCGGGAACGCCCTCAACCTGTCGTTCCTCATCGGCAACACGCTGCCCATCGCTCTGATCGCCCTCCCGATGACGCTTCTCGTCGTCTCCGGAGAGATCGATCTGTCGGTGGCCTCGACGGCGGGCCTCTCCGGAGCCGTGATGGGCGCGCTCTGGAACGCGGGCATGGCCATCGAGACGATCATCCCGGTCGTCCTCCTCATCGGAGTCGTCTGCGGCCTCGTCAACGGCCTCCTGGTGACCCGTCTCGGGTTGCCCTCGCTCGCCGTGACCATCGGCACCATGGCCGCCTACCGGGGCATCGCGCAGATCGTCCTCGGGTCGGACGCCGTGACCGACTTCCCCTCGCAGTACCTGGACTTCGCGGCCGGACGCGTCGGCGACACCTTCCTGCCGTACGCCTTCCTGCCCTTCCTCGCGCTGCTCGCCATCGCCGTCGTCGTCCTGCACGCCACACCCTTCGGGCGCTCGCTCTTCGCGATCGGCGCCAATGAGGAGGCAGCGCGGTTCGCCGGTGTCCGCGTCAGGCGGCACAAGCTGTGGCTGTTCGTCGCCACGGGTCTCATGGCCGCGCTCACCGGCGTCTTCTGGGCCCTGCACTACGCGAGCGCTCGCTACGACAACGCCACCGGCCTCGAACTGTCCGTCGTCGCCGCCGTCCTGCTCGGCGGCATCGACTTCGACGGCGGCAGGGGAACCCTCGGCGGGGCCATCGCCGGAGTCTTCCTGCTCGGCGCGCTGCAGAACGCGATGAGCCTGCTCAACGTCTCCGCGCAGTCGCAGATCGTCGTCACCGGCGTGCTGCTCGTGGTGTCCGTGCTCGGGCCGCGCGTGGCCCGCCAGATCGCCGTCGCCCGAGCGGGCCGCCGCGCCGCCGCGGCTCCCGCCCGCTGACCCCTCGTACCTCCCGAAGTCCGCAGTCCGAAAGGGACCAACGATGCTCTCTCCCCGCCGATCCGTCCGCCGCTCCGCCCTCACCCGCGCCTGCGTGACCCTGGCAGCCGTCACCTCGCTCGCCCTCACCGCCACCGCCTGCGGAGGCACCACCAAGGACTCCTCGAAGGACGACGACGCGGCCAAGGCGTCGAACGCCAAGGCCGACCCGGGCGCGGCGATCAAGAAGGGCCTCACGGTCGCCTTCCTGCCCAAGCAGGTCAACAACCCGTACTTCACCGTCGCCGACAAGGGCGGCGAGAAGGCGCTCAAGGAACTCGGGTCGTCGTACAAGGAGACCGGACCCAACAGCGCCACCGACACCAGCGGGCAGGTCTCCTACGTCAACACGCTCACCCAGCAGCAGGTCGACGCCATGGCCGTCTCCGCGCAGGACCCCGGCGCCCTGTGCACCGCCCTCAAGCAAGCCATGAAGAACGACATCAAGGTCGTCACCTACGACTCGGACACCAACCCCGGGTGCCGTGACGTCTTCGTCTCGCAGTCCAGCGCCGAGGCGCTCGGCCGCACCCAGGTGGAGCTGCTCGGCAAGCAGCTCGGCTACAAGGGCGACATCGCGATCCTCTCCGCCGCCCAGACCGCGACGAACCAGAACACCTGGATCGGCTACATGAAGGACGAGCTGAAGAAGCCCAAGTACAAGAACATGAAGCTGGTCAAGACCGCCTACGGCAACGACGACGCCCAGCAGTCCTTCCAGCAGACCCAGGGACTCCTCCAGGAGCACCCGAAGCTGGCCGGGATCATCTCGCCGACGACCGTCGGTATCAAGGCGGCCGCCCAGTACCTCTCGGGATCGAAGTACAAGGGCAAGGTGAAGCTCACCGGCCTCGGCACGCCCAACGACATGCGCCAGTACGTCAAGAACGGCACCGTCGAGGGCTTCGAGCTGTGGGACCCGGCCAAGCTCGGCGCGCTCGCCGCGCACACCGCCGTGGCCCTGAAGTCAGGCCGGATCACCGGCAAGAAGGGCGAGAAGTTCGAGGCGGGCGACCTGGGCACCTTCACCATCGGCGACAAGGGCGTCGTCGATCTCGGTGAGCCGACCGTCTTCGACAAGAAGAACATCGACCAGTACAAATTCTGAGGGGATCGCACGCGGCGGTGCACGAGGCACCGCCCGAGCAACGGAACAAGGGGACGCATGGTCGGCATCAAAGACGTGGCGAAGCACGCCGGCGTGTCGGTGGGCACCGTGTCGAACGTGATCAACCGCCCGGACGTCGTCTCCGAAGAGACACGCCACCGGGTGCAGTCCGTGATCGACCGGCTCGGCTACGTCCGCAGCGAGTCCGCACGGCAACTGCGCGCGGGGCAGAGCCGCATCATGGCGCTGCTCGTGCTCGACATGGGCAACCCCTTCTTCGTGGACGTCGCGCGCGGCGCCGAGCGGGCCGCGCGCGACGCCGGGCTCCGCGTCATGATGTGCAACAGCGGACAGAGCCCCTCCGAAGAGGCCGAATACCTGGCACTCTTCGCCGAACAGCGGGTACGCGGCGTCCTGCTGACCCCGGCCGACGCGACGGGCCGCAACATCGAGGCGTTCCGCAGGCACGCCATCCCGTTCGTCCTGGTCGACCGGGTCGCCGAGGGTGCCACCGAGTGCTCCGTCTCCGTGGACGACGTCATGGGCGGGGCGCTCGCGGTGCGCCATCTCGTCGACACGGGGCACCGCAGCATCGCGTACGTGAGCGGCCCACCCGGCCTCAACCAGGTCAAGGACCGCAGGCAGGGAGCGCTGCAGGCACTCGCCGAGGCCGGTCTGCCGGCGTCGGCGCTGCGGGAACTGCCCACCGAACGCCTCGACGTGGCCGCCGGACGCGACGCGGGCGCCCGCGTCCTTGGGCTCGCCGAGCGGCCGACCGCGGTCTTCTGCGCCAACGACCTGCTCGCCCTCGGGGTGCTCCAGGCGATGTACGCGGCCGGAGTGAGCGTGCCCGAGGACATCGCCATCGTCGGCTACGACGACATCGAGTTCGCCGCGGCTGCCGTCGTCCCGCTCACCTCGGTGCGCCAGCCCGCCATCAAGATGGGCGCCATGGCCGCGGAACTCCTCCTGGAGGAGACCGAGTCGGACACCGGCCCCGGGGAGCACGATCACCGGCGCGTGGTGCTCCAGCCGGAGCTCGTGGTGCGGCGCTCCAGCCTGACGCCCCGCTGACCGCGTCCGCGACGGGTGTGCTGAACTGGGGCGAAGTGTCCCGTTCCGCATGCCGCCCAGGAGCTCTCTTGACCGCCACCGCCTCCTACCGCCAGCCCGGCGTCGTCCTCACCGACCACCGCTTCTCCGTGCCCCTCGACCACGACGGCCCGGCGGGGGAGCGGATCGAGGTCTTCGCCCGCGAGGCCGTGGCGAGCGCGCACGGGGACCACGGGGGCGACCTGCCGTGGCTGGTGTATCTGCAGGGCGGCCCGGGATTCGGGGCCAACCGGTTCGTGGGCAAGGAGGCATGGCTGGGCAGGGCCCTCCAGGACTACCGGGTGCTGCTCCTCGACCAGCGCGGAACCGGCAGCTCCACTCCGGCGACGCGCCAGACGCTCCCGCTGCGCGGCGGACCCCGTGAGCAGGCCGACTACCTCACGCACTTCCGCGCCGACTCCATCGTCCGCGACTGCGAGCTGATCCGGCGCGAGCTGACCGGCGGCGCCCCCTGGACCGTCCTCGGCCAGAGCTTCGGCGGCTTCTGCGCGACCCGCTACCTCTCGGCGGCCCCCGAGGGACTGGCCACCGCCCTCATCACCGGCGGCCTGCCCACGCTCGACGGCCACGCGGACGACGTCTACCGCGCCGCCTACCCGCGCATGGAGCGCAAGACCGCAGCCCACTACGCCCGCTACCCCCAGGACGTCGAGCGCGCCCGCCGTATCGCCGCCCACCTCGCCGAGCACGAGCCCGTCCTGAACGGCGGCTACCGCCTCACCGTCGAGGCGTTCCAGTCCCTCGGCATGCTGCTCGGCACGGGCGACGGCAGCCACCGCCTCCACTTCCTCCTTGAGGACGCCTTCGTGCGTACCCCCGCCGGACACACGCTCTCCGACGCGTTCCAAGAAGGCGTACAGGCCGCCCTCTCGCACTGGGGCCACCCGCTCTTCGCCCTCCTGCACGAGACGATCTACGGCCAGGACGATCGGCCCACCGACTGGTCGGCCCAGCGGCTGCGCGGCGAGTTCCCGCAGTTCGACCCGGGCAAGGCGCTCGACGGGGACGCGCCGCTCCTCTTCACCGGCGAAGCCGTCCAGCGCTGGCAGTTCGACTGCGACCCCGCCCTGCGCCCGCTGCGCGAGACCGCCGACCTGCTCGCCGCACGCACCGGCTGGACGCCCCTCTACGACACGGCTCGGCTCGCCGCGAACGAGGTGCCGGCCGCCGCCGCGATCTACCACGACGACCTGTACGTCGACACCGCCCACTCGCTGCGCACCGCCCGCTCCATCCGCGGCCTGCGGACCTGGGTCACCGACGAGTACGAGCACGACGGGCTGCGGGTCGGATCGCCGCGCGTACTCGACCGGCTCCTGGCCCTCGCCAGGGGCGAGGCCTGACCCCTCCGCGCCGGGTCCCGCGAAGCTAGGCTGCGGGCATGACAGAGCCGTTGAACGAGAACGACCAGCTCACACCCATGCCCGAGGACTGGCAGCGGGCCCTCGCCGTCGTCGCCCACCCCGACGACCTGGAGTACGGCTGCTCCGCCGCGATCGCCGGCTGGACGGACGGCGGGCGCGAGGTCGCCTACCTCCTGGCCAGCCGGGGCGAGGCGGGCATCGACACCCTCGACCCCGCCACGTGCGGCCCGCTGCGCGAGCGCGAGCAGCGGGCGAGCGCGGCCGTCGTCGGTGTGTCGACGGTGGAGTTCCTCGACCACAGGGACGGGGTGATCGAGTACGGGACGGCGCTGCGCCGCGACATCGCCGCCGCGGTCCGCAGGCACCGGCCGGAGCTCGTGATCACCCTCAACCACCGCGACACCTGGGGCGGCGTCGCCTGGAACTCCCCGGATCACGTAGCCGTCGGCCGCGCCACCCTTGACGCCGTCGCGGACGCGGGCAACCGGTGGATCTTCCCCGAGCTGATCGAGGAGGACGCCCTGGAGCCCTGGAACGGTGTGCGCTGGGTGGCCGTCGCCGGTTCCTCGGCGCCCACGCACGCGGCGGACGCGACGGCCGGTCTCGAGCGCTCCGTGCGCTCGCTCCTCGAACACCGCACGTACATCGAGGTGTTGACCCAGGAGGACCCCGAGAAGTACTGCCGAGAGTTCCTCACCGGCAACGCGCAGCGGGTGGCACCGCGCTTCGGCGGGAAGCCCGCGGTGTCGTTCGAGGTCTTCAGCCGCTGAGCCACCGCCACTACGCTGACGGCACGTCAATTGCCTGACGGGCCGTCAGAAACGTAGGCAGGAGCTGGTGCTGGATGATCGACACCATCGGCACGGACATCCCGGAGGGCGAGGAGCGGCTGCGTCTCGACATCGAGGACGGCCTCGGCATCCTCACCCTCTGCTACCCGCACAAGCTCAACGCATGGAGCTGGGAGTCCACGCGCCAGCTCGGCATTTTCGCCGACCGGATACGCTTCGACGACTCGATCAGGGCGGTGCTGCTGCGCGCGGAGGGGCGGGCATTCTGTGCCGGGATCGACGTCACCGCCCGGAACGGCGGTGCGATCGGCGGTCGTTCGGGCGCCGAGCGCACACGCAATTACTACGAGGGTCTGCGCTGGGTCCATGAGCGCTTCCGCACCTTCGCCGGCCTTCCGCAGCCCATCGTCGCCGCCGTGCAGGGGTACTGCCTCGGGTTCGGCTTCGAACTCGCGCTGATGGCGGATGTGCGGATCGCGTCCGACGACGCGGTGTTCGCGCTGCCCGAGGCGCAGATCGGCGTCGCGGTGGACGCGGGCGGCGATCTGCGCATCGCGCGTGACGCGGGCGCGGGCTGGGCCAAGCTGCTCTCGCTCACCGGCCGCCGCATCGACGCGGCCACGGCGGAGCGGCTGCGGCTCGTCCAACTCAGCACTCCGATCGCCGAGTTGACCAAGACGGCGCGCGAGATCGCCGGGGAGATCGCAGCGAACGCGCCGCTCGCCGTGCAGGGCATCAAGCGGGGCATCGACGCCTACGCGGACGCGGGGATGGACGCCGCCCTCGACCGGGTCGCGATGAACGCGGCGATCACGCTGACGTCGGAGGACTCGCGGGCCGGGTACACGGCGAAGGGGGAGCGCAGGGCGGCTGCGTTCAAGGGGAAGTAGCGGGCGGGAGACGGGCGTTGCTGCCGCGGGGGTCCCGGGAGTGGCGCTACCGGCCGAAGGTTCCTCGCCCCATCTGCTCGCGCACCGTCACCACCTCCGGGCTCACCAGGCCCCGTCGCTGCCAGTTCGCGCCGTCCACCACCAGCGTGTGCCCGGTGATGAAACGGGCGTAGGGCGAGGCGAGGAAGGTCGCGGCCCACCCCAGTTCGCGCGGGGCGCCGACGCGCAGGGCGGGCTGGCGGGAGCTCAACTCCCTTCGGCGGAAGTCCGATTCGCCTCCCTCCACAGCCGTAGCCGTAGCTGTGCCCGTGGTCGTAGCCGCGGTCGCGGCCCGGTCGAGATTGCCGCGGATGTCCGCAGTCATGTCCTCGTGCGGCATCAGACCCGGCACTAGGCCGTTGACCTGGATCCCGTACGGCCCCCACTCCACCGCCAGGCTCTCGACGAGGCTCTGTACGCCCGCCTTGGCCGCCGCGCTGTGCGCGAAACCGGGGCCGCCCGTCCACGCGTACGACGCCCCGATGTTGATGACGGAGCCGGGTGTGCCCGCCGTGAGATGGCGGCGGGCGAACTCCCGCGTCATGAAGAACGTCCCGGTCAGCGTGATGTCCACGACCGAGCGCCACGCGTTCGGGGACATGTCCTCGGCGGGCACGGGGAAGTTCGCCGCCGCGTTGTTGACCAGGACGTCCGGCAGGCCGTACGCGTCCCGCGCCGCGTCGAAGACCTCGGCGACGCGGTCCGGGTCCCGGATGTCGCACGGCACGGCCGCCACCCGCCCGCCGAGGCCCGCGAGCTCGTCCCGCGCCGCCTTCAGCCGCTCCTCCTTACGGCTGGCGATCACCAGATCCGCCCCGAGCCGCGCGAACTCCGCGGCGATCGCCTTGCCGAGACCGGTGCCGCCGCCGGTCACGAGGACAACCGCCCCGTCGTACGTCCCCTCGGGCAGCGCGCTCATGCCGTGCGGGGCGGGTGCCGGGAGTCCCGGCGGCGTGCCTTCGCTCACGTGGTCCGTCATGGCGGCATCGATACCGCTTAACGCTTCAAAGCTCCATGCCCGTACGCACGTCATGCGGGCGCCCAGCCGAGGTGACCGTCGCAGCCGCGGTGCATGATTGACAAGCGACTTTGCCGATACTGCAATGGATCCATGGCAAAGAACAGGACAGCAAGCAAAGAGGCGCCGGACGCGGCGGAGAGCGGCGGCGACGACGGCGCGAATCTGGACGGCGTGCTCGCCGAGGTCGGCCCCCGCCTGCGGCGCATCCGCAAGGAGCGCGGTGCGACCCTCGCCGGTCTCGCCGCCGCCACCGGCATCTCGGTGAGCACCCTCTCCCGGCTTGAGTCCGGCCACCGCAAGCCCAGCCTCGAACTCCTGCTCCCCATCGCGCGCGCCCACCAGGTCCCCCTGGACGAGCTGGTCGGCGCCCCGCCCGTCGGCGACCCCCGGGTGCGGGCCAAGCCGATCGTCCGGAACGGCCGCACGATGGTCCCGCTGACCCGCCAGCCCGGCGGCCTCCAGGCGTACAAGGTGCTCGAGCCCGTCCGCTCCGTCCAGCCCGACCCGCAGACCCACGAGGGGTACGAGTGGCTGTACGTCCTGTCGGGGCGGCTGCGGCTCGTGCTCGCCGATCATGACGTGATCCTCACGGCGGGCGAGGCCGCGGAGTTCGACACGCGGCTCCCGCACTGGTTCGGGTCGACGGGGGAGGGGCCCGCGGAATTCCTCAGCCTGTTCGGGCCGCAGGGCGAGCGCATGCACGTAAGGGCGCGGCCCGTGCGGGAGAAGCGCAAAGCGGACTGACGAGACGGTTCCCCTGCCTGCAAGCGACCGCTTAGTATGCGACGGAGCTCGGTCTACGAAAGCCCCAGTGGAGGCCCCGCATGCAGGCATGGCAAGTGCACCAGAACGGCGAGCCGAGCGCGGTGATGCGCCTCGAAGACGTGGACCGGCCGGTGCCCGGCGACGGACAACTGCTCCTCAAGGTCCGTGCCGCCAACATCAACTTCCCCGACGCGCTGCTCTGCCGCGGGCAGTACCAGGTCACGCCCCCGCTGCCGTTCACGCCCGGCGTGGAGATCTGCGGCGAGACCGAGGACGGCCGGCGGCTGATCGCCAACCCGGCCCTCCCGTACGGCGGCTTCGCCGAGTACGCGCTCGCGGACGCGGCGACCGTGCTGCCCGCGCCCGATGCCCTGGACGACGCCGAGGCCGCCGCGCTGCACATCGGCTACCAGACGGGATGGTTCGGCCTGCACCGCCGCGCGCACCTGCAGGAGGGCGAGACCCTTCTGGTGCACGCTGCCGCGGGCGGTGTCGGCAGCGCGGCCGTCCAGCTCGGCAAGGCGGCGGGCGCCAAGGTCATCGGGGTCGTCGGCGGCGCCGCGAAGGCCGAGGTCGCGCGCGAGCTCGGCTGCGACCTGGTCATCGACCGGCGTACGGAGAACGTCATCGGCGCCGTCAAGGAAGCCACCGGCGGCCGTGGCGCCGATGTCATCTACGACCCCGTGGGCGGCGACGCGTACACGCAGTCCACGAAGTGTGTCGCTTTCGAGGGGCGGATCATCGTCGTCGGCTTCGCCAGCGGAGTCATCCCGACGCCCGCGCTCAACCACGCCCTGGTGAAGAACTACGCGGTCCTCGGCCTGCACTGGGGCCTCTACAACACCAAGGACCCGCAGGCCATCCTCCGCTGCCACGAGGAGCTCACCCAGCTCGCGGCCAAGGGCGCCATCAAGCCGCTCATCAGCGAGCGTGTGCCGCTGAGCGATGCCGCCGCAGCCGTCCAGCGGGTCGCCGACGGTGTTACCACGGGGCGGGTGGCCGTGCTCCCCGAGGGGGCCGACGCATGACGGATGCCGCCGAACTGCGCAGCCGTACGCAGGAGTTCCTCGCCGCGCACCCGCCGGCGGCGACGGAACGCGCCGCCTTTCTGAAGGCCCGGTTCGACGCCGGGCTCGCCTGGGTGCACTACCCGGAAGGGCTCGGCGGGCTCGGCGCTCCCCGGTCCCTGCAGGCTGTCGTGGACGCCGAGCTGGAGGCCGCGGGCGCTCCCGACAACGATCCGCGCCGCATCGGGATCGGCCTCGGCATGGCGGCCCCGACCATCCTGCGCTTCGGCACCGAGGAGCAGAAGCGGAGCTTCCTGCGGCCGCTGTGGGTCGGCGACGAGGTGTGGTGCCAGCTCTTCAGTGAGCCGGGCGCCGGATCCGACCTGGCGGCGCTCGGCACGCGCGCCGTCCGTGACGATGGGGGCACCTGGGTGGTCAACGGCCAGAAGGTGTGGACGTCCGGCGCGCACGCCGCCCGCTGGGCCATCCTCATCGCCCGCACCGACCCGGAGGTGCCCAAGCACCGCGGCATCACGTACTTCGTCTGCGACATGACCGACCCGGGCGTCGAGGTGCGGCCGCTGCGGCAGATCACCGGCGAGGCCGAGTTCAACGAGGTCTTCCTCACCGACGTACGCATCCCGGACGCGCACCGGCTCGGAGAGATCGGCGACGGCTGGAAGGTCGCGCAGACCACCCTCATGAACGAGCGCGTGTCCATCGGCGGTGCCCGCATTCCACGCGAGGGCGGCATGATCGGCCCGGCCGTCGAGGCCTGGCGCGAGCGCCCCGAACTGCGCACGCACGACCTGCACCAGCGGCTCCTCAAGCTGTGGGTCGAGGCCGAGGTCGCCAGGCTGACCGGCGAGCGGCTCCGCCAGCAGCTCGTCGCGGGACAGCCGGGCCCGGAGGGCTCGGGCATGAAACTCGGATTCGCCCGCCTGAACCAGGAGATCAGCGGCCTGGAGGTGGAACTCCTTGGTGAGGAAGGGCTGTTGTACGAGGACTGGACGATGCGGCGGCCCGCGAAGGTCGACTTCGTCGGCCGTGACGCGGGCTACCGCTATCTGCGGGCCAAGGGCAACAGCATCGAGGGCGGCACCAGCGAAGTGCTGCTCAACATCGTCGCCGAGCGCGTCCTCGGACTCCCCTCCGAGCCGCGCACCGACAAGGACGTCGCCTGGAAGGACCTCGCCCGATGAGTGCGCAGCCCCCGCAGATCTCGCAGCCCGCGCCGCGCGACCTGCTGTACTCCGAAGAAGAAGAGGCGCTGCGCTCGGTCGTGCGCGGCCTCCTCGCCGACCACTGCGACGCCAGCGCCGTGCTCACCCGCACGGAGTCCGCCGAGCCGCACGACCACGACCTGTGGAAGGCGCTCACGGACGGCATGGGTCTCGCGGGCCTGCTCGTGCCCGAGGACCTCGGCGGCCAGGGCGCCACGCACCGCGAAGCCGCCGTCGTCCTTGAGGAGTTGGGCCGCGCGGTCGCCCCCGTGCCCTATCTGACCAGTGCGGTGATCGCGACCGAGACGCTGCTCGGCTGTGACACCGACGCGGCGAGGGAACTCCTCGGCGCGCTCGCCTCGGGACGCACGGTCGGCGTGCTCGCCGTGCCGCTCGTCACCGCTCCGGGCGGCGGCCTGCCCGGCGTACGCGCGGAGGGCGGTGCCCTGCACGGCAGCGTCTCCGGTGTCGCCGACGCGGTCGCCGCCGACGTCCTTCTCGTGCCGACGGATGCGGGGATGTTCGCCGTGGACGCGGACGACGTCGGAGTGACCGTCACGCCGCAGACCTCGCTCGACCTCACGCGGCCACTCGCCACGGTCACCTTCGAGGGCGCACGCGCGCGTGCCGTCGGCCCGGCATCCGGACCCGCCGTACGACGCGGTCTGCGGGCGGGGGCCGGGCTCCTGGCGTCGGAGCAACTGGGCCTCGCCGACTGGTGCTTGACCGAGACCGTCCGGCACACCAAGGAACGGCACCAGTTCAACCGGCCCGTCGGCTCCTTCCAGGCGCTCAAGCACCGCCTCGCCCAGCTCTGGCTCGAAGTGGTCAGCCTGCGCGCCGCCGCCCGCAACGCGGCCGACACCCTCGCCGCCGGAAGCGAGGACGCCGACGTCGCGGCGGCCCTCGCGCAGGCCTACGCGTCACCGGCCACGGTGCACATCGCGGAGGAGGCGCTCCAGCTGCACGGCGGCATCGGCATGACGTGGGAGCACCCCGTCCACCTCTACCTCAAGCGGGCCAAGGCCGACTCGATCGCGCTCGGGACGGTGGGGCGCCACCGGGAGGAGCTGGCCTCGCGCGTGAGCCTGCCGGCTCCCTGACCTCGACCGTCGACCAGGCCCCCGTGATCCACTCGGTATGGACCACACGTTTTACCCACCCATTACATGAGGCATAATTGCGACCCGTTCGCAATAACGTTTGATCTTCAGTAGGGGTGTGGAGCATGAGGGCCCGATCGATACGGGGTACGGGCGCGGTGGCGGCGGCCGCCTCACTGGCGGTCGCCGCCTCGGCCTGTTCGGCGCCGGGCGACGGCAAGAACGCGGGCGGCGCCAAGGATTCCGCGGTCGTCGGCATCGCGTACGAACCGGACACCCTGAGCCCGCTCCTCGGCTACGGCAAGGACGGCAACTCCAAGATCTTCGACGGCCTGCTCACGCACGACGCCGACATGAAGTTGAAGCCCGCGCTCGCCGCCGGGCTCCCCAAGGTCGGCGACGACGGCCGCACCTACACGTTCAAGCTGCGCAAGGGCGTCAAGTTCAGCGACGGCAAGCCCTTCACGTCCAAGGACGTCGTCTTCACGTACGAGACGATCCTCGACAAGAAGACCAACAACGCCGCCAAGACCGAGCTCGACGCCGTCAAGGACGTCGAGGCGAAGGGCGCCGACACCGTCGTCTTCCACCTCAAGTACCCCTACGCGCCGTTCGCCGAGCGCACCGTCCTGCCGATCGCGCCCGAGCACATAGCCGGCAAGCAGGACGTGAACACCGGCGAGTTCACCACCAAGCCGGTCGGCACGGGCCCCTACAAGCTGGTGAAGTGGTCCAAGGGCGAGAAGCTCACCTTCAAGGCCAACCCCGGCTACTGGGGCGGCGCGCCGAAGGTCAAGAACTTCACCATGGCGATCATCAAGGACGACGACATCCGAGCCACCCGGCTCGACGCCGGTGAGCTCGACGGCGCGATCCTGCCACCCAACCTGGCGAAGAAGTACGGACACGACGGCAACAAGAAGTCGTACGCCGCCAAGACCTTCGACTACCGCGTGGTGACCCTGCCCACCGGCAACAAGGTCGCGGGCGACACCGGCATCCGGCGCGCGCTCGACATCGGCGTGGACCGCAAGGCGATGGTCGACTCGATCCTGGACGGCGCGGGCAAGGAGGCCTACGGGCCCGTGCCGACCGACAGCCCCTGGTTCACCAAGGGCACCGAGCGGGGGCACGACCTGGCCAAGGCCAAGAAGATCCTCGACGACGCGGGCTGGAAGCCGGGCATGGACGGCATCCGCGAGAAGGACGGCGTCCAGGCGAAGTTCCCGCTCTGGTACCTCTCCGGGGACAAGCTCCGCCAGGACCACGCCCTCGCCTACGCCTCCGACGCCAAGAAGCTCGGCATCAAGGTGGAGGTGCAGGCCGGTACGTGGGAGGTCATCGAGCCGCGGATGCCCAAGGACGCGGTCCTCGCGGGCGGCGGCTCCCCGGCCGACCCGGACTTCGACCAGTACACGCTCCTGAAGTCCTCGCTCGCCGGTGACGGCTTCAACAACATGGCCCACTACGACAACCCCAAGGTCGACAAGGCGCTCGACGAGGCCCGCGAGAGCGGCGACCACGCCAAGCGGCAGGCCGCGTACGACACCATCCAGCGCGAGCTGGTGAAGGACCCGGGCTACACCTTCCTCACCCACATCGACCACCTCTACGTCGTCGACAAGCGCTTCGGCGACCTGACCACCCAGACCGAGCCGCACGACCACGGCCTCGCGTCGGGCCCGTGGTGGAACGTCGAGGACTGGCAGCCGAAGCAGTGAGGTCCGCGCTCCGGAAGCTCCCCTGGGGGCCGATGGCGCGCATGACGGGACGGCGGGCCCTGTTCGCCGTCCCGGTCCTGCTCGCCGTGACCTTCGGCGTCTTCGCGATCGCCGCCGCGTCCCCTTTCGACCCCGTCAAGGCGTACGCGGGCACGGCCGGGCTCACCGCGTCGCAGCAGAACCTCGACCAGCTGCGCGCCAACCTCGGCGTCGACCAGCCGCTCGTACAGCGCTGGTGGGACTGGCTGACCTCGGCCGTGCACGGTGACCTCGGGGATTCGAGCACCCTGCGTCAGCCCGTCGCCGACGTCATCGGCGAACGCATCGGCTGGTCCGTGCTGCTCGCCGCCACCGCGTTCCTGCTCGCGATCGTGGTCGGCACCACGCTCGGTGTCCTCGCCGCGCGCCGCCCCGGCGGCTGGCTCGACCGCGCCGTGACCTCGCTCGCGTACACGCTCGAAGCCGCCCCGCCGTTCTGGATCGGGCTGCTCGCCGTGTGGCTGTTCGCCCTGAAGCTCGGGGTGCTGCCGTCGGGCGGGCTCACCGACACGGCGAGTTCGGCCGTGACCGCCGGACAGGTCGCCAGCCATCTGGTGCTGCCCGCCGTCGTCCTGGCGATCTCGCAGCTCCCGTGGTTCGTGCTCTACGTACGCCAAGGGGTCGGCGACGCACTCGGCGACGACCCCGTCCGAGGTGCACGCGCGCGTGGCCTCGCCGAACGGACCGTCCTCCTGGGGCACGCACTGCGCTCGGGCATGCTGCCGGTGCTCACGCTGATCGGCTCTCGCGTGCCCGAACTGATCACCGGGGCGCTCCTGGTGGAGACCGTCTTCAGCTGGCCGGGCATCGCGGCGGCCACCGTGTCGGCGGCGACCGCCGTGGACTTCCCGCTGCTCGCCGCGCTCACCGTCCTCGCCACGGCGGCGGTGCTCCTCGGCAACCTCCTGGCCGACCTGCTGTACGGCCTCGCCGACCCGAGGGTGGGATTCGATGGCTGACGTGACGTGGCGTTCCCCTCTCGCGGGCGTCACCAAGAGCCGCTCCACGCGCGCGTGGCGGGTGCGTTCCTCGGCGGTGCTCGTCGCGGCCGTCGTCCTCGCCGTCCTGCTCGTGCCGCCGCTCGTGAACCTCGACGAACAGGCCGTGAACCTCGCGGCCAAGCTCCAGCCGCCGTCCTTGGCGCACCCCTTCGGCACCGACGACGTGGGACGCGACCTGCTCCTGCGCTGCGTGTACGGGCTGCGGGTCTCGCTCCTCGTGGGCGTGGTGGCTGCCGTCGTCGCGACCGTCATCGGCACGGCGGTGGGCGCGCTCGCCGCCGCGTCGGGCGGCTGGGTCGACCGGGTCGTGATGCGGCTCGTGGACGTCTTCTCGTCCGTCCCGCATCTGCTGCTCGGCATCTTCATCGTGGCGATGTTCCGGCCGGGCGTATGGCCGGTGGTCGTCTCGGTGGCGCTCACGCACTGGCTGTCCACGGCCCGCATCGTGCGCGCCGAGGTCCTCTCGCTGCGGTCGCGCCCGTACATCGACGCCGCCATCTCCGGTGGTGCGTCGCGGATGCGCGTGACCGTGCGCCATCTGCTGCCCGGAGTGCTCCCGCAGGCCGGACTCGCCGCCGTCCTGATGGTGCCGCACGCCATCTGGCACGAGTCCGCGCTGTCCTTCCTCGGCCTCGGACTCCCCACCCACCAGGCGAGCCTGGGCACCCTCGTGCAGAGCGCGCGCGGCTCGCTCCTCGCCGGGGACTGGTGGCCGACCCTCTTCCCCGGCCTGTTCATCATCGTGCCCACCCTGGCGATCGCGGGCCTCGCGGGCGCCTGGCGGGAACGGATCAATCCCCGGCGCCGATCGGAGCTGATGCTGTGACCGCCGTGAACCCGGTGACCGCCGTGACCGAACCCGTCCCACCTCCGGTGCTGTCCGTACGAGGACTCTCCGTACGGTTCCGCATGCGCGGGGGCACCTTCGTCTCCGCCGTCACCGACGCCACCTTCGACCTCGCCGCGGGGGAGTGCCTCGCCCTCGTCGGCGAGAGCGGCTGCGGCAAGTCCGTGCTCGCGTCGGCGCTGCTCGGGCTGCTTCCGCGGAACGCGGAGACGGCCGGGTCCGCGCACATCGGTGACGCGGACCTGCTCGCCGCCGACGAGCGCACCCTGGCCCGCACGGTCCGTGGGCGGCGCGTCGGTCTCGTACCGCAGAGCCCGGCCGCGCACCTGACGCCGGTGCGCACGGTCCGCTCGCAGCTGGAGGAGACCCTGCGGGAGCTCGCGGGCGTGCGCCGCCCGCAGCTGCGCAAGGCCGCCGAAGCGGCAGCCGAGCGTGCCGCGTTCCCCGCCGGACACCTGGACCGCTACCCGCACGAGCTCTCCGGCGGCCTCGCCCAGCGCGCCGCCACCGCGCTCGCGCTCATCGGCGACGCACCGCTGCTGCTCGCCGACGAACCGACGACGGGCCTCGACCGCGACCTCGTCGACCGCACGGTGGACGAACTGCGCAAGCACGTCGGCGAGGACCGCGCGCTGCTCCTGATCACCCACGACCTGGCCGCCGCCGAACGCATCGCGGACCGCGTCGCCGTCATGTACGCGAGCCGCATCGTCGAACTCGCCGACGCCGAGGACTTCTTCGGTGACCCCGGGCCCCGGCATCCCTACGCGCGCGGCCTCCTGAACGCCCTGCCGGAACGGGAGTTCACGCCGATCCCCGGCATGCCGCCCGAACTCTCCGCGCTGCCGGACGGATGCGCGTTCGCCGCGCGCTGCGCCGGCGCGGACGAGGCCTGCGGGACCGTGCCGAAGCCCGTGGCCGGGGTCGCCTGCCACCATCCCCGTACGGCGGCCGTCCTGGAGGCACCCCGTGCTTGAACTCCACTCCATCACCGCCGGATACGACCGCCGCGCCCCCGTCATGAGCGGCGTGGACCTGACGATCGCGCCCGGCGCCTCCGTCGGACTGCTCGGTCCCAGCGGCTGCGGCAAGTCGACCCTGGCCCGGGTGGCCGCCCTGCTGCACAAGCCCGACGCGGGCCGCGTCGTCATCGACGGCGAGCCCGCCCGAGGCTGGCGGCACCGGGCCCCTCGCGCCCAGCGCACCGCCTTCGGCGTCGTCTTCCAGCAACCCCGCCTCTCCGCCGACCCCCGGCTGACCCTCACGAACCTGATCGTGGAGCCGCTCCGAGCGGCCGGACGCGGCGGCGAAGCCCCCGCGCGGGTCAGCGAGTTGGCGGCCACCGTCGGTCTCGGCGAGGACCTCCTGGGCCGCAGGCCGCACGAGGTCAGCGACGGCCAGCTCCAGCGCGCCTGCCTTGCCCGCGCCCTGGTGCTCCGGCCGCGCTGGCTGATCTGCGACGAGATGACGGCGATGCTCGACGCCTCGACGACGGCGGCACTCGTGCACGCCGTGGAGGAGTACCGGCGCGAGAGCGGCGCCGGACTGCTCGCGGTCGGGCACGATCGGGTGCTCCTCGAGCGGTGGTGCGAGCGGACCGTCCACTGGAGCGAGCTGGCGGGAGCCGGTCCGGCAGCCGATCGCAAGGCGGCCCCCGAGGTGGCCTGAGGCGGCCCGAGGTGCCCTGCGGGGGCGCGGGTCTGCCGGAGTTGACGCAGGGAGTCGATAGCGCCAACTCCCGTCCCGAAGGGGTTTCTTGACGCGAGCATGGCCTCATACTCACTGAGGCCCGCTCGTCGTCCCTCGCCCTCCCGGGAGTCTCCGTGGCACTCATCACCCGTCGTAGAGCCCTCACCCTCGGTGCCGCGCTGGCCGGCACCGCCGCCGTCCCCGCGTACGCCCAGGCGAGCGAACGCGGACACGGACCCCGCCCCCTCATCCGGGCCCACGCTCACAACGACTACGACCACCCCCGGCCCCTCTTCGACGCGCTCGACCACCGCTTCGGCAGCGTCGAGGCCGACATCTACCTCGTCGACGGGCAGCTCCTGGTCGCGCACGACCCGGTCGACCTCGACCCCACCCGCACCCTCGAATCGCTCTACCTGGACCCCCTGGCCGCGCGGGTCCGCGCCCATCACGGCTCCGTGTACCGCGGTTACCACCGCACCCCCTTCCAGCTCCTGATCGACATCAAGACCGAGGGCGCGGCGACGTACCTGGAACTCGACCGGCATCTGCGCCGCTACCGGCACCTGTTCACCACGTACGCGTACGGCAAGGTGCGCCGCGGTCCCGTGACGGCGGTGATCTCCGGCGACCGGGCGGCCCGCGCCCCGATGGAGGCCCAGCGCACGCGCCGCGCCTTCTACGACGGCCGCCTCGCCGACCTGGGCAGCGCGGCGCCCGCCTCGCTCATCCCGCTGATCAGCGACAACTGGACGCTCAACTTCAGCTGGCAGGGCGTCGGCGCGATGCCCGCCGCCGAGCGCGACAAGCTGCGCGGCATCGTCGCCACCGTCCACAAGCGCGGGCAGCGCGTCCGCTTCTGGGCGACACCCGACCTGCCGGGCCCGGCACGCGACGCGGTGTGGGGCGAGCTCCTGGCCGCCGGCGTCGACCACTTGAACACGGACGACCTGGCGGGCCTCGAGGCGTTCCTCGTCGCCCACGGGCAGTAGCCCCCGGCCCGGATACGGCCCGGGGAAGCAACGTCCTGGCACATAACACCCGTTCGGAGGACATGCCGGTCGCCCGGACGGTCCCTCCGCTGCGCCACACTCGGCCCAGAGCCGCGGTGTGGACGCGGCGAAGGAGGTTGTCCCCATGGCCATTTCGGTCTCTGTGGTGCTGCTGCTGGTGATCCTGGCAGTGGTCTTTCTGCGCAACGGCGCACTGAAGTTCTCGCACGCCCTGGTCTGTGCGCTGCTCGGCTTCTATCTGGCGAGTTCGAGCATGGCGCCGACCATTCACAACGGGGTCACGGCCGCCGCGGACATCGTCAGCGGCCTGCAGCCATGATCGTTGCGTGTTCATGAACAACTGTCACCTTTCCATGGACACTTCAAGGGGCTGGCCCTAGCTTCGGCCCATGCCGCGTCGCAGAACCCTCAGCACCGCCCTCGCCCTGACCGCGCTCACGGTCTCGGCGGCGTCCTTCGCGTATCCCGCCCAGGCGGACGACATACCGAAGGCGCCGGGGCACCGGCTCGTCGACCAGTACACCGGCACACCCGCCGACGCCCGCCCGCTGCCCGGCGAACAGCCGCCCCAGCACCCGTATCTCGCCGCCAACGGCCGCAGCGGGATGCACGCGGACGCCGCGGGCAGCGGAACCTACCCCTGGAACGGACCCCTGGGTAAGAAACCGCGGGTCGGCAGCGAGAAGATGGCGGCGCTCGGGGGTGAGTGCGCCACCGTCACCTTCGACAAGGCCGGCCGCATCGTCACCGTCTGCGGCACGTTCACCGGTTTCCTGGTCAAGCTGCTCGACCCGGACACGATGAAGACGCTCGCCGAGTACAAGCTGCCGCAGCGCCCCTCCACCGTCGAGGCCCTCACACGCCTGGACTTCTCGAAGATCTTCAAGGACACCTCGGGCGGCGCCTACTCCTACCTCGACAACGAGGACCGGCTCGTCCTCGCCGACTCCCGGCAGCACATCGTCCGGCTCGCGCACGAGCAGACGGCGGACGGCAGTTGGCGGTTCGTCGTCGACAAGGACTGGGACCTGACGACGCACGTCCCGCACGACTGCGTGACCTGGTCGAATCTCTACCCGAGTGGCGAATGTGACCCGGTCACGTCGGTGATGCCCGACTGGGAGGGCCGCATCTGGTGGGTGACCCGGCGGGGACGCGTCGGCACCGTCGACCCCACGTCCGGCGACATCCGCTCCATCCGGCTCGACGGCGAAGAGATCCAGAACTCGTTCTCCGTCGCCGAGGACGGCGTGTCGATCGTCTCCGACCACGCGCTCTACAGCTTCCGGGCCGGTGCGGACGGCACCCCGAAGGCCGTCTGGCGTCAGACGTACGACCGGGGTACGGGTACCAAACCCGGCTCGGTGAACCAGGGTTCGGGCACCACCCCCGACCTCTTCGGCAAGGGCGACGACGACTACGTGGCCATCACCGACAACGCCGACGACCGCATGAACGTGCTCGTCTACCGCCGGGGCGAGGACATCGCCGACGACAAGCGGCTCGTCTGCAAGGTCCCCGTCTTCCGCTCCGGCGCCTCCACCACCGACAACTCGCTGATCACCTGGGGCAACAGCCTCGTTGTCGAGAACAACTACGGCTACGAGAACATCACCTCGCTCACCTTCGGGCGCAGCGTCGTCGGCGGCGTCAGCAGGATCGACGTACGCGACGACGGCAGCGGCTGCGACACGGTGTGGGAGAGCGACGTCCGCGCCCCGTCGAACGTGCCCAAACTGTCCACCGCCAACGGCCTGTTGTACTTCTACACGAAGGAGCCCAACAGCCTCGGCATCGATGCCTGGTACCTGACGGCCGTCGACTTCCGCACCGGCTCGACCCAGTGGAAGCGGTTCGCCGGTACGGGCATCGCGTACGACAACAACTGGGCGCCGGTGACCCTGGGCCCGGACGGGACGGCGTACGTGGGCGTGTTCAACGGCCTGGTGGCGGTGCGGGACACCGAGTGAACACGCCCCACGCGGCAGGGGGCCGGGGCTCAGCCGACGCGATCGGCCGGGCCCAGCTCCAGCCAGGTGTAGCGGTCCGCGGGGATGTCCTGGCCACGGATCTTGTGGGTCGTCTCCAGGAGGAGGCCGGTGTCCGGGTCGACGGTGTAGCGGTCCGTCGTCCAGTACGTCACGCCCTTCTCCGGTCCGGTGCTGAATCCGGCCTTCCGCGTGATCTCGACCGCCACGCCCGGGCGCCCCTTGCTGTCCTGCACGTCACCGACCAGCTTCACGCCGGGGGTGTCCGCGAGGATCCGGAAGAGCGCGGCACGCAGCTCGGGGCTCGCGGGGGAGTCCTCGAGCAGGATCGCCACCTGCTCGAAGCGGCTCTCGTCCGCCTTTGGGAAGAGCGCCGTCAGCGCCTTCTGTTCCGTGGGCAGCTTGTCGAGCGCGGGCCACGTCAGCCACTTCTTTCCCACGGGCCACTTCTTGAGCTTGCCGGCCTTGCCCGCGGGCGGCTCGTGGACCGTGCCGTCCGCGTCGACGGACCAGATGCGGCCCGCACGGTCGAAGAAGGTGGTGGTCGCCACCCGCCCGTCGTCCTGGTTCACCGTCTCCATCCTGACCTTCCAGTACGGGGCGTCGGCTGTCCGGGAGTCCGCCGCGACGTCCGCCATGTCGTTCAGGAAATGGGCGGCCGACGCACTGGCCGCGGGCCTGCCGCCCAGGTCGAGCACCGGATACGCCACGGCACCGGCGGCGATCGCGGCCACGGCCGCAACCGCGACCAGCAGCCTGCGACGGCGCGGGACGGCACGCCCGCGCAGCGGGACCACGACCGTCTCGCGCCGTGCGGCGCCCGCCACCGCGGCTCGGGCCGCCGCCACCACGGCGGGTGCGGGCGGCGCGACGTGACCCGCCGCGATCAGTTCGTCGGCACCGGGAAAGTCGAGAAGGTCACCACGTTCGCTCATGACAGGTCTCCGGTCAGCTTGAGGGGCGCGCTCGCACGCAGCCGGGTACGGGCGCGGTGCAGCCGTGAGCGGGCCGTCCCCGCGGGGATGCCGACCGCCGCGGCGGCCTCGCCGGGCGTGAGCTGCTCCCAGGCCACGAGGAGCAGCAACTCGCGTTCGTCCGGCGGGAGTCCGGTGAGGAGCGCGCGCAGCCGCGGTGCCACCGCGGCCGCGTCGAGGCGTGCGTCCACCGCCTCCCACGGGTCGTCGTCGCGGCCGGCGCCGGGCGGTCCGGTGTGCTGCTGCGCGAGCCGGCGCCAGTGCGCCGACAGCACGTTGCGGGCGACACCGAACAGCCAGGCCCGCGCGGGGCCGCGGGCCGCGTCGAAGCCCTGCCGGGCCGCGTACGCCCGCAGCCAGAGCTCGGCGAGCAGATCGTCCGCGGCAGCCGGGGCCCGGCGTGCGAAGTAGCCGTGGAGAGCCGCCGAGTGGCGCACCACCAGCGGTTCGAAGGCTGCCGGGTCCCGCGCGGTGCGGGCCAGCAGCTCCTCGTCGTCCAGGTCCGTGGTCACGGGACCTCCGTATCCGTACCGCCGGCCGGCGGTCTCACCCCCTACTTGTCGGGAACCCGCATCTGCGTTCGCGCCCGGTCAGCCGCCGGAGAACACGCCGATGCCGTTCGGCACCGGACGTTCCACGCCGCCGCTGGGGTTGTTGCGTACGGTGACGGCCTCGGCGCCCGGGGCCCTCGCGACCAGAGTGGTGGACGAGGCCAGCGTGGAGGAGCCCCCGCCGTCCAGGCTGAAGCCGTCCCGCGCGCCCAAGCCCCGCAGCGTGGTGGCGACTTCGGCGATGGTCAGGCCCGTACGGAACTCAGGGGAGCCGTCCAGGGAGAGGAGCAGGAGGCGCCGTCCGTCGTCGGAGATTCCGACAGCCGTCCGCACGGCGGAGGTGACGGAGTCGAGACCGGGCAGCGGCGCGCCGCCGCGCAGGACGGGGAAGCCACCGAGCGCGAAGCGGAAGGGGGAGTGCGACGTGGCCGCCACCAGGCGGTGTTTGACCTGCACCCGGTCGCCGATCGAGAGCTTGCGCAGCTCCTGTGCGCCGGCCTCGCGCCCGACGAGGACCGTGGTGCCGCGGGCCACCGGACCGCTGCCGGGTGTGCCGACGGACGTCACCACACGGCCGCCGCGCACCGCCACCTCATGGGTGTCCGTGCTGCAGGGAGCACCGCGGTTGGTGTCCGTGCCGCAGGTGGAGCGGACCCGCGAGGTGCTGCCCCAGTCGCTGGTGAACGCGCCGACGGAACCCACCGGGAGGGCGTACTGGTTGAGCCCGCCGAGCGGCAACCGGGTCTGCTTGGTCAGTACTTCACCGTCCAGGCGGAGGTTGTCCATGCGGGCCCGGCGGTCGAAGCCCACGCCGAGCACGGCTTCCGTGGTCACGCCCGGAGGCATCGCGGGCCCGAAGCGCTGACCGTTCGGCACCGCTGCCTTGAGGGCCCGGCCCCGTGCGACCGCCGGGCCGACGGGCGCGCCGGTCGGCTCGACGCCCGGATGCTGGGTCTCGGTGATGTTGAAGAAGTCGCCGTTGATCCCGCCGACCGCCCCCGCCCCGTCCGCGAGCGCGGAGACGACGGAGCGCGCGCCCACCGCACCCGGATAGAGCAGGTCGACGCCCGTGCGCGGATCGCTCAGGTCGACGTCGAGCACGTGCGCGCGGGCCGTGCCGTGGGAGGCCGGGATGTCGAACTGCCAGTACTCCACTCCCGGCGCGATCCGCGACGCGGCGGCCTTTCCGTCCGCCTCCACGCCGCCGGCCGGTGCCGCTCCCATCAGAGCCGCACCGGCCAGCGTGCCGAATGCCGTCAGTACCGAGAGCGCCGCTCTCGCCGTTCTGAACCGTCCCACGATGTACGTGTGCCGTGATGCCACCCATGCCCCCTGAAGTCTTTCCGGCCGTCCGACCGCACCAGTCTGAGGGCCGGTCAGAAAGTGCACCAGAGGGCAGCGCCGGACGGGTGCAGGGTG
Organism: Streptomyces sp. NPDC032198; assembly: GCF_040636975.1. Lineage (NCBI taxonomy): Bacteria > Bacillati > Actinomycetota > Actinomycetes > Kitasatosporales > Streptomycetaceae > Streptomyces > Streptomyces sp. NPDC032198. The sequence continues at coordinate 186,343 of NZ_JBEZVL010000013.1, read as the reverse complement.
GGTGGCTAGGTACCGACCAGACGGGAACGGATGAGGAAACGTACGCCTTCCGGGGCTTCGAGGGAGAAGCCGCTGCCCCGGCCGGGGACCACGTCCACGATCAGCCGGGTGTGGCTCCATACGTCGTACTGACTCCTGGACATCCAGAAGGTGACCGGTTCCGCCACTCCCTCCACGGTCAGTGACTCCAGGAGCACGTCGGAGTTCCCGGTGCGGAATTCACCCGCGGGGTAGCACATGGGCGCACTGCCGTCGCAGCATCCGCCGGACTGATGGAACATCAGCGGGCCGTGGGCCTCCCGCAGCCGCCGCACCAGACCGGCGGCGTCAGAGGTCAGCTCCACGCGTGGAGTATCGGTCATGGGCTGCCGCTCCTTGGTCACCGGACCGCCGTCGAGGGGAGGACCCCAGTCAACTCCGGACAAGGTTGCGAGGACGTTGCAGCCGGGGCCGTGACGCACCACGCCGACTCACCACGCCGTGGGACGGGTATCGCCCGAACGGCCCTACGCGAGAACCGCCCGGACGGCCTTGCCGCGTCGGCCGTTGCCGACGACCTCAAGGCGCGCGGCGAGGTGACGCACCATCGCCAGGCCCCGTCCGCTCTCCCGTTCGGTGCTCGGCTTGAGCGTGCGCGGGCCGACAGGACTCGCGTCGTGGACCTCGACGGTCACCTCGCCGCCGGACACCTGAAGGCGCAGACGGCAGGGACTGCGGCCGTGCTGGGTGGCGTTGGCGACCAGTTCGGAGACGATCAGCGTGGCGTCGTCCACCCGCTCGGCGTCCACTTCCGTCAGGTGCCGGCGGGGCCGGGTCAGGAACGCGGAGGTCAGCTTCCGCGCCCGGCCGGCCGATGCGGCTTCCTGCGGCAGTACGTACTCGACACGGGCGACGTGCCGGTGGACACGCTTGGGCGTACGTACAGCGTGCTGGTGCGCACGCATGGCGACTCACTTCCCTCCCCTGGGACGTCCGGCATGCTCGCTACAGCATCCGCTCGCCGGTGCCGCGCCCTGTCTTGCGCGGCTGGTCCTGCCCCACGGTGATGCCCACCCCCGCTGATCCCCAATCAAGCTCCTGGGAGTGGGACTGCTCACCTTTCGGGGGGCGTGGACGGGTACCCGGCTGATACGTCAGTCGAGCAACTAGGGGATGCGGGCCACCGCCGCGTAGATCCCGCTGCCCTCCGCCTCCGGCGGCGTGGTGTCCCTGAACCAGTCCGGGGCCGTCACCAGGCCCGGCTCGACGAGGTCGAGCCCGTCGAAGAAGCGGCTGACCTCGGCGCGGTTCCGGAAGCCGAGCTTGATGCCGCCCTTCGCGTACTCGGCGGTGACCTGCTCGGCCAGCTCCGGATAGATGTCGGACGACGCGTGCGAGAGCACCAGGTGACTGCCTGACGGCAGAGCGCCCACCAGCGTGTTCACGATCCCGTACGGGTCCTGGTCGTCGGACAGGAAGTGCATCAGCGCGATGAGCGAGAGGGCGATCGGACGCTCGAAGTCGAGGAGGCCGCGGGCGTGCCCGAGGATCTCCAGCGGCTCGCGGACATCCGACTGGACGTAGTCGGTCATCCCCTCGGGACGGCTGACCAGCAGGGCCTCCGCATGGCGCAGCACGATCGGGTCGTTGTCGGTGTAGACGACCCGCGCGGACGGCACGATCTCCTGGACGATCTGGTGCAGGTTCGGCGCGGTGGGGATCCCGGTGCCTATGTCGAGGAACTGGTCCACGCCCTGGGTGGCCAGCCAGGCGGTCGCGCGGTTCATGAACGCGCGGTTCTGCCGTGCGGCGTCCTTCGCCTCGGGTGGCAGGTTCTCGCCCACCGCCTCGTCGACCGGGTAGTTGTCCTTGCCGCCGAGCAGCCAGTCGTAGACACGTGCGGGATGCGGCTTGCTGGTGTCGATCGTCGGCCTGGGCGCACCTGCGGTCATGACGTACTCCGTTGCTGCGGCGGGACGCTTGGATCGCCGCAGTCTGCCACAGCAACATCAGCTCGGGCATGGGGTGTTGAGAGCGGGGCACTCGGGTGCGCGAAGGGCGGTGAATGAGTCACACCCCGTGTGGACGGGCCGTGCCGAATGCGCCAATAGTCCTGTCGGTTCAGCCGTCACGGGCGTTGCCCGCTGCCTCTGCCGTCCCTTTGTTCGGGCCTCGGACGGCCTTCCGAAATTCCATCGGTTTCCGCACCATCGGCAATTCCGCAAGAGTTTCCCAGTGATATGGAACAGGGAAGTCCGGTCTTCGGCCAAGTGGCGCGTTCGCGACGGTTATTCGACATCATTGAGTCAAATGACGCTGGTGGTTGATTTTCAGATATGGCAGAGTCTTCAAGTAAGTGACCGGGCAAGTCGAAAGGTGAGAACCGGCTGACCGTCCGGCCGCTCCGGGATCAGCCGTCAGGCACGGGGGAGAAGTCGGCTCATGAACTTGGTGGACCGTGAGGAAGAATTCTCGATCATGGATGGCATGCTCAACGCCTGCATGGCGGGGCATGGCGGAGTGCTATTGGTAAGCGGCGCGGTGGCCAGCGGGAAAACCGCGCTGTTGCAGGCTTTCGGTGAACAGGCAACCGCTGCGGGGGCATTGTTTCTGCAGGCCACGGCGTCGGAGGCGGAGAGCGACCTGCCTCTTGGCGTGATGGGGCAGTTGCTGCTCGGCGCGGATCTGCCGGGCGCCGACGCCAAGCGGGCTGCTCGCCTTGTGGACCTGATGGCGGTGGCCGCGCAGATTCGGCGGGCCGAGGGGGTGTTGCCCGCCGTCGTGATGAATGAGGTCCCCAAGCTCTGCGGGATTGTCCTTGAACAGGCGAGGGAAAGGCCGGTGGTGCTCAGCATCGACGACGTGCACCATGCCGACGGTCACTCCCTGGAATGCGTCCTGTACCTGGCCCGTCGGCTCGACGCCAGCCGCATTCTGGTGGTCCTGGGGGAGAACAGCGGATTTCTGGCCGGAAATACGCGATTACATGTTGACTTGCTGCGTCTGCCGGGCTGCCGCAATATCAGGCTCGGGCCACTCGAGCGGCATGGAGTGGCCGAAATGATCTCCGGATTCGGCAGCGAGGGGTGGGGGACGCGCCAGCTTGTCGCGGACCTTCACAGGACGGGCGGCGGAAGCCCGCTCCTCACCCGTGCGTTGATCGAGGACCGTCGCATGTCGGACGGCGGCGGTTGCGGCTCCGGGGCCCTGGTGCCGGGCGAAGCCTTCGCGCATGCCGTCGCCACGGGCCTGTACCGCAGCGACGCGTCGACGCGGCGCACGGCATGGGCCCTTGCGGTGGTCGGCCCGGACGTGCCGCTCGCCGAACTGGTGGAAGTCCTGGGAACCAGCCGGGAGTCGGTCCACCGCAGCCTGCGCGCCCTGAACGACGCGGGACTGCTCGACTCCGGCTGGTTCCGCCACGAGGCGGGCAGGGCCGCGGTCCTGCGGAGCATGGAGCCCGCACACCGCGCCCGCCTCGAGGCCCGCGTCGCCCAAGTGCTGCACGAGCACGGCGAGGCGGCGACCGTGGTGGTGCGGCATCTGATCGCGGCCGAGCCGATCGACGCCCCGTGGGCGCTCAGCACGCTCCTGGAGGCCGCCGAGCACGCCCTCGCCGACGACGAGGTCGAACTGGCCCTCACCTGCCTGCGTGCCGCGCGCGACACCTGCACCGACGGGCGGCAGTCCGTGGCGATCAGGGAGGCGCTGACCCGGGCCGGCTGGCGGCTCAACCCGGCGACTGCCGCCCGGCACCTGCCCGAGCTCACCGCCGATGCGCTCGACGGCAAACTCGGTGACCGCCACACCATCGAACTCGTCGGCCACCTGCTCTGGTTCGGCCAGGTCGACCCGGCCCTGGAGATACTCGGCGCCGCCGAGCGCGACGGCGGCGTCGAGGCCTGCGGACATCCGGACGCCGAAGCCTCGCGGCGGTTCGACTGCGTACGGTCCTGGATGGCGTACGAATTTCCCGGGCTTCCCGGCTCCGCGCGCGCCCGGGCCCGCCACGGCGACGACGAGCGGCGTGCGCGAACGCCCGCGCGCAGTCCCCACCAGCGCGCGGCCACCCTGATGAAGGCGGTCCTCGACGGGGCGGGCGACGACGTGGTGATCCGGGCGGAGCAGATCCTGCAGAGCACCCGCCTCGACGACGGCACGCTGACGGCGCTCGTCGTCGCGCTGAACTCCCTCGTCCTCGCCGACCGGCTGGACACGGCGGCTCTCTGGTGCGAGACCCTGTGCAAGGAAGCCGCCGAGCGGCACGCACCCATGTGGCAGGCCCTGCTCGCCGCGACCAAGGCGCGCATCGAGCTCCGGCTCGGCGGGCTCGCCGCCGCCGAGGCGTCGGCGCAGCTCGCGCTCACGCTCGTTCCGCCGGAGGGCTGGGGGGTGGCCGTGGCATCGCCGATCGCCACCTCGGTGGCCACCAGGACCGCCATGGGCCGCCTCGACGAGGCGGCGGCCCAACTGAGCGTCCCCGTACCGGAGACGGCGTTCCACACCCCCGACGGACTGATCTACCTCCGGGCGCGCGGTCACTACTACCTCGCCGCCGGGCGCCCCTATGCCGCGCTCGACGACTTCCACACCTGCGGCGACCTCATGACCCGCTGGGGCTTCGACCTGCCCGCGCTGGTTCCGTGGCGGACGGACGCGGCCGAGGCCCGTCTGCTGCTCGGCGACGACGACGGGGCAGCGACGCTCGCCCAGGAGCAGCTGGCCCTCGTCGGCGGGGGAACGGCCGGACACACCTGGACGCGTGGCGTCTCGCTGCGGGTGCTGGCCAGCGCGCTGCCCGCCGGACGCCGGCTCGTGCTCCTGGGCGAGGCCATCGAGACCCTGCGGGAGCGCGGTCACCGCGTGGAGCTGGCCCGCGCCACGGACGAGCTGGCCCGCGCCCACCGCGAGCTCGGCAACGGCGGCCAGGCGCGGTCGCTGGCCCGCAAGGCGCAGCAGCTGGGACGGGAGTGCGGGGTTCCCGTCCCCCGGGCGTTGCCGACCGCCGACACCGGCAACTCCCTTCCCGCCGAGCAGCCGTGGCCGTCCGGCGTCCGCCGCAAGACCGACGAGCTCAGCGACGCGGAGCTGCGCGTGGCGACGCTCGCGGCCCGCGGCCACACCAACCGGCAGATCGCCGACAAGCTGTTCATCACGATCAGCACCGTCGAGCAGCACCTCACGCGCGCCTACCGCAAGCTCGCCGTCCAGCGCCGGGCGGACCTGGCGGCGAAACTCCGTCCCGTACCCGTCGCGGGCTCCGGCAGGCGGGAGGGGGGTCGCCGGGAAGAGCGCTGCGAGGGGCGGAAGGACGGCGGGGCCTGGGACCGACTGCGCGTGGTGTAGCCGGAGCAGGAGGTGCAGGTCGCCGTGCGGGCTGATGACCACGGCCTGCATCTCCTCTCCCGGACCGAGTGCGGTCGCTTCCGAATGCGCTTCCGTTTCTACGCGGCGTGCGGTCACACTGCGGTCCGCGAATCTGTGACCGGAGGATCCGCCACCGCGGCGGTAGGCTTTCGACAGCAGCAGGTCGAACACGAGAGTGCGTCGACGGGGGGCCGTCGCCGGAGCTGTGACCGGTGTGTGACGTGGGATCGGGCAACGTGGTGCCGCATGATCAGCCTCTGCCGCGGCCTTCCCCGCGATCCCTCCCCGCCGATCGTGACGTGCCGAGCGAGGGGTGGGCGATGAGGGTACTGGTGGTCGAGGACCACGCGGAGCTCGCGCATTCGGTGGCGCGCGTGCTGCGCCGCGAGGGGATGGCGGTCGACGTCGTCTACGACGGCTCGGACGCACTGGAACGCACGACGGTCGTCGACTACGACGTGGTCGTGCTCGACCGTGACCTCCCCGGAGTCCACGGGGACCAGGTCTGCATCGCGCTGGCGGCCCAGCCGATGCACGCCCGGGTGCTGATGCTCACCGCGTCCGGCACGATCGCCCACCGGGTGGAGGGGTTCAGCCTCGGCGCGGACGACTACCTCCCCAAGCCCTTCGCGTACGCCGAACTCGTCGCCCGCATCCGCGCGCTCGCCCGGCGCTCCCAGCCGGCGCTGCCGCCGATCCTCGTCCAGGGCGGCCTGCGGCTGGATCCGGCGCAGCGGATCGCCTCCCGGGACGGGGTGCGCCTGGCGCTGACGCCCAAGGAATTCGCGGTACTCGAGTACCTGCTCGCCGCTCAGGGCCGGGTCGTGTCGGCGGAGGAACTCCTTGAGCGTGTGTGGGACGAGGCCGCCGACCCTTTCACCACGACGGTCAAGGCGACCATCAACCGGCTGCGCCCGAAGCTCGGCGACCCTCCCGTGATCGAGACCGTTCCTCGGGGCGGCTACCGGATTTGAGGTGCCCATGCGCCCGTTCACGCTCTTCGCCCGGTTGTCGGCGCTCGCCCGCCGACTGCTGCCACGGCGCGTACGCGTCCGTCTGACACTTCTGTACGGAGTGCTGTTCGTCGCCTCGGGCGTGGTGCTGCTCGCCATCACCAATCTGCTCGTCGCCCGCTCCCCGGCCAACCTCGTCCTCGTCAAGAACCGCGGCGGCGAACCCGTCCTCGACCCGGGCGCCGCCGGGCGCCTCTACCTCGGCTACCCCGAGTCCAACTCCTCCGTGCAGCTCAACGACATCACGCAGCAACTGCGCGACCAGGCGCTCCGGCAGCACGAGATCGAGATGGACCACCTCCTCGTCCAGTCGGGCATCGCGCTGGCGATCATGGCCGTGATCGCGATCGGACTCGGCTGGGTGGTCGCCGGGCGCGTGCTGCGTCCGCTGCGCACGATGACGGGCAGCATTCATCGCATCTCGGCCCGCAACATGCACGAGCGGCTCGCCGTCGTCGGCCCCGCCGACGAGCTGAAGGACCTCGCCGACACCGTCGACGGACTCCTCGGCCGGCTGGAGACCGCCCTCGACTCCCACAAGCGTTTCGTCGCCAACGCCGCGCACGAGCTGCGGACGCCGCTGACGCTGGAGCACGCGCTCCTTGAGGAGTCCCTCATCGACCGCGACGCCACTCGCGAGTCGTTCCGGTCGAACTTCGAACGGCTCCTGGAGATCAGCAAGCAGCAGGCCCGCCTCCTGGAGTCGCTGCTCACCCTCTCCAGCAGCGAGCGCGGCCTCGACCACCGCGAGCCTCTCGACCTCGCGGTGATCGCCGAGGAGGTCGTGGAGGCCTCGCGCGGGGAGACCGGACGGCGGGGGCTGCGCGTGGAGACCACGATCGGGCCCGCCGAGACGTCGGGTGACTCGGCGCTCGTCGAGCGCCTGGTGGCCAATCTCGTCGACAACGCGACCGGCTACAACACCCCCGGCGGGCAGGTGGAGGTCACCACTCGCACCGACGCGGGACGGGCCGTCGTCGCCGTGGCCAACACCGGGCCCGAGGTGCCGCCGGAGCAGGTGGAGCGGCTCTTCGAACCCTTCCAGCGGCTGGGCCGCACCGCGGGCGACGGCCATCACGGGCTCGGCCTCTCCATCGTCCGTGCCATCGCCACCGCCCACGATGCCGTGATCGGGGCGCACGCCCTCCCCGGAGGGGGCCTGGTGGTGGAGGTCTCCTTCCCGCCCCGCACGGGGCCGCCTCAAAGCGCCCTGGAAATTGCGCAGTTGGACGATGACCCGGCTATCCGTTGAGCGGCGGGCCGTGAACTCCTAACGTTGTGGCGGCGCCTGAAGGATCCCCCCGTCCACCTGGGCCGCCGGACATGGCAGAGCTGTCCCCAGCAACGGGAGGAACCCCCATGGTCGTCGTGATGGCCCCCGAGGCCACCCAGCAGGACGTGGACGCGGTCGTCGAACTGGTGCGGGCGGCGGGGGGTGACGCGTTCGTCAGCCGCGGCGTGACCCGCACCATCGTCGGCCTGGTGGGGGACGTCGAGGCGTTCGACGCCCTCAACCTGTCCAACCGCCGCGGTGTCCTCGACGTCGTACGGATCTCGGTTCCCTACAAACTGGTCAGCCGGGAGCACCACCCCGACCGGTCCGTGATCAGGGTCGGCGGCGTGCCCATCGGACCGGACACCCTGACCGTGATCGCGGGGCCGTGTGCGGTGGAGAGCCCCGAACAGACCCTGGCCGCCGCGCAGATGGCCAAGGCGGCGGGTGCCGCGCTGCTGCGTGGCGGGGCGTTCAAACCGCGCACCTCCCCGTACGCCTACCAGGGGCTCGGTGAAAGGGGGCTGCGGATACTCGCCGACGTCAGGGACGAGACAGGGCTCCCGGTGGTCACCGAGGTCATCGACCCGGCCAGCGTCGAACTGGTCGCCCCCTACGCGGACATGCTGCAGGTCGGCACCCGCAACATGCACAACTTCGCGCTCCTGCAGGCGGTCGGCGCGGCCGGGCGCCCCGTTCTGCTCAAGCGCGGCTTCGGCGCCACGATCGAGGAGTGGCTGATGGCCGCGGAGTACATCGCGCAGCGGGGCAACCTCGACATCGTGCTCTGCGAGCGCGGCATCCGTACCTTCGAGACCGCCACCCGCAACACCCTGGACATCAGCGCTGTGCCGGTCGTCCAGCGGCTCTCGCATCTGCCGGTGATCGTGGACCCCTCGCACTCGGGCGGCCGCCGGGATCTCGTCGTCCCCCTCACCCGGGCCGCCCTCGCCGTCGGCGCCGACGGCGTCATGATCGACGTACATCCCGACCCCAAGTCGGCGCTCTGTGACGGAAATCAGGCCGTCACTCGGGCGGAGATCGGCGAGCTCGCGAACATCGCCCAGGTCATGTCGCCGCTGATGGGCCGCACGCTCACCCAGCCGGCGGCGCCCGCCGGGGTCGGTCCCGGCGCCCGATAGGGGTGAATAGGGGTTTCCGGACCTAGATCCATTCGGCTAGTGAGGGGTACCAGGCCGATAAGCGCGTTGTTAGGGTGAGCGTGGTTCGGCCAGCGGGATTTCGTTCCACCTCAGGAACGGAGCGGAATCCCGACGGAGGGGAAGTGGCGCCGAGTGCGGGTGTAATTCTGCGATGCGACGAGAGATGTGCGGCTCGGGCTCATCACCGCGTAGCGGTGATGTATTTCCGCGCACCTCGTCCTTCGCCCGACCATCGGGCGACCCAGCCTTCTGAGCGCGCATCACCTTTCACTTCATGGTCGATCTCTCCCGAACTATGCGCCGATCCTGACCGGCGGGTGGTCAAGTGCGCACGGGAGACATCAGATCACTAGGGGGATTTCAGTTGGCAATACCTGGGCATGCGCAGATCGACCAACTCATGGTCGTCGAAGTGGAGATCGGTTCACTGTCGACGGCCGACTCACCGCGAATCTCCGGAATAGACCAGGAACACGTGGAGGCGCTCGCAGTGGTGCAGAGCCCGCTGCCGCCCATCACCGTGCACCGCTCGACCATGCGCGTCATCGATGGACTGCACCGCGTGCGGGCCGCCGAACTGCGAGGACAGCGCAAGATCGCGGTGAAGTTCTTCGAAGGGGACACGGCCGACGCGTTCGTGCTGGCCGTCGAGTCCAACATCACGCACGGTCTGCCGCTGACCACGGCGGACAGGAAGAGCGCGGCCGGGCGCATCATCGCCTCACATCCGCAGTGGTCGGACCGGATGATCGCGTCCGTCAGCGGCATCGCCCCGGGGACCGTCGCGGAGATCCGCAGACGGGCCCCGGCCGAGCAGGCCGGCGAAGCGAGCAGGATCGGCCACGACGGCCGGGTGCGCCCGGTCAACGGGACCGAGGGGCGCAGGGTGGCGAGCGAACTCATCGCCGAGAAGCCACATCTGTCCCTACGTCAGGTCGCGCGCGTCGCGTCCATCTCCCCGGAGACGGTCCGCGACGTACGCAACCGGATGATGCGGGGCGAGGACCCGCTGCCGCAGCGCGGGAAACGCGGCGGCGGTGACGTCCTCGCGAGTGCACCGAGGAACGGCGGCGGACCGACCGCCGTGCCCGACCGTGACGCGGGACAGGACCGTGCCACGGTCCTCAAGCGCCTCAACGCGGACCCGGCGCTGCGCTTCAGTGAGACCGGACGCACCCTGCTGCGGCTGCTCAACATCCACACGATCAGTGCGGAGGAGTGGGACGAGATCATCGACAAGACCCCGCCGCACTGCGGCCGGATCGTGGCCTACCTGGCCAACGAGTGCGCGGAGATGTGGGCGGAGGTCGCGGTGCGCGTCCAGCGCAAGGTCGCCGAGACGGCGTAGGAGACCATCGGCGTCCAACTGAGCGGACTGCCCGGTTGGACGCCGGTCCCTTGCCCGAAGGGAAAAGGCTTTTACCTGTCCAATTCATGAGTGATGCGCTTGCTGTTTCCATGATTTCCGTGCTGCCCGTTCCTGGACATTGCCGTGCCCAATTCGGGGCCTGGAAGGCGGGAATGCAGAAAGGTATCGTCCTGCGGGTGAGTGCATCTCATGACCTATCAGCGGACCCCATTCCGTAATGCCGAGGCAGGAGGATTCCGTCGCGTGTTGATCACCCAAGGACCTGGTGGACCTACCGTCGGAGGGCCCCAATCAGGGGCCCAGAAGCAATCGCTCCGGCCGGGATCAGTGCGCCGGGCGATGTCCTACATGAAGCCGCACAAGCTGGCGTTCGCCTTTCTACTGCTGACCACCGTGGTGGATTCCCTCATCATCGTTTCGACGCCTTTGCTGCTCAAAAAGATCATCGACGACGGAATACTCAAGGACGACTCGGGGCTCATCGTCACGGTTGCCCTCGTCGTGGCGGGACTCGCCGTCGTCGACGCGGTCGCACAGCTCGTGCAGAGCTATTTCTCCGGGCGCATCGGGCAGGGCGTGAGCCACGATCTGCGGGTCGAGGCCTTCAAGCACGTGCAGCGACAGCCGATGGCGTTCTTCACCCGGACCCAGACGGGGCTGCTCGCCAGCCGCCTCAACGGCGACGTCATGCTCGCCCAGCAGGCCCTCACCACGATGCTGGTCGCCGCGACCAGCGTGCTGACCGTGCTCCTGGTCCTCACCGAGATGTTCTATCTGTCCTGGCTCATCAGCCTGATCGCCATCGCCATGCTCCCCGTCTTCATCGTGCCCGGCATCTATGTGGGGCGGCGCCTGCAGTACTACTCCAGGGCGCAGATGCAGGCCAACGGCGAGCTGGGCGGCATCATCAACGAGCGCTTCAACGTGGGCGGGGCGATGCTCGCCAAGCTCTTCGGGCGCCCGCGCGAAGAGGCGGCCGCATTCGAGGCCCGGGCGGGCGAGGTGCGCCAGGTCGGCATCGTCTGGACGGTGTACAGCAGGCTGTCCTTCGTCTTCATGGCGCTGCTCGCGTCCCTGGCGACCGCCCTCGTCTACGGCGTCGGCGGACGTCTGGTGCTCGACGACGTGTTCCGTATCGGCACGCTGGTGGCCCTGGCCGCGCTGCTCGGCCGGCTCTACGGGCCCATCACCCAGCTGTCCAGCCTGCAGTCCAACGCGCTGACCGCGATGGTCAGCTTCGACCGGATCTTCGAGGTCCTCGACCTCAAGCCCCTCATCGAGGAGAAGCCGGACCCGGTCGCCCTCACCGCTCCGGGCGACGGCCCCGCACCGGAGATCGAGTTCGACCAGGTGTCCTTCCGCTATCCACGCGCCAGTGACGTGTCCCTGGCCTCGCTGGAGTCCAACGCCATCTCGGCGGTCGAGCGGGCCAAGGAGACGGCGGAGGTGCTCCACGGGATGACCTTCCGGGTGCCCGCGGGGAAACTCACGGCCCTTGTCGGCCCGTCGGGCGGCGGCAAGACCACCACCACCCACCTGGTGTCCCGGCTCTACGACCCCACGTCGGGAAGCGTCCGCATCGACGGCCACGACCTCCGCGACGTCAGCCTCGACTCGCTGCGCGACGTCGTCGGCGTGGTCAGCCAGGACGCGCACTTCTACCACGACACGATCCGCGTGAACCTGTCCTACGCACGCCCCGAGGCCACGCAGCGCGATCTGCTGCGCGCCTGTGACGCGGCCCAGATCGGCGACCTGATCCGGTCGCTGCCCAGCGGCCTCGACACAGTGGTCGGCGACCGCGGCTACCGGCTCTCCGGCGGCGAGAAGCAACGCCTCGCCCTCGCCAGGCTGCTCCTGAAGGCTCCCTCCGTCGTGGTGCTCGACGAGGCCACCGCACATCTGGACTCCGAGTCCGAGGCGGCCATCCAGCGGGCGCTGACCACCGCGTTACGGGACAGGACGTCCCTGGTGATCGCCCACCGGCTGTCCACCATCCGTGAGGCGGACCAGATCCTCGTCATCGACGAGGGCGAGGTACGCGAGAGCGGCACACACGACGAACTCCTGGCGGCGGGAGGGCTCTACGCCGAGCTCTACCACACGCAGTTCAACCGCCCCAGCACCAACGGAGCGGGCCCCGACGCCCACAAGGAGCGGGTGCTGCACGGCCCGGTCCTCGGCGGCGGCCCCGTCCTGGGCGGAAGCGGACCCGTGCTCGGCGGCAGCGGGCCGCCGCCGGCCGTCGGCGCCGAGCACATCCTGCGCCTCGGTGCCGATCCGGACGAGCGCTGAGCGCCTGCCTGAAGGGGGAACCGGTGGAGTCGTCGATGGTGACGGAGCTGATCGCCGCACGGGTGGAATCAACACCCGGCGCGGTGGCGGTCGAAGGCGAACGGACGCTGTCGTACGGGGAGTTGTGGGCGGAATCGGGGCAGTGGGCGGCCTATCTGACCGCGCTGGGTGTCGGCCGCGGTGACCGTGTCGCCGTGGTGATGGAGCGGTCACCCGACCTGGTGGCGCTGCTCCTGGGCGTCTGGCGGGTGGGCGCCGCCTACCTCCCCGTCGACGCGGGCTCCCCGGCGGCACGTATCGCCTTCGTCATCGAGGACGCGGCGCCCGCGGTGGTGCTGTGCACGCGGGAGAGCCGGGGCGTGCTCCCGCAGAATGCCGCCGTGCGGGTGGTGGACGACCCGCGGGTGCGGGCGGCGATCGCCGCGGGCGACGGCCGTGACGTGCGCATGCTGGTGGGCGAGCAGGACATGGCGTACGTGATGTACACGTCGGGTTCGACCGGGGTGCCCAAGGGCGTCGCGGTGCCGCACGGGAGCGTGGCGGCGCTCGTGGGCGAGAACGGCTGGGCGGTCGGCCCGGACGACGCGGTCCTCATGCATGCCCCGCACTCCTTCGACGTGACGCTGTTCGAGGTGTGGGTGCCGCTCGCCGCCGGTGGGCGCGTGGTGATCGCCGGGCCGGGCGTGGTGGACGGCCGCCAGGTGCGCGAGCACGTGCGGAACGGCGTGACCGCCCTGCACGTGACCGCGGGTTCGTTCCGCGTCATGGCCGAGGAGTCCCCGGACTGCTTCACCGGACTGCGGGAGGTGCTGACCGGCGGGGACGTCGTGCCGCCCGGATCGGTGGCCCGTGTGCGCGAGGCCTGCCCGGACGTGACCGTCCGCCACCTCTACGGGCCGACCGAGACGACCCTGTGCGCGACCTGGCATGTGCTGCGACCGGGCGACAAGGCGGACTCCGTGCTCCCGATCGGGCGCCCGCTGCCCCGGCGGCAGGCCTTCGTTCTCGACGCGGAGCTGCGGCCGGTGCCGGTCGGCACCGTCGGGGAGCTGTACGTGGCGGGGCCGAGCCTCGCGCAGGGTTACTGGAACCGGTACGGACCGACCGCGGAGCGCTTCGTGGCCTGCCCCTACGCGCCGGGCGAGCGGATGTACCGCACCGGCGACCTGGTGCGCGAGAGCGACACCGGGGAGCTCCTGTTCGCGGGGCGCGCGGACAGCCAGGTCAAAGTGCGTGGATTCCGCGTCGAGTTGGGCGAGGTGGAGGCGGCCCTGGCCGCTCACCCCGCCGTGGCCCAGGCGGTCGTCGTCGCCCGCGAGGACCGGCAGGGCGAGCGCCGTCTGGTCGGCTACGTCGTCCCCGAGGACCCGCGGACCCCGCAGGACCTGGACCCCCGAGCCGTACGCGACACCATCGCCGAGACGCTGCCCGAGTACATGGTCCCCGCCGCCGTCCTCACCCTGGACAGCCTCCCGGTGACCCGCAACGGCAAGGTCGACCGCGAAGCCCTGCCCGCACCGGACTTCGCGGCGAAGGTCACCGGGCGCGCGCCCCGCACCGAGACCGAGGCGCTCCTGTGCGACCTGATGGCGGAGCTGCTCGGCCTGGAGCGCGTCGGCACCGAGGACAGTTTCTTCGAGCTGGGCGGCGACTCGATCATGTCGATGCAACTGGCCGCACGGGCCCGCCGCGCCCACCTGTTCTTCCGGGCGGAGGACGTCTTCGAGCACGCGACACCCGAGGCCCTCGCCGCGGTCGCCCGGTCCGGGCAGCAGGAGACGCCCCGGCCCGGTGAGCAGCGGGCGACCACCGGCCGTGACCACGCTGCCGGGCTGCTCGTGGACGACCTCACGGAGGACGAGAGGGCCCGGCTGCGGGCCGCGGTGCCCGGCATGACGGACGTATGGCCGCTGTCGCCGTTGCAGGAGGGGCTGCTCTTCCACGCGACCTTCGCCGAGGACGGACCCGACGTGTACGCGAGCCAGCGGACGCTGGCCCTCGACGGCCCCCTCGACGTGGACCGGTTGCGTACCTCGTGGCGGACGCTGCTCGCCCGGCACGCGGTGCTGCGTGCGGGCTTCCACCAGCGCGACTCGGGACAGACGGTCCAAGTCATCACGGACGGCGTCGAGTTGCGGTGGCGTGAGGCCGACCTGTCGGAACTGCCCCAGGGCGAGGTGCCCGCCGAGACAACACGCCTTGCCCAGGCCGAGCGGGCCGAGAAGTTCGATCTCCGTGCGGCGCCGCTGCTGCGGCTGCTCCTGATACGCCTGGGCGCCGGCCGGCATCACCAGATCGTCACCGTCCACCACTCACTCGTGGACGGCTGGTCCACCGACGTCGTCTTCGCCGAGCTGTCCGAGGTGTACGCGGCGGACGGCGAGGGCAGGGCGCTGCCCGCCACGACGTCGTACCGGGAGTACCTGACCTGGCTCGCCCGGCAGGACAAGGAAGCGGCCCGCGAGGCCTGGCGCGCGGCCTTCGCCGGGGCCGACGAGCCGACGCTGGTGGCGCCCGAGGAATCCGCCGGGGCGCCGGTGGTGCCGGAGCCCGTGCCGTTCGAGCTCTCCGCCGAACTCACCCGGGGAGTCGCGGAGTTGGCCCGCTCCCAGGGCGTGACCCTCAACACGGTCGTGCAGGGCGCGTGGGCCCAGATCCTCGCCAGGCTCGTGGGGCGCACGGACGTGGTGTTCGGCACCCCGGTGGCGGGCCGGCCCGCGGAGCTGCCGGGCATCGAATCGGCGGTCGGCCTGTTCATCAACACCGTGCCCGTACGCGTGAGCCTGGCGGCGGACCAGTCGGTCGCCGGAATGCTCGCGGACCTGTGGGAGCGACAGATCGCACTGATGGCCCAACAGCACCTGGGCCTGCGGGAGATCCGCCAACTCGCGGGTCCAGGCTCGGTGTTCGACACACTCGTGGTCTTCGAGAACCTCCCCAAGACGCCGGACAGCACCGGAACGGGCGCCGACCTGGCCATCCGCACCCTCGGGGAGCCCGAGGACAGGGGCCACTACCCGATGGCGCTGATCATGGTCCCCGACGCCCGCCTGAGGGGTCTGCTCGTGCACCGCCCGGACGTGGTGGGACGCGACAGGGCCGAGGTCGTGATCACCGCGCTGCGCCGCGTCCTGGAGCAGATGGTGACGGACCCGTCCGCGCCGGTGGGACGGCTCGACATCGTCACCGAGCCCGAAGGGGCCGAAGGAGTCGAAGGGGCTGAGAGGGCCGAAGTGTCCGAGGCGCCCCACGTGATGACGGCACCGGAACTCTTCGCCGAACAGGCGGCGGCCACACCCGCCGCGGTGGCGGTGGTGGACGGCGGGCGCTCGTTCACGTATCGCGAGGTGGCTGTCCAAGCTGCGGGCCTGGCACGGTACTTGACGGACAGGGGAGTGGGGTCGGAGACGCGCGTGGCCGTCCTGGCGGACCGCTCGGCGGAACTGGTGACCGCGCTCATCGCGGTGTCGGCCGCGGGCGGTGTCTACGTCCCCGTGGACCCCGGCCTCCCCGCCGCGCGGCTGCGCATGCTGCTCGACGACGTGGCCCCGCCGGTCCTGGTCTGCGTGCGCGAGACCCGCGACGCGGTGCCGGACGCGTACACGGGGCAACTGGTGGTCCTGGACGACCCGTCGGTCGCCCGGACCGTGGCCGCGTACGCGGACGGTCAGACGGAAAACGCGGAAGAGCGCGCACCGTTGACCGCGTCCCACGCGGCATACGTGATCTACACGTCCGGATCGACCGGCATCCCCAAGGGCGCGGTCGTCCCCCACCGGGGCCTGCGCAACCTCGTGGCCGACCGCATCGAGCGCTACCGCATCGGCGCGGACAGCGCGGTGCTCCAACTCGTCTCGCCCAGCTTCGACGTCTCCATGTCGGACATTTGGCCGGTCCTGTGCGCGGGCGGCCGGCTGGTCCTCGCACCGCCCGCACGGCGCCACGCGACCGGCGAGGAACTGGTCGACCTGATGCGCGCGGAACGGGTGACGCACGTCGCGATGACCCCGACCCTGCTGGCGCAACTGCCGCCGGAGGAACTGCCCGCGCTGCGCGTCCTGGTCATCGGCGGCGAACCCGTCTCCGACGAACTGCGCGGCCGGTGGTCGGCGAACCGCGAGATCTACAGCGAGTACGGGGTCACCGAGGCGACAGTTGCCTCAACGGTGAGCCGCGCCCTCGGCGCACACGACGAACCGTCGATCGGCCGGCCGGTCGCCAACACCTCCGCCCACGTCCTCGACGCGTTCCTGCGGCCGGTGCCCGCGGACACGGTGGGCGAGCTGTACGTGGCGGGCGCGGGTCTGGCACGCGGCTACCTGCGGCGGACGAGGCTGACGGCACGGCGCTTCGTGGCCAGCCCGTTCGCGCACGGCGAGCGCATGTACCGGACCGGGGACCTGGTGCGCAGGACCGGCACCGGTGACCTCGTCTACGCAGGCCGGGCCGACGCACAGGTGAAGGTCCGCGGGTTCCGGGTGGAGCTGGGCGAGATCGAGGCGGCACTCGCCGGACACCCCGCCGTCGGCCGGGCCGTGGTGATCCTCAAGCAGGACCGGCGAGGGGAACGGCGTCTGGTCGGCTACGTGGTCGGCACCGGCACCCGGCCCGGCGGCCCCGAGGCCGGTACGGAGACGGTGGACGGACCATCGGTACGCGAGTACGCCGCGAAGGCGCTGCCGGACTACATGGTGCCCGCGGCCGTGCTCACCCTCGACACACTGCCGGTCACCCCGAACGGCAAGATCGACGTCCCCGCCCTGCCCGCCCCCGACTTCGCCGATCACGTCAGGGGCCGGGCGCCGGCGGGCGAGGCGGAGGAGATCCTCTGCGCCCTGTTCGCCGAGGTCCTCGGCCTGGAGCGGGTCGGCGCCGACGACAACTTCTTCCGGCTGGGCGGGGATTCGATCAGCTCGATGCAGCTGGTGAGTCGCGCCCGCCGGGAGGGAGCCTTCTTCAGCGCCCAGGACGTGTTCGAGCACGGGTCACCCGAGGGCCTCGCCCCCGTGGTCAGGCTCGGCGCCGGGCGTGTGTCGGGGCCGGACGTGGGCGAGGGCGAGGTGACCTGGACGCCCGTGATGCGCGCCCTGGGCGAGCGCGCCCTCGGCGGCGGCTTCACCCAGTGGGTGGTGATGGGCACGCCCGCGGGTCTCGGCACCGAAGTCCTCGCGGCGGGCCTGGGAGCCGTACTCGACACGCACGACATGCTGCGCGCCCGCGCCGTGGCGGACGACGGCACCGGGCCACGCCTGGTGGTGGGCGAGCGGGGGTCCGTGGACGCGGCGCGCCTGATCACCCGGATCGACGCGGCGCAGCCACGAACGGACGCCCCGGGCAACCCCGACGACCCGGACGCCCTGGACGCCCTGGACGACGTGGAGGCCCTGGTCGCCCCGGACGCCCTGGACGAGCTCGCGGGGCGCGCCGCGCGCGACGCGGTCCTGCGTCTCGACCCCTCCGCCGGAGTGATGGTCCAGGCCGTGTGGCTGGACGCGGGCCCGCGGCGCATCGGCCGACTGGTCCTCGTGGTGCACCACTTAGCGGTCGACGGCGTCTCCTGGCGGATACTCGCCCCCGATCTGCGCGCCGCGTGCGAGGCGGCAGCCAGGGGACAGAAGCCCGTACTCGACCCGGTGGGAACGTCCTTCCGGCGCTGGTCCAGGCTCCTCGTCGAGGAAGCGACCGGCGGGAACCGCGTCGCGGAACTCGAAGGCTGGACCGCCCTCCTGGGCGACCGGGCAGAACCACCGCTCGGCGAACGGGCCCTGGACCCGGTACGGGACACGGCGGCAGGCATGCGCCACCGGACCTGGACGGTGCCGGCCAAGCAGGCGGCGACGCTCGCGGGACCGACACCCGCGCTCTTCCACTGCGGCGTGCACGAGGTGCTCCTCGCCACGCTGGCCGGAGCGGTCGTCCGGGCCCGCCGGGGCGCCGACGGCACGGTCCTGATCGACGTCGAGGGACACGGGCGCAAGCCGGTCGGCGACGCGGACCTGCTGCGTACCGTCGGATGGTTCACCAGCGTGCACCCCATCCGCCTCGACCTGTCCGGCATCGACGTGACCGGCGCGGCAGCCGGCGGCCCCGCCGTCGGCACGCTCCTGAAGGCCGTCAAGGAGCAGGCGCGGGCGGTCCCCGGCGACGGCCTCGGATACGGGCTGCTGCGCCACCTGAACCCCGAGACGGGACCGGCGCTCGCCGCGCTGCCGAGCCCGCAGATCGGCTTCAACTACATGGGCCGCTTCCCCGCGGCCGCCAGGACGGACGCCGTCGGGCCCTGGCAGATGGCGGGCGAAGAGGCGATAGGGAGCTCCACCGCCGACGCCATGCCCGCGACACACACCCTGGAGGCCGGTGCGACCGTCCGCGACGCCGACGGAGGACCCGAGCTGACCCTGTCGCTGAGCTGGCACGGAGCGGTCCTCGACGAGGCGGTCGCGGAACGCGTCGGCCACCACTGGCTCGACCTGCTCGCGGGCCTGGCCGCACACACCACGGACCCGGCGGCGGGCGGCCACACCCCGTCCGACTTCCCCCTCGTGGAGCTCGCCCAGGACGAGGTCGAGCAGTTCGAAGCGATGGCAGCAGAGCTCGAAGGAGGGCGTTCGCTGTGAAGACCCCCACCCCCGCCACGGGGCACGCGCCCGCCGCCCCTCGGCCGGCGCCGCAGGCCAAGGGCTCCGCGCTCGCGGAGGTCTGGCCGCTCTCGCCCCTCCAGGAAGGGCTCCTGTTCCACGCCGACTTCAACGGCCAGGGACCCGACGTCTACACCGTGCAGAACATCCTGGCGGTCGAAGGCCCCCTGGACGCGGACCGCTTCCGTGCCTCCTGGGAGGCGCTGCTGGCCCGGCACGCGGCGCTGCGGGCGAGCTTCCAGCGGCGCAAGACGGGCGAGGCCGTGCAGCTCATCACCCGCGAGGTCGTCCTGCCGTGGAGCGAGGCCGACGTCTCGGACCTCTCCGAGGCCGCGGCGAAGGCCGAGACGGAACGCCTGGCCGAAGGCGAACGCGCGCGGCGGATCGACCCTGCGGCGGCGCCCCTGATGCGGCTGCTCCTGATCCGTGCCGGCGAGCGCAGGCACCGCCTGGTGATGACGAGCCATCACATCCTGATGGACGGCTGGTCGGCGCCGGTCCTGCTCAACGAGCTCGCCGAGATCTACGCGGCGGGCGGCGACGCATCGGGCCTCAGGCCCGCCACGTCCTACCGGGAGTACCTGGCCTGGCTCTCCCGGCAGGACAAGGAAGCCGCACGCGCCGCCTGGAAGGCGGAGCTGGCCGGAGCGGACGAACCGACACAGGTCGTGGGCCCCGCGAACCCGGCACGCGCCGACACACCTCCGAAGAAACGCTCCGCCCACCTCGCCGGGGAGACGACCGAGGCGCTCGCCGCGCTGGCCCGCGCCCACGGTCTGACGATGAACACCGTCGTGCAGGGCGCGTGGGCGCTGGTGCTCGCCCGCCTTGCCGGACGTACGGACGTGGTGTTCGGCGCGACGGTGGCGGGCCGTCCCCCGGAGCTGCCGGGCGCCGATTCCATGATCGGCCTGTTCATCAACACGCTGCCGGTGCGGGTCCGGCTCGACGGCTCGCAGCCGCTGCTCGACCTACTGCGCGAGCTGCAGGACCGCCAGTCCGCGCTGCTGGCCCACCAGCACCTCGGGCTCCCGGAGATCCAGCAGCTCGCGGGCCCCGGCGCGGGCTTCGACACCCTCCTCGTGTACGAGAACTACCCCCGCCCGCCCGCGGAGGCGCCCACGCCCGACGCGATCTCCCTCACCACGGTGGAGTCGCGCCAGGCGACCCACTACCCGCTGTCCATCGGCATCGCTCCCGGCGAGCGCCTGCGGGTGGACGTGACGTACCAACCCGACCTGGTGGACGACGCGGTGGGCGACGCACTGGGCGGGCTGCTGATACGGGTGCTGGAACGCCTGGTGGCGGATCCGTCCGTGGTGGTGGGGCGCGTCGGTGTGGCGAACGCGCTCCCCGAGCACGGCACGGGGACGCCTTCGGTGGATGAGTCGGTGCCTCGGCTGATCGCGAGGCGGGTGTCGGAGTCACCGGACGCGGTGGCCGTCCAAGGCGAACAGGCAACCTCGTACAGGGAGTTGTGGAATCGCGCGGGCCGTTGGATGACGCATCTGGCATCCCTGGGCGTGCGGCGGGGTGACCGTGTCGCGGTGGTGATGGAGCGGTCGCCGGATCTGGTGGCCGTACTCCTGGGCGTGTGGCGAGCGGGCGCGGCCTATGTGCCGGTGGACGTGGGTTCACCGGCGGAGCGGGTGGCCTTCGTACTGGCGGACGCGGCTCCGGCGGCGGTGGTGTGCACGTCGGAGAGCCGGCGCGTGCTGCCGGAGAAGACTGCCGGGAGCCTGGTGGTGGCGGACGACCCGCAGGTCACCGAGGCATTGGACACAGCTGAGGGCGGGGAGTTCGCCGCACCGGTGGCTGCGCGGGACGTGGCGTACGTGATGTACACGTCGGGGTCGACCGGCACCCCCAAAGGCGTGGCGGTGCCGCACGGGAGCGTCGCGTCACTGGTGGGGGAGCGGAGCTGGGCGGTGGGCCCGGCGGACGCGGTCCTGATGCACGCCCCGCACGCCTTCGACGTGTCGCTCTACGAGCTGTGGGTCCCCCTCGCCGCCGGTGGCCGCGTGGTGCTTGCGGGGCCCGGCGTCGTCGATGCCCAGCAGGTGCGCGAGCACGTGCGGGGCGGCATCACGGCGCTGCACCTGACCGCCGGTTCGTTCCGGGTGCTCGCGGAGGAGTCCCCGGAAAGCTTCGTGGGCCTGCGTGAGGTCCTGACCGGCGGGGACGTCGTCCCGGCCGCATCGGTGGCGAGGGTGCGGAAGGCGTGCCCCGAGGTCACGGTCCGCCATATGTACGGGCCTACGGAGACGACCCTCTGCGCGACCTGGCACGTGCTGAGGGCGGGCGACGTGATGGACCCCGTACTGCCGATCGGACACCCGCTGCCCCACCGCCGCGCACTCGTCCTGGACGCGTTCCTCCAGCCCTTGCCCGCGGGCGTGACCGGTGAACTCTACGTGGCGGGCGCCGGGTTGGCGCAGAGCTACTGGGGCAGCCCCGGTGCGACGGCCGACCGGTTCGTGGCCTGCCCGTCCGCACTCGGCGAGCGGATGTACCGCACCGGCGACCTGGTGCGCGAGAGCGACACCGGTGAGCTCCTGTTCGTCGGCCGCGCGGACACGCAGGTCAAGGTGCGGGGATACCGCGTCGAGCTGGGTGAGGTGGAGGCGGCCCTGACCGCCCACTCCGCCGTGGCCCAGGCGGTCGTCGTAGCCCGTGAAGACGGTCCGGGGGAGCGCCGCCTCGTCGGCTACGTCGTCCCGGACGGCCGGACGGTGGACCCCCGCACGGGCGCCCCCAGCACAGTGGACCCCCTGCTCCTCCGCGAGGACGTCGCCCGGACGCTGCCCGACTACATGGTGCCCGCCGTCGTACTCGTCCTGGACGCCCTGCCGGTGACCCGCAACGGCAAGGTCGACCGCGCGGCCCTGCCCGCGCCCGACTTCGCCGAACGCGTCACGGGCCGCGAGCCGCGGAGCGAGGCCGAGGAGACCTTGTGCGGCTTGTTCGCCGAGGTGCTCGGCCTGGAGCGGGTCGGTGTCGAGGACAGCTTCTTCGAGCTGGGCGGCGACTCGATCATGTCGATGCAGCTCGCCGCGCGGGCCCGCCGCGTGGACCTGCTCTTCAAGGCACAGGACGTCTTCGAACACGAAACCCCTGCCGGGCTCGCGGCCGTCTGCGGGCTCGCGGAAGCGACGCCCACGACGCCGGACGTGGGTGTGGGCGATGTGCCCTGGACGCCGGTGATGCGGGAGCTCGGCGAGTCGGCCGTCCGCCCGAAGTTCGCCCAGTGGGCGATCGTGGGAGCTCCCTCCGGCCTCGAACGGCACGTCCTGGCCGCCGTGTTGGGCGCGGTCGTGGACACCCACGACGTACTCCGCGCGCGAGTGGTCCCGGACGAGGCGGGGCCGCGGCTCGTCGTCCACGAGCGGGGCTCGCTGGATGCCGGTGAGCTGATCACCCGAGTGAACGCGACCTATGCGGTGGCAGGCACCCTCGACGACATCGCGGATGAGGCGGCACAGGAAGCCGCGGAGCGTCTCGACCCGTCGGCGGGCGTCATGGTCCAGGTGGCGTGGGTGGATGCCGGGCCGGGACGTGTCGGCCGACTGGCCTTCGTGGTGCATCACTTGGCGGTGGACGCCGTTTCGTGGCGGATCCTCGTTCCGGACCTGAAGGCCGCGTGCGAAGCGGTGACCGCCGGCCGGGAGCCTCGACTCGACCCGGTGGGCACCTCCTTCAGACACTGGTCCAGGCTGCTGGTCCAGCAGGCCGCCGAGCAGACGCGCGTTGCCGAACTCGCCCAGTGGAAAGCCCTGTTGGAGCCGGGGGAACCCTCGCTAGCAGAGCGGGAGTTGGACGCGGGCCGCGACACCGCGGCGACCGTACGCCGCCGGTCGTGGGCCGTGACGGCGGAGCGGGCGGCGATTTTGGTGGGTCGGGCGCCGGCGGTTTTCCACTGTGGGGTGCATGAGGTGCTGCTGTCGGCGCTGGTGGGTGCGGTGGCGCTGTGGCGGAAGGAGGCGGCTCCTGGGGTTCTGGTGGATGTGGAGGGGCATGGCCGTGTGCAGGCGGGTGAGGTGGATTTGTCGCGTACGGTGGGCTGGTTCACCAGTGTGCATCCGGTGCGTCTTGATGTCGGGGCCGTGGATGTGGGTGCGGTGGCGTCGGGTGGTCCGGCGGCCGGGGCGTTGCTGAAGGCGGTCAAGGAGCAGGCGCGGGCGATACCGGGTGACGGTCTTGGCTTCGGGCTCCTGCGTCATCTCAACGCGGACACGGCACCGCTCCTTGCGGCCTTGCCGCGTCCGCAGATCGGCTTCAACTACCTGGGCCGCTTCACCGCCGACGCGGCGGGGACCTCGATCGGCGGTTCCCTCGACCCGGCCATGCCCGCCACCCACACGATCGAAGCGGGCGCGGTCACCGTCGACACGGCCGCGGGCCCCAGGCTGACCCTCACGCTCAGCTGGGCTGCCGAGCTCCTCGACGAGGCGGCGACGGAACGCCTCGGCCGACTCTGGCTCGACCTGCTCGGTGGTCTCGCCGCCCACACGGCCGACCCCACCGCAGGCGGGCACACGTCGTCCGACTTCCCGCTCCTCGACCTCGCGCAGGACGAAGTCGACGAGCTCGAATCCGGTTTCGCCGACGACATCCCGTAGCCGCTGTGCCCGGCCCCGATCCCACTCCTGCATCCGCACGCCGCAACCCGCTGCGCAGCAACTCGCTCTGAGGAGAGAAGCGATGACCCGATCCCTTGTCGAGGACGTGTGGCCGCTGTCGCCACTGCAGGAAGGGCTGCTCTTCCACGCCGCCTTCGACAGCGAGGGTCCCGACGTCTACCAGGGGCAGCGGCTGCTCGAACTGACCGGCCCACTGGACGCGGACCGGCTGCGGGCCTCATGGCAGGCACTCCTCGCCCGGCACGCCGCCCTGCGGGCGAGCTTCCGCAGGCGCAGGACCGGCGAGGCGGTGCAGGTCATCGCGCGCGACGTCGAACTGCCGTGGCGTGCGGCCGACCTCTCCGGGCTCCGGGAAGAGGACGCGTCGGCCGAGGCGGACAAGCTCGCGGGCCGGGAGCGTGCCGAGCGGTTCGACCTGGCGAAGGCGCCGCTGCTGCGGCTCCTGCTGATCAAGGTCGGCGCCGAGCGGCACCGCCTGGTGGTCACCAGCCACCACGTCCTGATGGACGGCTGGTCCATGCCGGTGCTGCTCGGCGAACTCTCGGCGGCCTATGCGGCGGGCGGCGACACCTCGGGGCTCCCGCCGGTGACGTCGTACCGGGAGTACCTGGCCTGGCTCGGCCGTCAGGACAAGGAGGCGGCGCGGGCCGCCTGGCGGGCGGAACTGGACGGGGCGGACGGGCCGACGCTGGTCGCGGCCGAGGACCCCGGCCGGTCGCCGCTACCCCCGGAGAGCCTCATCGAGGAGTTCCCCGGTGAACTGGCCGGGGGTCTGGTGCAGTTCGCCCGCGCGCATGGGCTGACGGTGAACACCGTGGTGCAGGGCGCGTGGGCGCTGGTCCTCGCGCGGCTCGCCGGGCGCACGGACGTCGTGTTCGGTGCCACCGTGGCGGGCCGGCCGATGGAGCTGCCGGGCGTCGAGTCGATGGTCGGTCTGTTCATCAACACACTGCCGGTACGCGTCCGCCTCGACGCCGGTCAGCCGGTCGCCCGGATGTTCGCCGAACTTCAGGAACGTCAGTCGTCCTTGATGGCCCATCAGCACCTCGGGCTGCCCGAGGTGCAGGGACTTGCCGACTCCAAAGGCGCGGTCTTCGACACCCTCGTGGTGTACGAGAACTATCCGAGCCCGCCCGCCGAGCCCCCGTCGCCGGACACCTTCGGGGTGCGCGTCGCTGTCGGCCAGGAGACCGCGCACTATCCCTTCACGCTGGTGGTGGCGCCCGACGGCGAGCGGATGCTCTGCAAGCTCGACTACCGCCCCGACCTGTTCGACCGCGAGACCGCCGACTCGGTGTTCGCGTGGCTGGTGCGCGTGCTCGAACAGGTGGTGGCGGATCCGGCCGTCCTCGTGGGACGGATCGGGGTGCTCGCGGCGCCGGAGCGCGGCCTGGTCGTGGAGGGATGGGGCGGCACGGCGGGGGAGGTGCCGCGCGGCCTGGTCCCGGAGCTGGTGGCCGAACGCGTGGCAGCGACGCCGGACGCACCGGCCGTCGAGGGTGAACGGTCCTTCTCGTACAGGGAGTTGTGGGAGGAGTCCGGGCATTGGGCCCGGTATCTGTCGGACACGGGGGTGCGGCGCGGTGACCGCGTCGCGGTCGTCATGGAGCGGTCGGCCGAGCTGCTGCCCATCCTGCTGGGCGTGTGGCGGGCGGGCGCCGCCTATGTGCCGGTCGACGCGGGCTTGCCGCCGGAGCGCGTGGGCTTCGTCCTAGAGGACTCGGCTCCCGTCGTCGTGCTGTGCACGGAGAAGACCCGGGCCGTCGTGCCAGGCGGTCCTGAGCCGGTCGTGGTCGACGATCCGCGCGTGCTGGGGGCCGTGCGCGCCGCGCCCGCGGCCGCCGATCCGCCGGTGCTCGTGGGCGCGGACGATGTGGCGTACGTGATGTACACGTCGGGTTCCACGGGGGTGCCCAAGGGCGTGGCCGTCTCGCACGGCAGCGTCGTGGCGCTGGTGGGGGAGCGCGGCTGGTCCGTGGGCGCGGACGACGCGGTCCTGATGCACGCCCCGCACGCCTTCGACGTGTCGCTCTTCGAAGTGTGGGTCCCGCTGGCCGCCGGAGGCCGTGTGGTCGTCGCCGGGCCGGGCGCGGTGGACGCCGAGCAGGTGAAGGAGCACGTGGCCCGCGGGGTCACATCGGTGCATCTGACCGCCGGTTCGTTCCGCGTCCTGGCAGGGGAGTCGCCCGAGTGCTTCACCGGCCTGCGCGAGGTCCTGACGGGCGGGGACGTGGTCCCGGTCGGTGCGGTGGCCCGGGTGCGCGAGGCCTGCCCCGATGTGGTCGTACGGCATCTGTACGGGCCGACCGAGGTGACCCTGTGCGCGACCTGGCGGCTCTGGGGCCCGGACGACGCCGTGGGGTCGGTGCTGCCCATCGGCCGCCCCCTGGGCAACCGGCGGGTGTTCGTCCTCGACGCGTTCCTCCAGCCGGTCCCGTCGGGAGTGACCGGGGAGCTGTATGTGGCGGGCGAGGGCCTGGCCCAGGGGTACTGGGGCCGCGCCGAGCTGACGGCGGAACGCTTCGTGGCCTGCCCGTTCGTACCGGCCGGGCGGATGTACCGCACCGGGGACCTGGTGCGCTGGTCCGACACCGGTGAGCTGCTCTTCGTCGGCCGTGCGGACGCGCAGGTCAAGGTGCGCGGCTTCCGGGTGGAGCTCGGGGAGGTGGAGGCGGCTCTCGCCGCGCACCCGGCGGTGGCGCAGGCGGTCGTGGTCGCCCGTGAGGACGGTCCGGGCGAACGCCGGCTGGTCGGCTACGTCGTGCCCGAAGGACCTGAGGGAGTGGACCCCGAACTCGTCCGCGCCCATGTGGCCAGGACGCTCCCCGACTACATGGTCCCGGCCGCCGTGCTCTCCCTGGCCGAACTCCCGGTGACCCGCAACGGCAAGGTCGACCACAAGGCCCTGCCCGCCCCCGACTTCGCGGCACGGGCGACCGGGCGCGCGCCGCGCACGGAGACCGAGGCGTCCCTCTGCGGCTTGTTCGCCGAGGTGCTCGGCCTGGAGCGGGTCGGTGTCGAGGACAGCTTCTTCGAGCTGGGCGGCGACTCGATCATGTCGATGCAACTGGTCGCGCGAGCCCGCCGGGTCGGCGTGGTGGTGACGCCTCGGCAGGTCTTCGACGAGAAGACCCCGGAGCGGCTGGCACGCGTCGCGGAAGCCGGGGGTGCCGCGCCGGCCGTGGCGCGGGCGCGCGACGCGGGTGTGGGCGACGTCCCTTGGACGCCGGTGATGCGGGAGCTGGGGGAACGCGGGCTGCGCGGTGGGTTCGCGCAGTGGATGATCGTCGGCGCCCCGGCGGATCTCGGCCGGGATGTGCTGACGGGCGGTATGGGCGCCCTGCTCGATGCGCACGACATGCTGCGGGCACGCGTGACGACCGGCGGTGACGGCCCCAAGCTGACGGTGGGGCAAAGGGGTTCGGTCTCTGCCGAAGACCTGGTCGTCCTTGTCGGTGCGCAGGACACGCCGGCGGACTCGCTGGATGACGTCGCGGTACGGGCGGCGCGCGAGGCGGTGGAAAGGCTGGACCCGGGCGCGGGTGCGCTGGTCCGAGCCGTGTGGGTGGACGCCGGTCCGGGGCGTGTCGGACGGCTGGTCCTCGTCGTGCATCACCTGGTGGTGGACGGCGTCTCGTGGCGGATCCTGCTGCCGGATCTACGTGCCGCGTGCGAGGCGGTGGCAGCAGGTCGAAAGCCGCAACTGGACCCGACCGGTACGCCGTTCAAGGCCTGGGCGGAAGCACTGGCGGAAGAGGCGACCGGCGAACGCCGGACGGCCGAACTCACCGAGTGGACCGAGCTGCTCGGCAGCACGCCCGAACAGCCTTTGGGAACACGGGGCTTGGTGCCGGAACGGGACACCGCCGGGACCATGCACCGCCGGTCGTGGACCGTGACGGCGGAGCGGGCGGCGATTTTGGTGGGTCGGGCGCCGGCGGTTTTCCACTGTGGGGTGCATGAGGTGCTGCTGTCGGCGCTGGTGGGTGCGGTGGCGCTGTGGCGGAAGGAGGCGGCTCCTGGGGTTCTGGTGGATGTGGAGGGGCATGGCCGTGTGCAGGCGGGTGAGGTGGATTTGTCGCGTACGGTGGGTTGGTTCACCAGTGTGCATCCGGTGCGTCTTGATGTCGGGGCCGTGGACGTGGGTGCGGTGGCGTCGGGTGGTCCGGCGGCCGGGGCGTTGCTGAAGGCGGTCAAGGAGCAGGCGCGGGCGATACCGGGCGACGGTCTTGGCTTCGGGCTCCTGCGTCATCTCAACCCGGACACGGCACCGCTCCTAGCGGCCTTGCCGCGTCCGCAGATCGGCTTCAACTACCTGGGCCGCTTCACCGCCGACGCGGCGAAGAACACAGTGGCCCCCTGGGAACTGGCCGGAAGCGAGGCGATCGGCGGCTCGATCGACCCCGACACACCGGCGCTGCACGCCCTGGAAGCCAGCGCCGTCGTACAGGACACCCCCGAAGGCCCCGAGCTGACCGTGACCCTGAGCTGGCCCGGCGGACTCCTCGACGATTCCGACGCGGCAGAGCTCGGCCGCGCGTGGGAGCAGGCCCTCGGCGGCCTTGCCGCGCACACCGCCGGTCCCGCGGCCGGCGGACACACCCCGTCCGACTTCCCGCTCCTCGCCCTCACGCAGCACAACGTGACGGAACTTGAGGCAGCGGAACCGCAGTTGGCCGACGTATGGCCGCTGTCGCCGTTGCAGGAAGGGATGCTGTTCCACGCCACGTTCGACGAGGAAGGCCCGGACGTCTATCAGAGTCAGCGGCTCATGGCGCTGGACGGGCCGCTGGACGTCGGCAGGCTGCGCGCCGCATGGGAGGCGCTCCTCACCCGGCACGCGGCCCTGCGGGCGAGCTTCCACCGGCCGGAGTCGGGCGAAGCGGTACAGGTCGTCGCGCGGCGCGTGGAACTCCCCTGGCGCGAGGCCGACGTGTCGGGCCTGCCGGAGGCCGAAGCGCAGGCCGAGGCCGAGCGCCTGGCCGAGCGTGAGATGGCGGAGCGCTTCGACCTGACCAGGGCGCCACTGCTGCGCCTGCTGCTCATCCGCTTCGGCGAGAACCGGCACCGCATCGCCGTCACCAGCCACCACATCCTGGTGGACGGCTGGTCCATGCCGGTCATCCTCAACGAGGTGTCCGCGCTGTACGCGGCGAACGGCGACGTGACGCACCTGAAGCCGACCGCCTCCTACCGCGACTATCTGGCCTGGCTGGAGCAGCAGGACGCGGAGGCCGCACGGGCCGCCTGGCGGGCGGAGCTGGCCGGAGCGGACGAACCGACGCTGGTGGCGCCCGCGGACCCGGGCCGGCCACCCGTCGCGCCCGAAGTCAGTTCCGCGGAGCTCTCCCCGGAGCGAACCCGGGCGCTGACCGAACTGGCCCGCGCCCATGGGCTGACGGTGAACACCGTGGTGCAGGGTGCGTGGGCGATGGTCCTCGCGCGGCTCGCCGGTCGCACGGACGTCGTGTTCGGCGGCACCGTCGCGGGGCGGCCCCCGGAGCTTCCCGACGCCGAGTCGATGATCGGGCTCTTCATCAACACCCTGCCGGTACGCGTGCGGCTCGACGCCGGTCAGCCGGTCCTGGACATGCTCGCCGAGCTCCAGGCACACCAGTCCGCTCTCATCGCCCACCAGCACCTCGGACTGTCGGAGGTCCAGCAAGTCGCAGGGCCCGGCGCGGTCTTCGACACCATGATGATGTTCGAGAACTACCCGCGGAACTCGGCCACGCTGCCCGGACCGGACGGCGGTCCCGCGGCCGACGAGGTCACGATCACCCAGCTGAGCACCCTGGCAGGGACCCACTACCCGCTGGCGGTCGGGATCGTCCCCGCCGACCGGCTCCGCGTCCTGGTCACCTACCGGCCCGATCTGATCACCAGGGAGAACTCCCTTCGGACCGCACGTCAGGTCGTACGAATCCTTGAGCAACTCCTCGCGGAGCCCGCGCTGTTGGTGGCACAGGTGAGCCCGCTGGACGCCGCCGACCGCGCAACGGTCGTGGAGGCGTGGAACGCCACGGGGGCACAAGCGCCTCGCGTGACCGTGCCTGAGCTGATCGCTGAGCGCGTGGCGTCGTCGGCGCCGGGCGCGGTGGCCGTCGAGGGCGAACGGACGGTCTCGTACGAGGAGTTGTGGGCGGAGTCGGGTCGATGGGCCGCACATCTGGTGGAGTTGGGTGTGGGCCGGGGTGACCGTGTGGCGGTGGTGACGGAGCGGTCGCCGGACCTGCCGTCGCTGCTCCTGGGCATCTGGCGGGCCGGTGCCGCCTACGTGCCGGTGGACGTGGGGTGGCCGGCGGAACGGGTCGCCTTCGTCGTGGACGACGCGGCTCCGGCGGCAGTGGTGTGCTCGTCGCGGAGCCGAGGAGGGGTGCCGGACATCGCTGCCGCCCCCGTCGTGGTCCTTGACGACTCTCGGACGCGGGTGGCGCTGGCGGCGTACGGGACCAACGGCCCGATCGTCCCGGTGACCGCACACGATGTGGCGTACGTGATGTACACGTCGGGGTCCACGGGCACCCCCAAGGGCGTCGCCGTGCCGCACGGGAGCGTGGCGGCGCTGGTGGGGGAGCGCGGCTGGTCCGTGGGCACGGACGACGCGGTCCTGATGCACGCCCCGCACGCCTTCGACGTGTCGCTCTACGAGATGTGGGTCCCCCTCGCCTCCGGTGGCCGTGTGGTCATGGCAGAGCACGGAGTGGTGGACGCCCAGCGGATGCGCGAGCACGTGAAACGCGGGGTGACGTCCGTCCATGCCACGGCCGGCCAGTTCCGCGCCCTGACGGAGGAGACACCCGACTGCTTCACCGGGCTGCGCGAGGTGCTGACCGGCGGCGACGTCGTCCCGGCCGCATCGGTGGCCCGGCTGCGGGAGGTCTGCCCGGATGTCACCGTCCGGCACATGTACGGCCCGACCGAGGTGACCCTCTGCGCGACCTGGCACGTGCTGGAGCCGGGCGACGCGATGGACTCCGTACTGCCGATCGGGCGTCCGATGGAGGGGCGGCGGACCTACGTCCTTGACGCGTTCCTGCAGCCGGTGGCGCCGGGCGTGACCGGTGAACTGTACGTGGCGGGTGCCGGGTTGGCGCAGGGCTACCGGGATCGCCCGGGCCCGACCGCCGAACGGTTCGTGGCCTGCCCGTACGCACCCGGCGAGCGGATGTACCGCACCGGCGACCTGGTGCGCTGGACCGAGGACGGGGAGCTGCTCTTCGTCGGGCGCGCGGACGCGCAGGTCAAGATCCGTGGCTACCGGGTGGAGCTGGGCGAGGTGGAGGCGGCCCTGGCCGCCCACCCCGCCGTGGCCCAGGCCGTGGTCGTCGCCCGCGAGGACCGGCAGGCGGAGCGCCGCCTCGTCGGCTACGTGGTCCCGGACGGCAGCGGCCCGCCGCCGGACCCCGAGCTCGTCCGTGCCCATGTCGCCGCGACGCTGCCCGAGTACATGGTCCCCACCGCCGTCCTCACCCTGGAAACCCTCCCGGTGACCCGCAACGGCAAGGTCGACCGCGACGCCCTGCCCGCCCCCGACTTCGCGGGCAAGGTCACCGGGCGTGAACCGCGCACGGAGGCCGAGGCGGTCCTGTGCGCGCTGACGGCCGAGTTGCTGGGCCTGGAACGGGTGGGGCCCGACGACAGCTTCTTCGAGCTGGGCGGCGACTCGATCATGTCGATGCAACTGGTCGCCCGTGCCCGCCGCGCGAACCTGCTCCTCAAGGCACAGGACGTCTTCGAGCACGAGACCCCCGCGGGCCTCGCGGCCGTGGCCCGGCAGGTCGGCGCGGAGACGGCCACCGCGGCATCGGGTATCGGTGACGTCCCCTGGACGCCCGTGATGCGAGCGCTGGGCGAGCGCGGCCTGCGCGGCAGGTTCGCGCAGTGGACGATCGTCGGCGCCCCCGCAGGTCTTGGCCGGGATGTGCTGGCCGGTGCCGTGGGAGCCGTCCTCGACACGCACGACATGCTGCGGGCCCGCGCCACGGCAGGCGGGGGAGCCGGCGAGCACGGCTCGGACGGACCCAGGCTGTCCGTGGGGCCGCGTGGCTCCGTCGATGCCGCGTCCCTGGTCACGCGCGTCGACGCGACGGGCGCACCGGCCGAAGCGCTGGACGAGCTCGCGGACGAGGCGGCCCGTGCGGCCACCGAGCGCCTCGACCCCTCGGCGGGTGTACTGCTCCAGGCCGTCTGGGTGGACGCCGGTGAGGAGCGGGCCGGCCGACTGGCCCTCGTCGTGCACCACTTGGTGGTCGACGGACTGTCGTGGCGCATCCTCGTCCCCGATCTGCGGATCGCCTGCGAGGCGTTGGCGGCCGGACAGCAGCCGGAGCTCGACACGGTGGGCACGTCGTTCAAGCAGTGGACGGACGTCCTGGTCACGGAGGCCGCCGCCGAAGCCCGGACCGCCGAGCTCGCGGACTGGACCGCTCTGCTCGGCCCGGCCGAACTCCCGCTCGGCAAGCGGCAACTGGACCCGGCACTCGACACCGCGGCCACCATGCGCCGCCGCTCGTGGACCGTGCCGCCGCACCTCGCGAGCACTCTTGCGGGCGCCACACCGGCGCTGTTCCACTGCGGAGTGCACGAGGTGCTCCTGTCGACGCTCGCGGGCGCGGTCACGCAATGGCGCGGCGCGAGCGGTTCCGTACTCCTCGACGTGGAGGGCCACGGCAGGGAGCCGCTCGCGGGCGCCGAACTCTCCCGCACGGTCGGCTGGTTCACCACCACCCACCCCGTCCGTCTGGACGCGGCCGGGATCGACCTGGCCGAGGCACGGACCGGCGGCCCGGCGGCCGGAACGCTCCTGAAGACCGTCAAGGAGCAGGCGCGGACGATACCGGCCGACGGGCTCGGCTTCGGCCTCCTGCGCCACCTGAACCCCGACACCGCACCAGCCATGGCGGCCCTGCCGACCCCGCAGATCGGCTTCAACTACCTGGGCCGGTTCATGGCGGAGACAGCGGCGGGCCCGGTCGCCCCCTGGCAGCTCGCAGGCGGTGAGGCGATCGGCGGCTCGGTCGACCCGGACATGCCCGCCCTGCACGCCCTGGAGGCGGGTGCCGCCGTGCAGGACACCCCCGAGGGGCCGCAGCTGACGGTCACGCTGACGTGGCCCAGCGGCGTGATCGAGGAGCCGGAGGCGGAGCACCTCGCCCGGCTCTGGCTCGACCTGCTCGCCGGTCTGGCCGCCCACACCACCGCCCCCCCGCCCGATGCCGCCACCGGCTCCACCGCGGGCGGACACACCCCCTCCGACTTCTCGCTCCTCGACCTCGCGCAGCACGAGGTCGACGAACTCGAAGCAGCGGTATCGGAGTTGGCCGACGTGTGGCCGCTCTCTCCGTTGCAGGAAGGGCTGCTGTTCCACGCGGGATTCGACGAGCAGGGACCGGACCTCTACGAAGGGCTGCGCGTACTCGACCTGGAGGGGCCGCTGGACGTGGACCGGCTGCGGGCCTCATGGGAGGCCATCCTCAGCCGGCACCCGATCCTGCGGGCCAGCTTCCACCGGCGTGCGTCGGGCCAGGCGGTGCAGGCCATCGCCCGGTCAGTGGAACTCCCCTGGCACGAGGTCGACCTGTCGGCACTCCCGGCACCGGAGGCCCGCGCCGCTCTCGACCGGATCGTCGAGGAAGAGCGTGCCCGCCGACTGGACGTGACGGTGGCCCCGCTGCTGCGCCTGCTGCTGATCCGTCTCGGCGAGAACCGGCATGCCCAGGTGGTCATCAACCACCACATCGTCACCGACGGCTGGTCGCTGCCGGTGCTCATCGCCGAGATGTCCGAGATCTACGCGGCAGGCGGCGACGGCCGTGCCCTGCCCGCCGCGACCTCGTACCGGGAGTACCTGGCCTGGCTGGAACGGCAGGACAAGGAGGTGGCGCGCGAGGCCTGGCGCAGGGAGTTCGCGGGCGCGGACGAACCGACGCTGACGGTGCCCGAGGATCCCTCCGCCGCGCCGGCCGTGCCGGAACGCGTGCCTTTCGAGTTCGGCGAGGAACTCACCCGCGGTGTCGTCGGCCTGGCGCGCGGACACGGCCTGACGGTGAACACCGTCGTGCAGGGCGCCTGGGCGCTCCTCCTCGCCCGGCTCGTCGGACGTACGGACGTGGTGTTCGGCGCGACGGCGGCCGGGCGGCCCGCCGAGCTGCCCCGCGTGGAGTCGATGGTCGGCCTGTTCATCAACACGCTCCCCGTCCGGGTCGATCTGGCGGCGGAGCAGTCGGTCGCCGCGATGCTGACCGGGCTCCAGGAGCGGCAGGTCGCGCTCATGTCCCACCAGCACATCGGCCTCTCCGAGATCCGCGGGCTCGCGGGCCCCGGCGCCGCCTTCGACACGCTCGTCGTGTACGAGAACTACCCGCGCCCGCCGCTCCGTGAGCCCTCGCCCGACACCCTGTCCATCCTCCCCGGCGGCACACCGCAGGACACGGGCCACTACCCCCTGACGCTGATCGCGGTGCCCGGCGATCGCCTGCATGGCGAATTCATCTACCGGCCCGGCGTGTTCGACCGTGCCTGGGCCGAGGAGATGGTGGCGGCACTGGGCTGCGTGCTCGAAGGGATGGCCGCCGATCCGTCGGCGCCCGTCGCACGGGTGGGCGTCCTGGGCGGGACGCGCCGCGAGCTCGTCGTCGGCGAGTGGAACCGCACGCGGGTCCTCGTGGCCGCCGAGCCATTGCCCGAGCTCTTCCGGCGGCAGGTGGCGCGGTCGCGCGATGCCGTCGCCCTGGTGTCGGGCGAGCGGACGCTGTCGTACGGAGAGCTGGAGGCCGAAGCGGGACGCTGGGCCCGCCGTCTGATCGCGGCGGGCGTGGGTCCTGAGCGCCGCGTGGCCGTGCTGGCACCCGGATCGGCGGCGACGGTGGTGTCCCTCCTCGCGGTGTCCATGGCGGGCGGCGTCTTCGTACCGGTGGACCCGGGATACCCGCGCGAGCGCGTCGCGTTCGTGCTCGCGGACGCGGACCCGGCGGTGGTGCTGTGCACGCGGGAGACGCGTGCCTTGGTGCCGGACGGGTTCGCGGGTCACCTGATCGTCACCGACGACCCGGAGGCCACCACGGCAGTCGCCGAACAGACGGCCGGACCCGTCGACGACGCGGAACGCACCGGACCGCTGGGCGCGGACAACGCGGCCTACGTGATCTACACCTCGGGGTCGACCGGCACGCCGAAGGGCGTGGTCGTGCCGCACGCGGGGCTCGCCAATCTGGCGCGGGCGCAGATCGAGCGGTTCGCGGTGGGGCCGGACGCGAGGGTGCTCCAGTTCGCTTCGCCGAGCTTCGACGCGGCGGTCTCCGAACTGTGCATGGCGCTGCTCTCGGGAGGCACCCTCGTGGTTCCGGGTGCGGACGCCCTGCCGCCCCACGTGCCGCTCGGACAGGCGGCCCGCACCTGGGGGGCGACCCATGTGACGGTGCCCCCGAGCGTCCTCGCGGTGGAGGAGGAACTCCCCGCGGAACTGCGGACGTTGGTGGTCGCGGGCGAGACGTGTCCCCCGGC
Source organism: Streptomyces sp. NPDC032198 (assembly GCF_040636975.1). NCBI lineage: Bacteria > Bacillati > Actinomycetota > Actinomycetes > Kitasatosporales > Streptomycetaceae > Streptomyces > Streptomyces sp. NPDC032198. Next base: position 151,101 of record NZ_JBEZVL010000013.1, on the reverse strand, counting down.
GCTCGTCGACCGGTGGTCCACGGGACGGCGCATGGTGAACGCGTACGGGCCCACCGAGCTGACCGTGTGCGCGGCCATGAGCGCGCCCTTGTCGGCGGACGAGGGAACGGGCCGGGACGCGGTGCCGATCGGCCGCCCGATGGCCAACGTCCAGGTGTACGTCCTGGACCGCTTCCTCCAGCCCGTCCCGCCGGGAACGCCGGGCGAGCTGTACGTCACGGGCGCGGGAGTGGCCCGCGGATACTGGGCGCGGCCCGGTCTTACCGCCGAGCGGTTCGTGGCGTGCCCGTACGTGCCCGGCGAGCGGATGTACCGCACCGGCGACCTGGTGCGCTGGACCGACGACGGCGAACTCGTCTTCATCGGGCGCGCGGATGCCCAGGTGAAGGTGCGCGGCCACCGGATCGAACCGGGCGAGGTCGAGGCGGTCATCGCCGCGCACCCCGGGGTCGCCCAGGCGGTGGTCGTGGCGCGCGACGACCGCAGGGCCGGCGAGCACCAGCTGGTGGCGTACGTCGTCGCCGACCCCACGGAGGCGTGGCAGACCGATCAGCTCATGGCAGCCTTGCGCGATGCCGCGGCCGAGCGGCTGCCCGCCTCGATGGTCCCGTCCGCGTTCGTCCCGCTGGAGCGGCTGCCCCTCACCGCGAACGGGAAGGTGGACCGGCGTGCGCTGCCCGCCCCCGACTTCGCGGGGAAGGTCTCGGGAAGGGAGCCGCGCACGGAGACGGAGGCCCTGCTGTGCGGCCTGTTCGCCGAGGTGCTCAACCTGGAACGGGTCGGTGTCACGGACAGCTTCTTCGAGCTGGGCGGCGACTCGATCTCCTCGATGCAACTGGCCTCCCGCGCCCGCCGCTCCGGCCTCGTGGTGACACCCCGGCAGATCTTCGAGGAGAAGACCCCGGAGCGCCTCGCCACCGTGGCGGAAACGGTCGACGGCTCCGGCCACACCGCCGTCGAGGACATCGGCGTCGGCGAGGTGCCCCTGACCCCGGTGATGCGGGAGCTCGGCGAGCCCGCGCTCCGGCCGCGGTTCGCGCAGTGGGCGGTCATCGGCGCCCCGGCCGGCCTCGGACACGACGTACTCCTGACCGGCGTGGGCGCGGTCATCGACACCCACGACATGCTGCGCGCACGCGTGGTCACGGCGGACGACGACGGCACAAACGGCGACGTGACCGAACCGCGGCTCGTCGTCGGCGAACGAGGATCCGTTGACCCGGCGACCGTGGTGACCCGGGTGGCCGCCGAGGACGCGGCGGACGGATCACTGGACGAGATCGCCGAACGTGCGGCGAAGGAGGCCGCCGAGCGCCTCGACCCCGCGACGGGCGCGATGTTCCAGGTCGTGTGGGTGGACGCGGGCCCGGCACGGACCAGCCGACTGGTCCTGATGGTCCACCACCTGGCCGTGGACGGAATGTCCTGGCGGATCCTGGTGCCCGACCTGGCCCTCGCCTGCGAGGCCGCGGCGGCGGGCCAGGAACCCGTGCTCGACCCGGTGGGGACCTCCTTCAGGCGCTGGGCGAACCTCCTGTCGGCACAGGCGACGGGACCGGACCGCGTGGCGGAGCTCGACGCGTGGACGGCCCTCCTCGACGGCACCGAGCCGCTCATCGGCCGACGTGCGCTCGACCCGGCGGTGGACACCGCCGAGACCACGCGCCGCGTGTCCTGGCAGGTCCCACGGAGGGATGCCGCCACGCTGGCGGGCCGCACCCCCGCGCTGTTCCACTGCGGGGTCCACGAGGTGCTCCTGGCGACGCTCGCGGGCGCGGTCACGCACTGGCGCGGCGAGGGCGGGCCCGTACTCCCCGACCCCGTACTCCTCGACATCGAGGGCCACGGCCGTGAACCGGTCGAAGGCGCCGAACTCTCGCGCACCGTGGGCTGGTTCACCAGCACGCACCCGCTCCGCCTCGCCGTCGCCGACGTGGACCTGACAGAAGCGGCAGACGGCGGTCCGGCCGCCGGAGCACTCCTGAAGGCGGTCAAGGAACAGGCACGGGCGGTGCCCGGCGACGGCCTCGGATACGGCCTGCTGCGCCACCTGAACCCCGACACGGGCCCCGTGCTTGCCGCCTTGCCCGGCCCGCAGATCGGCTTCAACTACCTGGGCCGGTTCACCGCAGGTGACCCGTCCGACGGCCGTACGGTCGCGGCCTGGCAGATGGCCGGGGACACGGCGATCGGCGGCTCGGCCGACCCGGACATGCCGTCCATGCACGCGCTGGAAGCGGGCGCGGCCATCGTGGACACTGCTGACGGGCCCGAGCTGACCGTCTCGCTCAGCTGGGCGGGCCGCGCCGTCGACAACACCGCGGCGGAACGCATCGGACAGCTCTGGCTGGACATGCTCGGCGGTCTCGCCGCCCACACCACCGATCCCACGGCCGGTGGACACACGCCGTCCGACTTCCCCCTCCTCGGCCTCGCGCAGAGCCAGATCGAGGAGCTCGAAGCCGGATTCAACCCGCACTGAAGCCCTGAGGCTCCGAGGCAACGAAGCTCCGAGGAGAGAAGAGATGACCCGATCACCGGTCGAGGACGTGTGGCCGCTGTCGCCGCTCCAGGAAGGACTGCTCTTCCACGCCGCCTTCGACGACCAGGGCCCGGACGTGTACACCGTGCAGTCCGCACTCGACATCGACGGCCCCGTGGACGCGGGCCGGTTGCGGGCATCGTGGGAGGCGCTCCTGGCCCGGCATGCCGCACTGCGTGCCTGCTTCCGGCAGGTGAGCGGCGCGCAGATGGTGCAGGTCATCGCGCGGGACGTGGCGCTGCCCTGGCGTACGGAGGATGTGTCGGACCTCGGCGGGTCCGCACAGGGGGCCGCTCTGGAACGCCTCGCGGAGAGCGAACGGGCCCAGGCCTTCGACCTGGCGGCGCCACCGCTGCTGCGCCTCCTCCTGATCCGGACCGGCGAGCACCGGTACCGGCTGGTCATCACCAGCCACCACATCCTGATGGACGGCTGGTCGGCGCCGATCCTCATCGGTGAGCTCGCCGAGATCTACGCGGCGGGCGGCGACGCCTCCCGGCTCGGCCGCACGACCTCCTACGGCGAGTATCTGAAGTGGCTCGGCCGCCAGGACACGGCAGCCGCGAAGGACGCCTGGCAGGCGGCACTCGCGGGCACCGACGAACCGACCCTGGTGGCACCAGCCGTCCCCGACCGGCTCCCCGTCTTCCCCGAGAACGTGACCGAAGACCTCCCCGAGAAGGCCACGCGGGGCGTGACGGAGCTGGCCCGCGCCAACGGCCTGACGGTCAACACCGTGGTGCAGGGCGCGTGGGCGCTGGTCCTTGCGCGGCTGGCCGGGCGCACGGACGTCGTGTTCGGCGCGACGGTGGCGGGCCGTCCTCCCGAGCTGCCGGGCGTGGAATCAATGGTCGGGCTGCTCATCAACACGCTGCCCGTGCGCGTACAAATCCACGGTGATCAGCCGGTGTTGGAGATGTTCCGCGACATTCAGGAACAGCAGTCCGCTCTGATGGCACATCAGCACCTGGGCCTCCCGCAGATCCTGAAGGCGGCGGGCCCGGGAGCGGGCTTCGACACGCTCCTGGTGTTCGAGAGCTTCCCCCAGCCTCCGGCCGCCGCCGCGTCGCCGGACAGCGGGAGCCTCTCGCTCAGGCCGGCGGGGTTCACCCGCGAGGCCGCGCACTATCCGCTGACGCTGGTCGTCGGCCCCGCCGAACGCCTGCATCTGAAGCTCGAGTACCGGCCGGACCTGTTCGACCGAGGTGTCGCCGCGGCGGCGCTCGCCTCGCTGGTCCGGATCCTTGAACAAGTGGTCGCCGATCCCACGGTGGTGGTGGGACGCGTCGGGGCGATGGCGGCAGTCGAGCGCGGTGCGGTGCTGCGGTCCCCGCAGGCGGTGGTGCCGGAGCTGATCGCCGGGCGCGTGGTCTCGTCGCCGCGCGCGGTGGCTGTCCAGGGCGAACGAGCGCTCTCGTACGGGGAGTTGTGGGCGGAGTCCGGCCGCTGGGCCCAGTACTTGTCGGGCATGGGGGTGCGGCGCGGCGATCGCGTCGGGGTGGTGATGGAGCGGTCGCCGGACCTGCTGGCCCTGCTCCTGGGAATCTGGCGTACGGGTGCCGCCTATGTGCCGGTGGACGCGGGCTGGCCGAGGGAGCGCGTGGCGTACGTCCTGGAGGACGCGGCTCCGGTGCGCGTGGTGTGCACGCGGGAGTGCCGGGACGTGCTGCCGGAGCAGGCCGCGGCGCGATCGGTGGTCCTGGACGACCCTCAGGTGCGGGCGACGCTGGCGGCGTGCGGAACCGACCAGCCCATGGTCCAGGTGGCCGCGCAGGACGTGGCGTACGTGATGTACACGTCGGGCTCGACGGGTGAGCCGAAGGGCGTGGCGGTGCCGCACGGAAGCGTGGCCGCGCTGGTGGGGGAGCGCGGTTGGTCCATGAGCACGGACGACGCGGTCCTCATGCACGCCCCGCACGCCTTCGACGCGTCGCTCTACGAGATCTGGGTCCCGCTGGTCGCGGGCGGCCGCGTCGTGGTCGCCGATCCCGGCGTGGTGGACGCCCAGCAGGTGCGCGAGCACGTGAAGGGCGGCGTCACGGCGGTGCATCTGACCGCCGGGTCGTTCCGGGTGCTCGCGGAGGAGTGGCCCGACTGCTTCGCGGGACTGCGCGAGGTGCTGACCGGCGGTGACGTCGTCCCGGCCGCATCGGTGGCCCGCGTGCGCGAGGTCTGCCCGGACGTCACCGTCCGCCACCTGTACGGCCCGACGGAGACGACCTTGTGCGCGACCTGGCACGTGCTGAGGCCGGGCGACGCGATGGACCCCGTACTCCCGATCGGAAGCGCGCTGCCCCACCGCCGCGCCTTCGTCCTCGACGCGTTCCTCCGGCCCCTGCCGCCGGGCGTGACCGGCGAACTCTACCTGGCGGGCGCGGGGTTGGCGCAGGGCTACCGGAACGGGCAGGGCCTGACCGCCGAGCGGTTCGTGGCGTGCCCGTACGCACCCGGCGAGCGGATGTACCGCACCGGCGACCTGGTGCGCGCGACCGGGGACGGGGAACTGCTCTTCGTCGACCGCGCGGACGCGCAGGTCAAGATCCGTGGCTTCCGGGTGGAGCTCGGTGAGGTGGAAGCGGCGCTGGCCGCCCATCCCGCCGTGGCCCAGGCCGTGGTCGTAGCCCGCGAGGACGGCCCGGGCGAGCGCCGCCTCGTCGGCTACGTCGTACCCGAGGGGACGGAGACCATAGACCCACAGCTCGTCCGCGCCCACGCGGCCGAGATCCTGCCCGACTACATGGTCCCGGCCGCCGTGCTGGCCCTGGGCGCCCTGCCCGTGACCCGCAACGGCAAGGTCGACCGCAAGGCCCTGCCCGCCCCCGACTTCGCCGAGCGCGTGTCGGGCGGCAAGCCCCAGACGGCGGCCGAGGAAACCCTGTGCCGGCTGTTCGCCGAGGTGCTCGACCTGGAGCGGGTGGGACCCGACGACAGCTTCTTCGACCTGGGCGGCGACTCGGGCCTTGCGATGCGCCTCGCGGGACGGATCCGCGAAGAGTTCGACGCGGAGCTCGGCATCCGGCAGTTCTTCGGCTCACCGACACCGGTGGGGGTGGCCCGGCTGCTCGCCACCAAGGCGCGGCCCGTGCTGCAGCCGGTCGAGAACCGCGACGAAGTCCCGGTCACCGCAGGGCAGTTCCGGACCTGGCTGATGTCCCGGCTCGACGACGAGGCGGGCACCGACCGCATCCCGGTGGCGCTGCGGCTCAGCGGCGAGCTCGACCAGGAGGCGCTGTGGGCGGCTCTCGGCGATGTCGCCTCGCGGCACGAGATCCTGCGCACCACTTTTGACGGAGAGCGCGGCGGCATGAGGCAGCGCGTCCTGGACGCCGCCGTGTCCCGTCCGGCGCCGGCCGTCGTGCCGGCGACCGAGGCGGAGCTGCCGGAGCTGCTGGCCGCCCGCGCCGGGCAACCGTTCGACCTCGGCCGGGAGTCGCCCTGGACGCAGACGCTCCTGCGTCTCTCGGACTCCGATCACGTGCTGCTCCTGGTGGTGCACCGGATCGCCGCCGACGACGCATCGCTCGACGTCCTGGTCCGTGACCTGGCGACCGCGTACGGCGCGCGCCGCGAGGGTCGCGTACCGGAACGGGCCCCGCTGCCCCTCCAGTTCGCCGACTACGCGCTCTGGGAGCGGCAACTCCTCCAGGGCGAGCAGGAACCCGAGAGCCTGGTCAACGACCAACTCGCCTACTGGCAGGACGCGTTGGCGGGAATCGACCCCGAGATCGCGCTGCCCGCCGACCGGCCGCGGCCCGCCGTCGCCTCGCACCGGGCGGGCACCGTCCCGCTGCACCTCGACGCCGAGGCGCACGGCCGCCTCGCCGACCTGGCCGAGGACGACGGGACGACGACGTTCATGGTGGTGCAGGCGGCCCTCGTGATGCTGCTCGCCCGGCTCGGCGCCGGCACCGACGTCACCATCGGCACGCGGATACCGCGCCGCGACGAATCCGGCCTCGAAACGCTGGTGGGCCCCTTCGCCGGGGCGCTCGCCCTGCGCACCGACGCGTCCGGCGACCCCACGTTCCGCGAGCTGCTCGGCCGGGTGCTGACGGGCAATCAAGAGGCACGCGAACACCGCGACGTGCCCTTCGAGCGCCTCGTGGACGCCCTGGAGCTGCCGCCCTCGCTCGCACGCCACCCGGTGTTCCAGGTGCTCCTCGAGGTCGACGACAGCGTCGCCGAGCCGTGGGACCCCTGGGAGCTGCCCGGTCTGCGCACCGCCCGCCTGGGGGCGGGCGCGGAATCCACCGAGCTCGACCTGTCCTTCAGCCTCACGGAACGGTACGAGCCGGACGGCGACCTCGGCGGCATCGACGGGCAGCTCCGTTACGCCACCGAGCTGTTCGATGACCCCACCGCGCAGACACTCGCGCGGCGGTTCATCCGGGTCCTGGAGCAGGTGACCGCCGATCCCGAGCGACGCCTGAGCGCGGTCGACGTCCTGCTCGACGCCGACGAGGCCCGCCGCCTCGTGGCGGGCGGGAACGACACCGCGGCCGGACGCCCGGCACGCACCGTGGTGGAGATGCTGGCCGAGCAGACGGCACGTACGCCCCACACGGTCGCCGTCACGGATCCGCGGGGCTCCCTGACGTACGAGGCGTTGGACGCCGCCGCGGGGCGGCTCGCCCGGCGGCTGGCCGAGCGGGGGGCGGGCCCGGAGAGCGTCGTCGCCGTGGCGCAGCCCACCGGTAACGCGCTGGCCGTCGCGCTGCTCGGCGTACTGAAAGCCGGAGCGGCCGTCACCTTCGCCGAGCATCCCGCGAGCCCTTCGGCCGCAGGCGCTCCCGCCGCCGGCGGAATCCTGGTCTGCTCCGAGGCGGCCGCCTCGGCGATGCCCGCCGACGCCACCACGCAGGTCGTGGTCCTCGACGAACCGGCGCGGGACGAGACCGACGGGCTGCCGGAGGAGACTCTTTCCGCCCGGCCCGCCCTTCTGGGGCACGCGGCTCTCGTCATCGCGGGCGCCGTCCTGGAACACCGCACGCTCGCCTCCCACACGACGTACCGCATGCATGCCTCCCCGGCGTTGGGAGCGACACCGCTGCTGGACGCGAGGGCCCCGTCCGCGGCGCTCGTGACGCCCCTGCTCGCGGCACTCTGCGCGGGAGGGAGCGTGCGGCTCGGTACACCCGGTCAGGACTTCGCGGCCGAGGAGCCCGGGACCCTGGTGGTCACCACCCCCGAGCTGCTCGAAGCCGCCCCCGAGGCCCTGGTCGTCGACCTGGCGGGCGAGCCGCGGACCCTGGACCAGTTGCGGGAGCGGCGGGAGCGGCACCCCTCGGCACCGTTGGTGTGCGGCTACGGAGTGCCCGAGACGGGCGGGGTCTGGCTGGAGGACCGGACGGGCCCCGGGACGACCGGGGTGTGGGAGCCCCGCACCGGCAGCCCGGTCCCGAACACCCGCGCCCTCGTGCTCGACGAATGCCTGCGCCCGGTACCGCCGGGTGTCACGGGCGACCTGTACCTGGCGGGCGTCCTGCTGGCCCGCGGCTACGCGGACGGCCCGGGACGCACGGGGGAACGGTTCGTCGCGTGCCCCTTCGGCGCCGCGGGCGAGCGCATGTTCCGTACCGGCGAACGGGCGAAGCGGACGACCACGGGACGCATCGCCGTCCAGCCCGAGGAGCAGGCGTGGAAGCGGGACACCGGCGCGGGGCGGCGCCTCGGCAGGAGCCGGGGCGACCTGGGTGTCCTGCTGCCCCTGCGGCCGGAAGGCAGCCGCCCTCCGCTGTTCTGCCTGCACACCGGCATGGGCCTGAGCTGGACGTACGCCGCTCTCCTGCCGCACCTTCCGCAGGACCAGCCGGTGTACGGGATACAGGCGCGGGGGATCGCCCGGCCCGGTGAACTGCCGGGCAGCATCGAGGAGATGGCGGCCGACTACGCGGACGAGATCCGCGCCGTTCAACCCGTCGGCCCCTACCGCCTCCTGGGTTGGTCCATCGGCGGGACCATCGCCCAGGCCGTCGCCGCCCGCCTCGAGGAACTGGGCGAAGAAGTGGCGCTCCTGGCGCTGCTGGACGCCTACCCCGGCAGCGGCGCCGCCAAGTCGCGGTTCCGCGGCGAGGAGGGACAGGAGTCGGAGGGCTACGGAGTGCTGCGGCAGGGAGAGGGCGCCGACGTGTCCTCCCTCTACCGGTCGTCGGGCATGAGCGAGCAGGCCCTCTCCAATCTGGAGACGGTCGTCCGCAACATGTCGGGGTTCGCGCCGGATCACACCCCTCGCCCCTCCCGCGGTGACCTGCTGCTCTTCGTGGCGGCCGCCGACCGGACCGAGGAGCGGACCGTGGCGGACGCCGTCGCGAGCTGGCGCCCCTACATCGAGGGCGACATCGAGACGCACGAAGTACCCGTCGGCCATTACGACATGCTCAAACCAGAAGCCCTGACGCGCGTCACGCGCGTCCTCACGCGGAAACTCGGCGCAGCGAATCCCGGCCGCCGCACATCAACCCGGAACCCAGCAACCGAAAAGGACTGAACGATGACCAATCCGTTCGACAACGAAAACGGCACCTTCCTGGTTCTCGTCAACGACGAGGGACAGCACTCCCTGTGGCCCGCCTTCGCCGAGATCCCCGAAGGGTGGACCACCGCGCACGGCGAGGGCACCCGGCAGGAATGCCTCGCGTACATCGAGGAGAACTGGACGGACATGCGGCCCAAGAGCCTCGTCGCGGACATGAGCAGGCACGGGACGGCGGCGTCGTAGGTGGACACCGAATCACTGGTGACCGTGGCGATCGGCGACGTGGCCGTCATCGTCATCGTCTCCCGTCTCCTGGGAGCGCTGGCCCGCCGCTGCGGCCAGCCGGTGGTCATCGGCCAGATCGTCGCCGGTATCGCCCTGGGCCCGACGCTGCTCGGCCGCCTGCCCGGGGACCCGACCTCGAAGCTCTTCCCGCCGGAAGTGCTGCCGTTCCTGACGGTGCTCTCACAGATCGCCATCGTGATCTTCATGTTCGTGGTGGGGTACGAGATGGACTGGCGGCAGCTGCGCCAGGGAGGCAGAGCGGCGGCCACCGTGGCGCTGTGCGCGTTCCTGGTGCCCGCCGGACTGGGCGCGGGTGCGGTGGGCGTGTTCCACGGGGCGTTCGACGCGGTCCAGCCGGGGCACGCGGACGGCAGGGCGTTCTGGCTGTTCATGGCCGTGGCGGTGTCCGTCACCGCACTGCCCGTGCTCGCGGCCATCGTCCGTGAGCGGGGGCTCGCGGGCACCCCCGAGGGCACGGTGGCCACCACGGCCGCCGGGCTCATGGACGTCGTGGCGTGGCTGGTCCTCGCCGCCGCGCTCGCCGGCACCGGGCACGCCACCGGCAGGTCGTGGCAGCTGACGCTGCTCCTGATCGCCCTGTTCGTGGCCGCCTTGTTCCTGGCGGTGCGGCCGGTGCTCGGGTGGTGGCTCCGGCGCTCCAGGGCGCTGCATGCCCACCAGCTCACGATCGCGCTCGGCCTCGCGCTGGGCAGCGCCTGGGTGACCGCGGAGCTCGGCCTGCACCCCGTGTTCGGCGGGCTCCTGGCCGGCCTCACGATGCCTCGCAGGGACGGCGTGCCGGACGCGGACGTGCTGCGGCCGATGGAACAGACCTCCGATCTGCTGCTCCCGCTGTTCTTCGTGACGACAGGGCTGTCCTTCAACATCGGATCGCTGGACGGGAACGGCGGCCTCCTGCTGCTCCTGATCCTCGCCGTGGGGGTCATCGGCAAGCTCGGACCGGCGTACGCGGCGGCACGGCTCAGCGGCATGGACTCCTACCGGTCGGCGACCGTGGCCACACTGGTGAACACCCGCGGACTCACGGAACTGATCGTCCTGAACGTCGCGTTGAACGCGGGCATCATCGGCCCGCCGCTTTTCACCGTCCTCGTACTCATGGCATTGATCACCACCTTTATGACGGGGCCTTTGTTGTCCCTGACAGGGCGCAGGCACAAGCGGGAAACGCGGCACACTCCGAAAAAGAACGCCGTCCACGAGCTGACGGATGGACGGCCTTGACGCCCGGGCAGGGCGATTTCAGACTCAATTGAGCGTCAGTACCCATGGGAAAAAGGGGCTCCTCGGGCGGATGCCGTGCAATTCGGTATCCCGTCCGGGAGAAAAGGGGAGGAGGGATGACCTTGCCGGATTCCGAGGAATTCGACGTGGTGGTGGTCGGCGGAGGGCCCGCCGGGTCGACACTGGCCGCACTGGTGGCCATGCAGGGGCGGCGGGTGCTGGTCCTGGAGAAGGAGTTCTTCCCGCGCCACCAGATCGGTGAGTCGCTGCTGCCGTCCACCGTGCACGGCGTGTGCAGGCTGACCGGTGTCGCGGACGAACTGGCCAAGGCGGGCTTCCCGCGCAAGCGCGGCGGCACCTTCAGGTGGGGGGCCAACCCGGACCCCTGGACCTTCTCCTTCTCCGTATCCCCGCGCATGAGCGGGCCGACGTCGTTCGCCTACCAGGTGGAGCGGTCCAAGTTCGACGACATCCTGCTCAAGCACGCCCGCAAGGTGGGCGCAGAGGTCCGCGAAGGCTGCGCCGTGCTCGACGTCATCGCCGACGACGAGCGGGTCAGGGGCGTCACGTACACCGACGCCGACGGCAACGAACGCCGGGCGCTCGCCACGTTCGTCGTGGACGCGTCGGGCAACAAGAGCCGTGTGTACCAGCGGGTGGGCGGCAAGCGCGAGTACTCGGAGTTCTTCCGCAGCCTCGCCCTGTTCGGCTACTTCGAGGGCGGCAAGCGGCTCCCGGAGCCCAACTCGGGCAACATCCTGTCGGTCGCGTTCCCGAGCGGCTGGTTCTGGTACATCCCCCTCAGCGACACCCTGACGAGCGTCGGCGCCGTGGTGCGGCGCGAGATGGCCGAGAAGATCCAGGGTGACCAGGAGAAGGCGTTCATGGCACTCGTCGACGAGTGCCCCCTGATCGGCGAGTACCTCGCGGACGCCAAGCGGGTCACCACCGGCCAGTACGGACAACTGCGCGTCCGCAAGGACTACTCGTACCACCACACGACCTTCTCCCGCCCCGGCCTCGTCCTCATCGGCGACGCCGCCTGCTTCGTCGACCCGGTGTTCTCCTCGGGCGTCCATCTGGCGACGTACAGCGCGCTGCTCGCGGCCCGTTCCATCAACAGCGTGCTGTCCGGACGCGTCGACGAGGAACCGGCGTTGAAGGAGTTCGAGGCCCGCTACCGGCGCGAGTACGGCGTGTTCTACGAATTCCTGCTGTCCTTCTACGACATGCACCACGACGAGGACTCGTACTTCTGGCAGGCCAAGAAGGTCACCCAAACCGCGCGGCCCGAACTCCAGTCGTTCGTCGAGCTCATCGGCGGGGTCTCCTCCGGCGAGCGCGTCCTGACCGAGGCCGAGATCCTCGCCAAGCGCTTCTCCTCGGACTCCGAGGAGTTCGCCGCCGCGGTCGACGAACTGGCCGGCAGCCAGGACGGAAGCATGGTGCCGCTGTTCAAGTCGTCGGTGGTGCGCGAGGTCATGCAGGAGGGCGGTCAGGTCCAGATGCGCGCCCTGCTCGGGGAGGACGCCGAAGCGGAGGCCCCGCTGTTCAGCGGCGGTCTGGTGCCGTCACCCGACGGCATGTTCTGGCAGCTGCCCGTGTCCGCCCAGAGCCCACCCGAATAGAAGCCGAGCAGAAGCCGAGTAGAAGTCGAGCAGAAGGAGGTCCGCGCATGGCGCGGCCGTCAGACCTCTCCATGCACAACCGCAGGGACCGCCTCGACCCGCTTCCCGAGTTGAGCGAACTCAGTGCGCGGGCACCGCTGTCCGAGGTCGAACTCGTCGACGGGGCGAGCTCGTCGCCGGGCTGGCTCGTCACGGGCCAGGACGAGGTGCGCGCGGTCCTGGGCGACGCGGAGCGGTTCAGCACGGCCCCGCCCGCGGGCGGCAACCGGCCGGTCCAGGCGGGCAACCTCATCCAGTACGACCCGCCCGACCACTCCCGGCTCCGGCTGCTGCTCACCCCGGAGTTCACCGTGCGCCGCATGCGCGGCCTGGAGCCCGCCGTCGAATCCGTCGTGGCGGACTGCCTGGACTCCATGGAGAAGGCCGGACAGCCCGCCGACTTCATGCGGCACGTCGCCTGGCCCGTCCCCGGCCTCGTCATGTGCGAACTGTTCGGGGTGGAGCGCGACGACCGCGCGGAGCTGGCGCGGCTGCTCAAGGTCAGCCGCCCCGCCTTCCGCGGTCGGCAACTGCAGATGACCGCGGGCGCCGCCTACCTCGCGTACGTCGACCAACTCGTGGCCCGCAACCGGCGCGCACCCGGCGACGACCTGCTCGGCAGGCTGGTGCGCGCGCACGGCGACGACATCGACGACGACGAACTCGTCGGACTCACCGCGTTCGTCATGGGCTCGGGCGTCGAGAACATGGCCAGCATGCTGGGCCTCGGTATCCTCGCGCTGCTCGAACACCCCGACCAGCTGGGCCTGTTGCGGAAATGCCCGCACCTGATCGACCAGGCGGTGGAGGAGTTCATCCGCTACCTGTCGATCATCCCGACCGCGTCGCCGCGGACCGCCCGCGAGGACGTACCCCTGGCAGGCAAGGTGATCAAGGCCGGGGACCAGGTGGCCTGTTCGCTGTTCGCGGCCAATCGCGTCCGGCCGCCCGGCACGCCGCCGGACGTCCTCGACATCACCCGTGAGGCCACCGCCCACGTGGGGCTCGGCCATGGCATCCACTACTGCATCGGGGCCTCCCTGGTGCGCATGGAACTCAAGAGCGCCTATCTGGCGGTGCTGCGCCGCTTTCCCGAGCTGCGCTCCGCCACGCCGCCGGAGGAGATCCGCTTCCGGACACAGGCGCCGTACGGCGTGGAGACACTGCCCGTCACCTGGTAGGGGAGCGATGACATCGACGACCGAGCCCGGACTCGTCCACACCCGCCGCGCACGCTTCGGCCCGGCCGAGGAACTGCGCCGGCTGTCCGAGGGGCGTCCCGTCACCAGGATCGACGTGGGCCCAGGGACTGACGGAGTGCCCGTCTGGCTCGTCACGGGCCACGCCGAGGTGCGTCAAGTCCTCGGCGACCACCGGCGGTTCTCCACCCGGCGCCGCTTCGGACCGGCCTCGTCGCGCTCCTCGCAGGGGCGGGGTGAAGGGCCTCGGCCCGACGAGCTCATCGGGCAGCTCATGGACTACGACCCGCCCGAGCACACCCGGCTCCGGCACATCCTCACGCCCGAGTTCACCCTGCGCCGGATGCGCAGGATCGAGCCGGGCGTCACCGGCATCGTCACCGAGCACCTTGACGCCATGGAACGCACGGGCCCGCCCGCCGAACTGGTCGCGGCCTTCGCCTCACCCGTCCCCGGCGCGGCCCTGTGCGAGCTGATCGGCGTGGAGCGCGACGACCGCGCCGACTTCCTGCGCCGCTGCCACGCCTTCCTCGCCCCCGGCCGGGGACGCCAGCGGCGGGCGGCGGCCGGGGAACTGCTCTCGCGGTACGTCGCCGCGATGGTGGCCCGGCAGCGCACGGACCCCGACGAGGGCTTCCTGGGCATGCTCATCCGCGATCACGGCGATGAGGTCACGGACAAGGAACTGCGTGGCGTCTGCGTCCTGTTGGTGCTCGCAGGCCTCGACAACATCTCGGGCATGCTCGGCCTCGGCACCCTGCTGCTGCTCGCCCACCCCGACCAGCTCGCCGCGGTCCGCGACGACCCCGGAGCGGTGGACCGCGCCGTCGAGGAGCTGCTGCGCCACCTGTCGGTGCCGCACGCGCCGACGCCACGGACCGCCCTGGAGGACGTCACCGTCGGCGGGCAGCTCATCAGCGCGGGGGAGCACGTCCTGTGCTCGCTGCCGATGGCCAACCGTGACCCCGCGCTGCTCGCCGAACCCGACCGTTTCGACATCACGCGAGAGCCGGGAGCCCACGTCGCCTTCGGCCACGGCATCCACCACTGCCTGGGCGCGGCACTGGCCCGGATGGAACTGCGGATCGCCTACCCGGCGCTGCTGCGGCGCTTCCCCGGCCTGCGCCTCGCCGTGCCCGAGGACGAGGTGCCGTTCCGCGTGCACGCGCTCGCCCACGGGGTGGAGCGGCTGCCGGTGACCTGGTGAAGAGCCATCCGGTGACAGAGATCGCGGAAGCCAACGCGGAGGAGGAGCAGATGGACGTACGGGTGGACCGCCACCGATGCGCGGGTTCCGGGCTCTGCATGGCCCAGGTCCCCGCGGTCTTCGACCAGTCGGACGAGGACGGCAAGGTTCTGCTGAACGTGCCGGCCCCCGGATCCGAGCTGGCAGGGGCCGTGCGCAGGGCAGCCGCCCGCTGCCCGTCCGGCGCGATCACGCTCCACGAGAGCGACCACGGGTCCGAGCACGCACCCGAGGACGAATCCGAGCCCGGACCCGAGCACGATCCCGAACGCGCACACGACACAGCTGGTCACTGAGGCAGTCGCACCGTACGCAGTTCCCTGGCCGCCGCGACACCGGCGCAGCCCGCGAGCCCCAGCGCGTCGCGGAGCTCGGCGGCCAGCAGGTCGAGGACCTGCAGGACGCCGGACTCACCGGCCGCGGCGAGCCCCCACACCGGAGGCCGCCCCACGAGGACCCCGTCCGCCCCCGACGCCAGCGCCTTGAGCACGTCCGTGCCGCCGCGCACGCCGCCGTCCACCATGACCTCGCACGCGCCGCCGACGGCATCGACCACCCCGGGAAGGGCCTCGATGCCGGGCAGCGCGCCGTCGAGCTGGCGGCCGCCGTGGTTCGACACCACGACGGCGTCCACGCCGAGGCCGACGGCCCGCACCGCGTCCTCGGGGGCCAGGATGCCCTTCACGATCAGCGGGAGACGGGTGGCCGCCCGCAGTTCCTCCACGCAGGACCACGTCACCGCGGGCGAGAACGCCTCGGCGGTGTGGGCGGCCACCGCCGAGCCGACCGTGCCGGAGCGGTGCGCCGCCGAGGGCGCACCGCCGTCGAGATGCGCCGCCCGCACATGGCCGGGCAGCGCGAAGCCGTTGCGTACGTCCCGCAGCCGGCGGCCCATCCAGGGCACGTCGACGGTCAGCATCAGCGCCTCGCAGCCCGCGTCCTCGGCCCGGCGCGCCAGATCCAGGGACCGCTGCCGCTCACGGAGCCAGTAGAGCTGGAACCACACCGTGCCGCCGACCGCCGTGATCTCCTCGACGGGGACGGTGCTCAAGGTGGCCACGGTGAACGGCACACCGGCCGTCTTCGCCGCCCGAGCGGTTGCCAACTCGCCCTCGGGATGCACCAGTCGGTGGTACGCGATCGGCGCGACCGCCACCGGCATCCGCACCGGGCGGTTCAGCAGCGTCGCGTCGGTGGCGCACCCCGAGACGTCCCTGAGCACCCGGGAGGCGACGAAGATGCGGTCGAACGCCTCCCGGTTCGCGTCGAGGGACCGCTCACGGCCGCTGCCACCCGCGATGAAGTCCCACACCTCGGGTGACAGGGCCGCGGCCGCGGCGCGCTCGACGTCGCTCAGATCGCGCGCGGCCGCGGGATCACCGCGCCACACGCTGCCCGGTCCGTTCCAGCTCCACGGCCTCGTACAGCGCCTTGATGTTGGAACTGCCGAAGGTCTGCGCGCCCTGGCGCTCGATGACCTCGAAGAAGATCGTGCCGCGCGGGTGCGCCGACGCGGTGAAGATCTGGAAGAGCTGACCGTCGTGGTCCTCGTCGACGAGGAGGTTCGTCGCGCGCAGTTCGTTCAGGGTGTGGGACTTGAGCCCGATCCTTTCGGAGAGCAGGTCGTAGTACGTCGACGGGGTCTGGAGGAATGCGACACCGCGCGCGGACAGCGCGCGCACCGACCGGACGGCGTCCCTGCTGGAGAAAGCCAGATGCTGCACGCCCGCGCCGTGGTGGCTCTTGAGGAATTCGTCGATCTGACCGGGCTGCGCCAGCGGATCGGGCTCTATGAGCGTCAGCGTCACCGCTCCGGCCCCCGCGCTCTGCACGACCTTGGAGTCCATCGCCTGGGCGCCGACGACGATGTGCTCCTTGAACACCTCACGGAAACCGAGAGCCTGTTGATAGAAGCGGGCCGTCGATTCGAGGTCGCCGGCGTTCAGACACACCGCTATGTGGTCGATGTCGAGGAGCCCCGCCTCGCTGGTGCGCGCCTCGCGCGAGCCGAGCGCCGGAACGAAGCCCGGCGGGAGTCCGGGGCCTTCGCCCGGGGTCCGCTCGACCAGCGTGTGCACCACGTCGCCGAAGCCGCTGACGGCCGCGGTGACGGCGGGGCCCTCGCCCACGTGCCGCGTCGGCTGCCGCACGGGACGCGCGCCGCCCGCCACCGCGGCGGCGAAGGCCGCGGACACGTCGGCGGTGCGCAGAGCGATGTCGGCCACGCCGTTGCCGTGCATGGTCACGTACGTGGTCGCGGGATGCCGTCCCGCGGTCGCCTCGGTGAGCACCAGGGTCATCCGTCCCTGGCGCAGGGCGATACTGCGGTGCTCGGCGGATCCGCCGGTGCCGACGACCGTGAAGGCGTACTTGTCGACCCAGGCGAAAACCGCCGCCTCCAGGCCGTCGACGTACATCTCGACATAGTCGATCGCGAGATCCGCGAGGTCACTGTTGGGGGCCGTTGCGGGTAAATCCGTCATCGGAGTCCTCGTGGGAAGAAGAATGTGGATTCCTGGCTCACGACGCGCCGGTCGCGGAATGCCGGAACGGCAATAGGCGCGAGGCGGGAATTCTCTTTGCGGCCCCGATAGTACGACCGCCTCCGCGGTTCTCGCACCTGTCAAGCCATTGCTGTGGATCTGTTGTCAGGAGACGCTGAAGTGATGGAAATCCTGCAAACCGAAATCGCCGTCGCGGAGTTGAACGCGGCCACGCTGCACGCGTCGCTCTCCGATGTGTCGATGGAGTCCATGAACCTCCTCAACCAGATCGCCGACACCTATCCCGACGCGATCTCCTTCGCGGCCGGGCGCCCCTACGAGGGCTTCTACGACGTGACCCAGATCCACGACCACCTCCGGGTCTTCTGCGACCACCTGCGCACCCGGCTCGGCCTGAGCGAGGCGGAGACCGCACGCACGCTGTTCCAGTACGGCGCGACGAAGGGGATCATCGGCGACCTCGTGGCGCGCAGTCTCGCCGTGGACGAGGGCATCGACGCCGACCCCTCGTCCGTGGTCGTCACGGTCGGCTGCCAGGAGGCGATGTTCCTGCTGTTGCGCGCGCTGCGCGCCGACGACCGCGATGCCGTGCTCGCCCCCAGCCCCACCTATGTCGGCCTGACGGGGGCCGCGTTGCTCGCCGACATGCCCGTGCTGCCGGTGCGCACCGGTGCGCACGGCATCGACCTCGACGACCTGCTGGTCCAGCTGCACCGGGCCCGCGCCGCCGGGCAGCGGGTCCGCGCCTGTTACGTGACGCCCGACTTCGCCAACCCGGTGGGCGTCAGTCTGCCGCTCGCCGACCGGCAGCGGCTCCTGGACATCGCCGCCGCCGAGGACCTGCTGCTCCTGGAGGACAACGCGTACGGAATCCTGAGCGGCGCCGCCGACCGGCCGCCCACGCTCAAGGCCCTCGACCGGCACCAACGCGTCGTCTACCTAGGCTCGTTCGCCAAGACCGTGATGCCGGGCGCCCGCGTGGGCTACGTGGTCGCCGACCAGCGGGTGACCGGCCGCGGCGGCGGTGACGTACTGCTCGCCGATGAGCTGTCGAAGCTCAAGAGCATGCTCACCGTGAACACCTCACCGATCGCCCAGGCGGTGATCGGCGGCAAGCTCCTCGCCCACGACTGCAGCCTGGTCGCCGCCAACCAGCAGGAGACGGACGTCTACCGGCGCAATCTGGAGCAGGTGCTCGACGGCCTCGACCGGCGCCTCGGGAGCCGCCCCGACGTCACCTGGAACGTGCCGACCGGCGGCTTCTTCATCGTGCTCACCGTGCCGTTCACCGTCGACGACTCCCTCCTGGAGTACGCGGCGCGCCGCCACGGCGTGCTGTTCACACCCATGCACCACTTCTACGGCGCGTCGGCCGGGTTCCGCCAACTCCGCCTCGCGATCAGCACGTTGACGTACGAGCGGATCGAGCAGGGCCTCGACGGGCTCGCCGCGCTGATCCGTGAGCGGCTGGACGGGGATGGTGAGGTCGCGTGACGATCCGCACCATGACCGTCGTCGGCACCGGCCTGATCGGCACCTCGGTGGCCCTCGCGGCCCGTCTGCGCGGTGTGACCGTGTACCTCTCCGACCGTGACGAGTCCGCTGTCCATGCCGCCGCGGTGCTCGGCGCCGGACGGCCCGAGCCCCCGCAGGGCCCCGTGGACCTGGCCGTCCTCGCGGTGCCCCCCAGCCAGATCGCCCCGGTCCTTGCCGAACTCCAGTCGCGTGGGCTGGCGTTGAGCTATACCGACGTGGCGAGCGTGAAGGCGCTCGCCGAGCGGGAGATCCTGGACACCGCCCCCGAGCCGTCCCGCTACATCGGCGGCCACCCCCTGGCGGGCCGCGAGCGGTCGGGCCCCCTCGCCGCCCGCGCGGAGCTGTTCCGGGACCGTCCCTGGGTGCTCACCCCGACGCGCCTCACCTCCCGGGCCGCCTTCGGCCGCGCCCTGGAACTGATCGCGCTGTGCGGTGCGGTGCCCCGCGTGATGCGGGCCCGCGCCCACGACGACGCGGTGGCGCTGACCTCCCACGCTCCCCATCTGGTGGCCAGCCTGATGGCGGCCCGCCTGGGGGATGGGCCGCCGGAGGCCGCCCATCTGGCGGGACAGGGACTGCGCGACACGACCCGGATCGCCCGCGGCGACTCCCAGCTGTGGAGCGACATCGTCGAGTCCAACGCGGCGGCGGTCGCCGACATCCTCACCCGGCTCCAGGAGGATCTCTCCAGCGTCGTCGCCGCCCTGTACGACCTCGCCGACCGTGAGCGGGGGCGGGAACTGTCGGGCAAGAGCAGGCACACCCTGGTGGACCTCCTTGACCGCGGTGCCGCCGGGGTGGGGGAACTGGACGAGCCCCGGCCGTCTGGACAGCCCGTCCCTTGCCCTCCCCGGTGAAGTTCCCTGTCGCCGCAGGTGAGTTGGGGTGCCTTCCCCGTCGGCGGCCGGGAGCCGGGGGAGCCTGTACGGACGGCGTCGCTTGTATCCGCCGTGTGACCGGTGCCCGCGTAGAACTTGGCCCCATGTCCACCACACACAAGCGAACCGCACAGACACTGCTCGCGGCGTCGGCGCTCGTCGCCGGCGTCCTCCTCACCGGTTGCTCCGGTGACTCGTCGGCCGCGTCGTCGGACAGCCCGAAGAAGGCCGACGCCTCGCCCACCAGCCCCTTCGACCAGGCACTCGCCTTCTCCCAGTGCATGCGCAAGAACGGCGTGTCCGGCTTCCCCGACCCGCAGAAGGACGCGGGCGGCGGCATCGCGCTCACGCCGGGCGGCGACGTCGACCCCAACTCGCCGGAGTTCCAGTCCGCCACGGAGGCCTGCCGCGACAAGATGCCCCAGGGCGGCCAGCTCGGCGGGGGCGGAGGCGGCGGCAAGGCGCTGGACTCGGCCAAGGTCGCGGCCTGGGCGAAGTGCATGCGCGAGAACGGCCTGCCCAAGCTGCCCGACCCGGAGATCAACGGCGGCAACATGTCGCTCGACTTCGGCGCGAGCGGCATCGACCCCGGCAGTGACGCGTTCCAGAAGGCCAGGGTCGCCTGCCAGGACAAGTGGCCCGGCGGCGGCCTCACCGGCTCCGGCGGCGGCGCCTGATGACCGCCCCGGACGAGACCCGTGAGAGGGAACGGGACGAGGAGACAGCGGAGTTCGACGAGGCCGAGGAGCCGGTCCGTGGTGCGGTCAACGGCTCCGGAGCCCTGGAACTGCACAAGACCGGAGAGGTGTCCGAGCGGCCCCCCGGCGCGGTCGGCACCGGGCGCGAGGAGACCGACCCCGAGAAGACCGCCCTGGAGAAGGCGTCCCTCCAGAAGACCGCCCCCGAGGCCGGTGGCGGGGACGGCGGCGACGGCGAAGGGACGACGCCCCCGCCGGCGAGCGGCCGCAGGCGCCGCCCCCTGCGGATGTCGCTGATCGTCGTCGCCGCGATCGCCGTGGTCGTCGCGGCGGGAGCCGCCACCACCGGCGTCTTCGGCGACGACGGCTCCGGCTCGTCGGGTGCCGCTCCCTCCGCACCGCCGAAGACCGCCAAGGTGGAGCGGACCACGCTGACGCGCACGGAGTCCGTGGACGGGAACCTCGGCTACGGCGATCCGACGGCCGTGCAGGGCCCGGCCCCCTCCAAGACGGGTGCCGGGATCATCACCTGGGTGCCGGGCGACGGCGACACCATCAAGCGAGGCCAGACGGCTTACAAGGTGGAGGAGCAGAAGGTCCCGCTGCTCTACGGCTCCACCCCCTTCTACCGCCCGCTGAAGACGGGCACCGAGGGCAAGGACGTCGAGATCCTGGAGAAGAACCTCTCCGCGCTCGGCTACACCGGCTTCACCGTCGACGACACGTACGACGCCGGTACCTCCCAGGCCGTACGGGACTGGCAGGACGACCTGGGCCGTCAGGAGACCGGGACCGTGCAGCCGTCGGACGCCGTGGTCGCCCCCGGCGCCAGGCGCGTCGCCGAGGTGAAGGCCACGGCCGGAGCCCCGTCGAACGGGCCCGTCCTCACCTGGACCGGCACCGAACGCACCGTCACCGTCGACCTCGACGTGCAGTTCGAGGACATGGTCGAGAAGGGCACCAAGGCCACGGTCACGCTCCCTGACGACACCTCGGTCCAGGCCGAGGTGACCGACATCGGCACCCCCACCACGCCCTCCCAGGACGGCGGCTCCGGGGGCTCGGGCGGCGGTCAGTCGGGCGGCGACGACAAGCCCACCCTGCCCGTCGAGATGAAGGTCAAGGACCAGAAGGGCCTGGGCCGCTACCAGGCCGCCGCCGTGAAGATCTCCCTGAAGGCGGAGACCCGCAAGGACGTGCTCGTCGTCCCGATCAACGCCCTGGTGGCGCAGCGCGGTGGCGGCTACGCCGTGCAGGTCGTCGAAGCGGACGGCGACGTGAGGACGCGGACGGTCAAGGTCGGCATGTTCTCCGACAGCATGGTCGAGGTGTCCGGAACCGGCATCACCGACGGCACGGTCGTGGGGGTCCCCAAGTGACCGCTGCCGCCCACCCGGTGGTCGAACTGGCCGGAGTCTCCAAGACGTACGGAGAGGTCGAGGCGCTCAAGGGCGCCGACCTCGTCATCCGGCGCGGGGAGCTGCTCGCCGTCGTCGGCCCGTCCGGCTCGGGCAAGTCCACGATGCTCAACATCATGGGCACCCTCGACCGCCCCACCACCGGAACCGTGCACATCGACGGGCACGACGTCGACCGCCTCAGCGACCGGGAACTCTCCGCGCTGCGGGCCGGGACGATCGGCTTCGTCTTCCAGCAGTTCCATCTCGCCCCCGGCGTACCGGCGCTCGACAGCGTCGCCAACGGCCTGCTCTACAGCGGCAGGCCGCGCGGCGAGCGGCGCAGACTCGCCGAGCGGGCCCTGCGCCGGGTAGGCCTCGGCCATCGGCTGTACCACGAACCGCACCAGCTCTCCGGCGGGGAGAAGCAGCGCGTCGCCATCGCCCGAGCGGTCCTCGGCGACCCGCCGCTGCTGCTCGCCGACGAGCCGACCGGAGCCCTCGACTCCCGTTCCGGCGCGGTGGTGATCGAGCTCCTGCACGAACTGCACCGGGCGGGGACCACGGTCGTGGTCATCACCCATGACCGGGACATAGCGGGCTCCTTGCCGCGCGAGGTCCGGATCAAGGACGGCCGCATCGAGGCCGGAGCCGCCGATGCCGACGAAGCCGCCGGCCTGGCCGAGCTGCTCCCCGAGGAGGCCCTGCGATGAGCCCGACCAAGGAGTTGAGTACGACAGGGGAGCGGGGCCCGGCGCAGGAGCCGAACCGCCTCGCACCGCCGCCGCGCCCCAAGCCGGCCCGGATGGGCCCGGCCGACGTGCTGCGGGTCGGCGGGTCGGGCCTGCGCTCGCGCCCCATGCGGGTGTTCCTCTCGGCGCTCGGCATCGCCATCGGCATCGCGGCGATGGTCGGCGTGGTGGGCATTTCCACCTCCAGCAGCGAGGACCTCAACCGGCGCCTCGCGGCCCTCGGCACCAACCTCCTGACCGTTGCCCCGGGCCAGTCCTTCGCCGGTGACGCGGCCCATCTGCCCGACTCGTCCGTCGACATGATCGGCAACATCAAGGGCGTCGAGTCGGTCTCGGCCATCGGCAAGACGAGCGCCAAGGTCTACCGCAACGACCACATCAAGAAGGAGGAGACCGGCGGCCTGAACGTCTACGCGGCCCGTACGGACCTGCCGAAGACGGCGGGCGCGGAGCTCGTCGAGGGCCGCTGGCTGAACGCCGCGAACCAGCGGTACCCGGCCGTCGTGCTCGGCCCCAAGGCCGCCGAACAGCTGGGTGTCTTCCGGGCCGGGCCCGACACGAAGGTGTGGCTCGGCGGTCAGTGGTTCACCGTCGTCGGGATCCTCGCGCCCAACGAGCTCGTCCCCGACCTGGACTCGGCCGCGCTGGTCGGCTGGCCCGTCGCGGAGAAGGAGCTGGACTTCGACGGCTACCCGACGACGGTCTACACCCGCGCCGAGGAGTCCGCCGTGAGCGACGTCCAGTCCGTGCTCGGCGCCACCGCCAACCCGGAGAACCCCAGCGAGGCGAACGTCTCGCGGCCCTCCGACGTCCTGGAGGCCAAGGAGGCCACCGACGACACCCTCAGCGGTCTGCTGCTCGGCCTGGGCGCGGTCGCCCTGCTGGTCGGCGGGGTCGGTGTCGCCAACACCATGGTCATCTCGGTCCTGGAACGCCGCTCCGAGATAGGCCTGCGCCGCTCGCTCGGCGCCACCCGCGGCCAGATCCGTACGCAGTTCCTCTGCGAGGCCCTGCTGCTTTCGGCCCTCGGCGGCCTGGGCGGGGTCCTGCTCGGCATAGCCGTCACCTCCGGCTACTCCACCTACCAGGGCTGGCCCTCGGTGGTGCCGGTCTGGGCGATGGCGGGCGGTGTCGGCGCGACCCTGGTCATCGGCGGGCTCGCCGGGTTCTATCCCGCGGTCCGCGCGGCGCGGCTGCCTCCCACCGAGGCGCTGGCCACGACATGACGTCCCAAGATCCGGGACGCACAGAGCCAGGACCCGTAGACGTGTGACCCCATGGACGCGGTGCCTTCGTCAGCCCAAATCCCCCGCGGGCGACGAGGGCATCGCTTTTTTCCGCGGTGCTTTCCCTGGGCTTCAGCACGTTGTCGAGAAGGGATGGTTCCGCTGTCTGGACAGCCATGACCCGCCGTATTCTCGCCGCATGACTGAGCACTTAGGGAAAGTCGACGACAATGCCCTGCTCGAACTGCTCCAGGAGCAGCGCATCGGCACGCTCGTCACCCTCAAACGCGACGGCCGCCCGCAACTCTCCAACGTCGGTTATGCCTACGACCCCGACGAGCGCGTCATCCGCCTCATGGTCACCGACAGCCGCGCCAAGACCCGCAATCTGCGCCGTGATCCGCGCGCGAGCTTCCTCGTCACGGACGGCGCCGGCTTCTCGTACATGATCGCCGAGGGCGACGCCGAGCTGACGCCGGTCGCGACCGATCCGCATGACGCGGTCGCCGACGAACTGGCCCTGGTCTTCCGGGGGTTCCAGGGCGAGCACCCCGACTGGGAGGGGTTTCGCGCCGCCATGGTGCGCGAGGGGCGTCTGGTGATACGGCTGCACGTCAAGCACGTGTACGGAGCCGCGGGGAAGCGGATCCTCGCGGGGAGCGCCCCCTCGGGGCCCGGGAACGGCGGTCCGGTGGTGGCGGGACGCCCCGGTCTGCAGCTCGGCACGGACGGCCCGCCGCCTCACGTGCGGTAGAGATCGGTCAGGAGCGCCACCGCGGCGTGCGTCATCGGGTGCGGGTCATGACGGCGCCAGATGAGGTGCACGGCGATGGGGTCGGCGTCGCGCAGCGGGCGGAACACGACACCGTCCCTGCGGTACTGGTTGGCGGTGCTCTCCGGGGTGAGGCCGACGCAGCGCCCGGACGCGATGATGGCCAGCCAGTCGTCGATGTCCTGGGTGTACTCCACCGGGGGGCGGGCCTCTTCGGGCCACAGCTCGGCGGTGGTGGTGCCGGTGCGCCGGTCGATGAGCAGTGTCCGCTCCCTTATGTCGGCCAGGGGGATGGACCGTCGTCCGGCCCACGGATCGTCGTCGGCCAGGGCGCAGAAGCGGCGCTCGTGACCGACGACGGCGCTGGCGAAACGGGTCTCGTCGAAGCCGGTACGGACGACGGCGAGGTCGCACAGGCCCTCGGCGAGCCCACCGGTCGCCGAGTTCGTCCGGATCAAGTACAGCTCGACGTCCGGGTGTCCGGCAGCCCAGCGGCGCTGGAACTCCGCGGTGTGACGGCCCATCGCCGACCAGGCGTGGCCGATGCGCAGCCGGGTGTGTCCGGTGGTCGCCTCCCGGATGAGGTCGTCGGCCTCCGCGAGCAGGTGCCGGGCCCGGGCGAGCACCTGCACTCCCGCGGTCGTCGGCGTGACGCTGCGGCTGGTGCGGTGCAGCAGCCGCACCCCGAGGACGCCCTCGAGACCGCCGAGGGTGCGGGACACGGCCGCCTGGGAGACGCCCAACTCGGCGGCGGCATCGGTGAAGCCGCCGCTGTCGACGATGGCGACGAGGCAGCGCAGATGCCGCAGTTCCAGATCCATGGCCGCAGTGTAGGGATGACCGGCGTGCATGGATGACCAGAACGTATGGATGAGCACGCGCATGCATTTTCCGTATGCGCGTCGATGACGCATCCTGCGGTGCATGCGACCGTCTCAGAGCCACGCCGTGCCCGCCGCCGTCCAGGGCGTCGAGGCCGCTCCCGGAGCCCCGGCGGGCACGGGCAGTTCACGAAGTCGCCTTCCGGGCATGGCGATGATGTTCGGCAGCGGTCTGTCCAACCAGGTCGGTGCCGCCACGGGCGCCTTGGCGTTCGGCGTGATCGGCCCCGCCGGTGTGGTCGCCGTACGGCAATGGGTCGCGGGAGCCGTGCTCCTGACGGTGGGCAGGCCCAAGGTGCGCGCCTTCACCTGGCGGCAGTGGTGGCCGCTGCTGTGCCTGGCGGCGGTCTTCGCCACCATGAACCTGTCCCTGTACACCGCGATCGACCGCGTCGGCCTCGGCCTCGCGGTGACCCTGGAGTTCCTGGGCCCGCTGTCGGTCGCGCTGGCCGCGTCCCGCCGTGCGGTGGACCTCGGCTGCGCGGTCGTGGCGGGGGCCGCGGTGGTGGCGCTGGTCCGCCCGCAGCCCAGTACGGACTACGCCGGCATCGCGCTCGGGCTGCTCGCCGCGGCCTGCTGGGCCTCGTACATCCTGCTCAACCGCACGGTCGGCGCCCGGCTCCCCGGCGTCGAGGGGTCGGCAGCGGCGGCGGGAATCTCCGGGCTCCTCTATCTCCCGGTCGGCATCGTGGTGCTCGCCCACCACCCGCCGACGGCCTCCGCCCTCGGCTGCGCTGCCGCCGCGGGCATCCTCTCCTCCGCGGTCCCGTTCCTCACCGACCTGCTCGCCCTGCGCCGGGTCGACGCCCGCTTCTTCGGGATCTTCATGAGCGTCAACCCGGTCCTCGCGGCGCTGGTCGGCATGGTCGTCCTGGGGCAGTCCCTGGGCTGGGTGGAGTGGCTGGCCATCGCGGCGATCGTGACGGCGAACGGGGTCAGCGTCCTGAAGTAGGCATGGCGGATGTAGCTGAGCTTAATAAAAGTTCAAAACTTGTTGCTTGTTCTTTCAGGTCGGTGGCGGCATCGTTCCTGACGTCGGCTAACAACGGCCCGAACAAGGAGAGCAACAGTGAGCGGCGTCCCTGGGAGAACGTGGGCAGCGGCGAGGGTGGGCGTGCTCGCCCTCCTCTGGGGATCGACCTTCCTGTGGATCAAACTGGCCTTGGACGGCCTGTCTCCCGTCCAGGTCACCCTCCTGCGCTGCACGCTAGGGGCGGCCACCCTGGCGGTCCTGCTCGTCAGCACACGCAAGCGTCTTCCCCGGGGCCGCGCGACGTGGAAGCACATCTTCGTCGCCGCCTTCTTCTGCAACGCCCTGCCCTTCGGGCTGTTCAGCATCGGGCAGCAGACGGTCGACTCCGGGGTGGCGGGGGCGCTGAACGCGACGACTCCGCTGTGGTCCGTCCTGATCGGCCTCGGCATCGGCACGGAACGAGGACTGCGTCCCGTACGCCTCGCCGGGCTTCTCATCGGTTTCGCGGGTACGTCGCTGATCTTCGCCCCGTGGCAGCAGTCAGGGCTGACGAGCTGGGGTGCTCTCGCGATCGTGGGGGCGGCGGCGAGCTACGCCGTCGGCTTCGCCTACATGGGGCATCACCTCGTCGGGAAGGGCCTGCCCACCCTGTCCCTCTCCGCGGCCCAGCTCATGGCGGCCACGGGCCTGACGGCGCTGGCCCTGCCGGTCGGCGGCCTGGAGACGGTCCACGTCGACCCCACGGCCCTGATCGCCGTCGTCATCCTGGGGATCTTCGCCACCGGCATCACGTTCCACCTCACCTACCGGATCATCGCGGACGAGGGCGCCACCAACGCCGCGACCGTCGGGTATCTCCTTCCGGTGGTCTCCGTCGCGCTGGGCGCCATCGTGCTCGACGAGGCCTTCAGCTTCCGGGTGGCCGCGGGGATGGCGGTCGTACTCGTCGGAGTGGGCATGACGCGTCGGCAGAAGCGGACCCGGACCCCGGGTGCATCCGATGCGCCCAAGGCGCGGGCGACCATGAACGCCACGTCCGAATGCCGCCAGCGCCCGCCCGCGCATCCGGCGAGCATCGAGTAGACCGGGGCAGCCCTGCCCCGGCCTGCAAAGGACCGGGAACATGAACGAGCCCACCCTCACCCCCGCACTCTTCGGCCACGCCGCCGAGCCGCAGACCACACCGCCCGTCACGTCCGACCCCATGCTGCCCGCCCTCGGCACGTTCAACTGGAGCGACCTGTATGCCCAGTTGAACGAGGAAGGGGTGGCCGTCACGCCCCCCTTGCTGTCGCGCGAGCAGTGCCAGGAGATCAGCGGCACGTTCGACAAACCGGGCCTGTTCCGCTCGACCGTGGTCATGCAGCGCCACAACTTCGGCCGCGGCACCTACAAGTACTTCGCCGACCCGGCGGCCGTCCCGCTGGTGCGGACGCTGCGCGAGAAGCTGTATCCGCCGATGGCCTGGATGGCCAACCAATGGGCCCCGCGCCTCGGCGAGCGCACCTTCCCGCCCATGCTGGACGAGCTGATCGCCGAGTGCGCGGCGAACGGCCAGCGGCGCCCCACCCCGCTGATCCTGAACTACGGCGAGGGCGACTACGCCTGCCTGCACCAGGACATCTACGGCGACATCGTCTTCCCCCTGCAGATCGCCGTCATGCTGAACCAGCCCGGCGAGGACTTCACCGGCGGCGAGAACGTCTTCGTGGAGCAGCGGCCGCGCTTCCAGTCCCGCGCGATCGTCGTCAGGCCGCAGCTCGGCCAGGGCATGATCTTCCCCGTCCGGCACCGGCCCGTCCCTGGCCGGAACGGCTACCGCCGCCACCCCATGCGGCACGGCACGAACGCCGTGGAGTCCGGCCACCGCAACACCCTCGGCGTGATCTTCCACAACGCCCGCTGACGTCAGCGCCATGTCCGATTCCCGCCAGCACGCGCGCTCGCGACCCCGCACTGTTGAGGTGCAAGGGAAGCAAGCAAGAAGGCAAGGAAAAGGAAGCAGAGGGAGGTCATGATGACCGTCCACACGACCATCACCAGCCCGCTCGGTGAACTGCTGCTCGTGGGCCAACCGACACCGGACGGCGGCGTGGCACTGACGTCACTGTCCATGCTCGGACAGAAGAACGCACCCGCCGTGCACAGCAGTTGGGTCCACGACCGCGACCGCTTCTCCGGCATCGCACGACAGCTGTCCGCCTACTTCGCCGGTGAACTCACCTCGTTCGACATCGAGTTCACCCCGAGCGGCACGGACTTCCAGCGGCGTGTCTGGGCCGCCCTGGAAGAGATCCCGTACGGCACGTCGACCACCTATGGCGCACTCGCCGGGCGGATCGGTGTGGACCGCGGCCGGATCCAGGCCGTGGGCGCCGCGATCGGCGCGAACCCGCTGCTCCTCGTGCGCCCCTGTCACCGCGTGATCGGCGCGGACGGCTCCATGCGGGGCTATGCGGGCGGCGTGGAGCGCAAGGTCGAGCTCCTCACCCTCGAAGGTGCCCTGCAGTCCACTCTCGTCTGACCCGCACGACCACGAAGGACCCTCATCATGATCGACACCACCGCTCACCCGGCGGCCGGCCACGTCGGCGAATGCGTCGCGGCGGGGGACTGGGACGCGCTGGCCGCCGAGCTCGACGAGCACGGCCACGCGCTCACCGGCCGGCTCCTGACCCCGGAGGCCTGCCGCGACCTCGCCGCCCTGTACGACGACACCGACCGCTTCCGCTCCACCATCGACATGGCCCGCTACCGCTTCGGCTGCGGCCAGTACCGCTACTTCACCCACGAACTCCCGGATGTCGTACACGAGTTGCGCGAGGCCTTCTACCCCCGGCTGCTGCCCATCGCCCGCGACTGGGCCGCGCGGCTCGGCAAGCCCGCCCCCTGGCCCGACAGCCTGGGGGAGTGGGTGGAGATGTGCCACGCGGCCGGGCAGGCCAAGTCCGCGCAGATCCTCCTCCGTTACGGGCCCGGCGACTGGAACGCCCTGCACCGCGACGTCTTCGGCGAGATGGTCTTCCCGCTCCAGGTCGTCGTCGGGCTCGACGCCCCGGGAGCCGATTTCACCGGCGGCGAGTTCATCATGACCGAGCAGCGTCCCCGCGCCCAGTCCCGCGGGTCGGCCACGACCCTGCCGCAGGGGTACGGGCTGGTCTTCACGACCCGCGACCGGCCCGTCGCCTCCCAGCGCGGATGGTCGACCGGGCCGATGCGGCACGGCGTGAGCACCGTCCGCTCCGGACGCCGGCACACCCTCGGCCTGGTCTTCCACGACGCGGCGTGAACCCCTCCCGGGCAGGAGGAGGGCCGCGCCCGCGTACGTACACGCTGTGCGGCCCGGACGGAAAGCCGTACCCCAGCGGCACACCCGGCACCCTGGGCGGGCATCGCCGAGGGCGCCTGTACGGCCGCCTCGACTGCCCCTCCGCGCTGCGGGCCGTCGCCCGCGGCCCGTACGCCACCCACCGGGTGTTCTTCCCCGACGAGGCCACCGCGATCGCGGCCGGATACCGCCCCTGTGCGGTCTGCCTGCCCGGTCAGTACGCTCGCTGGAAAGCAGACCCAGAAAGCACCGGCACACCATGAGCATCCTGAAGGAGCGGGAGTCCTCCCGCTCACCCCTGATCGGCGCCGCCGAGCCGGCCGCCCACGCGGACCTGCCCGCGCCCGCCGCCCACACCGAAGCCGAACTCGCCGCTCTCATCGACCTGTTGACCCTCCCGAAGGCGCGGATCGAGACCGTCACCGTCGGCCACAGTCGTGACGCCGCCTCCCGGGCCGCCGCCGAAGCCTTCGCCGCCGCGTGGACGGCTCGCGGCGGCACGGTCCTCACCACGGTGAGCTGGCCCGAGACCGCCGCGTCCTGGCTGCGCCCCGCGCACCGGCTCACCGCGGAAATCCCCGACGCCTGGGTACTGGCCGCGGCTCCCCTCGGGTTCGCCCAGCTGGCCCGCCGCCTGCGCCACTCCACCGACTGGGACCCGGCCCGCAGTTACGCCTTCGCCTCCCTGCAAGACTCCCGGGTCCCCGCGCTCGCCGGGGACGACGTCCTGCACGGCCTGCGGGGTGCCACCGCCGACGGCGCCCCCTGGGACGTACGCCACCGCTGGGTCACCACGCACCTGCCCGCCGGGGCGACCCCGTGAGCGCCCTGATCCCGCGACCCACCACGGAGATCGCCCCCGGGGCGGTGCACGTGCCGGAGTGGCTCACCCTGGACCAGCAGCGCGAACTCGTCACGGCGTGCCGTGCATGGGCCACCGGCCCCGTGCCGATCCGCCACACCGAGCTGCCGCGCGGCGGGGTGATGTCCGTGCAGACGGTGTGCGTGGGCTGGCACTGGCAGCCGTACCGCTACACGCGGACCGCCGACGACGTGAACGGCAGACGGGTCGCGGAGTTCCCGGACTGGCTGGTCGAGCTGGGCCGCCGGGCGCTCACGGCGGCGTACGGCGACGTGCCGGGCGCGGCCGACTGCACCCCGGACACCTACACGCCGGACACCGCGCTGATCAACTTCTATGACGGGCAGGCCAGGATGGGCATGCACCAGGACAAGGACGAGCGGTCGTCGGCCCCCGTGGTGTCCCTGTCCATCGGCGACACCTGCGTCTTCCGCGTGGGCAACACGGAGACCCGCACCAAGCCCTACACCGACATCGAACTGGCCTCGGGCGACCTGTTCGTCTTCGGCGGCCCCTCGCGCTACGTCTTCCACGGCGTGCCCAAGGTCCACGAGGGCACCGCGGACCCCGCCACCGGCCTGACCTCGGGCCGCCTGAACATCACGATGCGGGTCACCGGCCTGCGGTGACCCGGAGCGGCTACTCGAACCGCGAGGTGTCGCCCGCGCCGCGGCGCACGATCTCGGCCTCGCCGTCGGAGAAGTCGATGACCGTGGTCGGGCTCGTGCCGCAGTCGCCCGAGTCGACGACGGCGTCCACGACATGGTCGAGGCGTTCCTTGATCTCCCAGCCCTGGGTGAGCGGCTCCTCCTCGTCGGGCAGGAGCAGCGTGCTGGAGAGCAGCGGCTCACCGAGCTCGGTGAGCAGCGCCTGCGTGACGACATGGTCGGGAATCCGGACGCCGACCGTCTTCTTCTTGGGGTGCAGGAGCTGGCGCGGCACCTCCTTCGTCGCGGGCAGGATGAAGGTGTAGCTGCCCGGCGTCGCCGCCTTGATCGCACGGAACACGTCGTTGTCGACGTGCACGAACTGACCCAGCTGTGCGAAGTTCTGGCACACCAGGGTGAAGTGGTGGCGATCGTCGAGGTTCCGGATCTTGCGGATCCGGTCGAGGCCGTCACGGTTGCCCAGCTGGCATCCGAGCGCGAAACAGGAGTCCGTCGGATACGCGATCAGCGCACCGGACCGGATGCTGTCGGCCACGGTGCTGATGCTGCGCGGCTGGGGGTTCTCGGGGTGCACGTCAAAATACTTCGCCATCCGGCGAGCGTACGTGATCGCATCAGGAGTCCCTGGCTTCTCGGCCGCTTCCCGGCGGTCCCGGCCTCACTCGTCGTCGACGACCGAGATCAGCGCGAGAGTGATGTTGTCGGGGCCGCCGGCGTCGATGGCGGCCTTCCACAGTTCGAAGACCGCCCGGCCGCTGTCGTGGGCCGTGAGCAGCTCGTTCAGGGTGTCCTCGGGTACCGGGTCGGTCAGGCCGTCGGAACACACCAGGAAACGTTCACCGCCGACGAGCGGCAGCGTGCTGACGTGCGGGGTGACCGCGCTGAAGCGGAGCGCACCGCCCAGCGCCTGGGTGACGATCGACGTGGTGCGTCGGCCGGGCGCGGGCGGCGGGCTGTCGTCGACGCTCACCTGGCGGAGCGCGCCGTCCTCGCGGCCGCGGCTCACGTCGAGCACGCGGCTGTCGCCGACGTTGAACACCACCAGCTCTTTCCCCAGGAGGACGACACCCGCGACCGTCGTCCCCATGGTCGTCAGCTCCGGATCGCGCTCGGCGGCCGCGTACACGGCGTGATTGCAGGCGTTCAGCGCGTCATGAACGGCCTGCTCGCCGTCCAGCGACGCTCCGATCGCCGCCAGCTGCCGCACGACCAGGCCGCTGGCCACCTCGCCGCCCGGCTGACCGCCGATGCCGTCGGCGACCGCGACGACCAGGGGGTTGCCGAGCGGGAACCCCAGGGTCTGCGGGTTCTCCGTCATCGTCCCGCACAGCGTCCATGGGCCGACGGCCAGGCTGTCCTCGTTGTGATCGCGTACGAGCCCGGGATGGCTCAGAGCGGTGACCGTGATGTACGGCATCCGTGGACCCCCTCTCCGCAACGGCAGGCGTGTTCCGCACCCCCATTGTCACGCCGGGAGCCGCTCCCGGCTCAGTGGCGGACCGTGGCCGGCCTCTGCCCGCAGGTGACGGGGCGTGCCATGGTGGGGAAGTCGGCTGGTCTGGACCAGCTTCCGGTCGTGGTGAGGAGCGTACGCATGCGCGGCACAACGGTCTTGCCCGGAGAGGGGAACAGCGGATTACCCGGCGAGGAAGGGATGCCGACGCACCGCCTGGAAGTGCCGATGCCCAACGCGCTGCCGTTCGCCATCGGCACCTTCGACACCATCGGGCCGATGTCGCGTGCGGCGTTCCCGCACCGGCACACCTTCCACGAGATCGTCCACGTCACCGGCGGCACCGGCAGGCACGTCGTCGACCTGGCCGGTTTCGCCCTGCGGCCGCCGAACCTCTTCTTCATCGCCCCCGGCCAGGTCCACCACTGGGAGAACGTCACCGGCCTGGAGGGAAGCGTCATCCTCTTCACCGACGACTTCCTCCTGGACCACCCCGCCGACGGCCACGCACTGCGCGGGCTCGGACGGCGCTCCTGGCTCGAACTCCGTGCCGAGGCCGCCGACGCGATCTCGCGCCTCGTCGCCGAGCTGGACGGTGAGTACCGTGCCGGGGCCGACGGATTCCAGGGCGTGCTGCGGGCCCTGCTGCACGTCCTCGTGGTCCGCGCGGCGCGGCTGCCCGCACACCATGCGGATGCGGCCCCGCCGGCCCCGCACACCCGGCCCGGCTCCGTCGCCGCCGCGTTCGTGGCCCTGCTCGGCACCCCTGAGGGCTCCCTGTGGTCCGTGCGTGAGAGCGCGCGGCACCTCGGCGTCTCCGAGAGCTACCTCAGTGAGGCGGTGAAGACGTCCACCGGCCGCACGCCCGGTGAACTGATCCGGCAGACCCGCGTACACGAGGCCAAACGCCTGTTGCTGCGCACGGAGTTGTCGGTCCGTCAGGTCGCGGGCCGGGTCGGCTTCGGTGATGCCGCCTACTTCTGCCGCTTCTTCCGCCGCGAGACCGGCGCGAGCCCCGGGGACTTCCGGCGCGGCCGCGGCGATATTCACCACGACCACCGACTTGAGTCCATCGCCCGCGCTCAGCCGTCCGCATAGCTTCGGAGCCGATCCGGAACCCACCCCACCCCCCTTCAGGAGGAGCGATGGAGCGCGAGATCGGCACGACCGGAGACGGCATACGGGACGACGGCGGGACCGACGAGCCGAAGGGATCCCAGGGCGGCGGTCCCAGCCGCAAAACCGTCCTGAGAGCGGCCGCCGCGGTGGGCATGTCCCTGCCCGTGGCCTTCATGGGCGTCCCCGCACTGGCCCGCACGGCCGGCGAGCGGGGCGTGCTGCCGGAGGCGACCCCGGCCTGCGACGACGGCGACGACCCGACACCTCCGCAGATGGAGGGGCCCTACTTCAAACCCAACTCGCCCCAGCGCACCTCGCTCCTCCAGCCCGGCACCCCGGGCGTGCGGCTCACCGTCACCGGTTACGTATTCGGGCGCGCCTGCCGGCCCATCTCCCGGGTTCTGATGGACTTCTGGCAGGCCGACACCTATGGGACGTACGACAACACGGGGTACCGCTTCCGGGGCCACCAGTTCACCGACGCGAACGGCGCGTTCAAACTCACCACGATCGTGCCCGGCCTCTACCCGGGCCGCACCCGGCACCTGCATGTCAAGGTGCAGGCCCCTGGGCGCCCGGTGCTCACGACCCAGCTGTACTTCCCCGGGGAGCCGCGCAACAACACGGACCCGATCTTCGACTCCCGGCTGCTCATGAACGTACGCACCGTCGGAAACGCGAAGGAGGCCGACTTCGACTTCGTCCTGAACGTGCCGCAGTAGGCACGGCGCTTTTCAGTCGCTGCCACCTCTGCCACCTCCGTCCGAGCCGTGGTCCAGGGCGTGGCCCATGCGGAGGAGGGCCCGGCCGATGCCGGGCGGCATCAACTGCGCCTCCGTGACACCGCGTCGGACCGGGCCCTGGTCACCAGACCCAGGTCGGCGAGCCGGTTGCCGATCTCCGCCACCTCGGGGGACTCCCGGAGTTCGGCGCACACGGACGCCGTGCTGCGGCTGTTCGGGCACGCCGTGACCAGGGCGCGCTCGACCAGCCGCTCCGGCAACTCCTCGTATGCGGCGTCCACGGCGCGTATACGTGTGGCCCTGAGCCTGACCAGTTGGCGCTCGGCCAGCGCTATCACGGCGCACTCCGCCACGCGCCGCGCACCACCCGCCAGATAGGCGACGTCGTACAGCCCAAGTGCCTTCCGATCGCCCGCCGTTGTCGTCGTCGTGGCCCGCTTGAAGTACATCCGCATGCCCCCACCCCCTCATCCGGACACCCCGTCTTGCGGCTGTGGTGCCCGACGCCGGGAGCGCACATCCCTCTCCCTCGCCGCTTCAGAGCAACACTTGAGGGTCGTGGCACCATCCGTCTCTCTTGACAGCAACCGCCCCACGGCGATCGCCTGGAGCCCTGCCGTGCGGCGACGCGGCGGCCACGGGACCGGGCACGGGCACACGGGGAGAGGCGGGCCATGCTGCGGGTGTACTTCACGGCCGAGGATCTGGCGCGGGTGCGGGTCGCATCGGGCCCTGACTTCCTCTGGGAGATCAGCAACAGCGTGCAGACGCTCCAACGGCGGGACGGAGCAAGGGTGTTCGGTGCCTGGCGTCGGTGGGCGAGGCCACGCCTCTCGGACAGCTGCCGGCTCCTCTCGCCCCTCCTGCCGCCGCACGGCTGCTCCCCGGACTTCCTCACCCCCACCCACGGAGCGGGCGAGACGCTCCACGCGGCGGTCGACACCCTGGTGCGCACTCCCCGGCCGCGGCTGCGCACCGATCTGACACGGGTGGCCGCATCGCGTCGGCTCCCGGGCTGGACGGAGTCGCTGGCGCAGGGCGACGCCGCCGCTCTGCGGCAGTTGGGGCAGGCCCTCCATACGTACCACCTGGAGGCGCTCGCGCCGTTCTGGCCCCGCATCCACGCCCAGATCGACGCCGACCGCATCATCCGCCTGCACAGCCTCCTCGACGGCGGGACCGACGGGCTCCTTGCCGGGCTGGGTCCTCAACTGCGCTGGAAACCGCCGGTGTTGGAGGCCGACTATCCCGTGGACCATCAGCTGCGGCTCGACGGCCGTGGGATCACCCTGCAGCCCTCGTTCTTCTGCTGGCCCACGCCCGTCACGCTCGCCGACGGCGAACTGCCGCCCGTCCTGGTCTATCCCATCGACCACGCGATGGACTGGACCCACCCCGCGCCCCCTCCCGCACCCCAACTCGCACCCCCCGCCCGTCCGGACGACGGCGCCCTGGGGCCGCTCATCGGCCACACGCGCGCCGCGGTCCTCAGAGCGGCCCGCACCGGTTCGTCCACGGTCGAGCTCGCCCGTCTCCTCGCGGTCACCCACCCGGCCATCAGCCAGCACGTCAAGGTGTTGCGCGCCGCGGGCCTGCTGACCACCGTCCGCAGGGCGGGACGGTCGCTTCATGTCGCAACGGCGGAAGGGCGCGCGCTGCTGCGCAGTTGCGGGTCGTAAGTCTGGGCTTTCAACGATTGCGTCTGGCATGGGCATGCAAGGAAGCTGACCGGGCTGTTGCACACGCATCCCCCCACCGCGTTGCGTCCCCAGCACCCCGCCCCGCGCGCACCGCTCAACGCGCGTCCACGTGCGAACTCCCGCGCACGGCACGAGTCCTGGGGACGCATCGACGATCCGATGAAGGAGTGGCGTTGCGCACTACTCGTACTCTCACCCGCCGCGCGGCCGTGGCCGCCTCGCTCGCCGTGGCCTGCACCCTGTGTGCCGTGCCCGGCATCGCCCAGGCCTCCGAGCCCCCCACGGCTTCAGAGACTCCCGAGGCATCCGCCGGGCACGGCCTGAAATGGTTCCAGGAGCGCCACGGCCTGCCCCGGACCGGCTCCGTCGACGGCCCGACCGCCAGAGCCCTGCAACAGGCGTCCGACACCGAACTGCACCGGACCTTCCGTACGGCCGCCGACCTCGGGCCCGAGGAACTCGCCAACGCGCGCACCGTCATCGGCGTCGGCAAGGGCGCGCAGATCCCCGAACAGGGCATGGTCATCGCGCTGATGACCGCCATGCAGGAGTCCAAGTTCGTCAACTACCTGACGCCGGTGGACCACGACTCCCTGGGGATCTTCCAGCAGCGCCCGAGCACCGGCTGGGGCACCCCGGAGCAGATCACCGATGTCGCCACCTCGTCCAAGTCCTTCTACGGAGTGGCCCCCTTCGGCAGCAACCCGGGGCTGATCCAGATCGACGGCTGGCAGACGATGCCCCCGGGTGACGTCTGCCAGGCCGTCCAGGTCTCCGCCTTCCCCGACCGCTACGCGCAGTGGGAGCAGTTCGCCCGCGACCTGCTGGCCCAGGAAGGGCCCACGGTCCCGCCGATTCCCTGACCCCAAGGGGCATCACCGGGTCCACCACGAACGCCGGCCCTCGCCTCTCGCACGCCCCTGAACACTTCTTCACCCCTCACACCACCAGGAGCCCGTATGCGCAAGAGACTTGTCTCCACCGCGATCGCCGTGGCAGCCGTCGGCGCGCTCGTCACCCCGGCCGCCGCCCAGGCGGACCCCGCGCGCCCGCACGGCGTATCGGTGCTCGGCCACGGCTCGAAGGCCGGGACCGCGGTCGTCAGCGGACAGAACGAGCCCGGCACCCGGCTGCGCGTCGGCGGTGCGCGGACCAGGAGCGCACACACGCTCCCGGTCGACTACCAGGTCCAGGAGACCGGCTACTGGTGCGGTCCCGCCGCCACCCGTATCGCCCTGTCCGCACGGATCACCCCGCCCAGCCAAGGCTCTCTGGCCGCGCAGCTCGGCACCACCGAGGCGGGTACGGACCACATCAGCCAGGTGACCGGCGTGCTCAACGCCAACCTCGGCACCGGCTGGTACGAGACCAAGGAAATGCCGAACGACCCGCCCACCCAGGCCCAGAAGGACCTGCTGTGGAACGACATCGTCCTGGACATCGACAACAACTACCCGCTGGTGACCAACATCGTGGCCCCGCCCGGCAACCAGCCGCCCGGCTACCCGTCGGACCAGACGATCTACCACTACTTCACGGTCATCGGCTACGACGACGCGAACCGCACCGTCCTCATCGCCGACCCCGCGTCCTTCGGCGGCAACCAGATCTACTGGCTCTCCTTCGATCAGCTCGCCACCCTGATCCCGCCGAAGGGGTACGCCGCCTGAGCGGCGAGGGGTGAGCAGGGAGCAGCGAGCGACGGCTGTGGGCGGCGCCACCGACACATGCGCCGCCCACAGCCCGTTCGGCCGCCGTCTCGGGGGTGACGGCGACAGCCTCAGCGGCACCGACTCCGCTGAGGCCGAACAGGGAGCAGGGTCCAGGCGTTCCTGCCGACCTCAGGCTGACGGTCACGACGAACTACTACCTTCTTCCGTCGTCTCCGGGTGCTTGGATGCACCGGAGCCCGAGATTTCTCAGGGGTCTTCCCGCACGTCCTCCAGGCGGACGCGCAGACTGTGGATGCCGCGCCGGGCATGGCTCTTGACCGTGCCCAGCGGCCACCCGGTGCGCGCGGCGATCTGCGGGTGGGTCAGGTCCTCGTAGAACGAAAGACGCAGCACCGTTCGCTGGGGAACCGGCAGCCTCGCCAACTCCACTGCCAGCAGCGTCCGGTCGAGGACCGCCGAGGCCATGTCGGCCTGGGCGCGGTGATCCAGGGCGGCATACTGCGCCTGCGCGCCCTCGACGAGCGCCGCACGCCGGGTGCGCGCGTTGAGCGCGTCCGCGATCCGGTGCCGCGTGATGCCCGTCAACCAGCCGGCCAGACTGCCGAGTTCGGGGCGGTAGCCCGCCCGGCCGCGCCACGCGGCGAGGAACACCTGCTGCGTGATGTCCTCCGCGTCACGGCTGTCGCCGAGCGCGCGCTGCGCCAGGGCATGCACCAGCGGCCCCCACCTGCGGTAGACCGCGGCGAGGCTCGCTTCGTCTCCACCGGCGAGGCCCCTGGCCAGATCCGTGGCCGGCTCCCCGACCGGGGAACGCACCGGCTGGCGCACCAGTGTGCTCATCGACGCTTAGTCAGCTCCTCTGTGGCGATCACAATCGCCGTACGACCGGACGGAAACGGGCAGTCGCGCCGTCGCCGTGGGCGCGATCCGGTCATCCTGGGAACAGCCGCTCACGCACGGCAACTCGCATCGGTTGTGCGTCGTATCGTGGCCGGATGAGCGAGGGGCAACACCGCGGTCAGGACAGCGAGTCGGCCCGCACCGGACTCACCACCGGCGCCCTGGCGCGGCGGCTGGGGGTGTCACCGACGACGTTGCGGACCTGGGACCGCAGGTACGGCCTTGGCCCCGCCCGGCGCGATGCCGGCCATCACCGCCGCTGGTCCGAGCGGGATGTCGCCATGGTGGAGGAGATGGGCCGCCTCACCTCCTCCGGGGTGCCCCCGGCCGAGGCCGCCCACGCGGCGCTCAAGCTGATCGACGCCGGCAGCGGCGCCGACCCCGCCCCGGACACGGGAGCCGGGCCCGCTCCCGTCCGGGCCGTCGTGCCGCGACCGCGACGGCCCGCTCGCCCCGCCGCGACGCCGTCACCCGACACGTTCGTCCGCCGACGGCGCGGTCTCTCGCGCGCCGCCGTTCGGCTCGACGCCCCCGCCGTGCAGGACCTGCTGGACGACGCCGTGGAGAGCCACAGTCTGATCACCGCCTGGCAGGAGGTGATGGTGCCGACGCTGCACGCGGTGGGCCGCAAATGGGAAGAGGCCGGGGACCGTTACGTGGAGGTCGAGCACCTGCTGTCCTGGC
Organism: Streptomyces sp. NPDC032198; assembly: GCF_040636975.1. Classification (NCBI taxonomy): domain Bacteria; kingdom Bacillati; phylum Actinomycetota; class Actinomycetes; order Kitasatosporales; family Streptomycetaceae; genus Streptomyces; species Streptomyces sp. NPDC032198. The sequence goes on along the minus strand of NZ_JBEZVL010000013.1, from coordinate 111,695 downwards.
ACGTCTCCCGCACCCTGCACCGCTGCACCACGGCCTCGGTCGCCGAGGCCCCGCCGAGCTCGCCCGCCGCGAACACACCCCTCGTGCTGGCCTGCGTACCGGGTGAACAGCACTCACTCCCGCTGGAGGCGCTCAGCGCGGCGCTGGGTGAACTGGGCGTCCCGCAGCGGATGTTCGGCGCGGCCGTGCCGGTCGAGGCGGTCGCGGCAGCCGTGCGCAGGACCGGACCGGCCGTCGTGGTGCTGTGGGCACAGGCCCGCTCCACCGCGAGTGTCCCGCTGGCCCGGCACATTGCCGAGACCCGGTGGGGAGTGCGCGGCGCCCGCGGCCGTCCCGTGGTCATGCTCGGCGGGCCCGGGTGGGCAGGTCCCGCGGTGCGCGGTGCGCTGCGGCCCACCAGCCTGCGGGAGGCGCTGACCCAGATCGGCAGGGTGCGCGGGGAAGCCACGGCCGGCCGCGGGAGGTAACCCCCGCCGTCACCGTCCCCCCCGGGTGTCAGCCCGCTGCCGGCAACGGCGTGCGCAGAGCGCTGCGTTCGTCGCGCCAGGCCGCCAGGAGCCGTGCACCCAGGCGGTCTTCGAGGAAGCCCGTGGCCTCGATGCCGAAGACCACGTCGGACTCCAGGCCGGGTTCGCTCGCGAGGAGGCCGCCGATCACGTCACGGCGCACCACCTGCTCATGGACCGCGTCGGCCTCCACGTGCTCGTCGTAGAAGCGCTCGGCCGCCCGCCCCGCGCCGCACCTGCGCATGGCCTTGGCAAGCCGCCGCGACCCGGGGGACGAGGTCACCTCCACGGCGGCGAAGTGCCCGACGAGCGCGCCGCGCAGCGCCCGGTGCAGGCCGAGCAGGGACATCAGATTGACCGTGGCGAGCACCTCGCCCGGGGCGGCGTCGAGGTAGTGCCCGTACGCCGTCTCCAGCGAGAGGTCCTCCATGAGGTCGGCGAAGAGCCGGGCATGGATGTCCTCGGCGCGCCCGGCCCCGAACTCGTCGAACTCGACGGCCACCATGCCCGCCTTGGCCCGGCCGTGCAGCCGGGGGATGACCCAGGCGTGCGGGTCGGCCTCCTTGAGGTGGTACAGCGAGCGGGCCGCCGCGTACTCCCGCAGCTGCCACAGTTCGCCGTCGCGCTGGAGATGGTGGCTGACGCTGTCGGGGCTGTGGCCGATCGGCTCCACCAGGAGGTCGGCCAGGGCGCGTTCGGCACTGTCCGTGGAACGGCAGTTGGCGCGCAGGGCACCCAGGAAGCGCCCTTCGAGCGCGCGGCGCAGGCCCAGCAGTTCGGGGTCCCATTCGAGGTCGTCACGGACGCCGTCGAAGCCTTGGTAGTGCAGCTCGTAGAGGGTGTAGAGGGCGAGCTGGAGATCGTCGCCGTACGGGTCGGCGTCGTGCGTGTCGAGGGGGAGCTGGCCGGGACTCCCGCCGGAACGCAGCGTGCTGACCACGAGGCGGGACAGCGGGCCGCGGGGCTCGGGCAGGGCGGGGCTCGCCCGGCGCGACTCGCGGACACCGCCGGGGGCGGCCCGGCTCGCGGCGCTCTCCGTGTCCTCGGCGCGCTCGGGCTTCGTGGCGTTTTCAACGGACATCGGGTGCTTCCTCCCCCGTCGTGTTCTCGGCATCCTCGGTGTCGGTATGCGGGTCGGCATGGTCGGGCGAGGTCTCGTCATCGGCCTTGACGCGGCGGCGGTGGCTGGTGTCGCACCACGGGTAGGTCCGGCTGCGGCGGCAGGTGCAGATCGCGGCGGTGAAACGCCGGGAAGCGATGACGCTGCCGTCGTCCGCGACCACCTCGACGGGGCCCTCGACGAGCAGCGGGCCCTCCGGGTCGATCGTGACGCGGCGGGGCCGCTGGTCCCGTGTGGTCGGCGCGGGGTCAAGTGCGGTCGGCGCGGGCTCAGGTGCGTTCGGCACGGATGACCACCAGTTCTTCCATGTCCTTGTCGCCCTCGATCAGCCCTTGCCCGCGCAAGTAGGCCAGTCTCGAGCGTAGGACCGGACCGAACGGAATCAGGGCGCGGTCGGCGACCGAGGTCTCCAGACCCGCCTTCGACAGGCGCCGCAGCGTGTCGTCGGTCCCGCACAGGGCCGAGTGGACCATCAGCAACACGCCCCCGGGGCGCAGCGCTCGGGGAGCCGCGGCACAGATCCGGTCGACCACCGCGCGGCCGTCCTGCCCGGCATCCCAGGAACGCGCCGCACCGCGCCGTGGCAGGCGGTGGGAGGGGGAGGGGACGTACGGAGGGTTGCTCGCCACGACGTCGTAGGACCGCCCGGGAACAGCGGCCGTGAGGTCGCCCCGCAGGACCGTGATGCGCTGCCGCGCCGCCAGCGCGTTGAGGCGGGCGGTCAGGACGGCACGCCAGGCGATGTCCACCGCCGTCACGTCGGCACCGAGCCGCGCCGCGTGGACGGCCAGCGCGCCGCTGCCGGTGCCGAGGTCCAGTACATCCGTGCCCGGGCCGATGTCCTCGCGGCACAGTGCGCGGGCGAGGAGGCCCGTGTCGTCCTGCGGCGCGTAGACCCCGGGAAGGGTCAGCAGATGTCCCGGGGCCGCGCCTGCGGTCGTATCGGCGATCATCACGCACCTCCGGTCGTCGCGGGGCCGGCCGGGCGAAATCCCTCCTTGCTCCGCCCTCCCACCACCCTCCGCTGTTCCCGCGCCCGCCACCACTCGAGTGATGACGCACAGTGACATGCCGGACGGACTGCGTGCCTCTCTTGCCTCACATGGGTTCCTTTGGTGCTCGGAGCTCGCTCCCGCGACTGTCGTCCGTCCCTGGTGCCCTGCGAACGGTGGAGCACACGTGGGGTGCCCGCGGGGCGCGGGAGCGGCGCCGGGGCACGCGCAGGGGCGCTGATTGCGCCACTGCGGCGTGGGTACGCGGCATGCCTGCCACACCAGCGGAACAGCTGTCGGCACCCCAACCAACGAAAGGACGCCATGCCGTACAACATCTTCGTTCTCGGCCTCGACGAGGCCAATCTGCCGACGCTGCGCGCCGTGCCGAACGCGCAGGAGTACGTCTTCCACCCTCTGCTCACCGTCGACGAACTGCAGAGCGGGGAGGTGTCGGTCCCCGGGCTGCTCGCCGAGGCCGAGCGGGTCCTCGACGCGTTCGACGGCCACATCGACGCGATCGTCGGCTACTGGGACTTCCCCGTGAGCACGCTCGTGCCGATCCTCAGCGAGCGCTACGGGACGCGCAGCACCAGTCTGGACTCCGTGGTCAAGTGCGAGCACAAGTACTGGAGTCGCCTGGAGCAGCAGCGGGTCACCGACGCGCATCCGCCGTTCGGCCGCGTCGACATGGAGAGCGCCGACCCCAAGCCGCCCGAGGGCATGGACTTCCCGATGTGGCTCAAGCCGGCGCTGTCCTACTCGTCGGAACTGGCCTACGGGGTCGGGGACCAGACCGAGTTCACGGAGGCCGCCGACCGCATCCGCGAGGGGATGGGACGCATCGGGCGGCCGTTTGAGGACATACTCGCCCGCGTCGAGCTGCCCCCGGAGATGGCCGACGTCGGCGGCCAGGTGTGCCTGGCCGAAGGGGCGCTGAACGGCATCCAGGTCGCGGTCGAGGGATACGTCCACGAGGGCCGGGTCACCGTCTACGGCATCCTCGACTCGATCCAGTACCCCGACTCGTCGTGCTTCCTGCGCCACCAGTACCCCTCGCGGCTCCCCGAGCCCGTCCTCGAGCGGCTGCGGGACGTGTCGGAGCGGGTGATGCGGCAGATCGGCATGGACGCGGCGACCTTCAGCATCGAGTACTTCTACGATCCACGGTCCGACGTGCTCAACCTCCTTGAGATCAACCCGCGTCACTCCCAGTCCCACGCGGAGCTGTTCGAGTACGTGGACGGTGTGCCCAACCACCACTGCATGCTGAGCCTCGCGCTGGGCAGGGATCCCGCACTGCCGCACGGCGAGGGCCGGTACGACACGGCCGCCAAGTGGTACTACCGCTGGTTCGCCGACGCCACCGTCCATGACGTCCCCTCCCGCAAGGACATCGAGAGCATCGAGCGCCGCATCCCCGGAGTGCGCATCGACGTGCTCGTCGAGGAGGGGCAGCGCCTCTCGGACGTGTGCGACCAGGACAGCTACAGCTACGAGTTGGCCCACATCTTCACGGGAGGGGAGAACGAGGACGACATGCGGGCCAAGTACGACCAGTGCGTGGCGGCGCTGGGCCTCACCTTCGACGAGGCCGAACCGGGCAGCCGCGACACGAAGAACGACTGAACCAAGCACCGCCGCAACACGAAGGAGCGATCCGGCTTGCGCTATGTGAGCGACCTTCCGTACGAGACCAAGGAAGAGGAGAACGTCTCCATCCCCGCGGCGGACGGAACCCGCCTCGCGGCCCGCATCTGGCGGCCGACGTCCTCCGACCAGGACCCCGTCCCCGCGGTCCTGGAGTACATCCCCTACCGTCAGCGCGACCTGACCGCCGAGCGCGACTCCATCCACCACCCGTACATCGCCGGGCACGGCTATGCCTGCGTACGCGTCGACCTGCGTGGCACCGGCGACTCCGAAGGGGTGCTCAAGGACGAGTACCTGGAGCAGGAGCAGACCGACGCCGAGGACATCCTGGCCTGGCTCGCCGACCAGCCCTGGTGCGACGGCACCACCGGCATGATGGGGATCTCCTGGGGCGCCTTCGCCGCCCTCCAGGTCGCCGCGCGGCAGCCGGAGAGCCTGCGCGCCATCGTCATCGCGTCCTTCACCGACGACCGGTACGCCGACGACATGCACTACATGGGCGGCGCGCTCCTGTCGGACAACCTGGCCGAGGCGGGCACGATGTTCGCCTACGGCACCTGTCCGCCCGACCCCGCGATGGTGGGGGACCGGTGGCGCGACATGTGGCACGAGCGCATGGAGGGCACCCGCCCCTGGGTGCTCGAATGGCTCCGGCACCAGCGCCGCGACGACTACTGGCGGCACGCCTCGGTCTGCGAGGACTACCAGGCCGTACGCTGCCCCGTCCTCGCGTCGAGCGGCTGGGCGGACGGCTACTCGAACGCCGTGACGCGCCTCCTGGGCAATCTGGACGTGCCGCGCAAGGGGCTCATCGGCCCCTGGTCCCACAAGTTCCCGCATCTCGGTGAACCGGGCCCCGCCATCGGCTATCTCCAGGAAGTGGTGCGCTGGTGGGACCACTGGCTGAAGGGCGTCGACAACGGCGTCATGGAAGGACCGATGCTGCGGACGTGGATGCAGGACAGCGTGCCGCCCTCCACGTCGTACGAGGAACGTCCTGGACGCTGGGTGGGCGAGCCGTCCTGGCCCTCGCCGCACATCACTTCCGTCGTGCGGCGCCTCACACGTCACGGTCTCTCCGACCCGGTCTCCGAGACCCACGCGACTCCCGAGTCCGCCGAGTACACCGAAATCCCGGAAGGGCCGGAGGCAGCGGGTGCGGGCGAGGGCCTCTCCGTCCAGTCTCCGCTCTCCGTGGGCCAGTTCGGCGGGAAGTGGGCCTCCTACAACGCGCCCCCCGACCTGCCCTACGACCAGCGTGAGGAGGACGGCGGCTCACTGGTCTTCCAGACCGAGCCGCTGACCGAGCGCACGGAGATCCTCGGCTCGCCGTGCGTCGAACTCGACCTGAGCGTCAGCGAACCCGTCGCCATGGTCGCGGCCCGCCTGTCCGACGTGGCCCCCGACGGCAGCGCCACCCGCGTCAGCTACGGCCTGCTCAACCTCACCCGTAGCGAGGCGCACAGCGACCCGCGTCCCCTTGAACCCGGGCGCCGCTACCGCGCGGTCATCCCGCTCAACGGTGTCGCGCAGGCCTTCCCGCCGGGTCACCGCATCCGCGTGTCCCTGTCCACCTCGTACTGGCCGCTGGCCTGGCCACCGCCCAAGCCGGTGCTCCTGACCGTGTACGAGAGGTCGAGCACCCTGACGCTCCCGGTCCGCCCGCTGGCGGAGCCCGACGCGCTGCCGGACCAGCCCTTCGACGAACCGGAGGGCACGCGGCCCAGGAGCCCCGTCCGGCTGGTCGCCCCCGAGGAGCGCTGGCTGGTCAAGCGTGATCTGGTCGATTACGCCGCGGAGCTGGAGATCGTCAAGGACCGGGGGACGGTGCGCCTTGAGGACATCGGCCTCGACGTCGGCTGCCGGGCCTACGAGCGCTACACCTCGGTGGCCGAGGACTTCACCTCCGCCACCGGCGAGTCGGCCTGGACGATGTCCTTCCGGCGCGACGACTGGGACGTACGGGTGGAGACCCGCACGGTACTCAGCTGTGACGAGGACCAGTTCCGGGTGGACGCCACCCTGGACGGTTACGAGGGAGACCGGAGGGTTTTCTCACGCACCTGGAATGAAACGGTGCCCCGCGACTTGCTGTGACACCAAGGCGGAACCAGCCTTGCGGAGTCGGCCGGAAGTATCTGTTTGGCCGCTTTCCGGCAGGGCACCCGATGCGTTGGAGGTTGATCATCTCCTCCCGCTATGTGAATCCCTGCGTTTCAGGGAAAACCAAATTGAGGAGTTCTCGATGAGCAACGAAATCTGGAGCTACGCTCCCACCGCCGGGCACGGCCCGGACGCCGATCTGACGGGCTACAAGGTCGAGGCCGCGGACGGTCACATCGGCAAGGTCGACAAGCACTCGAACGAGGTCGCCAACCAGTACATCGTGGTCGACACCGGGGTGTGGATCTTCGGCAAGGAGGTGCTGCTGCCCGCGAGCACCGTCACCGCCATCGACCACGAGGCGCGGAAGATCCTGGTCTCGCGCACCAAGGACCAGATCAAGGACGCGCCCGAGTTCGACAAGGAGAAGCACCTGGGCGACCCGGCCTACCGCGACCAGCTCGGCGGCTACTACGGCGGTCTGGGCCCGGGCCACTGACCCGCGCCGGGGCGTGAATTCACCGCCCCACTGACCCCGATGGCGTCCGAGGCATCAAGTGCCTCGGGCGCCATTCGGCATTTACGGAACTGGGGCAATGAGTTCACCGATGACTGACACGAAAAACCTGCATCGAATAGGAATGGGCGGCGTGTCGTTCAGGCGACGCGGGCGGCGATGGCTCGTGCGCACTCCAGTGATTCGGTATGGGTCGTGTCCACCTCCATGTCGTAGAGCACGTCGCGGTGGACCACCTCGGCCTGGGAGGCGGCCATCCCGGCGACCCGGTCGCCCCGCGCCGTCTCGCGGCCCGCGGCGACCGTGCTGTCACAGCGGACGCCGACCCACAACACCCCCAGATCACCGAGGGCCTTCTGCCACCGGGCCTGGGATGCCGCACCGCCGAGGAAGACCTCGTCGACCACGACGCGGGCTCCGGCACGGGCCATCGCCGCGATCCCCTCGATCCACGCCGCCTCCAGCGCCCGGAATTCGGGGCCGACGGTGACCTCGCCGTCCGCGGCGAACTCGATGCCCTCCGACGCGGTCCGCAGGGACGCGGGCATCGCGTCCACCAGCGTGTCGCAGCCGACGGCCAGCCACGGATCCGGCAGCACCGCCTGCAGGCACCGTGCGATGCCGGACTTCCCGGAGCTGGACCCGCCGTTGAGAATGATCACTTGAGTCGTCACCGCGCCACCGTAGGAGCATCACCGCACGGCGGGAAACGGATTTCGGCGGCCCCGGTCGGGATACGTGAACGGTCCGGGTCAGCCCGTGCCGTCGTACGGGCTGATGCGGCGGTACGCGGCGCGCGCGTGCAGCACGCGCCCCGCCGTCGTGCCGACAAGAGCCGCGGCCAGCAGGCACGTGATCCACTGGGGGTCGCGGTGCCCGGCCCAGGAGATCTCCCCGATGGGGTGCGTGGCGAAGACATTGAGGAGCGCCCAGCACAACAGGGCCGTCCCCGGTGCCGCGACGAAACGGCCGCGCAGTCCGAGCAGCGCGGCCAGCACGGAGAGAGCCGCGAGCGCGATCCCCGTGCGGTCGAGCGCACCGAGCAGATCGAGCACGGTCACCAGGACGAAGGCGCCCGCATACGCTCCCGTCCAGATGAAGGGCGTGGCCACAGGTTCGGGAACGACCCGCACGCCTTGGGCGATGTACCGCCACTCCACCACCATCGATTCCTCCCCACCGCCGGTCCGCCGGGGCGCCGCTGCCCCGGGGACGTCCGTGACCGGCGCCTCCCGCAACGAGACCGGCACACCCGGTGATCAGGCACGGGCGTGGTCTCGGGCAGATTGTCGCACCACATCCGATGCCCGCCGTCCGGATCCGCGGAGACCGCCCGGGGTGGTCTCACGGTTCGTCGTGTCCGCGTCATACTTCCCCGATGAACCTCGTCTCGACCCCCGAGTCCTCCGCGCCGCGACGGCGCGCCCGCGTCGTCGTCGTAGGAGCCGGACCGGCGGGCCTCACCGTCGCCAACATCCTCCGTGCCGCCTCCGTCGACTGCGTGGTCCTGGAGACGGAGAGCAGAGAGTTCATCGAGCAGCGGCCCCGCGCGGGCTTCATCGAGGAATGGGCCGTGCGCGCCCTCCAGCAGCGGGGGCTCGCCGACCGGCTACTGGAGGGCGCGCAGACGCAGGGCGAATGCGAGTTCCGCTGGGCGGGGGAGCGCCACCGGTTCGCGTACGGAGAGCTCTCCGGGCACCGCCACTTCGTCTATCCCCAGCCCCTGCTGGTGACGGACCTGGTGCGCGCCTACGCCGACCGGGCGGGCGGCGACATCCGTTTCGGCGTACGCGACGTGGAACTGCACGGCATCGACACGGACCGTCCCTCCGTGTCGTACACCGACCCGCGGACGGGCGAGCGCATACGCATCGACTGCGACGCGATCGCGGGCTGCGACGGCGCGCGCGGCGTGACGCGCACCTACCTGGGGTACCTCGGGACGGAGCGGGCCACCGTCGCCCGGCACGACTACGGCATCGGCTGGCTCGCCCTCCTCGCGGAGGCGCCACCCTCCTCGGACTGTGTCGTCTTCGGCCTCCACCCGCGCGGATTCGCGGCCCACATGGCCCGAAGCCCCCAGGTCACCCGCTACTACCTCGAATGCCCGCCCGGCGACGACCCCGAGAACTGGTCCCACGAACGTGTCTGGTCCGAGCTGCACGCCCGCCTCACCGTGGCCGGAGCGCCGCCGCTCACCGAGGGGCGACTGATCGAGAAGCGCGTCCTCGACATGCACAACTACGTCGTGGAACCCATGTCCCACGGGCGGCTGTACCTCGCGGGCGACGCCGCGCACCTCGCCGCTCCGATCGCCGCGAAGGGCATGAACCTGGCGCTGCACGACGCCCTGCTGCTCGGCGACGCACTCGTCGCCTATTGCGGGGAAGGGGAGGGTGAAGGGGCAGTGGAAGGCGAAGGGGACGACAGCGCGCTGACCGGATACTCGGAGGCCTGCCTGCCGAGAGTGTGGCAGTACCAGGAGTTCTCCCAGTGGCTGTCGGAACTGCTGCACGGGCCGTCGTCCGGTGACCCGTTCAAGGCGGGCACCGCGGCCGCCCGACTGCGCAGGATCCTCGGCTCACCGGCCGCCGCTGCCGCGTTCGCCGAGCTCTACATAGGCAAGGGCGCCGGCAACTGAGGCTCGGCGCGGGGGAGGCAGCTTCCTCGGCACTCACCGCGGCCGTCGCGGTCACTCTCGATCTCTACCGTAACGTTGGGGTCCTCCCCCTTTTTTTCCGCACGCCCCGGGTGATGCCAGGCGCTGCCCGAGCACGACAGGTACCTCTCTTGTCCACGTCCGCACTGTCCCCGGCCGCCCGGCTGCGTGGCCTGCGCCCCGACTGGCTGTCCGACCCGAAGGTCTGGCGCACCGAGGTGCTCGCCGGTCTGGTCGTCGCGCTCGCGCTGATCCCCGAGGCGATCTCGTTCTCGATCATCGCCGGGGTGGACCCCGCGATCGGTCTGTTCGCCTCCTGCACCATGGCCGTGACGATCTCGATCGTCGGCGGGCGCCGCGCGATGATCTCCGCGGCGACCGGCGCCGTGGCCCTGGTCATCGCCCCGCTCAACCGCGAGCACGGCCTCGGCCATCTGGTCGCCGCCGTCATCCTGGCCGGGATCTTCCAGATCATCCTGGGCGCGGTCGGCGTCGCCAAGCTGATGCGCTTCGTCCCTCGCAGCGTGATGGTCGGCTTCGTCAACTCCCTCGCCATCCTGATCTTCATGGCGCAGGTCCCCGAGATGCACGACGTGCCCTGGCCCGTCTACCCGCTGATCGCGGGCGGGCTCGCCCTCATGGTGTTCTTCCCGAAGGTCACCAAGGTGATCCCGGCACCGCTCGCGTCCATCGTGATCCTCACGGTGATCACGGTCGGCGCCGGAATCGCGGTGCCGACAGTCGGCGACAAGGGCGAGCTGCCGTCCTCCCTGCCGGTGCCGGGCCTGCCCGATGTGCCGTTCACCATGGACACGTTGACGACCGTCGCGCCCTATGCGCTCGCCATGGCGCTGGTCGGTCTGATGGAGTCCCTGATGACCGCCAAGCTCGTCGACGACATCACCGACACCCGCTCCTCGAAGACCCGTGAGTCCATCGGCCAGGGCATCGCCAACATCGTCACCGGCTTCTTCGGCGGCATGGGCGGCTGCGCCATGATCGGCCAGACGATGATCAACGTGAAGGTGTCCGGCGCCCGCACCCGCCTGTCGACCTTCCTCGCGGGCGCGTTCCTGATGGTCCTGTGCATCGTTTTCGGACCCGTCGTCTCCGACATTCCCATGGCCGCGCTGGTCGCCGTGATGGTGATGGTCTGCTTCGCGACCTTCGACTGGCACTCCATCGCGCCCAAGACACTGCAGCGGATGCCCGCCGGCGAGATCACGGTCATGGTCGTCACCGTGGCGTGCGTGGTCGCCACGCACAACCTCGCCGTCGGTGTGGTCGCGGGCTCGGTCACCGCAATGGTGATCTTCGCCAAGCGCGTCGCCCACTTCGCCCAGGTCGCAGCCGTCACTGCCCCTGATGGTGGCAGCGTGCGCTACTCCGTCACCGGTGAACTGTTCTTCGCCTCCGCCAACGATCTCGTCGGACGGTTCGACTACGCCGGCGATCCCGACCAGGTCGTCATCGACCTGACGGCCGCGCACATCTGGGACGCCTCGTCCGTCGCCGCCCTCGACGCGATCGAGAGCAAGTACGCGCAGCGCGGCAAGACGGTGGAGATCATCGGCCTGAACAGGCCGAGTGCCCAGCTCCACGAGAGACTCAGCGGCGAACTGACCGGCGGCCATTGACCGTTGGGCCGCCGAGGTCCGAGGTCCGAGGCCCAACGTCCGAGACCTGAGGTCCGCGTTTCGCAACTTATGTCACTGGTGTGTCACGCCCATGGCAAGCACCACAACTCCCGTGCGGCTTCCGAGGTCGAACTGGGCGTCAGTGAGGAACGGGCACGTACCGAGTGATAGCGCCACATGCCCGGATCTTTGCGCTCATGCGTCATCAGACCTTCGGGGGAGCAGGCCATGACCAGCACGTCCATCGGCACCAGCATCGAGACCGGCACCGACACGAGCACCAGAACCGGCACCACCTTCCGATCCCGCCGCACCAAGACGTCCGCAGCCGTCGCGGCCGCGTCCTTCCTGCTCCTGACGGGGGTCAGCATCGCCGCCGCCCCCTCGGCCCTGGCAGGCGTGCCGGGCGGCACGAGCGCCGCCGACCGCAACTCCGACTTCGACGGCGACGGTTACGACGACGTCCTGATCGGCGCGCCGGACGGCACCGTCAGCGGCAAGGAGGGCGCGGGGTACGTCACGGTCCAGTACGGCGCGGCCAACGGCATCGGCGTCAACAACAGTGTCCCCAAGGCCCGTACGGCTGTGTTCAGCCAGTCCACCACCGGTGTGCCCGGCAGCTCGGAGACGTACGACTCCTTCGGTTCGGCCGTCGCCACGGGCGACCTCGACGGTGACGGATACGACGACGCGCTCATCGGCGCTCCCGGCGAGGACGTGGGAGAGACGGAGAACGCAGGCCGGGTCACGGTCCTGTTCGGTTCGAAGACCGGACTGCGGACCGACCGCGTGCTGAACCTCGCCGCCGCACACCCCGAGGAGGGCGCCCGCTTCGGAATGTCCGTCACCGCGGCCCGCTTCACCGGCACCACCCCCAACGACATGGTCGCCGTGCTCGACCGGCGAGGCGCCCAGCTCTTCACCTACGAGGGGGGCGCGCTGCACTACACCGACTCCGTCGACACCACGGAGCACCCCGCGGGAACCGCCATCCAGCCCGGCTATCTGACGACCGGCGACTACGACAGCGACGGCTACGCCGAGCTGGTCATCTCCGGCTACAGCCCCGACGACGGCTACAAGCAGGGCTGGTCGTCCGTCTTCGCGGGCGGCGAGAGCGCTGTCACCCACATGCGCGACCTGAACGGCGGCCTGGGCACCGCGTCGGGCGACGTCAACAACGACGGGTACGACGACCTGGTCGTCGGCCAGTCGAAGACCTCCGCCGACCAGCCGCAGGGCGCGAACGGAGGACTGGTGGGCGTCTATTACGGCGGCGAGGAAGGCCCCGTCGGCCAGGAGCCGGACAACGCGCCCCAGTGGTGGACGCAGGACTCCCCGGGCGTTCCCGGCACGGCCGAGGAGGGCGACGACTGGGGCGGCGAGCTGTCCGTGGACGACGTCGACGGCGACGGTTACGCGGACGTGGCCGTCGGCGCCTCCGGCGAGGACGTGGGGACGGTACCGGACGCGGGCGCCGTCTGGCTGCTGCGGGGCTCGGCCGAGGGACTGACCGGCACGGGTGCGCAGTCCTTCGACCAGAACACCGCGTACGTCCCCGGCGTGGTGGAGGAGAGCGACGGGTGGGGCGGGCAGATCCGCCTCGCCGACACCGACCGCGACGGCCGCTCCGAGCTGATCGCGGCGGCCCCCGGCGAGAACACGCGCGACGGAGCGGTCTGGGTGCTGCCCGCGAGCACGAAGGGCCTGGTGGCGGACGGCTCCTGGTCCTACGGCGGTGCCGCCCTCGGTGCCCCGGCGACCCGCGCGGCGTTCGGCTCGGCCGTCGACGAGTGACCGGCCGGGGCGGGGCGGCGACGAAGGGTCGCCGCCCCGCCCCGGAGGCAACGGGCGCAGGCTGTCCATGTGCTCCAGAGTGCTTCAGAGCAGCGGCAGAACCGGAAACGTGTGGTCCTGCCAGATCCGGCGCGAGGCCTCTTCCGGGTACGTGGTGACACTCGGCCGGGTGTCGAAGAGCCGCACGAGGCGCCACTCGGCGTCGTAGGCGGGCCAGCCGGGGTCGCCGTTCGTGGCGAAGCCCGTCCACGCGGCACGCATACGGGCGGACAGCTCGGCCGCCTCCGGGGGCGAACCCTCGCCGATGAGCGCGGCGGGCTGACCGCGGTCCAGGTTGCCGAAGACGAGCGGCACGTCGAGCCCGTGACAGGCGCCGAGCACACCGCCCATACCCGGGGCGGGCCACGTCAGTTCGTAGACATGGGCGCGGCCACCGGCGCCGCTCTGGGCCTGGGCCAGGTGGAGGCTCGGCATGCGGAACACCCAGTCGGACTGGACCAGTTCGTGCAGTTCGTCCGGGCCCGCGGCCGGAAAGCCTTCGCGGTAGCGGCGTGCACCGTCACCGCCCGGGCCGCCGGGGCCGAAGACACGCAGAGCCGTCTCCGCCTGTTCCGGTGTCACCTGACCGAGCAGCCCGTCGAGTGCGGTGAGCAGCCGCTGCTCGTCGCGGGTGTGACCGACGAGGAGCTCGATGCGACGCCCCGAGCCCTCGGCCAGCGCCTGCCACGGAGTCACCGGCAGTGCGTCCCCCTCGACGACCGGGGAGAAGGTGATCGACCGGTGCGCCACCGGACCCCAGCGATCGGCCCACTGCTCCATCTTGGCGCCGACCGCGTCCCCCGCGGCCGACAACCGGGCCGGGTCCACCGCGGACAGCTCCTCCACCGTGGGCCGCAGCCCCAGTTCGGCGGCGCAGGCCGTGGCGATGTCGGCGGCGAGCTCCGGCGAGAAGAACGTGCCCTGCACGCTCTGCGCCACGGCCCGGCGGAAGAGTCCGGCCGCGCGCGGCATCGCCAGGAGCGCGGCCACCGACCCGCCGCCCGCGGACTGGCCGAAGACCGTGACGCGGTCCGGATCGCCGCCGAAGGCCCGGACGTTGTCACGCACCCACTCCAGGGCGGCGACCTGGTCGAGGAGCCCCCGGTTGGCGGGCGCCCCCTCGAACTGCCCGAAACCCTCCAGGCCCACCCGGTAGTTGAACGTCACCACGACGACGCCGCCCTCCCGGGCGAGGCGGCCGCCGTCGTACTCGGGAAGGCCGGACATGCCGATCGTGTAGGCACCGCCCTGGATCCACACCATCACCGGCAGCCCCGCGCCCGGCCCCGGCTCCGGCGACCAGACGTTGACCGTCAGCCAGTCGTCGCCCACCACCTCCCGCGCCAGCGCGTCCATGCCGAAATGGCCGCCCTGCGGGGGCGGTGGTCCGAACGACTCCGCCGTCCGCACTCCGTCCCAGCCCCGTACGGGCCGGGGCGCGGCGAAACGCAGCCCGCCGACCGGCGGCTCGGCGAACGGGATGCCGCGGAAGACCGCCACCCCCGCCTCCCGCAGCCCGCGCACCGCTCCGCCCGCCACACGGACTTCGGGCCGCGACCCGGACGGCTCCGACATGCCAGCGGTCATCACAACTCCCTCTCCCGACAGGATCCGGACACTTGGGAGCATCTCGCCGAATCCGGATGCCGCGCCAACCATTTACACCCACCGTCTACGGGTGAAGCCATGAGGCAGACGCCACCGCGCCCTCAGGCGGGGCAAGCGCGGATACGGGTGTGGCGCGTGATGGACTCGGGGCATGGTTGTGAAGGCTCTCATCGTCGTCGACATGATCAACATGTACGACCACCCCGACGCGGAAATCCTCCGCGGGTCGGTCAAGGAAGTGCTGCCGAACGTCCGCAGGCTGATCGAGCGGGCGCGGACCGAGGACATCACGGTGATCTACGCCAATGACAATTTCGGTCTGTGGCGCTCGCACCACGACGAGCTCCTCGACATGGTCCTGAGCGGCCCGCACGCCGATCTGGTCGCTCCGATCCGCCCCGAGGGCGATTCGCTCTTCGTGGTGAAGGCCCGGCACTCGATCTTCTACGAGACCCCGCTGGAGTACCTGCTCCGCCAGCGCGGCATCGATTCCGTGCTCCTCTGCGGTCAGGTGACCGAGCAGTGCATCCTCTACTCGGCCCTCGACGCCCACATCAGGCACCTGGATCTGGTCGTGGCCGAGGATGCCTGCGCGAGCATCCACAGCGATCTCGCCGCCGCCGCGCTGCAGATGATGGAACGGAACATGCAGGCGCGCATCGTCCGTTCCACCGACGATGCGCTGTTCGGGTCCGCATGAACGAGCTGGACGAGCTGGACGCCCGGATCGCGGGGTGCGCCGCGTGCCCCCGCCTCGTCGCGTGGCGGGAGGAGGTGGGCCGGGTCAAGCGGGCCGCCTTCATGGACTGGACGTACTGGGCCAGGCCCGTGCCCGGGTTCGGGCCGCCGGACGCCTCGCTGCTCGTCATCGGGCTGGCGCCCGCGGCGCACGGCGGGAACCGGACGGGCCGGATGTTCACGGGCGACCGTTCCGGAGACGTCCTGTACAAGGCGATGTACGAAGTCGGCCTCGCTTCGAGCCCGCTGGCGGTCTCCCTGGACGACGGCCTGACGCTGCGTGGGGTACGGGTGACGTCGCCGGTGCACTGCGCACCGCCCGAGAACAAGCCGACCCCCGGTGAGCGGGACACGTGCAGGCCGTGGCTCGTGCGGGAGCTGGAGTTGCTGGGGCCGCGGCTGCGGTCGGCGGTGATTCTGGGGGCGTTCGGCTGGCAGGCCGCCCTGCCCGCGTTCGCCGCGGCGGGGTGGCGTGTGCCGAAGCCACGGCCGCGGTTCGCGCACGGCACGCGGGTGACCCTGGAGCGTGCGGACGAGCAGGCAACCGGAGGCCGCTCAGGGGCGGCCGCCGCAGCCGGGGAATCCGGCCCGGGGCCGGTCACCCTGTACGGCTGCTTCCACGTCAGCCAGCGGAACACGTTCACGGGCCGGCTGACCCCGGACATGCTCAAGGACGTCCTGCGCGCGGCAGCGGGCGAGGCGGCGATCCCGCCCTACGCACCGGTGGACGACCGGCACTGATCGACGAGGCTCCCGTCGGCGGCCTCAGCCGCCTTCGACCCCGGTCGAGTCATGCGCCGAGCCGACCGGCTTCGACTCCGGTGAGCCGCGTTGGCGCAGATAGACGGAGAAGATGGCCATCGACCCGACGGCGAGGAGCTCGGACTGCCAGTTCTGCAGGGTGCGGTTCCAGAAGTCCGCGGCGCCCAGGTACTGGAACCAGCTGACCGGCGCCTGGAGTTCCCGCAGGTGTTCCTCGTTGTACGCGGCCACGCCGGTGACGGACTGTGCCAGCCAGGAGAACAGGAAGAACGTGCACATGAGTGTGCCGAGCGACCGGGAGTACCAGGCCTGCCGTGCGCCGCCCCCGGCTGCCCAGCGCGGGGAGTCGGGCGCCGGGGAAGGACGACAGGAAGAACGTGTCGCGGTCCGTCACGACCCGGGCCTGACGCCCGTACACGTCGACGACGCGCACCTCGTCCGCCGTGTCCGCCTCGGGCAGCCCCGCATCGGACAGCGCACGCGCGCACGGCAGTTCGGCGTTCTGCTCCAGCTCTTCGCGCGTCCCGGGGGCCAGCGCCGCGCAGCCCCGCTCGGTGTCCGGCGTACGCAGGTTCTCCTGGAAGAGGACCACCGCAGCGGAGGCGGAGTCCTCGCGCTCCTGGACACTGCCGCAGCCGCCGAGTAGGGCGAGCAGCACCACCGCGAGCGCACACCGTCCCGCTCCGCGCATACCGCGCACCAGATCTGCTCTCCTTCGCGGGCCGCCGGGCTCCTGGCCCGCACCGGGGCGGTGATCCGCCGGGGGTACGAGCGCTGCCGACGATGCCGCACGCCCATCCGGTGGGCGGTCCTGTCGCGTCCGACACGCTGTGCCGACCGCAGCGATTCATCGTGGCGGCCTAGAGCGGGCCCGGACCACCCGCCGTGAGAGCCGTGTGGCGGGAGCCGTCCGGAATGGCCGAAGCCCCCGCACGGGAGTGGGCGGGGGCTTCGGTGAAGTCAGGTCAGGCGCCGTCGCGGCGCTTCATGGAGTCGCGCGCGTCCTCTGCCCGGTCGCGCGCGTCGCCCATGGCCTTCTTGGCGTCGCCCTTCGCCTGGTCCATCTTGCCCTCGGCCTGCTTGCCGCGGTCGCCCGTGACCTTGCCGGTCATCTCCTTGGCCTTGCCCTTCATCTTGTCCATGCCGCCCTTGTCAGCCATGACCACTCCTTTGTCGGTGCAGCGCCCACCGGTGTCACAGACGGTGTGGGCCTCTCGCTTCAACGTAAGCGGGAGACGGCGACCCCGCCCGTCCAGCCGTCACGCACCGTGACGACAGGAGAGTGGCGGGCGGAGTCAGTCCAGGCAGAACTCGTTGCCCTCGGGGTCGGTCATCACGATGAGGCCGGCGCCCAGCGGGGGAGCGGGCTCATCACGGCGCACCCGCTTCGCCCCCAGCGCGACGAGGCGGTCGCACTCGGCCTCCAGCGCCGCCATGCGCTCCTCGCCCTGCAGTCCGGGAGCCGCACGGACGTCGAGGTGGACGCGGTTCTTCGCGATCTTGTCCTCCGGGACCTGCTGGAAGAACACGCGGGGACCGTCCCCCGCCGGATCCTCGATGGCCGACCTCGAGTTGCGCTGATCCTCCGGTACGCCGATCCGCGCGAGGAAGTCGTCCCACGCCGCCAGCGCGTCGGCGCCATCGGGCAGGTCGACGCCGGGCGGGCCGGGGTGGACGTAACCCAACGCGTCGCGCCAGAAGGACGACAGGGCCCGCGGGTCATGGGCGTCGAAGGTGATCTGGATGTGACGGCTCATCGGCTTGCTCCGTTCGCGGCGGTGTTCGTGTGCGGGCAGTTCAGATGCGGCTGGCAGTTCAAGCGGGCCAGGCAGTTCAAGCGGGCCAAACAATTCAGGCGGGCTTCACGCTGCTCACGCGGTGTCCGGTTCCAGTGGAGTCCGTCTGCGTTCATGGAGCCACCGTGACACCCATGGCGGACAGGATCGGTCCGCCATCTCTGGCAGTCTGAGCGCATGGACGGGGCACGCGACGACGAACTGGGCACCACGGAGCGGGTCCTCACGCTGCTCGGTCTGCTCCAGCAATGCCAGGTGTGGACGGGCCCCGAGCTCGCCGCCCGGCTCGGGGTCACGGCCCGCACCGTACGGCGCGACGTCGACCGGCTGCGCACGCTCGGCTATCCGGTGCACGCGGGCCAAGGCGTCGGCGGCGGCTACCGGCTCGGTCCGGGGCGGGACCTGCCGCCGCTGCTCCTCGACGACCAGGAGGCGATCGCCACCGCGGTCTCGCTGCTCGCCGGCGCGGGAGGCGCGGTCGCCGGTGCCGGAGATGCCGCACTCCAGGCGCTGACCAAGCTCGACCAGGTGCTGCCCGCACGGCTACGGCACGAGGTCCGCGCGCTCTCCGAGTCGGTGGAGTTCTTCAACGGAGGCCGCGCGCCCGTCGACCCCGAGGTGCTCATGACGCTGGCCAGAGCGTGCCGTGACGAGGTCGAGGCCGGCTTCGACTACCCCTCCAGGGGCGAGGTGGGAAGGCGGCGGGTCGAGCCCTACCGCCTGGTGGCCTCCGACCGGCGCTGGTATCTCCTCGCCTTCGACCTCGACCGTGACGACTGGCGCAGCTTCCGCGTCGACAAGATGACCGACGCGTCCGCACGGACCTTCCGCTTCCGCCCGCGCGAGGCACCCGACGCGGCCACCTACGTACAGGAAGGGGTGGCCAGTCGGGTCTATCCGCATCAGGCGCGCTTCCTCGTGCACGCGGCGGCCGACACGGTGCGCGCGCAGATTCCGGCGTCGGCGGCGGTCGTGCGGCCGCGGGGGAGCGAGTGCTGCGAGGTGCTGAGCGGCGGCGAGCGCCTCGACGCCGTGCTCATGCACGTGCTCCTGCTGGGGCACGACTTCGAGGTGCTCGACCCGCCGGAACTCGGCCAACGCTGCCGCGTACTGGCGCAGAGGCTCCGGTCGGCCGGGACGACGGACCCGTCGCCCGCGGACGGTCCGGGTGTCAGGCCAGGGATGCGGCATGGGCGGGGTCGATCGCGTGGCGGAGGGGCTGCTCCCGCAGGAAGCGCCTGAGTTCGTCGCGTACGAGGTGTCCGAGCCGGTGGCGTTCGGCCCCCAGCGCACCGCCGAGGTGAGGCGTCAGGACGGCGTTGGGGAGGGTGAACAGCGGCGAGTCCGCGGCCGGGGGCTCCGGGTGCGTGACGTCGAGGACGGCGGTGAGGTCGGGCCTGGCGTGCAGGACCTCCGCCATCGCCGCCTCGTCGATGAGCGCGCCCCGGGCCGTGTTGATCAGAGTCGCCCCCGGCAGCAGGGAGTTCAGCAGCTGAGCGCCGACGGAGCCGCGGGTCTCGGGCAGGAGCGGGGCGTGGAGGCTGACGACGTGGCAGGTGGCGAAGAGCTCCTCGATGCCGACGAGTCGTACGCCCATCTCCTGTGCGGCGGCCTCGCGGGTGAGGGGATCCGTGGCGAGGAGGTCCACGTCGAAGCGGCGCAGATGGGCCGCGACGAGCCTGCCGATGTGGCCGAGCCCCATCAGACCCACCCGTGACCGGTAGGCGCCGGGAACGGCGGGGTTGGGCGGGAACTTGCGGCTGGCGGCCATGTCGCGGCCGATGCGGTGGACCTGCTTCAGCCCGAGGAGGACCTGCGCGAGCGTGAACTCGGCCACCGGGACGGCGTTGGCCGCTGCCGCGGAGACGATCGGGATGCCGCGCTCCCAGAACGCGGGCGTCGTCAAGTGCCGTACGGAACCTGCCGCGACGAGCACGGCCCGCAGCGCGGGGGCCTGCGCGAGGAAGGCGGCGTCGAGGACGGGAGCGCCCCAGCCGGTGAGCAGGATCTCGGTGTCGCGCAGCACGCCGGGGTGGTCTTCGAGCTGCTGCCGGGTGAGCGGTGGGCCCTGCCGGTCCACGAGCAGGTCGATGCCGGCGAGCACCTCGGGCGGATAGACGTCGGCCCTCCGTTCCTCCTCCATGACCAGCAGTGCTGTCGGTCGGCGTGCTGTCTCGTCCATGTCGATGACGCTCCTCGGCTACCAGCGTGTGGGCCTGTGGGGAAAAGTCCGTCTGGGTGTGGAAGGTTGGCGCAGCTTGTTCGAAATTTCGAAAATTCGCCGCTCCGGGCGACGATACATCGGATGACTGCGGATGGCCGATGTGTCTACGGAGAAACGGAAGTTGGCTGACACGGGACGGCCTGCCCGGGGTGCGGGCAACGCGTGTACTCGCCGTGAACGCGTTGGGTCGATGCCCTGTACAGCGAGAACTTCAAGGCGGTGGGCGGGAGTTCAAGGTCTCCCTCCCCATGGGGACGTGGTCCGCCGCGGGGTGGTGTACAGGGGGAGTGTGCGTACGGCGTTCGGTGGGTCGATCAGGAAATTTTGTATTCATCGGAGTATTGACCCGGGATTTGCCGCGCCGTTAGCGTCCCCGGCAAGCGCTTACTAGGGGCGGCCGTGACGCAGTGAAACGGGAGTTGTGATGCAGAGATCGCGGTGGATCGGTGCGGGTTTCCTCGCATCGGCACTGATCCTCACCAGCTGTACATCAGGTCCCGCGGGAGCGGACGTCGAGCAGGACTCCAAGGCACCGCTCGAACTGTGGACCAGGACGACACCGGGCGGACCGGGGGAGAAGGGCACGCTCGCCCTGGCCGCCGCCTTCGAGAAGTCCACCGGCCTCAAGGTCAAAGTGACGGCCATCTTCGACGACTTCGAGACCAAGCTGCAGCAGCGGGCCGCGCAGAAGGACCTCCCCGACATCGTCATGAACGACGTGACACAGCTCGGCGCCATGCACAGCCAGGGCCTGCTCCGCGAGATCGACCTGGACAAGATCAAGAGCAGCGGTGAGATCACCGCGCAAGGCCTCGACTCCGGAAAGAGCCTGGACGGCAAGCAGTTCGGCCTACCGTACTCGGCGCAGGCCACCGGGCTGCTCATCCGCAAGGACTGGCGCGAGAAGCTGAAGCTCGACGTCCCCGAGAACTGGGACGACTTCGCCGCGATGGCCAAGGCCTTCACCACCAAGGACCCGGACGGCGACGGAAAGAAGAACACCTACGGCCTCGCCGCCCCGCTGTCCACCAAACGCGGCTACGCCTCCTGGTACTTCTCCAACTTCCTCTGGGCCGCGGGCGGAGACTTCATCGCCGACGCCGGGGGCGGGAAGTACCGGCCGGCCATGTCCACGAAGAACTCGGTACGGGCCGTCCAGTGGTTCCGCGACCTGGGCTGCAAGGGCAAGGCCATCCAGCCCGGCGCGGTCACCATGGACACCCCGCCCACGAACGAGACGTTCGAGGCGGGACGGACCGGCATGTTCGCCGTCGGCCCCTACCTCCTGCCCCGCTTCGACGAGGTGCTCGGCAAGGACAAGTACGAGGTCGTGCCGATGCCCAAGGGCCCGAAGGACGCGACCGTGCTCGCCGAGGGCGGCTCCGTCTATCTGATGGCGGGCTCCGCGAACCGGGCGGGCCAGGACTCCTTCGCCGACTTCGCCGTTTCCGCCAAGGGCCAGCGCACCGGGATGAAGGGCGAGACCGGCTTCACCGTCCAACTGCCCGTCAACAAGACCGTGGACGTCTCCAAGGTCCGTCCCGACCCCCGCTGGCAGACCTACGCCGAGGTCTACCGCTCCTCGGGCCGGTACGCCCCCTCCATCCCGAACTGGACCGCCGTACGGCAGACCACCGCGGAGGCCATCAACGCCCTGATGGCGGACTGCGGCCTGAACACCAAGAAGGAGCTGCGCGACCTCGACAAGCAGCTCGCCGGCATCCTCGAGGAACAGGGAATCGCCGCGTCATGAGCCTCGACCAGGTGAAACGCGCTCCGCTCGGCGGCGGACGGGGGGCCACCGGCCCTGCGGGACCCCCGGACGGCGCGGGCGCCGGGGGCCGCCGAAGACACAGCCGCCGGTCCGGCCGGTGGTGGACCCCCTGGCTGTTCCTGGCGCCCGCGCTCCTCCTCTTCCTGTACTTCAAGTTCATCCCCATGGCCAACGCCCTGACGATGTCCTTCCAGGAGGTCCAGCCCTACCTCGGCAACCGGTGGGTCGGCACCCAGAACTACGCCACCGTGCTCGGCTCCGACGGCTTCCGCGAGGCCGCCTGGCACACCGTCGTCCTGGCCGCCGGGCAGACGGCGGGCTCGATGCTCCTCGGCCTGGCGCTCGCGCTGCTGATGGAGGGGCAGGGCCGCCGCATCGGCATCGTGCGCTCCGCGGCGTTCCTGCCGGTCGTGGTGCCGATCGCCGTCGTCGCCGAACTGTGGCGGATCATGTACCACCCGACCGAGGACGGCATGCTCAACTCCGTCCTCGGCCTGGTGGGGTTCGGCCCGTCCGGGTTCATCAACGACCCCGACTCGTCGCTCGTGTCGATCATGCTCACCGGCATCTGGCGCGGCGCCCCCTACGACATGATGATCTTCCTCGCCGGACTCGCGAGCGTGGACCGCGGTCTCTACGAGGCCGCGAAGGTCGACGGCGCCTCCAGACTGCAGCGCGTGTGGCACGTGACGGTGCCCGGCCTGCGGTCGGTGTTCTCGATCCTGTTCATCCTCGCCGCGATCCGCGGACTGCGGGTGTTCACCGAGGTGTTCCTGCTCACGAACGGCGGCCCCGACGGCTCCACCGAGGTCGTCATGACCCTGATCTACAAGCTCGGCCTCGAACAGAACCGGCTCGGCGTCGGGGCGGCGGGAGCGGTCCTCCTGTTCGTCATGACGCTGATCCTGACGATCGTCGTCCACCTCGTGCGCCGCAGGGAGAGCAAATGAACGCGCCGACCGAGACCGCACTCGGCCTGACCGAGAGCAGGAGCACCGCGGGGCGGGCCCTGAAGGCCGTCACATACCTCCTGGTCCTGATCGTCTTCGCGGGACCGCTGCTCGCCCTCCTCGTCAGCGCCTTCAGCAAGGTCAAGGACCCCACCCAGCTGAGCGTCATCCCCTCGGGCGCCACCCTGGACAACTTCCGGATCGCCTTCGACCAGGGCGTGCTGGCGTACCTGCTGAACTCGTTCTTCGTGGTCGGCTTCGGCCTGCTGCTCCAGGTGGCCGTTTCCGTCCTGGCCGGATACGCACTGGCCCGGAAGGTCTTCCCCGGCATGACGGTGGCCCTCGTGGCGATCCTCGCCACGCTGATGCTGCCCGAGGAGATCCTGGCCCTGCCGCTGTCCCTGATCCTCGCCGATCTGCCGGTCGTCCACTTCAACCTCATCGGCACCCTCGCGGGAATGATCGTCCCGCTGGGCGCCTGGGGATTCTCCATCCTGGTGATGACCGAGTTCATGAAGGACGTGCCCAAGGAACTCGAAGAGGCAGCGCGCATCGACGGCGCCGGTGACCTGCGCATCTTCGCCCAGATCATCCTGCCGATGTGCAAGCCGGCGCTGGGCGTCATCGGCGTCTTCGGCTTCACGATGATCTGGGACCAGTACCTGCTGCCCCTGCTCGTCGCCACGGACTCCTCCTCCTACACGCTGCCGCTGGCGCTGCGCACCCTGCGGATCGACCCCGACGTCACGCCCGGAGTGGTCCTCGCGGCCTCGCTGCTCGCGCTGCTCCCCTCCGTGATCGTCTTCTTGTTCTTCCAGCGCTCCTTCGTGCACGGGCTGTCCTCCGGAGCCCTGAAGGGCTGATCAGCCCCGGAAACCCGCCCGCCGCACCACCCACGACCGCAAGGAGCGACACCCCGTGAGCCCGACCGAAGCCCCCGACACCACCTGGTTCACCACCGACCGGTTCGGCATGTTCGTCCACTGGGGCCTGTACTCCCTCGCCGCCCGCCATGAGTGGGTCAAGAACCGGGAGAAGCTCTCAGACGAGCAGTACCAGGTGTACTTCGACCACTTCGACCCCGACCGCTACGACCCGGTCCGGTGGGCGCGGACCGCCAAGGCCGCGGGCATGCGGTACGTCGTGCTCACCACCAAGCACCACGACGGCTTCTGCCTGTGGGACAGCGCCCTCACCGACTACAAGGCCACCAAGACCCCGTACGGCCGCGACCTCGTCCGGCCGTTCGTCGAGGCGTGCCGCGCCGAGGGGCTCAAGGTCGGGTTCTACTACTCGCTCATCGACTGGCACCACCCGTCGTTCCCCGTGGACGGCACCCACCCCCAGCGCGACGACGAGGAGTTCAAGGCCGCCACCGCCGACCGCGACATCCGCGACTACCGGAGCTATCTGCACGGCCAGGTCCGCGAGCTGCTGACCGACTTCGGACGCGTCGACTACCTCTTCTTCGACTTCTCGTACGCGGGCCGCCACTGGTGGGGCGGCAAGGGCCCCGACGACTGGGACGCGCCGAAGCTCCTGGAGATGATCCGCGAACTCCAGCCGCACACTCTCGTCAACGACCGGACCGGACTTCCCGGCGACTTCGTCACCCCCGAGCAGTACCAGCCCGCGGGCCCGATGACCAAGGACGGGCGGCCCGTGGTCTGGGAGGCCTGCCAGACACTCAACGGCAGCTGGGGCTACGACCGCGACAACCTCGACCACAAGAGCGCCGGCCTGCTGATCCGCATGCTCGTGGACGGCGTGTCCAAGGGCGGCAACCTGTTGCTCAACGTCGGCCCCACCGGCCGCGGCGACCTCGACCCGCGCGCGGTCGGCACCCTCGGCGAGCTCGGCCGCTGGACGGACCTGCACGAGCGGGCGTTCCGCGGCTGCGGCCCGTCCCCGTACACCGCACCCGCCGACTGCCGCTACACCCAGCGCGGCGACCGGCTCTACGTCCACCTGTTCTCCTGGCCCCTGCGCCATCTGCACCTGCCGGGGCTCGCGGGACGGGTGCGCTACGCCCAGCTCCTGAACGACGCGTCCGAGATCACCCGGATCGAGATCGCCCCCGGCGAGCCCGCCCTCAACACCGAGATGGGCGGACAGCCCGCGGGCACCCTCACCCTCCAACTCCCGGTACAGCGCCCCGACACACCCGTGCCGGTGATCGAGCTGTATCTGGACACCGCGGCGGCCGGCTGACGGCTCGTCGGCCGAAGCCGCCCGGACCCCCTTCCACCCGCGAAGTCCCTTTCCACCAGCACCCCCCACGGAGGCAACATGAAACGCCGCACCTTCCTCACCGGCACGGCCTTAGGAGCAGCGCTCACCGCCGTGCCGCTCGCCGCTCTGCGTACGGCAGGCGCAGCCGAGAGCGGGACGTCCGCCACGGTCAGTTCGCTGAGCGACCTGCAGAAGGCGATCAACAGCGCCGCACCCGGCGCCCGCATCGTCCTGGCCGACGGCACCTACACCGTCCCGTCCGGCACCTCCATCAACATCTCGGGCAAGAACGGCACCCAGGACGCCCCCATCACCATCTCCGCCGCGTCCCGAGGCGGCGCGGTACTCCGTGGCGAACGCGGCTTCGCCTTCAGCGACTCCAGCAACATCACCGTCAGCGGCTTCGCGTTCCGCCAGAGCACCACCCTGGAGATACCGGCGAACTGCTCGCGCATCCGGCTGACCCGCAACGACTTCCAGCTCGCCGACATCGAGGGCCTGCACTCGGTGATGGTGCGCGCGGACGACAGCAAGGTCGACCGCAACCACTTCCACGGCAAGACCACCCTCGGCGTCTTCCTCTGCGTGGAGGGCTCCGGCAGCACGGCCATGGCCCAGCGCGTGCACATCCTGCGCAACCACTTCTCCGACCACAGCTTCGCGGGCGCCAACGGAGGGGAGCCCATCCGCCTCGGCGTCAGCCCTCGGGCGCTCTCCGCTGCCCACGCCGTCGTGGAGTACAACCTCTTCGAGCGCTGCGACGGAGACCCCGAGGCCATCTCGGTGAAGTCCTCGGACAACACCGTCCGCTACAACACGATCCGCGACAGCACTGGCGGCATCGTCCTGCGCCACGGCAACCGCACCCGCGTGGAGAGCAACTACCTCCTCGACGGCAAGGAAGGCCTGCGCCTCTACGGGAACGACCACGTGGTCCTCAACAACTTCGTGGCGGGCCTGTCCGGACGCGCGCTGGTGGTCGGCAGCGGCAGCACCCGCGACCACAACTCCGGTGAGACGCCCGAGGAGCGGCGCGGCAACGACGCGTGCGACCGCGCGGTGATCGTGCACAACACACTGGTCGGCAACGCCGAAACCCTGGCGGGGGAGACCCGGGACTACGAGCCCCAGAAGGTGGTCATTGCCGACAACCTCCTGGTGGGTGACTCCGGCAGCCTGGTCGCGATGGGGAAGACCACCGGCTTCACCTGGCAGAGCAACATCCTGTGGGGCGGTGCGGCCAACGGCAACATCCCCACCGGCGGCTTCACCCGGGTCGACCCGCTCCTGCGGAAGGAGTCCGACGGGGTGTCCCGGCTTACGGCGGGCAGCCCGGCGATCGGCAAGGCGACGCTCGGCAGCCCCGCCGTGACCGACGACATCGACGGCCACCCGCGGGGCGGCACACGGGACATCGGCGCCGACGAGTACGCGACGACAGCCCCACTGCGCCGCCCCCTCACGGTGGCCGACGTCGGCCCGAACGCGGCATGAGCGGGGACAGCGCGGCCGTGAGCAGGCCGGGGCTCTGCTCCGTCACCTTCCGGCACCTGCCCGCCGCCGAGGTCGCGCGCCGCGCCGCGGACGCGGGCTCGACGTCGTGGAGTGGGGCGCGGACGTACACGCGCCTGCGCAGGAGCGGGACACGGTCCGCGCTGTCCGTGATGTCTCCGACCGTTACGGGCTCGCCTGCTGCTCGTACGGCTCGTATTTCCGCTCGGGGGCGGGCGAGTTGGCCGATTTCCCGGCGCTCGCCCGCGCCGCGGCGCTCCTCGGGGCACCACCGACTTCCGCTGGCCGATCGCGACGAGCTGTGGACGGCGGTCTTCGGCCACCTGCGCGAACAGCACCTGCACCCAGACGCCCTCCTGGAGTTCGTGCCCGGCAACGACCCCGCTCTGCTGACGCGTGAGGCCGACACACTGCGACGTACGGTGGCCCGGCGCTCGGAGCGGCCGGCGAGAACGGCCGGGCGCCCGCACTGAGGAGGCAGACACACATGCACATCACGGCAGACGACAGGCTCCTGTTCATCGGCGACTCCATCACCGACGCGGGCCGCGACCGTACGGATCCCACCTCGCTCGGCAACGGATACGTCCGCGAGATCGAGCAAGCTTTGCGCGCCGAGGCGGGCGGCGCAGGACCCGTGCCCGAGGTCATCAACAAAGGCGTCAACGGCCACCGCGTGTACGATCTCGAATCCCGCTGGACCACCGACGTCATCGACCCGCGGCCCACCGTGGTCACGGTCAAGATCGGCATCAATGACACCTGGCGGCGCTACGACAGCCAACTACCCAGCCCGGTCGCCGAGTTCGAGGACTGCCTGGACCGCCTCCTCACGCACACCCGGCAGAAGCTGTCCGCCCGGCTCGTCGTCATCACGCCCTTCCTCCTCCCGGTCACCCCGGAGCAGGAGAGCTGGTTCGAGGACCTGGCCCCCCGCACCGAAGCCGTCCTGCGCGCGGCGCGCGGCAACGACGCCCAACTGGTGCGCGCGGACCTGCTCCTGCCCGGTGCCGCCGAGGCGAGCGGTGCGGAGGCCCTGGCCCCCGACGGGGTCCATCCGAGCCCGCGCGGCCACCGGCTGATCGCCGAGGCATGGCTCGCCGAGGTCATGGCTTCCCACGGTCATCGCTGAACACAACTCCCGTCGCACCCGTATCTAGGGCCGGACATGTCACCGGCTTCGGCCGGTGACCGGATGCGGAATCCCCCACGGGACACCCCCACAGGAGGCGACGAGTTGAGGCACAAGCGAATACCCAAGCGGAAGGCCGTACTGGCAGGGGCGGCGGCCCTGGGCATGGTCGCGACGGCCGTGCTGCTGCAACAGGCCAACGCCTCGCAGTCCGGTTCGGAGACCGCCTCAGGGGCCGCTGCCAAAAAGGTCAGCGCGGCATCGGCGACGAAGCTGGTCGAGCCGCTGGCCTCGCAGCTCGGTGACGCGTACGCCGGGGCGTACTACGACGAGGCGAAGCAGCAGCTGGTCGTCAACGTCGTGGGCGACGACAACGCGGTGAACGTCCAGGTGAAGAGAGCTGGAGCGGTGGCGCGGAGCGTCGACAACAGCGCCGGTGAGCTGGGTGCCGCCACGAAGACACTGAGCAGCCGGGCCACCATGGCCGGAACCGCGTGGGCCACGGACCCGAAGACGAATCAGATCGTGGTCACGGCCGACCGCACCGTCACCGGCGAACGCTGGGACAAGCTGGAGTCGACCGTCGAATCCCTCGGCTCGGGAATGGCCCGCATCCAGAAGTCCGCGGGAGAGTTCAAGCCCTTCGCCGCGGGCGGTGACGCCATCTTCGGAGGCGGCGCACGCTGCTCGCTCGGCTTCAACGTGACGACCGACGACGGAGCTCCCGCCTTCCTCACCGCGGGGCACTGCGGGGTGGCCGCCGACAGCTGGTCGGACGCCCAGGACGGCGCGGCCATCGGAAGCGTCCAGGCCGCGACGTTCCCGGGGGACGGCGACTTCGCCCTGGTCACATACGACGATCCGGCGACGGAGGCCCCGAGCACGGTCGACACGGGTGACGGCCAGACGGTGGAGATCACACAGGCCGCCGAGGCGGCGGTCGGGCAGGAGGTGTCCCGCATGGGCAGCACCACCGGCCTCCAGGACGGCGTGGTCACCGGCCTCAACGCCACGGTGAACTATCCGGAAGGCACCGTCAGCGGCCTCATCCAGACCGACGTCTGTGCCGAACCGGGAGACAGCGGGGGCTCACTGTTCACCGCCGACGGCAGCGCGATCGGCCTCACGTCGGGCGGCAGCGGCGACTGCACCGCGGGCGGCGAGACCTTCTTCCAGCCGGTGACCACCGCACTGGACGCGGTCGGCGCGACGATCGGCACCGGCGGCAACTGACGGACTCGGCCGGTCGGCGGCGGCCGACCGGCCGAGACCCGCGGCCCCTAGTGCTCAACCGCGGCTACAGTTCCCCGACCCAGCTTCCGTGGAAGCCCAGCGGGACCCGGCCCGGCAGGTGGACGCGGGCCAGTGGGCGGGACGTGAAGTCCTGGGCCGCGAGGATCACCAGGTCGGTGGCGCCGCGGTCGGGGTCGTGCACGTAGGCGAGGAGGTAACCGTCGTCCTCGTCCCGCGCGCCCCGGCGCGGCACGAACACCGGCTCGCTCGCCGCCGCGCCCTTCGGGAAGCGCACCACCTCC
Source organism: Streptomyces sp. NPDC032198 (assembly GCF_040636975.1). Lineage (NCBI taxonomy): Bacteria > Bacillati > Actinomycetota > Actinomycetes > Kitasatosporales > Streptomycetaceae > Streptomyces > Streptomyces sp. NPDC032198. The sequence continues at coordinate 82,409 of NZ_JBEZVL010000013.1, read as the reverse complement.
TTGCTGTCGCGCAACATGTCGTGCTTGACCAGGCAGTTGCTGAACTTGTCGTCCGGCGGCACCCCGTCCACCGTCTCGTACGCGCGCCACATCTCGGCCGCGCTCGCCGTGTACCCGTAGCGGTGCCTGCGCGAGACCAGGGATTCGTTGACGCGAGGGAACTCCTGGGGCAGATCGTCGATGCGAGAGCTGTGGACCCGGCCGGCGCGCAGGTCGACCGTCCAACGGTCGAGCGTCGGCGTGCCGGTCGTGAACGGGCCGCCGTTGCCCCGCCCGGCCACGTAGAACGGGGCGGGCATGCTGGTGTACTCCACCACCACCGACTCGCCCTGGTCGTACGCGTTGAGGGTGTGCGAATAGAAGACCGGGTCGATCTCGAACCAGCGGGTCGCGCCGCCGGCCCGCGGCATCACCCCGACGCGCATAGGGTGCCGCTCGTTCCAGACGTATGGCACCGCCGCCCCCGACTCGGCTGCCGCCGCGTCGAACGTGACCGGGACGTCCACGATCACCACGTACTTCTGCGTGAGGGCGAAGTCGTGCATCATCGGCGCGTCCGGCACCGGGATCCGGCTGCTCCGTGCCACCCGGCCGGTCCGGTCGATCATGATGTGCCGGACGTGGTCCCAGGTCGGGTAGTACGCCACCGCGTGCAGCTCGTCCGCTGCCGCGTCGTACTTGGTGTGCGCGGTGAACGCACCCCGCAGCGTGGAGCGGAAGTCGTACGGACGCACCGTGCCGAGCTCGCCGTCCAGCTCGTACGGCAGCGGCCCGCCCTCCTGGAGGGCCAGGATCCGCCCCTTGTACGGGATCACGTGCGTGTTGCACGCGAAGTCGTCCGGCGGGACCTCGCCCGGGTACTTCTCGCCCAGCTTCTTCGCCACCTGCGAGGAGCGCACCCACCGGTTCCGGTACCACTCGGCGTGTCCGCCCCGCAGCCGTACCCCGTGCACCATGCCGTCGCCCAGCATCCAGTGATGGGCCCGCGGGTCCTCCAGGCCCAGTGCGTTCGGGCCGGTGCGCAAAAAGCGGCCGTCCAGGTCGCGCGGCACGCGGCCCGTCACCTTCAGGTCGAACGCGGTCAACTCCTCGGTGACCGGCGCGAAGGCGCCCTTCAGGAAGGGGAGAGACCCTTCGCCGCTCCCGCCGACGGCCCGGCCCTGGGACGCCGCGGCCTCCTGGCCGAGCCCGTACCCGCCGACCACGCTGCCCGCCGCCGCGAGCGCCGCCCCTTGGAGAATCCTCCGCCGCGTATGACCGGTCATCATGTCTCCCCGTTCCCGTCGGTGACCGGCGGGGGAAACCGCCGGACTGTTCGCTGGTGACGGGAACAAGCCTGCGCCGACGAGGGCCATGAGACAGGAGGTCTGAGGCCCGGACCAGGGGTGTTGCTGACGCCACCCCCTCTATTGCCACCCCCTCTGTTGAAGAGGCGTCAGTCGACGGGCCCGCCGGGCTGATCGTGCGTCGAGCAGTGGATGCCGCCGCCACCGGAGGCGATGGTGTCGATCGGGATATGCACGACGTCGCGCTGGGGGAAGTGCTCCCGCAGGATGCTCTTGGCGCGCTTGTCGGCCTTGCGGTCACCGAACCTGGGCAGGAAGACAGAGTCGTTGGCGACGTAGAAGTTGGTGTAGGTCGACACGAAGTCGTCGCCCTCGCCGGTGATCCTGTCCAGGTCGGGCTGCGGCAGGTCGATGATCTCGAAGGGGCGACCCTTGGCGTCGGTGGCCTTGGAGAGAACGGACTTGGCCTGGTCGGCGGCGCGGGACCACGCATCGGCGGGCATGCCGGGGAAGGCCCGGTCCAGGAGCACCACGCCGGGCGCGGTGAACCGCACGAGGCTGTCCACGTGTGCGTCGGTGATGTCCTCGCCGCGCACGCCGGCCAGCCAGATCACCTTTTTGATGCCCAGCGTCCGCTTGATCTCGTCCTCGATCCGGTCCCGGCTCTTTCCCGGGTTGCGGTTGTCGTTGACGATCGAGCTCTCGGTGATGAGGAGCGTGCCCTCGCCGTCGGTCTCGAAGGAGCCGCCCTCGGCGACCAGGGGCGCCTTCCTGCGCGGGATGTCGTACTCCGACAGGAGGGTGCGGCCGACGCGGGCGTCGTTCGTGTGCTCCTGCTTGTTGCCCCACCCGCTGAAGTTGAGGTCGACGCCGACGACGTCACCGTCCTGCTCCACGAACACGGGCACGGTGTCGCGGGCCCACAGGTCGTCGACGGCCAGCGGGATGACCTCGACGTCGCGCCCACAGGCCTTCTGGGCGGCCTTCTGCTGGTCGGACCTGGCCAGCATCACGACGTACTCGTACTCCGCGATGGTGCGGGCGACGCGGGCGATGTCCTCGCGTGCGTAGGGGAGGTCCTCCTCCCACACCGACTCAAGGGCGGGCCACGACATGAAGGTGCGCGCGTGGCTCTCCCACTCGGCCCCCATGCGCAGGCCCTGGGCCCCCGTGTCGCGGGCGGTGCTCGCGGCCCCCGTCAGCTCGTCACCGGGACCGCACGCCGTGGCTCCGATGACGGCGGAGCCGATTCCGGCGAGGGCGCGGAGGGCTGAGCGGCGTGAGGGGGCCGACGGGAGGAGGGGGGACACGGTGAACTCCGATCATCGTGATGAGGACCAAGCTATCCATCGGCATGGCAGGACGCGCGCGGAGCACGGTGGGGCTACTCGACGGTTCGACGACTCTGACACAGACTGAAAATTCAGTCAAAAATGTCGAGTGTCCGAGATCGTCGGGCCGGGAGCAGCCCGATGGAGTTCGGGTGCATGGCGCCCCGCGCTCACCAGATCCTCGAGGCGGCCGCGCCGCTGCCGCACGGTTGATCGCCCATCGCGATGTCCGCGACCTGCGCGTCGAGAGCGGCTCGCCGCCCTGCTCGAAGGGCTCGGCGCGGGCTCCACAAGGGGCTTTCTTCGGCTCTTCGCGCTACTGAAAAATCAGTCAGAGAGTATAGTCGGCGGACCCGCCTCAGGCCATGCTCTGCGCGCCGTCCATGGACTCACGGATGATGTCGGCGTGGCCGGAGTGCTGGGCGGTCTCGGTGACGATGTGCATCAGTACCCGGCGGGCCGACCATTGCGCGTCGCCCTCGAACCACGGAGCCTTCGGCAACGGCCACGTGACGTCCAAGTCGGGCAGGGCGGCGACCAGTTGGTCGGTCCTGCGGGCCACTTCCTCGTAGTCGGCCAGTACGCCGGCCAGCGTCTCGCCCGGCAGCATCCGGAAGCCTTCTGCCCGGTCGGCCCAGTCGGCCTCGGTCATGGATGTGAAGTCCGGCATCGTCGCCGGGCCGTTCAGGATGAAGTCCACCCAGGACTTCTCGACCCCGGTGACGTGCTTGATCAGGCCGCCGATGCACAGCTCGCTCGCGGTGGTCCGCAGCCCGGCCTGCTCGTCCGTGAGGTCGCGTGCGGTGAAGCGCAGGAAGTGCCGGTGTTTGGCCAGGGTTTCCAGCCACTCGGCACGCTCACCGGTGACGGCCGGGGTGTTCGTCGAGTCCGTCGGCTCGGTGGTGTTTGTCGGGTCGTTCGAAGTCATGGTCTCCGCCTTCCGATGTTCCTGTCCCGCCGGTCAGGACCACACTAAGAGGCATATAGGCCAGAACGGGGCCTATATGGAAGGCCGGTTCCTCGACGCCGGGTGTGAGCGAGCGAGGGTGCCGGTCGTAAGCGAGTACCCAGCGAGTCGCCAACGAGCCGTCGTGTCACACCCGTTGCCTGAGCGGCCCGCGGGTTCTACGCTCGCCCGGTCCAGATGGCGAACATTGTTCATGTATCTGACCAACTCGTCCTTCGTCCTTCGTCACTCGTGACTGGAGTGTGTGATGCGCGCAAGATCCCGGGTGCGGTTCGGCGCCTTGCTCACCGCGGCGGCGGCCCTCGCCTCCGCCCTGATGCCGGTCGCGAACGCCTCCGCCCGCGAGGACGCCCCGCGAACCGCCGTGCTCGACGGCGAGCGGCTCCAGCGGACCAAGCTCCGCCTGCAGCATGGTGACCCCCAACTCAAGCGCTCTGTGCGGGACGTGACGACACGCGCCGACGCCTGGCTCGGCCAGGGACCCTGGACGGTCGTCGACAAGCCGAAGCCCGCACCCGGCGGTGACGTGCACGACTACCTGAGTCAGGCGCCCTACTGGTGGCCGACGCGGGCGCCGACGGCCGACAACCCGTGGGGCTGCCCGTACGAACAGCGCGACGGGCAGCGCAACCCCGAGGTCGACACCGGGACCGACCGCCAGGACGTGGAGAAGGTCTTCGACGCGACGTACGACCTCACGCTGGCCTGGTACTACACGGGAAAGAAGCGATACGCCGAGAAGGCGGCCTCCGTCCTGCGGACCTGGTTCCTCGCTCCGGCGACGAAGATGAACCCGAACCTGGACCACGCACAGTTCATCCCCTGCAAGTACGACGGCCGGGCCATCGGCATCATCGACTTCTCGCAGTCGTACACGAGCGTCGTCGACGCGATCGCGATCCTCGGCACGGGCGCACCCGGCTGGTCGAAGAGCGACCGCTCCGCGATGACGAAGTGGAACAGGGATTTCCTCGGCTGGCTCGTCGACAGTGACTTCGGCAAGCAGGAGGGCGCCGCGCAGAACAATCACGGCACGTTCTACGACATGCAGGTCGCCGCCCTCGCCTACGCCACCGGCGACACGGCGCTCGCCCGCCGCACCGTGCTCGACGCCCGCGCCCGCCGCATCGACCCCCAGATCGCGGGCGACGGCGGCCAGCCGCAGGAGCTTGCCCGGACGCGGAGCTGGCACTACTCGACCTTTGACCTGGTCGCCTACACCCGGCTCGCCGCCATCGGCCGGAATGTGGGCGTGGACCTCTGGTCGCATCAAGGCCCCGACGCGCAGAGCCTGTTCAAGGCCGTCGGGTATCTCCTGCCCGCGGCGACGGGGGCGGCGCGGTGGCCGCACCCGGAGCTGGAGTTCCACCGGTTCGCCGCGAGCGATGTCGTGCACGCGGCGGCCGACGCCGGGGACCCGGCCGCTCGCAGGGCGGTCCCGAAGCTGGAGACGCCACCCGGCGGAGACCTGTGGGCGCTGCGCCCCGCGGCCGAGCAGCTCGACTCGATCGCGGGCTGAGCAGCGGCGGGAGAGGGAGAGGGAGGCGGAGGGGGACGCCGAGCGCCGGACCCGGGCGCGAGCACCGCGGGACGGGACCGGAGTACCGGGGGATAGCCCCACCCGGGCCGGGCGGCTAGCAGGATCGTTCCGGGCAGGCGCTTCCGGAAATGCTGGGACCGGCAGAAATGCCGCTGGTTTCCCATCATCCCGATCCCGTAGGAGTTGGCGCGTGCGCGAGCAGGTATGGCAGAGGTCCGGTTCCCCCAGGCAGTTCTCCCGGCAGTCCCCCCGGCAGACCTCCCGGCAGCAGGGCGGTCTGCGCAGGGTCGTCCCGGCCGTGGCCGCGGCGGCCGTCGGTGTCCTGACGCTGGGTGCCCTGGCACCGCCCGCGGTGTCCGCCGCGCGGCCTGACACCGTCGACACCGTCCAACAGGGCCTCAACGGCCTGGTGCACACCGACGGACTGCCCGCCGCACTGGCCGGCGTCAAGGACGGTGAAGGCCGCAAGGGCCACACCCGCAACTACACCGCGGGGGTCGGCGATCTGGCCACCGGCTCCAAGGTTCCCAGGGACGGCCGGGTGCGCATCGGCAGCAACACCAAGACATTCACCGCGGTGCTCGTGCTGCAACTGGTCGCCGAAGGGAAGATCGACCTCGACACCTCGGTCGACACTTACCTGCCGGGCCTCGTCCGAGGGGAGAACATCGACGGAGGACGCATCACCGTCCGCCACCTTCTGCAGCAGACGAGCGGACTTCCCAACTACAGCAAGTACCTTGACGAACCCCGGTACTTCGCTCCGCGCGAGCTCGTCGACATCGCACTCCAGCACAAGGGCGAGTTCGATCCCGGAAAGAAGTGGGAGTACAGCAACACGAACTACGTGCTGGCCGGCCTGATCGTCGAGAAGGTCACCCGGCATTCCCTCGCCGATGAGCTGGACCGGCGCATCATCAAGCGCATCGGGCTGCGCCACACCTACTTCCCCGACCGCCGCGACACGACCATCCGGGGACCCCGCCCCCACGGGTACTACCGGGACGCGGCCGACGCGCCCCTCCAGGACATCACGGAGATCGACCCTTCCTGGGGATGGGCCGCAGGTCAGCTGATCTCCACCAACTCCGACCTCAACCGCTTCTACTCCGAGCTCCTGGGCGGCGGCCTCCTCCCGGAGGCCCAGCTCGCCCAGATGCGCGGCTCCACGCTCCCCGCGGAAGACACCTTCGGCCCCGGTGCCCGCTACGGCCTGGGGATCGTGAGCAAGCCGCTTCCGTGCGGTGACGGCCTCTACTGGGGCCACGGCGGCAGCTTCCCGGGGTACGAGACCCGGGGCGGAGCCACCGACGACGGCCGCGCCGCCAACGTCGCGGTGACCATGCAGCTGGACGACGAGGCGGGCAGGGCGCGAGTCGACAAGGTCGTGGAATCGGCGCTGTGCCGCTAAGTCGCTTTATCGACCTGGCACTTGTAGCACCGTGAGGGTGTGAGGTTCGGCCCAGGGCCGACGGGGTGGTTTCCCTTCGGGGAAGCCACCCCGTCGGCCGTCGGGGGGTGCTCAACGCCATCAGGCGTCTGACGGGCGGAGGCCTGGATCAGGCGCCTTCTCTCATGCCCGCCCTCACCGATCCTGTCCCCGCCGTCGTCCCCGCACCGGATCTTCGCGCTGCGCTCCCAAGCTACCCGGGTTAGTTTATCCACGTTTTTCCTACTTATGTCTTCTGTCCTGTGCCTTGCAGGCCGGAAGGGGAGCCCTGCTGCGCGTAGGGGAAGGCAGGCGATGGTCAAGACGTTGAACGCCCCGCTCGTCGGGCTGGAGAGCCGCGGTCCGATGCCGGCCGCCCGTACTCCGCGACGCATCAAAGGCCTGGGCGGGGTGGCTGCCGTGGCGGCGGCTTTCACCTTGCTCCAACTGGTCCTCGTACGGCCCGGCATGGGGCTCGGATGGGACGAGGCGGTGTACGTCAGCCAGGTCAGCGGCCACACTCCGGCGGCGTTCTTCAGCGCCCCCCGTTCCCGCGGGATCTCCCTGCTGGTCGCGCCGATCGCCTCGTGGTCGTCGTCCACCTCGCTCCTGCGGGTCTATCTGGCCGTCCTGTCCGGCCTCGGCCTCTTCCTGGCGCTGCGCATCTGGCGGGGGCTGTTCCCCGAACGGGTGGTCGTCCTGGCGGGCGTCCTGTTCGCGACGCTCTGGGTGACCGTGTTCTACGGCCCGGAGGTCATGCCCAACTACTGGGTCGCGATCGGCGCCCTGGCCGGAGTCGGCTGCTTCCTGCGCGCCCAGGCCGACCGCCATGACCGGCCGGCGCTGTGGGGCGCGGGGGTGAGCGCGGCGCTGCTGGCGTGGATGCGGCCCACCGACGCCGTCTGGGTGGTCCTCCCGCTGTTCGTACTCCTGGTGTGCGTACGCCGGTGGCGGCGCCCGCGGCTGCTGGCGGCGCTCGTCGTGGGCCTGGGGTCGGGGGTCGTCGGCTGGGTGGCCGAGGCGTACGTCAGTTTCGGTGGCCTGGGCGCGCGCCTGGCCGACGCCTCCCGGATCCAGGGCGGTCTCGGCTGGAACATCGCCGTCCTGGATCAGCTGCGCAGCCTGGGCGGCCAGACCCTGTGCCGTCCGTGCGACAGTTCGCTCCCGGCCCCGCAGCTGATCGCGTGGTGGTTCGCCCTGCCGCTGCTCGCCGCCGTCGGTCTCGCCGTCGCGGTCAGGGGGCGGCGCACCGCGCGCACGCTCCTGCCGCTGGCCTGCGCCATGACGGCGAGCATCCCGTACCTGTTCATGATCGGATACGCCGCGCCGCGCTTCCTGCTGCCGTTCTACGCACTGCTCGCCCTCCCGGTCGCCGATGCCCTCGTTCACCTGGTCACCACCGCGCGCCGGGCCTGGCGTCCGGCGGTGGTGACGTTGGCGACTCTGGCGTTCGCCGGGCATCTGGCCATGCAGTACGTGGTGCTGGAGGACGCCGTGTCCCGGTCCACCGCAGGGCGGCAGGAGTGGGCCCGCACGGCGGCCGAGCTGCACCGGCTCGGCGTACGGCCGCCCTGCGTCCTGAACGGATATGAGGCGCTCCCGATCGCCTTCTACGCCGGGTGCTCCTCCGCCCAGACCCAGGGACACAACGCGAACACGACCCGGCAGGACTTCCTCCGGACCGCACGGCGGACGCCGACGGCCACGCTCACCACGGAGGAGGAGGGGCCGCCGGGATACGCGCGCGACTGGCCGTCCCATCGCTTCGGCGACCTGCGGATTCATGTGAGTCCCGCGGCCCGGGCGGGTACCCGGGAGTGAGGTCCGGCGCGCACCGTCCGCCCGACTCCCGCAGAGGGCTTTACGCACCCTTTTTGGCATATGAACTGTTTGCGCCTCGTGAGGTCGGGTACCCCGGGATGGGGCCGGAACGCAGCGTTCCGTCCTGAGCCTCACCGCCCTCACCCGTCGCTCTGGAGAGTTCATGTCAGATCAGCGCAAAAGTTCGTTTGCGACCGTGAGCCCGTACACGGGGGAGACCCTCGTGGAGTTCCCGGCCATCGAGGGCGAAGAAGTCGATGCGGCGGTCGAGACCGCAGGTGATGCGTTCGACGCATGGCGCAAGCGCCCGATCGCGGACCGTGCGGCCCTCGTCGGACGCGCCGCCGACCTGATGAAGGAGCGCAAGGAAGAGCTGGCCCAGCTCATCACCCTGGAGATGGGCAAGCTCATCTCCGAGGCCCGCGGCGAGGTGGACCTCGCCGCGTCGATCCTGGAGTACTACGCGCGGCACGGGCCGGACTTCGCCGCCGCCGAACCGCTCGACGTCGATGAGGGGGAGGCGTACCTCGTCAGCGAGCCCCTCGGTGTGCTGCTGGGCGTCATGCCGTGGAACTTCCCGCTCTATCAGGTGGTCCGTTTCGCGGGGCCGAACCTGGTGCTCGGCAACACCGTGCTGGTCAAGCACGCCGGTATCTGCCCGCAGTCCGCTCTGGCCCTGGAGACGCTCTTCCGTGACGCGGAAGCCCCCGAGGGTGTCTACACGAACCTCTTCGTGAGCCACGAGGAGATCTCGCGCATCATCGACAGCCCGGTGGTCCGCGGAGCTTCCCTGACCGGCAGCGAGGGGGCGGGATCCAAGGTCGCCGAACGGGCCGGGCGGAACATGAAGCCCAGCCTCCTCGAGCTCGGCGGCAGCGACGTCTTCATCGTCCTCGACGGCGAGGGCCTCGACCGCACGATCGGGGCCGCGGTGGCGGGCCGGATGGCGAACACCGGCCAGAGCTGTGTGGCCTCGAAGCGATTCATCGTGCTGGAGGACGTCTACGACGACTTCGTCGACGGCCTGCGTCGCAAGTTCGAGGAGCTGCGGCCGGGTGATCCCGCGGACGAGGCGACCACCCTGGGCCCGCTCTCCTCCGAGCAGGCGGCGTCGGACCTGGCCGATCAGATCCGCGAGACGGTGGACCAAGGGGCGGAACTGGTCACCGGCGGCCACCGGATCGACCGTCCGGGTGCCTTCGTCGAACCGACGATCCTCACCGGCGTCAAGCCGGGGATGCGTGCCTACGCCGAGGAGCTCTTCGGGCCCGCCGCGGTCATCTACCGCGTCGCCGACGAGGACGAGGCCATCGCCCTCGCCAACGACAGCCAGTACGGCCTCGGCGGCTCCGTGTTCTGCGCGGACGTGGAGCGCGGCCGACGGGTCGCGGAGCGCGTGGAGACCGGCATGGTCTGGGTCAACCACCCGACATCGACCCAGCCCGACCTGCCGTTCGGCGGCATCAAGCGCTCGGGCTACGGGCGTGAACTCTCGAAACTCGGCATGCAGGAGTTCGTGAACCGCAAGCTCGTCAGGGTCCTGCCGCCCGACGCGGAGCTGAGCGGAATCGCCGGCTGACCGGCCCGAGCGCGTCCCGCCGGTCGGCTGACCAACCCGGTCGTGCGCGGCGGGACAAACACTGACCATACGTGTGTTTTACGGCTGAGTGAGCGGAGAGGCGTACCTATATGAGGCGTACCGATATACGACCCTCCGCACGCACAGTCCGCTGATCAAACGGACCGCTGATCGCGAAACCAGCAAGGCAAGGAGCCACCGTGACCGCAGTACCCGCCATCACTCTCAACAACGCCGTGCGGATCCCCCAGCTCGGCTTCGGCACCTTCCAGATCGAGCCGGAGGAGACCCGGGAGACGACGCTGGCCGCGCTGGAGGCCGGCTACCGCCACATCGACACGGCCGAGATGTACGGCAACGAGAAGGAGGTCGGCCAGGCGGTCCGTGACTCCGGCATCGACCGCGCCGACATCTTCGTGACCAGCAAGCTCAACAACGACGCCCACGCGCACGACGACGCGCTCAAGGCGTTCGACCGCACGATGGACGACCTCGGCCTCGACTACCTCGACCTCTTCCTCATCCACTGGCCGCTGCCGGGCAAGGGCGACTTCGTCGAGACCTGGAAGGCCCTGGAGGAGATCTACCGCTCAGGGCGGTCCAAGGCCATCGGAGTCTCCAACTTCCAGCCCCACCACCTGCGTCGGCTGATGCAGGACAGCGACGTGGTGCCCGCGGTCAACCAGATCGAGGTGCACCCCTACCTCACCCAGGACGACGTCAGGGCCTTCGGCGCCGAGCACGACATCGCCACCGAGGCCTGGTCGCCCATCGCGCAGGGCAAGGTGCTCGACGACCCGACCATCAACCGCATCGCGCAGCGGGTGGGGAAGTCGGCCGCACAGGTGACCTTGCGTTGGCACCTCCAGCGCGGCGACATCGTCTTCCCCAAGTCGGTGACCCAGAAGCGCATCGAGGAGAACTTCGACCTCTTCGACTTCGAGCTCAGCGAGGGCGACATCGGTGAGATCTCGGCACTGAACCGCGACGAGCGGACCGGCCCCGACCCGGAACGCTTCAACGGCTGAGCACTTCAACGGCTGAGCGCCCAACGGGAGAAGGCGCCTGACGGGCCAAGGCCACGTCAGGCGCCTTTCTCACCCCGGTGCAGAGGGAAAGGCCTGCTCGGTCCAGATGGTCTTGCCGGAGCGGGTGTAGCGCGTTCCCCATCTCTGGACGAGTTGCGCGACGATGAACAGGCCGCGCCCGCCTTCGTCCTCGTCGCCGCTGTGGCGCAGGTGGGGCGAGGTGTGGCCCTGGTCCGCGACCTCGCACAACAGGGTGCGGTCACGGATGAGGCGTACCTGGATCGGTCCCTCTGCGTACCTGACCGCGTTGGTCACCAGCTCGCTGACGACGAGTTCCGTCGCGAACGACAGCTCCTGAAGGCCCCACTCGTGCAGCTGCTGGGTCGCAAGCTCCCGGGCCCGGCCCGCGGCCACCGGCTCCGGGGGCAGCTCCCACTCGGTGACCTGCGAGGTGTCGAGTTCGCGGGTGCGGACGAGCAGCAGGGCGGTGTCGTCGGCCGTCGAGCCGCTGGGCAGGAGCTGCGCCACGGCCCGGTCGCAGAGCTCCTCCAGCGAGGCGTGCCGGTCGCTGAGTACCGCTGCCAGGGTGTCGAGTCCGTGGTCGATGTCGCGGTCGCGCGCCTCGACCAGGCCGTCGGTGAAGAGCGCCAGCAGGCTGCCCACCGGCAGCTCGATCTCCAGCGACTCGAACGGCAGGCCACCGAGGCCCAGCGGCGGACCGGCCGGCAGATCGGGGAAGGTCGGCGCACCGTCCGGGGTGACGACCGCGGGCGGCAGGTGACCTGCCCTGGCCATGACACAGCGCCGTGACACCGGGTCGTAGACCGCGTAGAGGCAGGTCGCCCCGGTGGTCACATCGGCGTAGGTCCCGTCGGGTGTGCCCAGCTCGCTGCGCTGCTCCTCCGTCGACTGCGCCACCAGATCATCGAGGCGGGAGAGCAGCTCGACGGGGTCCATGTCCATCTGTGCGAAGGCCCGTACGGTCGTGCGCAGCCGGCCCATGGTGGCGGCTGCCTGAAGACCGTGGCCGACCACGTCGCCGACCACGAGCCCGACCCGGGTTCCGGAGAGCGGGATGACGTCGAACCAGTCGCCGCCGACCCCTGTCACGTCGTCCGTGGGCAGGTAGCGGTGGGCCAGCTCGACCGCTGACTGCTCGGGCACGTGCTGGGGCAGCAGCTGGCGCTGGAGGGCGAGGGAGGCGGTGCGTTCACGGGTGAAGCGGCGGGCGTTGTCGATGGACACGGCCGTACGGGCGACCAGCTCGTCGGCCAGCGCGACTTCACCGCTGTCGAAGGTGGCCCCGCCGGTGCCGCGGATGAAGGTGACGAGGCCCAGCGTGCTGTTCCCGGCCCGCAGCGGCACGACCAGGACGGTTTCGTCGAGCACGAGCCCACCCGAGGCGAGGCTGCGATGCTGCGGCGAACCAGGCGGGTACTCCACGGAGTGATGTACGGCCGGGGGAGAAGCGGCGGGCTGCTGCCCGGGATTCTCCTCGGGCACCTGGACGTCGGCTTCCTCGGCCGAGCAGCGGGCGACCTGCACCAGAGACGTCGCCGCCGCGCCGCTGGTGGCCGGCACCTCGCCCTCTAGGACCCCCTGCGCGAGGTCGACGGTCACCGTGGTGGCGAATTCCGGTACTGCCACCTCGGTGATCTTCTCGGCGGTGACCCGCACGTCGAGGGCGGTCCCGATTCCGCGGCCCGCCTCGACGAGCAGGGCGAGGCGCCGCTGCGCCTTGTAGCGGTCCGTGATGTCGAATGCGTCCTCGCACACTCCGATGACGCGTCCATCGGCGTCCTGGAGCCGGTAGTAGGCGCAGGACCACAGGTGGTCCGTTTCCGGGTCGCTGGGCGGCGGGCCCTGGAAGTGCAGATCCAGAAAGGGTTCGCCGGTCTCCAGCACGTGCCGCATGACCGCTTCGAGCGTGGGCGGATGCCCCTTGGTCACGAACCTTCCCCCGGAGTACAGCTGATCGGCCCGGAGGCCCCGGAACTCGGCGAACGGGCGTCCGATCTCTCGTTCGTACGCCGTGTTGCACCAGGTCAGGCGCAGATCGGTGTCGTAGATGCCCAGGCCGACGGGGGACTGGGTGGCGAGCCCCTGCAGCAGGGCCTGCCGGGATTCCCACAGCCGCAGATCCTTCAGTTCCGTCGCGACGAGGACGCGCGCCGCTGTCCCGGCGCCGGGCAGGGGGCACACCGCGGTGGCGACGATCAGCTCCCGCCCGTCCCGGTGCCGGGCGACGTGCAGCTCGTGCCCCCGGAACTCGGGAGGCAGCGGGAGGAAAGAGGGCGCGGGGCCGGGTGACAGGAACGCGGCCAGGGTCCGGCCGACGATCTCCTGCGGCTGATAGCCGAGCAGCCGTTCGGCCGCGGGGCTCCACCCGATGACCGTGTCCTGGGCGTCGACGACCGCCGTGGCCGCCCTGGTGACGTCGAGGGGCCCACGAAAGTCAGCCCCCTGCTCCGCGTTCGATGCCGTCATGGCGCCACACCAGCCCCGTTCATCCCCTACAGAATCCGCTGTCCCCGGTCTCGGCACAACCGCGGTACACCCACTCAACGGAACCGTGACCCGGACGTGGCCTGCGAAGGTGGAACGCTCACCAACTGATTCCGGCCGCCACCGGCAGATGGTCGCTGCCGGTGGCGGGCAGTACCCAGGAGCTCCTCGGCTCCACACCGCGGACCAGGATCTGGTCGATCCGTGCCACCGGGAACTTCGCCGGCCAGCTGTAGCCGAAGCCGTCCCCGGCCGTGTCCTGGGCCGACCGCAGCTGGGACGTGAGGCCGGCGAACGCGCGGTCGTCCGTGGTGCCGTTCAGGTCGCCGAGCAGCACCAGCCGCTTGTTCGGCTCGGCGGCGACGGCCTCGGCGAGCGCCTTCGCGTTGCGGTCCCGGTCGTCCGTCCCGAATCCGTCCCCGGGAACCACGCGTACGGACCCCAGGTGGGCCACGTACACCGCCAGCGGCCCCTGGTCCGTGGCCACCGTGGTGCGCAGCGCCCGGCTGTCGGCCAGTCTGACGTCCTCCGGCTTGGTGTCGGCCAGCGGCCCGACATCCTGCTTGATGTCGACCGGCCGGGTGCCCGAGAGCGGCAGCTTGCTCCACAGGCCGATCGTGCCCATCACCTTGTGGTGCGGGTATGTCTGGGCCAGCTCCTTCTCGTACAGCGGCTTCGCCTCCGTGGTGATCTCCTCCAAGGCCAGCACGTCCGCCTGGGAGGCGGCCAGGTCGCGGGCGGTGCCGACCGGATCCGCGTTGTCGGCGCCGACGTTGTGGCTTGCCACGGTGAGGTCGCTGTCCGGGTGGGACTTGTCGGTGAGCAGCCCCCCGAAGAGGCTCAGCCACACCACGACCGGCAGCAGCAGCGCGATCACCGCGGAAGCGGAGCGGCGCCACAGCGCCCCGGCCAGCAGCACCGGAACGAACAGGCCGAACCACGGCAGGAAGGTCTCCACCAGGCTGCCGATGCCCCCGCGGTCCGGGATCTGCGCGTGCGCCAGCATGAGCAGGCCCAGCAGCAGCGCAAGCCCCGCAAGAACGAGACCGCGCTTCCAGGGCCCCGTCCGGCCGGCCGTGCGGAGCGCCCGGCGGATGCGCGCGCGCCAACTCCCGTAGTCGGTCTCCGGGTAGCCGGTATCGGAGCGCCCGGTCTCCGGGAGGCCGACGCCGCGGCTGTCCTGGTCGGTCTCCGCCGTGTCCGCGTGCGCCATCGTCTGTCCTCGTTCACTGCCGTTCACTGGTGCATCCTCGGGTCCTGGGTGGGGTCGGCATACATCCGCGGGCAGCCGTCAGTGATCGCATCGGTGCGCAGTTCGTAGTGCCAGGGTTCGTTGCGGTAGATCCGGCACAGGCCGTATCCGGCGCCGTGCTGGGACAGCCACGCCGTCGCATCGGAGCGCCCGATGTCGACCGCGTCCCCCGACACGTGCGGAGATGTCGCGGTGGTGGCTACCCATCGGGCGGCCTCCTCCTCGGACCCGTACTCGGCGACCGCCTTGCGAAAGAGCTGCTGCTGGTACTCCGGGGAACGCCAGCCGCTGTTGACGTAGAACGCGACTCCCTCGGCCGAGGCAGCCGTGGCAGCCCGGCGGAGGGCCTTGAGCAGATCCGTGTCGAGATGGGTCACAGCCGGAATCGCGTCATCGAAGACCGTCACGCCGTCGGGGACGACACCGTCGGCCGCTCCGAGCCCACTACGGCGCTCACTGCCGAGAGAATGCGAGGGCGATGCGGCTGAGTGGGGCGCGGACTTCGACACTTGGTAGCCGAGAACCGCGGTGATCACTGCTATGACGGCCATCAGGCCGACGACAAGGGCCCGGCCGATCAGGCGGGTCGTCTTTCGCGTCGGGCGGGCTGTTCGCGCTGATGGCGAGGCTAAGGGCGGGGTTCGAATCATGCTGCCAGTCAAGGCAGCTTGGTGTTGTCGCCACGTATGCGGTTTTCGATACGCGGACGATATGTGCCGACTCGTAACATCGGTGACATGCGTGTGCTGATCGTCGAGGACGAGCCCTATCTGGCAGAAGCGATTCGCGATGGCCTGCGCCTGGAAGCGATCGCGGCCGACATCGCAGGCGACGGCGACACCGCTCTGGAACTGCTGAGCATCAACACGTACGACATCGCGGTCCTCGACCGCGACATCCCCGGACCCTCCGGCGACGAGATCGCCGAACGCATCGTCGCGGGCGGCAGCGGCATGCCGATCCTCATGCTCACCGCGGCCGACCGGCTCGACGACAAGGCCTCCGGGTTCGGACTCGGAGCGGATGACTACGTGACGAAGCCCTTCGAACTCCGGGAACTGGTGCTCAGACTCAGAGCACTCGACCGCAGACGCGCCCACAGCAGGCCGCCCGTGCGAGAGATCGCGGGGCTGCGGGTGGATCCCTTCCGCAGGGAGGTCTATCGGGACGGTCGCTATGTGGCGCTGACCAGGAAGCAGTTCGCGGTTCTCGAAGTCCTCGTCGCCTCCGAGGGCGGTGTCGTCAGCGCCGAGGAACTCCTCGAACGCGCGTGGGACGAGAACGCCGACCCGTTCACCAACGCCGTACGCATCACCGTCTCGGCTCTGCGTAAGCGTCTCGGCGAACCCTGGATCATCGCCACGACGCCGGGCGTCGGGTACCGCATCGACACGCAACCGGAGTCCGGACGCGAGGGAGCCGACTGTGGATAGGGCGCCTGGAATGAGCGTCCGCGTCAAACTCACCCTCAGCTATGCCGGATTCGTCATGGTTGCCGGGGCCATGCTGCTCGTGGCCGCGTGGGTGTTCCTGACGCGTGTGACACACGTCGGGCTCAGATTCGAGCCTGACTACGGCATACCGGTCCTCCGCGCTTTCGCTCCGATCGCCGCCGTCGCGCTGACGTTCCTGCTGGTGTTCGGGCTCCTGGGAGGGTGGCTCCTCGCCGGCCGCATGCTCGCCCCCCTCACGCGCATCACGTACGCGACACGCATGGTCACGAACGGATCGCTCTCGCACCGGATCCGGCTGCCGGGCCGCAATGACGAGTTCCGCGAACTCGCCGACGCCTTCGACACGATGCTCGTACAGCTTGAGGCCCACGTCGCCGAACAGCGGCGATTCGCAGCCAACGCCTCGCACGAGTTGCGTACCCCGTTGGCGATCTCGAAGACGCTTCTCGACGTGGCCCGCACTGACCCGAACAGCGACACCGGTGAAGTCATCGAGCGCCTCCACGCCGTCAACACCCGGGCCATCGACCTCACCGAGGCGCTGCTCGTGCTCAGCCGCGCCGGTCAGCGGTCCTTCCCCCGCGAACGCGTCGACCTGTCCCTCTTGGCCGAAGAAGCCGCCGAGCGACTCCTGCCCCTCGCGGAGAAGCACGGCGTCACGCTTCAGACCGGCGGCGACATCACCCCCACGATCGGATCCCAGGCGCTCCTGCTGCAGTTGATCACGAACCTCGTGCACAACGCGGTCGTCCACAACGTGCCGGAACAGGGCACCGTGTGGGTCAACACCAGTGTCCGCGGCGCCCGCCCCGACACCGTGGTGCTCACTGTCGAGAACACCGGCGAGAAGCTCGCCCCACAGCTGGTCTCGACACTCACCGAACCCTTCCAGCGCGGCACCGAGCGCGTACATACCGACCACGCGGGCGTCGGCCTGGGCCTGGCCATCGTCAAAACGATCACTCAGGCACACGACGGCACCCTCACCCTCACCCCGCGCTCTGCCGGCGGGGTCCGCGTCACCGTGGAACTGCCCGCGACACCGGGCGCATCGGCAGGGGCTGGAGCGGAGAGGAACGCGCCGCCACCACAGTGAATCTGGGATCGTTCAGCCGAGAGGTCGTCACGAGGTATCGCCACGAGACGTAGCCACGAGCGGGACGTCGTCAGAAGAGGCGTCAGAGGACGTCGTAGACCAGGTGCGTGGCGGTCGATGTCGAGGTGACGCTCCGCTGTACCAGCCCGCGCGGTGCCACGCCGGTGAACAGGGGCGTCCCGGAGCCCAGTACGACGGGTGCAAGGTGCAGCGACAGCACGTCGACCAGCCCGGCGTCGAGCGCCGAACAGACGGTTGCGCCGCCGCCCATGAGGACGACGTCGAGATCCCTGCCGCCGGCCGAAGATGCCGCCTCGGCGCGCTCGCGCGCGGCGGCGACGGCGTCGCGCAGACCGGTGGTGACGAACGTCCAGTCGAGGGAGGTGAGCCGCATCGACTCCGGCGGTGAGCTCGTCACGACGACGAACGCGGGCTTGCCGACCTCGCCGGCGCCGTAGCCGGTCTTGTCGTCCCAGCCGTTCGGTCCGTCGACCACGTCGAAGAGGTGACGGCCGAGCACGACGGCTCCCGAGCGGGCGGTCCCCTCGCGCAGGACCCGTAGGTCCTCGGGGTCGTCGGAGAACGCCCAGGTGTGCAGGGCCTCGCCTCCGGTGCCGAGACCGTTGCCGGGGTCCGGGTCAGGCCCGGTGACGAAGCCGTCGAGCGAGACCGAGATGTCAGCGATGATCCGAGTCATACAAGGGCAGACCCTGTCGGCCGTCCGAACTCATCGCTTGACTCGCCAAATGCCCAGGGCGCCCCTCGTGGCGGCCCAGCGGCGGCGCGGGCCAACCCCGCCCCCGCCGCCCCCGCCGTTCACCGGACTCGCTTCGTCGTTCGTCCGTCGAGCCAGTCGCGGATCGCTGATGCCGTGGTCTCCGCGTGCTCCCGCATCATCGTCAGATGGTCGCCAGGGACGTCCACGACATCGTCCGCCGCAGGCCACGACGTCCGCCAGGCGTCGGTGTCCGCGGAGGCCGCCATGGCGGGGGTGGGGAGCGACGCGCGGATCAGGAGCGTCGGCGTGGCGACCGGCTCGGGGGTCCAGTCGAGGAAGATCCGGTTGTAGGCGCCCATCGCGGCCAGGGCAGCGTCGTCGTCCCCGGTCAAGTCGGTGGGGAGGCCGGTGGCGAGGTCGCTTCGCCCGGGGACCCGCGGTGGCGGGGCGGCCAGGGACAGCAGCCAGTCCGTGCCGCTGTTGTCCGGAGTGATGCGGTAGGTGTCCAGGAGCACCAGGCCGGTCGGTGCCCGGCCCACGCTTTCCAGGTGGTGGGTCACCAAGTGTGCGACGTTGCCGCCCGCCGACCGCCCCACGACCACGAAGGGCCCGTCCCCCGCGTGCCGCAGCACGCTCTCGGTCTGCGCACGCGCCAGCGCGACGCGGTCCGCCGGTACGGCCGGGCCGGCGCCGATGCCGGGATGCGGGAACTCCAGGACGTCCAGGTCACCGTGGAAAGAGCCGTGGAAGCCGGGGAAGTCTCCGCCGCCCGACGCGAACGACGGCTGATATGCCGGGAAGTAGAGGATCGTCGGCCTGCCGGAGCCGGGGCGGCCGTGCGAGCGGCGGATCGGAGGCAGGGCGTGCTCGGCGCTCCGGGCGGCCGTGAAGGTCGGCAGCGCCCAGGACGCGGTGACCAGCAGATGCATCGCCGCCACCGGCTGCCCGGCGGCACTGACCGTCCGGAAGAGCGAGGAGAGGGTGTACGTGGGCCGCTCGGCCGCTGTGGCCCTGGGGGCGTCTTCGGGGGCTGCCCCTGTTGTGGTGTCTTCGGCGGCGGCTTCTCCCTCCAGCGGGTCCAGCAGGCCCAGCAGGTGGCGAGTCAGGTCGTCGACCGTCCGATGCTCGAACACCACTTCCACCGGCAGCCTGACGTTGAGCGCCATGCTCAGCAGGTTGCGGATCTGCACGGCCGTCAAGGAGTCGAACCCCAGCTCGGCGAGTGACTTGCCTGCCGGGAGCGCGTCGCCGTCCGGGTATCCGAGCACCGCGGCCACATCGGCCAGCAGCAACTCCCTTAGCACAGACTCGCGTTCGCCCGTCGGCAGCCGGGTCAGCCTCTTCCGCCAGGCTCCGGGCTCGAGGGCCTGCTCGGAGGCGGAGCCACTGCCAAAGCCCCTGCCAGATCCACTGCCGGAGCCCGTCGCCGTCGGCCGCCTCCGAGGGGCGAGTCCGCGCAACGGCGGCGGAACGTGCCCGGTGTTCGACCGGAGCGCGCCCCGGTCGAGGAGGATCGGCGCCAGTACAGGCTCCGCCGAACCCAGCGCGGCATCGAACAGAGCGAGCCCTTGCCGGGTGGACAACGGGACGAGCACGTCACGTGTCTGTGGGCGCGGGCGTGAAGGGTCGGAGGCCGGCTCCGCCGCCATGCCGTCGGCGTGCTCCCACGGGCCCCATGCGAGCGACACCGCCGGCAGTCCTTCGGCGGCGCGGCGCTGGGCGAGGGCGTCGAGGAACGTGTTCGCGGCCGCGTAATTGCCCTGGCCTGCCGGGCCGAGGAGGCCGGATACGGAGGAGAACACGACGAACGCCGAGAGCGCCATGTCCCGGGTCAGTTCGTGCAGATTCCAGGCCGCGTCGGCCTTCGGCCGCAGCACTGCCGTCATCCGCTCCGGGGTCAGCGAGTCCAGTACGCCGTCGTCGAGCACCCCGGCGGCGTGCACCACGGCGGCCAGCGGTGGCTCGCAGCGCTTGATCACCTCGGCCAGCGCCACACGATCGCCCGCGTCACAGGCAACGATGTCGACCCGGGCTCCCAACTCCTCCAGTTCGGAGCGCAGTTCATCGGCGCCGGGCGCCTGCGGTCCCCGGCGGCCGGTCAGCAGCAGATGTCGTACGCCGTGTGCCGAGACGAGGTGACGGGCCAGCTCCGCGCCCAGCGCGCCGGTGCCTCCGGTGACCAGCACTGTGCCGTCCGTGCCAGTCGTGCTGCCCGTTGCGTCAACGCCAGGCGGGACGTCCGCGCTGAAACCGGTCGCCGCGCCACCCGCGTCATCGCTGACCGGGGCGAGTCGCGGAACCGTCACCCGGCCCTCGCGCAACCGGAGTTGTGGCTCGCCGGTGGCGACGGCCGTCGGCAGCATCCGTAGCGACTCGGGCCGCCCGTCCACATCAACCAGGACGACACGACCGGGCAGCTCCGACTGGGCCACGCGCACCAGTCCCCAGACGGCTGCACCCGCCAGGTCCGGCACCGGGGCGGTGGCGTCCCGCGTCACGACCACCAGCCGTGAGCCCGCAGTGCCGGGATCGCCCTGCCAGTCCTGCAGCGTCTTGAGGACCCCGCCGGTCAACTCGTGCACGTCGGGCAGCGGATCGTGATTCGTCGGACAGATGTCGGCTGTCGTGCGGGTGTCGGCTACGGTCGCACGCGCGACCGCTGTGAGGGCCATGAACCGGGGGTTCGTGCCGCCGGGCAGGAACTCGGCGAGGCCCAGCGGGTCGAGCCCACGCACCTCCCACGCGTGCTCCTCACCGTCATCCGGGAGGTCACGGACACCAGAGGTATCGAGGGCATCGAGCGGGACCCATTCGGGACGCAGCAGAGCCCGACGCGTGATGTCCTCCGTCAAGTCGGCCTGCCCGGACGGGAGTTCCTTGGTGGTCAGTGAGCCCACGCGGGCCACGAGCCTGCCGTTCGGGTCGGCGAGAGTGAGTGAGACCGTGTCCGTGCCGGTACGCGTGAGCCGGACCCGCAGTTCCGTGGCGCCGGAGGCATGCAGGCTCACACCGCTCCACGCGAACGGCACCCGGACCGTGCCCAGGTCGGCGGGCGCGGCGAGCAGCGGTGCGTGCAGCGCGGCGTCGAACAGTGCCGGATGGAGCCCGAAGTTGTCGGCCTCCGGGGTGTGTGACGCGGACAGGCTGACCTCGGCGAAGACGTCGTCGCCGCGCACCCAGACCGCGCCGACCCCTTGGAACGCGGGCCCGTAGGAGAGCCCGGCGTCGGCCAGAGCGGCGTACGCGTCGGAGAGATCAACCGCCTCGGCCCCCGGGGGAGGCCACTCAGCCAGCGTGTCCTCCCTTGTCCCCTCCCAGTTCTCCCTGGCTCCGTCCCCCGTCTCCGAATGCCGCCACCGAACCAGTTGTCCGGACACGTTCAGGGTCCATGCAGCGTCCTCTGCGGATTCCTCCGGCCGGGAGTAGACGTCGACCGCTCGCCGGCCGGAGTCGTCGATACCGCCCACCACGACCTGGATGCACACCGCCGAGGAACCGGGCAGGGCGAGTGGTGAGAGCATCACGAGGTCGTCGATCGCCCCGCAGCCCACTTCGTCCGCCGCCCGTACCGCCATCTCGACGAAGACCGTCGCGGGCACGAGCACCTTTCCTGCGATGACGTGGTCGGCGAGCCACGGGTGGGTCGGGAGGGACAACAGTCCGGTCAGTACGGTCCGTTCCGTGCCCGGCACCGGGAAGGCGGGGCCAAGGAGTGCCGAGGCATCGGGCGTGGCTGTGCGCGGAGCGTCCAGCCAGTACCGCTGACGCTGGAAGGGATACGTCGGCAGGTCCACGCGCCGCGCGCCGGAACCCGCGTACACCGCCGCCCAGTCGACATCGACCCCGGCCACGTGCAGTCGCGACACTGCGGACAGGAGGGTCTCCGGTTCGTACTCAGCGCCACGGGTGGCGACGGCGAGAACGGAGTCGGCGGCACGTACGTCGGAACCGCCGTCGTACGCATCGGCCAGACAGTCGGTGGCCGCCGTGATGAGGACCGGCCCGGGGCCGAGCTCCAGATAGGCCGAGACCCCGTCGTTAGCCAGCCGGCGCACGGCGTCGGCGAAGCGCACGGGCAGTCGGGCATGGCGTACCCAGTACTCGGGCGAGCACAGTTCAGCGGCCTGGGCGGGGCGGCCCGTCACAGTGGAGACGATCGGGACGCGCGGCGAGTGGAAGGTCAACTCCCTTGCAACAGCGCGGAACTCGTCGAGCATCGGTTCCACCAGGGGCGAGTGGAAGGCGTGACTAACCCGCAGCCGTACGGCCCTTCGCCCCCGCGCCTCGAAGTCGGCGGCAACCGCGTGCACGGCGTCCGTCAGGCCCGAGAGCACCACCGATCGGGGCCCGTTGACGGATGCGATCTCGGCCTGCCCCTCGAACTCACCTAGTGCGGCGCGGACTTCGTCCTCGGTCGCCTCCAGCGCCACCATCCCGCCGCCGACGGGCAACGCCTGCATGAGTCGGCCGCGGGCGGCGACGAGCGTCGCCGCGTCGGGCAGATCAAGTACATCGGCGACATGCGCGGCGGCCAGCTCGCCGATGGAGTGTCCCACCAGGTGATCGGCTCGAACGCCCCACGACTCGAGGAGCCGAAACAGCGCCACCTCGAAGGCGAACAGTCCGGCCTGCGCGAAGTCCGTACGGTCCACGAGAGCCGCATCCGACGAGCCGGGCTCCGCGGCAAGCACCGCGCTGAGCGGCCGGGGGAGACGGCCGTCCAGGTGACGGCACACCTCGTCGAAGGCTTCGGCGAAGACGGGTAAGGCCGCACGCAGTTCGGCACCCATCCCAAGGCGCTGGGCACCTTGCCCGGTGAACAGGAAGGCCGTACGGATCTCCGGCGCGGCCAGGCCTCGCACGACTCCCGGAGCCTTCTGGCCTTCCGCGAGTGCGTTGAGCGCATCCAGCGTGCGTGTCCGGTCGCCGGTCGGGATCATCGCCCGATGAGGGAGAGCGGAGCGCGACACAGCGAGCGAGTGGGCGACGTCGGTGGGCAACAGGCCTGGCTGGTCGGCCACTTGGGATGCCAGCTGTCGTGCCTGGGCGCGCAAGGCGGGTTCGTCGGCGGCGGAGAGCAGCCACGGAGCGGACAAAGTCGCCCCGGTCGCCCCGGTCGCCCCGGTCGCCTCGGTCGTGGCGGACTCGCGGGGGCTCGCGGTGGTCTCTTGGGAGACGGCGGCGGGCTGCTGGGGCCCTGCGGTGACCTGCTGGGAGGGAGCGGTGGTGTCCTGGGAGCTGGCCACCCCGTTCCCCGGCGCCTCTTCCAGGATCACATGCGCGTTGGTCCCGCCGATCCCGAAGGCCGAGACCCCCGCACGCCGCGGCCGGTCCGATGCCGGCCAGGGTCGCGCGGCCGTCAGGAGTTCCACCTGGCCCGACCGCCATTCCACGTGGGGTGTCGGAGACTCGGCGTGTAGCGTCCGGGGCAGCTCGCCGTGGCGCATGGCCTGCACCATCTTGATGACGCCAGCGACTCCGGCGGCAGCCTGCGTGTGCCCGAGGTTCGACTTGACCGAACCGAGCCACAGCGGCACCGCGCGGTCTTGCCCGTACGTGGCCAGGATGGCCTGCGCCTCGATGGGGTCACCGAGGCGGGTGCCGGTGCCATGGACCTCCACCACGTCCACGTCCGAGGCGCGCAGCTCCGCGTCCGCGAGCGCCCGCGTGATCAGCCGCCGCTGTGCGGGTCCGTGGGGCGCGGTGAGCCCGTTGGACGCACCGTCGGAATTGATGGCGGAGCCGCGGAGCACGGCCAGGACCGGATGACCGTTCCGCCGGGCGTCGGACAACCGCTCCAGGAGGACGAGTCCCACGCCCTCGGCCCAGGCCGTGCCGTCGGCAGCCGCCGAGAACGACTTGCAGCGCCCGTCCGGCGCGAGGCCGCGCTGCCGACTGAAGGCGAGGAACGGGTTGGGTGTCGCCATCACCGTGACCCCGCCCGCGAGCGCCAGCGAGCATTCGCCCGAACGCAGGGCCCGCGCCGCCCAGTGCAGCGCCACCAACGAGGACGAGCAGGCCGTGTCGAGCGTGATCGCGGGACCTTGCAGACCGTAGACGTACGAGATCCGCCCGGAGGTCACGCTGCCCGCCGAGCCGAGCCCCAGCTGTGCCTCCAGCTCGTGCCGCCGCGTGAAGCGGGCGGCGTAGTCGGCGTACATCTGACCGACGAACACGCCGGTGTCGCTCTCGCGCAGCGACGCCGGAGCGATCCCCGCCCGCTCCCACACCTCCCAGGACGTCTCCAGGAGCAGCCGCTGTTGTGGGTCCGTCGCGAGTGCCTCGCGCGGCGAGATGCCGAAGAGACCGGCGTCGAAATCCGCTGCCCGGTGCAGGAATCCGCCGTGGCGTGTGTACGAGGTGCCGATCCGGTCGGGGTCCGGGTCGAACATGGCGGCAAGATCCCAGCCGCGGTCGGTGGGGAACTCAGTGATGGCGTCGCGGCCCTGTGACACCAGATCCCAAAGATCGTCGGGTGAGTTGACGTCCCCGGGATATCGGCAGCCCATGGCGACGATCACGACGGGGTCGTCGTGGTCGGACCTGTCCCGTCGGTCGTGCCGGTCGTGTGCCCGCGAGGAGGGCGTGGAGGGCTTGTCCTCAAAGAGCGCGGCGTGCAGGTGCTGGGCCACCGCGGCGGGCGTCGGGTGATCGAAGACCAGCGTCGCAGGCAGACTCAGCCCGGTCAGCGCGCCGAGCCGGTCCACCAGCTCGACCGCGCCCAGGGACGTCATGCCGAGGTCGGCGAACGGGCTTACCGCGTCGGGCAGATCCTCGGGCGCGCGCCCGCAGACGTCGGCCGTCTCCTCCAGCACCGTTTCGCGCAGGGCGCGTTCCCGTTCGTCGCGGGGGAGTGCGAGGAGCCGCTCGCGCAAGGCGGTGTCGACCGACGGGGCCCGCTCGGGGACCACCAACTTGTGGCGGGCGATCTTGCCGGACGGGGTGCGGGGGACGGTGGTGATCTCGCGGATCTCGGTCGGCACCTTGTAGTCGGCCAGCAGGGTCCGGCATTGGGTGAGCACCCGTCGTGCGTCGAGCCCCTCAGGGCCAGGTACGACCAGGGCGACCGGCACCTCGCCGAGCACGTCGTGCGGAAGCCCCACGACCACGGCCTCGGACACGCCGGGGCACTGTGACAGGACCTGCTCGATCTCCGTCGGGTGGATGTTCTCGCCGCCGCGGATGATCAGCTCGCTGACCCTGCCGGTGAGTTGGAGGTGGCCGTGTTCGACGAAGCGGCCCAGGTCACCGGTGCGGTACCAGCCGTCCCGGAGCGCGGCGGCCGTCGCCTCGGGCTGCTCGTGGTACCCCGTCATCAGGCTCGGCCCACGTACCCAGACCTCGCCCTCGGCCCCGCCCGGGAGGGCGTCGGCCCCGCCCGGAACGTCCTCGCGGCCGTCTGGCGCGACGACGCGTACGTCCACGCCGGGGACTGGCGTCCCGCAAGAGCCGTCGACCCTGGCCCCCTCGGGATGATTCGCCGTGATCAGGCCGCAGGTCTCGGTGCTGCCGTACACGTCGAGCAGCGGCGCACCCAAGGTCCCCTCGACGGTCGCGCGCAGTGCGAGGCCGCTCGGCGCGCCGGCGACCAGGCACATCCGTAACGCGCTCGGGGCCTGGGCGGCCTGGCCTGCCTGGGCCGGGGCCTTGCCGGCCGATTCGACGAGCCGGTGATACGTGGCGGGCACACCGCCCAGCACGGTGATCGGCCCACCGAGTACTTCGTCCGCGGTGAGCAGCTCCTGCAGCAGACCGCCGGACGGCAGCAGACCGCCCGGCGACGGCAGACCGCGGGACGGCGTCGGATCGCCGGCGATCCGGGCGCTCGCGCCCACGGCCGTCACACCCAGGATCGCCAGCGAGTGGCTGAAGCTGTGGAACAGCGGAAGCGGCCAGAGCACGCGGTCGTCGGGCGAGAGGCCGAGGAGCGGGGCATAGCAGGCGGCCACGGACCACAGAGCGGCCCGCTGGGTGGACAGCACCCCTTTGGGCCGATGGGTGGTGCCGGAGGTGTAGAGCATCCAGGCCGGATCGTCGAGCCCGAGCAGGTCGATCTCCGCCTCCGTGGCACACTCACTCGTGGTGGCCGCACGCTCGAACAGCTGGCCACCGCCGTCAGGCGTCGGTTCGTTGCCGGTGACCAGGACACCCAGGCGGTCGTACGGCGGCCCCGAATGCCGCAGTTGCGTGAGGTGCGCGAGGTGCGCGGGGTCCGTGATGACGTAGGCGGCGCCGCTGTCCTGAAGGAAGTGGGTCAGCTCGGCGTCGGATGAGCGCGGGTTGAGCGGTACGCCGACCATCCCGGCCCGCAGGACGGCGAAGCAACTCTCCACCATCTCCACGCGGTTGCCCAGACAGATCGCGACGCGGTCGCCTCGACGGAGCCCCGTGGCGGTGAGGTGTGCTGCCAGCGCACGGGTGCGACGCTCCAGCTCGGCGTAGGTGACACGGCGCGAGGAGTCCGCGAAGGCGACCCGCCCTGGCGCCCGCTCGGCGTGCTCCTTCAACAGTTCCGCAACCGGCCGGATCAGCTCGTCACGCCTCACGTTCCCCAGCCTTTCAAGTACCTAGCGCTGCACCGGTGTTGAGCCTACGTGCCCGGTCGCCCACCACACGGCCAAGCTCACGGCTCGTCGCGGAGGGCCGAGTGGCGGGTACTTCGGGCAAGGGGGCGAGCGGTCATTGACGGGTCCGACGGGAAGCGGCGGGTGTGCGACCGGACGTGACGGCGACCGGATCGATCACCAGGGATCATGGACCGGTACGCTCCTGCGATGCGTTTGATACCCGACGACCCGTTCCCCGAGATCGGCCACCCCTTCACGACCGACGTGAGCGCGGACGGGCGCTGGATCGCCGTCAGCTGCCACGCGAGCGGACGTGGCGATCGCGGTCGGATCGCCGTCTACCGGACGAGTGATCTCGCCCTGTGGGACGAGGTCGTGCTGGAGCGGGGCATCGAGGGGCTCGCCTTCCACCCCGACCTGCCCGTTCTCGCCGTGGGCACGGAGGAAGGCGACGAGTTCGAACTGCGGGGCGGGCTGCACCTGTACGAGCCGGAGACCCGGCGCCGTACCGACGTGGCCGTCGCCGGGGCCGGTGTCACCGCCCTGCGCTGGCGGGACGCGCGCCGCCTGGAGGTGACGTTTGCCCGGCCGGTCGTCGACTACGAGGACCTGGGCCGGGTGACGTACACGCGCTCCGTCGCCGAGTGCGACGACTGGCGGCACGCCACTGCCGAGGTGCTCGCGGCGCAGGTCTCTTGGCCGCAGGTGTCGGTCGAGATCGACTGGACCAGCATCAAGGGGCCGGACATCGACCAACCTCAGCGATACCTCGCCGAGGTCGCGGCCGAGAAGGGCCGCGCATGGACCCGGCGGCCCGGGACGGCCGTTGTGGAGGTGCTGCGGGACGGCCGGATGCTCGTGGCACACACCGGGACACTGCTGGAGTGCTGGTCTCCGGAGGGCACCCCGCAATGGTCCGTGCCGCTGCCCGACAGCCAGCGCCAACGCAACGGCTGTCGGCTGTACGTCGCTCCGGACGAGGAGAGTGTCTGGACCACCGTCCTGGTGGGCGACAGCAGCGACCGGCGCACACTGCTCTACCGGTTCGCCCTCGACGACGGCACTCAACTCGCCGAATTGCGCCTGGACTTTCCGGTCGCCATCGCCGCGCGCACGGATGGCGCCTGGGTGGCCCGGGACTCGCGGGAGCTGTTCCCCGGGCCGCGCTGGCCGCCGAACGAGGGCGTCGTGCTCACGCCTTCCGGGCGTCAGCTGGCCACGTTGGCATTGGGGGAGAGCGACAGTTCCTACGACTTCCCGGTGCGGCGCTCACCCCACCTGCTCTTCCTCTACGGGGTGGGCGGCGACGATGTGCGGACGGAGCTACTGGAGAAGTGGGTCGTCCGGGCCGACCCCAACGGCATCGAGCGGTTGTTCCCACTCGCCTGGAACGACACCCTCGGCCCTCATCTGCGCGGCGGTCCCGCCGTATACGTCGACGATGACGCCGGGCCAGGACTCGTTCACACATGCACGGCGCGCGACGGAACCTACCTCGTACGACGCGCGTACCCGGGCGGCGCTGTGACCTGGACCCACCGCTTCGACACACGGATCACCGGGGTCGACGTCCACGGCGGCCTCGTCCACGCCGTGATCGGAGCCGGAGGCGGTGCGGGGGCTTGCGAGTTGCTTACGCTGCGAGCAGCGGAGGGCACGGTAATGCGGCGGAAGACGCTCACCCTCGGCGGGCACGCCTACACCCCGACCTGCCTGAGCGCCGGTCCGGACGGGGACCTGGTGATCGGCACGGTGGAGGGGCGGCTGATCATGATCAACTGGTGCCTGCCGACCGACTGAAGCCTCGCACCCTGACCGCTGGAGAGTTCCAGCTCCGCTCCCCGAGTGTGGACGAGCAGTTGCTGTCAGGGACTGCCTGGCCGGAGCGGACAGGCCGGACGGTACGCACGCCACCTTCTCGATCATCGACCACAGCAGCGGACGCTCTGCCGCGAGCATCGCCCTGCTCGGCATCGACCCACGCGTACTCGCAAGCCAGGTGTGGGCCCGGATCCGCGGGTGGGCTACTGCAGTTCGGGCCGCGCGACCGCGGACGAGAGATAGGTGTGGCGGGCGGCGATCCGGCGGCCGGTGAGCCGGGTAGGGGTGATCGCGATCCAGAGGTCGCGGTCGCCCCCAGCCCACGGCTGGCAATGTGCCCTCTCGTTCAGCAGACGCACCTGGACGGGGTCTGTGACCGCACGTGCCGTGCCTGACAGCAGGACGCTCCACGCCTGGCTGAGGGCGTCGTCCACGCGGTCCACCTCGAAAGCGACCCGGTTTCCCGCGGCGGACGCGAGAAGGGCGTTCGGGGCAGTCCGGTATGCGACGGCATCCTCCGACAGGATGTAGTTGACCGGCAGGATGACGGGCCCGTCGGGCGTGGACAAGCCCACTCGCCCGATGCCGTGCGTGCCCAGCAGCCGGTGGCACTCCCCGACACCCAGTTCGGTGAACTGCGGACGGTAGGGCGCTGTTGCGGTGCCGGGTGGGAGGTCTGCCGTGCCGCCTGCCAGTTCGGCAACCGTCGTCTCCAGCGCGTTGGCGAGGCTGTTCAGGAAGCCGATACCCGGTGACGTGACGGACTGTTCCTCCACGTATCTGATGTATCCGGGCACCGAGCCACATCGCGCCGCCACGTCCTGGCGGGACAGACCGAGTTGCTCTCGACGCCACGACACGCGTCGGCCCATGTCACCCTGCCGGTGGCGGGACGCGGGGGCGGTGGGGCCGGACGCTGAGGTGGGGGACATGGGAGAGCCTCCTGTCGTCGGCCGGAGGGGCTGCTCCGGCAAGGGAGCGGAGTTCGCGTTGGCGTCGGCCGTGCGGATGCGCGGCGGTCGCGCTTGGTCAGGCGTGGGGCACTACGGCCACCGCGGTCACCGAGTGGTGCAGCACCGCGTGCGTGACGGAGCCGATGTGCGCGCCGACGTTCGCCCGGTGCTCCATGCGGCCCACGACGAGGAGAGCGGCATCGCGCGACGCCTCCACGAGGTCGCGCGCGGGATGACCGAGCCGGCACCGCTCGGTGACGGCGACGGTGGGGAACTTCTCCCGCCAGGGCGCCAGAATCTCCGCGAGGACCTCGCCCCTCACCGTGGCCAGTTCGGACTGGGCCGACAGCCTTGCGCCCGTCGGATCGCCGCCGTATAAGGGGGGCAGCTGCCAACTGTGCAACGCCCGCAGCGTGACCCCGTGCCGTTCGGCGTGGGCGAAGGCGAATTCCAGCACGGCGTCCGACGGCTGTGCGGTGTCCAGGCCCACCACGACATCGCCGGACGGCAGCCACTCCCGCGCGGACGACGTGTCCTCGGCCCGCACGAGGACGACCGGGGTGGTGCTGCGGGCCATGACCGCCAGCGACACGGAGCCGAGGAGGAAGCCCGCCAGTCGGCCAAGACCCCGTGAACCGAGCACCAGAAGTTCCTGGTCCTTCGCCGTGCAGAGGATTTCGGCGGGCCTGCCGAGCACGTCGTCGGTCGCCACATCGAGGTCCGGGTGCCGTATTCGGAGGGCCCCGGCCGCCGACTGCGCTTCGCCGTCCGGCCAGAGTGACCTCTTGGCACCGGCCAACGTCGCGCGCACCCCGGGGGACGGGTCCCGGACGTGGAGCAGCCGAAGCGGTAGTCGTCGCCGCGAAGCCTCACCGGCGGCCCACTCCGCGGCCGCCAGACTCTCGCGTGAACCGTCGATGCCTGCGATCACGGTGCGGAACATGGGACCCTCCTGAATTGGCCGTCTTCGGGATGTCCCCACTCTCCCCGCGTCATGGGAGCGCGCAGCAGGGGCCGTTGGTCCCTCACCGTCTCCAACCGGCCCTGGCCCCGGCCGTCGCCGTGCACCGGGTCCGGTCGAAGGCGTGCGTCACCGGTCGTGCAGCGGCAGCGAGCAGCTGTTGCCCGGGGCGAGGGACACCGTACGAGTGGGAAGCCTGATGTCGATCGGCGATCGCTCAGAGGCGGGCGCGCTGATGGAGAGCTCTCCGGCCCGTACCTGCAAGGCGACCCCCTCATGCCCCTGATAGCGCACGGAGAAGCCGTATTCGGAGAGTCGCGGCAGCGAGACGGGGTCGAGCCACAGGGCTCCGTCCCGCGTCTCGAGGCCGGTGAGCCCGCGCTGGACCAGGTCCAGGGTGCCGGCCATGGCGCCGAGGTGGATGCCCTCTTCCGTGGTGCCGCCCTGGACGTCCGCGACATCGCCCGCCAGCACCTCCTCGACGTACGTCCAGGCGTCCTCGCGTCGCAGGCGGGCAAGCACCCAGCCGTGCACAAGACCGCTGAGGGTGGAGCCGTGACTCGTACGCCGCATGTAGTGGTCGACGGTCCTCGCCCACATCGCGTCGTCCAGTTCGTAGCCCAGCCTGGCGAAGATCTGGCGCAGTTCGGACGGCGAGAAGAGGTAGCCGAGCATGAGGACGTCGGCCTGTTTGGAGGCCTGGTAGCGGTTGGCCGTGTCGCCCTCCGCCTCCAGGATCCGGTCGAGCCTGCGGATGTCGCCGTAACGCGCCCGGTAGGCGCTCCAGTCGAGCTCGGCGAGCGCCCCGTAGCCCTCGAACTGGCTGATGACTCCGTCGTGGAAGGCCACCCGCAGCTTCCGTGACACCTCGTCCCACCGGGTCAGTTCGGCTTCTTGGAGACCGGTTCGCTCGCGTAGTTCGCCCTGGCGTGCCTGTGGCAGTGCGCGCACTACGTCGAGCGCGCGGGCGAGTACCCAGGCGGCGGTGACGTTCGTGTAGGCGTTGTCGTCCAGACCGGGCGTCGAGGATCCGGGGTAGACGTCGTGGTACTCGTCGGGGCCGACCACACCGAGGATTCGGTACCGTCCGGTGCTGTCGTCGTAGGTCGCGAGATCTGCCCAGAAGCGGGCGATCTCCGTCAGCATCTCCACGCCCTTGGTGTGCAGGAATTCGGTGTCCCCGCTGGCCTCGCAGTACTGCCACACGTTGTAGGCGATCGCCGATCCGACATGGTGCTGGAGTCGTGAGTGGTCGGGCAGCCATCGTCCGGAGCGGGGGTTGAGATGCACCTGCTGGGTTTCCTCGCGACCGTCGCTGCCGCTCTGCCACGGGTAGAGGGCGCCGGTCCGGCCGGCGTCGGAGGCTGCGTTCCGTGCCTGTTCGAGGCGCCGGTGGCGGTAAGTGAGCAGGGCACGGGAGATCTGGGGGAAGTGCAGGTTCAGATAGGGCAGGACGAAGAGCTCGTCCCAGAAGATGTGGCCCCGGTAGGCCTCCCCGTGCAGGCCGCGGGCCGGCACCCCGACATCGAGGTCGGCCGTGTGCGGGGAGAGCGTCTGCAGGATGTGGAACAGGTGCAGGCGCAGGATGCCGCCCGACTTCCCCGGTACGTCCAGCTCTGCGCTGTTCCACAGGCGCTGCCAGGCCGCGCGGTGCGATTTGAGGAGCGTCTCGAATCCCGGTGCCCGGCCTGCCCTGTCGACGGCGGCGTGCAGCGGATCACTGATGGCGGGGTCGCGTGAGGTGTGCAGAGCCACGACCTTGTCGACGGCGGTCGTACGGCCGGGCGCGAGGGAGAGGCGCAGGGATTGGGTGACCCGGAGGGCGCGAGGCTCGGTGTGGCGGCGTTCGACGGGGCCGTCGGCGGTCACACGGCTGGCCATGCCGACGCGGATCGCGGACGTACGGGTGCGACAGGTCAGCCAGGCGGAGTCCGGTGTGCCGCGCCCGGTGCGGACGTCTGTGAGGTGGTGGCCGTCGAGCTGCCGGTAGCGGGCGACGCCGTCGTTGGTGACCGCCCCGTCCAGGGCCGCCTCGACTTTCACGCTGCCCGCCCATCCCTCAGCGGTGAACTCGGTGCGCAGCGCGGCGAGATGTGGGTCCGCCATGTGGACGATCCGCAACTGTCGCACGGACAGCACCCGGTCACCCCCGACCGAGTAGCGCATGGTGCGTTCCAGGGTTCCCGCGCGCAGGTCCAGGCGCTGGTGATGGTCGAGCAGCGCTGCGCTGTCCGGCGTGAGCCAGGGCGCGTCGCTGCTCTCCGCGGCCTCAGAGAGACCCCCGTTCTCCGCGTCGATCCTGAAGCGCAAAGGGAGCCAGCTGGGCAGGTTGACGATGTCCTCGTTCTCGACCTGCCGGCCGGCCACCGTGGAAGTGAGCCGGTCGTAGCAGCCCGCGGCGTACGTGCCGGGGTAGTGGGCGTCGCCGGGCGGGCACTCGGGCGCGGCACCGCGGGTGGCGAAGTATCCGTTGCCCAGCGTGCAGAGTGCCTCGCGCAGGCGTTCCGACGCCGGGTCGTACCCGTGGTACTCCCAGGTCCATCCGGTCACGGCTGGACCTCCCCGTCGTCGAAGAGTTCGGCCAGGTCCGTGACCACGACGTCGGCGCCGTGTCCCAGCAGCGCTGCGCCCGTGCCCGGACCCGCGGTACGGTCCACGCCGATCACGAGGCCGAACCCGCCGCGGCGACCTGCCTCGACCCCCGCCAGGGCGTCCTCCACCACCGCGGTGTGCTCCACCGGCGTGCCGAGCCTGCGGGCCGCCTCCAGGAACAGAGCGGGATCCGGCTTGCCCGGCAGCGCCAGCCGGGCCGCCTCCGCGCCTTCCACCAGGGCCGCGAAGAGCTCGAACACCCCGGCGTCCCGCAGCAGTTCGCCTGCGTGACGGGACGCGGAGACGGCGGCCATCGGCACGCCGCGGGCGTGCAGTATCCGTAACAGCCGGACCGTTCCGGGATACGCCTCGATGCGGCCCTGGCTCAGGCGCTCCACGAAGAGCTGCTCCTTGCGGGCGGCGACCGCCCCCACGGTGCCGGTTCCCGGGAGGTCGTCGGGGCTGCCTGCCGGGAGCCGCAGCTCTCGCGAGGCGAGGAACGAGGCGGCACCGTCGAGCCGCGATCTGCCGTCCACGTAGCGCAGGTAGTCAGCGGGGAGGTCGAAGGGCCGTTCGGGCCCTGGGTCCCGTGACGGGTGTGCGCGCAGACATGCGTCGAAGGCGGTCTTCCAGGCAGCGGCGTGGAGCCGTGCGGAGTCGGTGATGACGCCGTCGGTGTCGAAGACGACGGCTCTCACGTCTCGCAGTAGGGGGAGGCGTGAACGGTCCCGAGCGGACGCGTGGCCTCGATCGGCGGCAGCGGGGCCGGGATCGGCGGTGGCGTTGCCGCGGGGGTTCTCCGCTGTGGTCCGCGGGTGTGCGCTCATGACGGTTCTCCTGTGATCGACGGGCTCCGGGCGCTCGCGAGGAAGGAGCGGGTGGCGAGGCGAGGGGGACGACGGGTGCTGGTGGCGGAGCGACGGGGTGGCGGCGGGTCAGAGGAGCCAGCGGTGTCGGCGTACGAGGGGCAGCCGCGCCCATGCGCGGCCGAGCCCCCAGGTGCGCCCGGCGAGTGCCACGGCGAGCAGGACGAGGACGGCTGCGTACAACACGTGGTAGTCGACGAGCGGATTCGTCGACATGCTGGGCGAGCCGTCGGACAGGTGCTGGGCCGGAGGCCATTGCGCCACCCACATCAGGGCCATCATGGCCGTTCCGGCGAGGGCCGCGAGCCGTAGCGCGACACCGCTCGCCAGCGCGACACCGACGCCCAGCAGGCCGAGCATGAAGGCCCAGTCCGCCCAGACGTCGCCGGCCCAGGTATGGAGGGTGCCCTCCATCGGCCCGGCCGAGACGCCACTCAGGAAGCCCATCGTCGGGGAACCGCCGTCGAGCCATCCCTCGCCATGCCCGGTCGCGTAGCTCAGGCCGAAGGTCTTGTCGAAGAACGCCCAGAGGAAGGTGAACGCGGTGAGGATGCGCAGTACGGCGGCGGCACGTGCGAGCGCGA
Organism: Streptomyces sp. NPDC032198; assembly: GCF_040636975.1. Classification (NCBI taxonomy): domain Bacteria; kingdom Bacillati; phylum Actinomycetota; class Actinomycetes; order Kitasatosporales; family Streptomycetaceae; genus Streptomyces; species Streptomyces sp. NPDC032198. The sequence continues at coordinate 48,059 of NZ_JBEZVL010000013.1, read as the reverse complement.
CGGTGGACGCGGCCGCTTCGTCGAGACGCGCGACCGTTCCGCCAGCTGCCGCACCCTGCGCCGGGGCCCTGTGGGAAGCGGGAAAACGGATGCCCGTGCGTCGTCGGGGGCGTTGGTGCAGTGCCATGGTGTCCCGCCCTTGCTCGTATCACGCGAACTGTGTGAGTCCGTCCAGACTGTCCGCCGGGTCCGGGCGCCGGGACCGGTCCGATCGGTCCTCGGGCACCCGCCGAAGGTCCTTGCCCGGCGGGCCGGTTGGGGCAGGTCCAACGCGACGGGACCCGCACAAGGGCGATCGAGGCCGCTCTCTTCGCCCCGCGCGTGACGTCGAGGTCGCGGCTGCCCGGGCGGCCCGGTCGGATGCCGTCCGCATGTCCCCTCCTCCGCCCTGTCCGCCGACCGGTGCGGCGTGTAGGGCAGTTGGCCATCGACACATCTCCGTCGGACGAGACGCAGACCAGATGACGATCGCTCCGTCAGACGTGCGGTACGACGACCATCGGGCAGCGGGCGTGGTGCAGCGCCGCGTGGATCGTCGGCCCCGTGAACGGGCCGGAGCGGTGCCGGTCGCGCCGGCCGAGGACGAGGAGTCCGGCATCGGACGCGGCGTGCAGCAGCAGGCTCTGCGCACGGCCCCTGAGCGCTGCGGTCGTCACCGCCGTACGGGGATACTTCGCCCGCCACGGCTGCACCAGCGCGTCTAGGGCCGACTCGTGCTCTGCGGCCGCCTCGCGGGCGCCCCCGGCGTCCCGGCCCGTCGCCGCGATCGAGGGCGGCCGGTAGCCGTGCAGGACCTGCACGGCGGCGCCGCGCGACTGCGCCGCCTCGAAAGCGAAGGCGATGGCCTCCTCGCCAGGGTGTGCCAGGTCGATTCCGAGCAGCACAGCGCGGTACGGAGTGTCCGTCGAACTGTGACCTTCCACATTCAACTGGTGTGCGTCCGAAGCCTGTTCGCCCGCCCGCACAAGGGCGACGGGGGTTGCGGACCGCGCCGTGAGGCTCAGGCTCACCGAGCCCGCGAGGTAGCCGGTGAAGCCGTTGAGCCCTCGTGAGCCCAGCACGAGAAGCGCGCCCTGCGACGACGCTTCCAGGAGTACGGCCGGAGCAGGTCCCGGAATCTGCGCTTCCTCGACTTGCAGCTGCGGATACAGCGATCCGAGGTGATCGCGGGCCTCGCGCAGGATGCGGTGCGCCCACTGGCGCTGGCTGGTCGTCGAGGGGACGGCGGCGGAGGGATGCGGGGACCATGCCCAGGCGTGGACCAGGCGGAGGGTCGTGGCACGGCGCTGCGCCTCCCGCGCCGCCCAGCCGGCGGCAGCCAGGCTCTCGGGAGATCCGTCGATGCCGACGATGACGGGACGGAGCATGATGCTCGCCTCCTGTTGGATGTGGCTCTGCACAGATTGGATGTGGCTCTGCACCGACTCGTTCGGTTCGCACAGGCTCGTTCGGTTCGACCCTCGCACCGGTGGCCGTGACACAAGAGAGGCCACCCGGCGTCGGCACGGGGCCGAACGGCCCCTCTCCCGCCGCCCGTCGGGGCGACCACGATGGGGGGCAGCGCGAGTCCGTGCATGGTCGTCAGCGCGGTCGGCGACCGTTCACGGTCGAGCGGCGACCGTCACCGGCCAAAGGCCCCCTGCCACCGGCGGGGGCGGACGGCCCGGACCTGGCTCGCCATCAGCCAAGGGAGCGAGACATGGACAGCCCTGCCCGGGAAGACACCCGCTACCTCGACGACACCGCACTCGCGTCGCTGGACGCACACTGGAGGGCCGCGAACTACCTGGCCGTCGGCCAGATCTACCTGATGTCCAACCCGCTCCTCAAGGAGCCGCTGCGGCCCGAACACATCAAGCCCAGGCTCCTTGGCCACTGGGGAACCTCGCCCGGCCTCAACCTCGTGCACACCCACCTCAACCGCGTGGCACGCGAGCGCGGACAGGACACCGTCTGCGTCTGGGGGCCCGGCCACGGCGGCCCTGCCGTCCTGGCGAATTCCTGGCTGGAGGGCACGTACTCCGAGACCTATCCGGACGTCAGCCGGGACGAGGCCGGCATGGGGCGGCTGTTCCGGCAGTTCTCCTTCCCCGGTGGTGTGCCGAGCCATGTGGCTCCTGAGACTCCCGGCTCGATCCACGAGGGCGGCGAGCTGGGGTATGCCCTGTCCCACGCCTACGGTGCGGCCCTGGACAATCCGGATCTCCTCGTCGGATGCGTGATCGGCGACGGCGAGGCAGAGACCGGGCCGCTGGCGGCCTCGTGGCACTCCAACAAGTTCCTCGATCCCGTCCACGACGGGGCCGTTCTGCCGATCCTGCATCTCAACGGCTACAAGATCGCCAACCCGACCGTCCTCGCACGTCTGCCCAGGGAAGAACTCGACGACTTCCTACGGGGCGTGGGACACGAGCCCTTGCACGTCGAGGGCGACGAACCGCTGCGGGTACACAGCGCCATGGCGCACGCGATGGACACCGCGCTCGACCGGATCAGGACCGCGCAGCGGCGAGCCCGCGAAGAGGGCGTGAGCGAACGCGTCCGCTGGCCGATGATCGTCCTGCGCACACCCAAGGGGTGGACCGGACCGGCCGAGGTCGACGGGCTGCCGGTCGAGGGGACGTGGCGAGCCCATCAGGTCCCTCTGAGCGAGGTGCGCGAAAACCCCGACCATCTGGGCCAGTTGGAGCAGTGGATGCGCTCTTATCGGCCCGAGGAGCTCTTCGACGAGGCGGGGCGGCCCGTCGGCGCCGTACTGGACTGCGTACCGGCCGGAACGCGACGGCTGGGGGCGAGCCCGCACGCCAACGGAGGGCTGCTCGTCCACGACCTGCCGATCCCGCCGCTGGACCGGCACGCCGTCCGCGTCGACAAACCCGGCACCACCCTGCACGAGCCCACCCGGGTCCTGGGCGGCCTCCTGGAAGCGGTGATGGAAAACACCGCGCAGCGGCGTGACTTCCGGCTTGTGGGACCGGACGAGACCGCCTCCAACCGCCTCCAGGACGTGTACGGGGCGAGTGGCAAGGCCTGGCAAGCACAGACACTGGACACCGATGAGCACCTGGACCCGCACGGCAGGGTGATGGAGATCCTCTCGGAGCACACCTGCCAAGGATGGCTCGAGGGCTACCTCCTCACCGGCAGGCACGGCCTCTTCTCCTGCTACGAAGCGTTCGTCCACATCATCGACTCCATGGTCAACCAGCACATCAAGTGGCTGCGCACCTCTCGGCGCCTGCCCTGGCGGCGCCCCATCGCCTCGCTCAACTACCTGCTCACCTCGCACGTGTGGCGGCAGGACAGCAACGGTTTCTCCCACCAGGACCCCGGTTTCATCGACCACGTCCTCAACAAGTCACCCGAGGTCGTACGGGTGTACCTGCCGCCGGACGCCAACACGCTGCTGTCCGTGGCGGACCACGTCCTGCGCTCGCGCGACTACGTCAACGTCGTCGTGGCAGGCAAGCAGCCCTGCTTCGACTGGCTGACGCTCGAAGAGGCCCGTGGACACTGTGCCCGCGGCGCGGGAATCTGGGACTGGGCCGGCAGCGAGAACCACGACGGGGAGCCCGATGTCGTCCTCGGGTGCGCGGGGGACGTCCCCACCCTGGAAGTCATGGCCGCCGCCCAACTCCTGCGGCACCACCTGCCCGACCTCGCCGTCCGGGTCGTCAACGTGGTCGACCTGGCCCGCCTGCTCCCGCAGGAGGAGCATCCGCACGGAATGTCAGGCGCGGACTTCGACGCCCTGTTCACCCCCGACAAGCCCGTCGTCTTCGCCTACCACGGCTATCCGTGGCTCATCCACCGCCTCACCTACCGGCGCACCGGACACGCGAACCTGCACGTGCGCGGATACAAGGAGGAGGGCACGACGACCACGCCCTTCGACATGGTGGTGCGCAACGACCTGGACCGCTACAGGCTGGTCATGGACGTCATCGACCGTGTCCCCGGACTCGCCGTCCGAGCCGCCTCGGTCCGCCAGGAGATGGTGGACATACGACTGCGCCACCACACCTGGATCCGCGAACACGGCACAGATCTCCCCGAGGTCAGCGACTGGACCTGGACCAACTGACCTACAGGGACGGATATCCCATCACCGTCACCGCACCCGTCACAGACTGCGGCCGGCCTCATCGCCTTCACCCCTGCTCGCATGGAAAGCCGCCTGGCGAAAAGCACCGGCGTCTCATCCACGGCAGCTGACGCGTCCCACACGCGCCACGCACCGGCCCGGTAGCACCGCTCTGGGTGTTCCCGCCCTCCTGAAGGGCCCCCTGAAGCCCGTACACGACACGCCATTACGCAGCCGTCACGGTCAGAAGGAGAAGGAGAGGAAATGAGCCGACGTGGCGAAAGCCCGCACGGTCACGTCGTGGTCGGCACGGACGGATCCCGTGCGGCGACGCACGCACTCGAACAGGCGGCCGGGGAGGCGCACCGCCGCCGGGTGCCCCTCGAGATAGTCCATGCCTGGCCCTGGGGCGGCGCGTATGAGCCCCTGGACGATGATGCGCCGGGCATCCTGGCGAAAGCCACCCGGCACGTCGCGGCGCTGGCCCCGGAAGTACAGGTCACCGCAGTCACCGTCGCGGACGACGCCGCGGAAGTGCTGGTGAGGAGGAGTCGGGCAGCGGCCCTCACCGTGGTCGGCACCCGCGGCAACGGCGGATTCACGGGCTTGCTGCTGGGTTCCGTGAGCCTGCGCGTGGCCGCGCACTGCCGAAGCCCGCTGCTCGTAGTGCGGAACGAACCTCCGCCGCGGACGACGCCCCGCGTTCGCACCGTCGTCGTGGGCGTGCGGGGCGAGGAGGATGCTCCCGCAGCGTCCTTCGCCTTCGCGGAGGCCCTCCGACGAGAGGCCGGAGTGTCGGTCGTGCACGCTTGGGCCTACGGACTCAACGACCGCACGCACAGCGACCGCGAGTCCCGGGCACGGCGAGAGGAGTCGTCGACCGAGTTGGTCGTGGCTCCACTCCACAAGGAGCACCCCTTGGTGCAACTGGACAACCGCTCGGTACGTGTCGCCCCCGCTCGGGCACTGATCGACGCCGGCGCGACGGGTGAGGTCGTCGTCATCGCCACGCACCGCCGGAAGCCCACGTTGGGGATGCAACTCGGCCCGGTGACCCATGCGCTCCTGCACCATGCGTGCTGCCACGTTGTCCTCGTCCCGGTCCTGCCATCGAGGCTGGGCGCCCGCTGACCTTTCGAGGTACGTCGGGTGTTGCGGGGGAGGGGGTCCGGCAGTCGGCCTGCCCGGAGTTCTTCGGGCTCCCCCAGGGGAGGTGACTCGGGCTGGGGGATCGGTTCTGGGCTCGGTCGATCAAGGTGACGTCTCGGGTTCGGGCGTGGTGGCGATGAGGATCTGAGCGGCCTGGGTGATGTTGTCCGCGCGGACGGCGCGGGCCATCGCTTCGCGGGCGGCGTTGGCTGCGGTGTCCGGGGGAACCACCAGCAGGGCGAAGTGGTCGTTGTCGCCGCGGGTGATGAGGACGGTGTCGTCGCCGACCGGGTCGGAGTCGAGGTGCACGACCGCGCCTCAACACGCGGCTTCCGGACCACGCTGGTGGCCGACGCCGGCAGGCGCAGACACCCGACCAGGACAGACCGAAGCGCCGCCTCCGGGTAACCCTCGATGTCGAGGCCCCGGGACAGTACGGTGAACAGCGAGGAACCGGTTCAAACTGCCTTGTCTGCTGTGTCGGTCGGAGGAAGTCATGAGCGGGGATGGACGCGGCGGTTCCGAGGAGCACGTGCCCAAACTGCGGCTCGATGAACTGTTGGGCGAGCTGCAGGTGCGCATCGACGCGGTCCGCGGCACACGGGACCGCCTGCACAGCCTCCTGGAGGCCGTCCTCTCGGTCGGACGGGAACTCGACCTGCCGCAGGTGCTGCGCAGCATCGTCGAGGCCGCGGTGGTGCTGGTGGACGCCGAATACGGAGCGCTGGGCGTGATCGGCGGTGACCAGAACCTGTCCGAGTTCCTGACCGTCGGCGTCGGCGAAGAAGGGCGGTCGGAGATCGGGGCGCTGCCCAGCGGGCACGGTCTCCTCGGAGAGCTGATCCGCCACCCTGCGCCACTGCGGCTGCCGGAGCTGTCGGAGCACCCGGCGTCGTACGGCTTTCCGGCGAACCACCCGCCGATGCACTCCTTCCTCGGCGTACCGATCCGGGTGCGCCACGAGGTGTTCGGAAACCTCTACCTCACCGAGAAGCGCAGTGCCAGGGAATTCGACGCAGAGGACGAGTCCGTCCTGTCGACGCTGGCAGTGGCCGCCGGAGTGGCCATCGAGAACGCACGGCTGTACGAGGAGACCAGACTGCGCGAGCGCTGGCAGCGGGCCAGCGGCAAGGTCACCAGCATGCTCCTGACCGGTGCGCCGAGCGCGGACGTGATGGAACTGATCGTCGACGAGGCCCGGAAGATCGTCTCCGCCGACATGGGGTTGATCGCGGAGCGCGTACCGGGCGAGGAGACTCTGCGGCCGGCCCTGGCGGTCGGCCTGGGCAGAGAGGAACGCAGCGGTCTGGTGCTGTCCGCCAGGGGTGGTTTCGTCGGAGCGGCACTCGGCGCGATGGAGCCGGTGGTCAGCGCCGACATCGAGCGCGACTCCCGCACGGGCGAAGGCGAGGCCCAGTGGGCCGGGCTCGGACCCGTGGTCGCGGTGCCCCTCGGCGCCGGCGGGAAAGCGCGGGGCGTGTTGCTGCTGGGGCGTGTGCCGGGCGGTACGCCGTTCGGCGACGTGGACTCCGGGCCGCTGCTCGGATTCGCCGATCAGGCGGCGCTGGCGCTGGAGCTGGCAGAGCGGCGCCGCGACGCGGAACAGATCACCCTGCTCCAGGACCGGGACCGCATCGCCCGCGACCTCCATGACATCGCCATCCAGCGGCTCTTCGCGGCCGGTATGACCCTGCAGAGCACCCAGCGTTTCATGGAGCACCCCGAGGGCATGGAGCGGCTGACACGGACCGTCGACGACCTCGACGACACCATCAAGATCATTCGGTCCACCATCTTCGGACTGCGCACCCACGGCGGGGGCGGGCGGGAGAGCGACGGCTTGCGCGGCCGGGTCTCCGAGGCGGTGAGGGGCTCGGCCACGTCACTCGGATTCCAGCCCGCGCTGCGCATCGAGGGGCTCGTCGAGACCGATGTCCCCGGCGACATCGCCGACCATGCGGTCGCGGTCCTCGGCGAGGCGCTCAGCAACGCGGCCCGGCACTCCGGAGCACAGGCGGTGGACGTCCGACTTCAGTGCGCCAGGGGTGAGTTGACGCTCACGGTGACGGACGACGGCTGCGGGGTGCCGGGTGGCGGCGGGCGCAGCGGGCTGAAGAACATCGAGGAGCGGGCCGTCAGCCTCGGCGGAACGCTGGCACTCGACGAACGGCCGGAGGGCGGCGGCACGCGACTGGTGTGGCGGGTTCCCGTGAGTGCGGACGAAGCCGCGGCCGGAGGCTGACCGCAGAAGGGCGCGGCCCGGCGGCAGACCCGGACGACGAGGCGGGGCAGGACGGGCTCATCGCGTCGGACGGCCGGTGGAGTCGGGCCGTTCGAGATGGCTGGCCAGGACCGCTGCCTGGACGCGGCGTTGGACGCCGAGCTTGGCCAGCAGCCGGGAGATGTGGTTCTTCACCGTCTTCTCGGACAGGTAGAGCTTCTTGCCGATCTCGCGGTTGGTGAGCCCGTCTCCGATGAGCGTGAGGATGTCCCGCTCGCGGGGTGACAGGCCGGCGAGCTCAGGTGCGAGTGCCGGTCCTTCGGCGGGGCCCGCGCGCAGGGAGCGCATCAGACGGGCAGTCGTCGTGGGGTCAAGCATCGACTGTCCTGAGGCGACCGTGCGGACCGCCGAGACCAGGTCGGAGCCCTTGATCTGCTTGAGCACATAGCCCGCCGCCCCGGCCATGATCGCGTCGAGGAGGGCCTCTTCGTCGTCGAACGACGTCAGCATCAGACAGGCCAGCTCCGGCATCAGGCTGCGCAGCTCGCGGCAGACACTGATCCCGTCACCGTCCGGCAGGCGTACGTCGAGGACGGCGACGTCCGGGCGCAGGGCCGGTGCGCGCACCAGCGCGTGCTCGGCGCCGTCCGCGTCGCCGACCACCGAGATGTCGGGCTCGGAGTCCAGCAGGTCGGTGAGACCGCGTCGTACGACCTCGTGGTCATCGAGCAGGAAGACCCGGATCGGGTTCTCTTCCGTGAAGGTACGAGCCCCGGCCATGACGTCCCCTCGTTCGATGGTGGACTACGGATCACATGCCGACTGTGATGACCATCGTCGCCCTCGCGGAGCGGACGCACCAGGGCCGAGCGGTCCAATCCGCCGATGATCGTCGGATGCGGCTGCTGGTCATTGCTCCGGGCGGCGAGCCGGTCCTGCGAGCTCGCACCGCACATCCACCACGCCCTCGATGGCCCGCACCAGGCGTGCGGCCACGGGTACCAGAGAGGTGTCCCTGACGCGCCCGGCGAGTGTGACGACCCCGTCCTTCACCCGTACACGGACAGGCGGGAACAACGCAGGGAACAGATATGACACGACTTCCCTGCGGACCTCCTCGGCGACTTCTTCGTCGTCCCGCAGGAACACCTTCAGGAGATCACCGCGGCTGACAACCCCTTCCAGCCTGCCGGTGTCGTCGACGACGGGGAGCCGCTTGACCTTGGCGCGCGCCATGATGCGGGCGGCTTGCGCGAGGGTCGCGTTCGCGTGGACGGTCAGGGCCGGCGATGTCATCAGTTCCTCGGCGGTGACGGCGCCGGCCTTGGCGAGATCGGAGAACCGCCGCAGCTGTGTGGAGTCAGCGGGGTCGGCGTCGCGGAACTCCTCCTTGTACAGCAGGTCGGCCTCGGAGACGACGCCGACCACCCGGCCCGCGCCCTCCAGAACGGGAAGGGCACTGACATTCCACTCTTCCATCAGCTGCACGATCTCCTTGAAGTCGGCCCGGCGACCGATGGAGGCGACGGTGCGGGTCATCACGTCGGTCACGATGTGCGGGCTGCCGTGCACGGTGGCTCCTTGGTCGATTCCGACGTTTCCGTCGTGGTCGGATCAGCGCGAGTTGCCGCTGCCGTAGGGCGCATACACGTCCAGCAAGCGGGTCCGTGTCGACCGCAGTCGGCGGGCGACGATGTCTCCCACCCACTGGGTCACCGCCATTCCCAGCACGGGATCGGCCCGGCTCATGACCCGTACCGCCTCGGCGTCGAACTCGTACGCGCGCACCGGACTCGTCGTCTCGGCGCCCAGACACCAGGCGTGCGGTCCGAACAGCCAGGACCAGCCCACGAGTTCGTTGTGCCCGAGTGCCTCGATGACGGCTGCTCGGCGACCGGCCACGTGCATGTCGAGGGCGATCGTGCCGGTACGGATGATCCAGAACCGGTCGGCGCGCCCACCCTCCTTGAAGAGGCGGGTGCCCTGCGGGAACGACACCTCGCGGGCGAGGCCCATCAGCCGCTCCCGGTGCTCGACCGGCAACGCCCGCAGCATGGTGGAAATGGGAAAAGCGTTCATGGCCCTGCCTCTTCCTGGAGCGCGACCCTGCCGACTCCAATCTCTTCCCATCCCCCCTCTTCCGCCATGGGCCACTCGGCCCCCAGACCGGGCCGCATGGCATCGGCCGGGGCGATAGGGCATGGCATGGCTCGGTCGTTGAGGCTCTTGGCGTGGGCTCCGTCGCCGCGGTGCTTGAGCTCTAGAGGTTGTCGGCTCTGGTCCGTCCTTTTCCTTTGGAGGCGGTGGGTCGTCCTTGTCCATGCCGCGCGTGCCTACCACGGTGATGGCGTCCGACTCCGGGCCCGAGCGATGGCGGGGGAGAAGAGGCCGCGGGAGCGGTCGGCCTGGGCGTGGAGCCAGCCCAGGTGGGGGCGCATCCGGATCTCCCCGGCAGCGGGCCGGGGTTGAGCGGGGCGTCCGCTCGCACCGGACCGGACGGAGTCGTTCGGGTACACGGTACGGATCCTTCCCGGCGCACCGACTCCTGGCCGACGGAGCCGAGTTGAGGCTCGTGGCGGCACCTTGCGAGGGCACGGGAAAGCAGGCGAGGGTGCTGATGCGGTGAATGCGACAGGGGCGGCGTCCGTTTCGGATGCCGCCCCTTAAGTGACTGACCGGGGGTTACTTGACGTTGACGCCGGTCCAGGCAGCGGCCACGCGCTTGTACTCGGTGGAATTTGCGCCGTACAGGTCCTTCGCGGCGCGCAGCGTGCCCTTGCGGGCCGCCTTGTAGTCGGTGGTCGACGTGAAGTACGTCGTCAGGGCCTTGAACCAGACCTTTTCGGCCTTGCCGCGTCCAATGCCCAGCACCTTGGAGCCGTCGGCAGTCGGTGAGTTGTACTCGACGCCGTTGATCCGCTTCTTGCCGCTGCCCTCGGACAGCAGGTAGAAGAAGTGGTTGGCGATGCCGGAGGAGTAGTGGACGTCGACGTTGCCGGCGTTGGCGTTCCACTTGTCCAGGGAGGCGCCGTCCTTGCTCGGCTTGTCCATGTAGCGCAGCGGAGTACCGTCGCCGTTGATGTCGATCTTCTCGCCGATGAGGTAGTCGCCGACGTCCTTGGGGTTCTTGGCCTTGAACTCCACGGCAGTGGCGAAGATGTCCGAGGTGGCCTCGTTCAGGCCACCGGACTCGCCGTTGTACTCCATGTTGCCGGTGGCCGAGGTGACGCCGTGCGTCATCTCGTGGGCTGCCACGTCGATCGAGGTGAGGGGCTTCTTGTTGCCCTCGCCATCGCCGTACGTCATGCAGAAGCAGCTGTCGTCCCAGAAGGCATTGACGTAGTTGTTGCTGAAGTGGACCCGCGAGGTCGCGCCCTTGCCGTCACCGTTGATGCCCTTGCGGCCGTGTACCGACTTGTAGTAGTCCCAGGTGAGCTGGGCGCCGTAGGCGGCGTCGACGGCGGCGGTCTGCGCGCTCGTGGGCTTGCCGTTGCCCCAGATGTCGTTGGCATCCTTGAACAGCTTGCCGGCGCCGCTCTCCGCGTGCTTCAGGTCGAAGGTGCGGTGGCTGCCTCGGGCCTTGTCGGTCAGCTCGTAGCCGCTCGTGCCCTTCTTGGAGCCGACCGTGACCTTGCCGCTGTACTGGCTGTTGCCCGTGCCGTTCTCGATGGCCTGGTGCTGGTACAGCTTCTTCCCGCTCGCGGCGTCCGTGATGACGTGGAGCCTGCTGGGCGTGCCGTCCTTCTGCACACCGGTGACAACCGTCTCGTACGCGAGGACGGGCTTGCCGGAGGCGGCCCAGATCACCTTGCGCGGAGCCTGCGCGTCGGCCCGCGCGGTCTTCGCCTTCGCGGCGGTCGACTCGGCGGACTTGGCGACGGAGGATCTGCCCAGCTTCGCGTCGGTGGAGGTGACCTTGACTGTGGCCTCGGTCGCCTTGGTGACGCCCTTCAGTTCGCCGCTCTTGGTGGTGTGCACGACGAGGTCGCCGCCGAGGACGGGCAGGCCGTCGTAGGTGCGCTCGTAGCGGGTGTGCGTGGTGCCGTCGGCGTCCTTGACGACGTCGCGGACGACGAGCTTCTCCTTCGCGCCGAGGCCGATCCGCTCGGCGGTCGCCGATCTCTCGGCGCTCGCGTCCTGAAGGAGGTCCGCGCGGGCCGACACCGAGAGGGCGGCGGGAGAGCCGGACGGCGCGTCGTCCTTGCCCGGCTGGGCGGAGGCGCCGGTGCTCAGTCCGGTGGTGAGCAGCGCTCCGGCGGCAACGGCGGTGGCGATCGCGAGCATCGAACGCTTACGGGATATATCAGAGGTCACGCGGGCTCCATCTGTGGGGGCCCGGGAGGCATGGAGGGCCGCCCGGAGCAGAAAATGACGCGATGCGGGCGTGCAGCATGTTGCTGTACGTGCAGCGTGTTGCGGGGAAGAGTGTCATTCCAACCAGGTACATGTCAGCATTTTGGCTGGATGTTGGCCGGATATGGCCCGTTGAGCGATGGTCGACATACGCAATGCGAACAAATCATGAACGCGGGCGGCGTCAGCAACGCGCTCTCCACGCCGCTGAGTTGATCGACCGCGGCGGCGATGCGCCTCGGCGAGGGCGCTGCCCAGGCTGCCCAGGGTGAGGCTTACGGGTGGGTCACCTTTCAGCTGCTGATGCAGCCTGTGTCCTGCGCGGTCCTGTCCTGCAGCTTCAACTTCCAGGTGTCGTTGGGGGCCTGGGCAAAGGCGTTGACCGTATAGACCCCCGTGACGTTGTCCGCGGATTCCGAAATGCGGGTTGCCGGTGCGGCCCGCGTCGTTGACCGCTGAGGTGACCGCGGCGCCGGAGTCCAGAATGGTGAGGTCCGCGGCGCTCCGGAAGGTCTTGCCACTAGGTCGTCTCTGATGGCTCTTGCTGGGGAGGGTGGACCAGCATGGGTGTTGGGCATGCGCGTCGTATGGTGCGACGCCATGAACTGACTGACGCGCAGTGGCAGAAGGTTGCATCGTTGCTGCCGGTGAACGGTGGCTCGGGTGGGCAGTGGGCGGATCACCGCCGGGTGATCAACGGCGTGCTGCTCAGGGGCGCCACGGGCGTGCCGTGGCCGGATCTGCCGGAGCGGTATGAGCCGTGGCAGACCGTCTACGAGCGCCATCGGCGCTGGTCGGCTGACGGATCCTGGCAGCGGATCCTGATCGAGTTGCAGATCGAGTTGCAGATCGAGGCCCCAGACATGCTTTCAGAGGAAGACGCGTGCCACCTCCAGTCACTTCTGAGCGTCCTCGCCGTTCGCCGTCATGTTGGTCTCGGACCAGGGGCGACGCCGGGTGACACACAGGCAGAAGTCGATTGCGCCGCCCCGTACCCGTTGCGCGGCAGCCTCGGGGCCCCACACCCAGGTCCGTCCGTCAGGTGCTGTCAGCTCGACGCGGAACGGGTCCGCCGACTCAGGCAGTCCGACGGCGGCGGACGACAGCGCCCGCCCCAACACCCCCAGCGACGCCACGTGCTGCAGTCGAGTCCCAGACCGCCACGGTCCGTGCGGCATCTGTGATGCTCAGAAGGGCGGGTAGGAGTTCTGATCGAGCTTAGCCGTCACGGAAGCGTGGCTAGAGCCCAGAACTAGGCCAGTTGATCAGCTCACAGAAGCTTCGGCGCATCTCCGGTGTGAGCAATTGCTGCCAGTCCAAACGAACGTACCCTTGCCGCAGGCTCCGTCGTCCCCGCGGCGTGGGGACGGCCGTGGCCGGAGGCTGAGCTCCCATCGGTCTCGGGTGCGGCTCGCAGGCGCCCTGCGGGACGGCTTCCCCCTCGTGCATCCCGCAGGGAGCCCCCCCTCCCAGCCTCTTGCGGGGCTGCGGGAAGTGCCCTGCGGGAGAGACGAGGAAGGGCTCATGGTGGCCAGCTGTATGGGCGCCTGCCCATGCCTGGGGCAGTGGGGCAGAACATCACCCTAGGCTTGCGCGGATTTTGGGCGGGCCAGGCATCCCTGCTCGCAGGGGTGTGCGGAGGCGGTTCAGTTCCATTCGCCACCGTGTCCGCTCACAGGCGGGTGACGGTGAAGCCGCTTTTGCGGAGAGCGGTTGTCCACTGGTCGCGGTCGAACCACTTGGCGCTGTCCGGCTGCAACTCGCAGATGGCGCTCATCCGGGTTTCCCAGTCGTGGCTGGAGGGGCCGCGGCTGCCGTCATATGACCGGCCATCCACGCGTTGACGGCGACATTGACGATGACGCCGTACGGGTCGCCGTCGCTCTGGGCGATCGAGTCGGGCACACCCGTGAGAATGAGGGCCAGTTCAGGATTGTTCACCGGCGGCATGGGGCTTGCCCCACAGCTTTCACCTCGCTGCTCTGCTCGAACTCGCGCAGCCCCTTCGCCAAGCGCTCGGCGAACGCGGCTGCGTCGAAGTGCTCCCAGGCCGAGGAGACTTGATGCCCAGCTGGTCGGCCACTTCGCGCATGCCGCTCTCGGTGGTCTCCTCGATGGCGGGGGCCCGATGGTCACACCGCGACGGGCCAGCTCAGCTAGGGTCTGTGCCACCGCCTCCCTGAACGCCTTCGTGTTCTTCACGACCGCATCCTGGGCATGCACCACGGCCTGCACCGGCGCTTCCCCATTCCCGGTTTCGCTGTCCGTTCATCGCTCAAATGTGCGGGGGGTGTGGTGGCTCAGCGGGGGCATACGGTTGGCAAACAACCGCGCTTCGTCAGGAGGCGGACTGCATGGATCTGGCTGAGCGGGACGAAGGCCAGCACCTGTTCGCGGAGGGTCCACTATCGGTTTCCGCTGCCTTCGAGGGCAGTGAGGAGATCGGGGCTGCCCGTGACATGGCCCGGGACTTCCTTGTCTCGTTGCAGAACGTGCACGGGCTTCCGGTGTCGAGGCGGGTGCTGGACATGGGGCAGTTGGTGGTGAGCGAGCTGGTGACCAACGCCCGCAAGTACGCTCCCGGGCCGTGCCTGCTGACGTTGGGTGTCAGCGACGGAGTCTTCGAGATGACCGTGTGGGACAGCAGTACGACGCTGCCGCTGCTCCTGGCCCCGGATCCCGGCCGAGTAGGTCAGCACGGGCTGGAGATCGTGATGGCGGTCTGCCAAAGCTTCGAGGTGCACCGCGAGCCGGTCGGGAAGCGCATCAGGACGTCGATCGTCCTGGCCGACGACCCGGGTGGCGATCCGGCCGGCCGCCAGATGTTGTGATCAGACGGCAATGCTCAAGCTGTCGGTCAGGTTCTCTTCTGTCCGCGCAAAGGCGGCGGGTCATGAGAGTCATCGCCGCCCAGGTGATGAGGAACTCCGAATGGTGGACGAGGTGTTCGTAGCCCCGGGCATGTCGACGGGCGTTCATCATCAGGCCAGCGATCGCTCGACGACCCCGCGGCGAGGGCTGCTCCTCGCGCCGGACAACTCGTCCGGTCCGTCAGGCGAGTTCGTCGTCGTGGCGGTCAGATCCTCCATGGCCTCACGTATGCGGGCCTGCGAGGTCACCAGGGTTCGCGGCGACGGGCGGGACGCGGAAGGCGAAGCGGCGTACCGGCAGCGTGGCCACGCTGCGCGCCCGGCGCGAGCCGACCGGATTCGCCGCCCTTATTTAAGGTCCGATGGCCGACCGGCCCTTGTACACCCCGGCCGCTGACGGCAGCATCCTGAACCAACGGCCAGCCATCGAGGCTGCCGCCTCCCTGAATCTGCCCGCGCACGTCGCCGTCGCCTTCCACTCGGAGTCCGGGTGGCTTGGCCTTCGCCCGGACTCGCCCGCGTTCGCCACGCAACTCCGGCTGCTCAGCGCCCGCATCGTTGCCGCGACACACGACGCGATCGGCGCCCAAGCGGTCCGCGACATGCGTGCGCCCGGCTTCCACCAGGCGCTCGCCGCGCACCAGTCCGCCCCACCCGCCCCGCAGACGGACCCTGACATAGTGCAGGCGGTGGAACGACAGACCGCCGCGATGCGCGAGCTCAGCCGCCGTGCGTGCTGCGAGTCCCGCGCCCTCACGCACGATGTACCAGCGGAAGTCGCCTCCCCAGCCAGGCTGCCGCTCGGCTCGGCCGGGGAGGGGCACCTGGTGGTTTGTACCGTTGCCTCTCCTGGGGCAGTACCGCGCTCGGTGACGGGGAGTAGTGCCCGCGTGGTGTTTTGACGTACCGGGTCCTCCGCGGGAGATGAATGGCCGAAGGGCAAGAGGTCAACTTGCAGCGGTAGATGGGGTCGCTGAAATGGGTGTCGTGAGTCCGACGGTATTGCCCTGATCATTGACGATGCGCCCGTTCCGGCTCCATGGGGAGGCTCTTGGCCGGGCTATGTTCCGGGTGCCGGGAACGGGTTATCGGCATTGGTGAACAGGAGCCTTGCAGTGACAGTGAGTGATCAGCCGGTTGTCCGTCCGGACCTACTGGCAGAGCGGCCGCAGGTTCTGCGGGGGATGACCGCCGTCGTAACGGGGGGTACCGCAGGGCTGGGCCGACACCTGGCGGAAGGTTTCCTTGCCGCTGGGGCGCGGGTCGTGTGCGGGGCGCGCGGGGCGCGCGAGGTCGCCGATCTGGTCGCGGGCCGTGAGGACCGGGCCGCGTTCGTTCCTGCCGATGTGCGTGACCCTGATTCGCTGCGCCGCCTGATGGATGAGTCCTCCGAGCGTTTCGGAGGTATCGACATCGTGGTGGCCAATGCCGGTATCACTCGCAATGGTGGTGTCTCCAGGCTCAGTGCCAGCGACTGGCGTGAGGTGATGAGCACCAACGTGGACGGTGTCTTCCACACGGTCCAGGCGGCGCTGCCACACCTTGAGGCGGCCGGTGGCAGCATTCTCACGGTTTCCTCCGCGATGGCCTCCCGGGCGGTGCCCGGGGCGAGCGCGTACGCCACGTCCAAGGCCGCGATCGAGGCTTTCACCCGCTGCTGTGCGGTCGAGTTCGCGTCGCGCCGGATCCGGGTCAACTGTCTGTCGCCCGGCATCCTGAGCGTGGGCATGGGCGAGATCGTCGGGGCGGACGAACGGCTGCGGCAGCTGTACTGGCCGCGGATGCTGGCCGGGCGCGCGGGCACCCCGCAGGAGGCGGTGGACGCGGCAGTGTTCCTGGTCAGCCCGGCCGCCTCCTACATCAACGGGCATGTGCTCGAGGTGAACGGAGGGCTGCGGTGACGGTGCGGCTGGAGATCGAGAAGGATGTGGCGTGGCTGTACCTGGACCGGCCGCCGCTCAACCTCTTCGACACCCGCCTCCAACTCGCCGCCGAGCGGTCCCTGCGCGAGGTGGGTGCTCACGCTGGTATCCGGGCCGTGGTGTTCACCGGCTTGCACGGGCACTTCTCTGCTGGCGGAGATGTCAAAGAGATGGCCACGTTGAGGGGCGAGGAGGTGGCCCAGTACGCGGCCCGGATCAGCCGTCTGACCCGGGAGGTCGCCGCCATGCCCCTGCCGGTGGTCGCCGCGGTGCAGGGGTACGCGCTGGGCGGCGGGTGTGAGCTGGCGCTGGCCTCCGACTTCCGGATCTGTACGCCAACCGCCCGGTTCGGGCTGCCCGAAACCCCACTCGGGCTGATTCCCGGCGCGGGAGGCACCCAGCGGCTGCCGCGCCTGATCGGGGCTTCCCGGGCCAAGGACATCGTCTTCTCGGGGCGGCAGGTCGATGCGGAGGAGGCCGCCTGGATCGGGCTGGCCGATGAAGTCGTGCCCGCCGCCGACCTTCACACTGCGGTCATGCGGTGGGTGGCTCGCTATACCGCGCATCCCGCTCCGGCTGTGGCGGCGGCGAAGCAGGCGATCGACGCGTCCTTGGAAGGCCCGCTCGCACAGGGCCTCGACCTCGAGCACGACCTCTTTGCCCCGCTCCTCGCCGCCGGTGAACGAACCCGGCACTTTCACAGCTTCCAGAGGGTGTCCGCACAGGCTCCCTCCTGATCCCGAAGTGCCCTCACCCTGCACATCATTGCCCCTTCCGGCAGCAGGCTGCCGTCGACCGAAAGCGCCGCACTGATGCTCACAGCCCCCCGCCCGTTCCCCTACGCGCTCACCGGCGCCCACACCACACTGGGGCCGGTGATCACCATGGACGCCTGGGCCAAGCTCGCCCAGGTCCCCGACCGCCGCAAGCCCGGCAGTGCACTCGACGGCCCCTTCATCACCCGCCTCCTCGGTGTCGAGGGCAAGAGTTGGGGACCGGAGCAGTTCGCCACCCCCGAGACAGTCGCCGAGACCGCCCGGGCCGCCCTCTCCAGTGCGCACCTCGATGCCCGCGACATCACCGCCGTCGTGGTGGTCACCTGCAACCCGTATCAGACCCTCCTTGACCAGGACGCCTTCACCCTGATGCGCATGCTGGGCATCGCAGAGCATGTTCTGCCCCTGCAACTCGGCGCGGGCTGTGCGGGCCTGGCACGGGCCGCCGCCCTGGTTGCCCAGCTGGCCACCGAGCGGGCCCTGGTCATCGCCTACAGCGTCCCCAGCCAGATGTCCTTCGACGAGGATGGCGTGATGCTCCCCGCCTATCAGGACAACGCCGTCCATCCGTACGGGAAGAACCTGTGGGCAGCGCCGGCGCTGTTCTCCGACGCCGCGGCGGCGATGGTTCTCGAGCGTGACGAGGACATCGACGGCGTGGTGCTGTATTCCCGCGACAGCCAGACCTTCGGCGATGAACCCGGAGTAGACGACCCACTGATCCACTACCTGGGCGGCGGCACCGAACACCCCACAGGCGCACCGGGCTCGGCGGAAATGGCGTGCTTCGGAATGAACGCGCCCGAGATCGCCCACTACTACAGCGGCGGCATGATGCTCAACCACCAGATGCTGGAGGCCGCACGCCCCGGATACCTCAAAGAGGTGCACCGGGTCTACACCCACCAGGCGAACCCACTCCTGGTCGAGGAGTTCATCCAACGCACCGGACTGACAGCGGAACAAGCCCCGAGCAACGTACGACAACTGGGCAACACCGTCTCACCGTCCACACTGGCGCTCCTCCACGCCGACCAGGAAAACGGCAACCTCACCTACGACGACCGGGCCTGCTTCTCCGTCGTCGGCTCAGGACCCGAACGCGGCGCGTTCATCACCCCGATCCGCATCCCGACCCTCCAGCCCCTCGGGTCACCACCCGCATAGCCGGCCGAGGTCTCGTGGTGGAGGTCGCGCCGGGCACGCCACGACACGCAACGGTGGCAGTCATCCGGGTCTGCTGAGCAGCAGGCCGATGACATTAGCTGGCGCCGGTGAGGTGGGCATAGACGACGACGTTTCCTGAGTAACCGTCGGTCTGGCTGAAGGATCCGCCGCAGGTGATCAGGCGGAGCTCGGGGCGTGTCCGCTGCCCGTAGACCTTGCTGCTGGGGAAGTCGTCTTTCGCGTATTCTTCGACGCCGTCAATGACGAAGTGGGCGGTGAGGCCGTCTTCGCGGGGCACCTTGATCTTGGCGCCCTTCTTCAGGGACCCCAGGCCGTAGAAGGCGGCTGGTCCTTTGGAGGTGTCGACGTGCGCGGCTATCACGGCGGTGCCGGTGCTGCCGGGTGGGATCCCCGCGGCGTCCCAGCCGGCCAGTTTGGCGTCATCGGGCGGGGGCGCGTTGAGTCCGCCGTCCTCGTTCCTGGCCAGCCCGGTGAGAGGGACGTCCACGCCGATGCTGGGGATCTCGACGCGGACAGGTGCCGCCTCGGGCAGGGAGGAGATCACCGGTGCTATGGAGGCAGCGGGGTCGGACCAGAGCTTGGCCTGCCCTGCGGTGGGCTTGGGCGGAAGGGCTGTCTCTTGGCTGTCAGTGATCCAGTAGAGCGAGCCTGCCGTGACGACGCCGGCCAGGAGCCAGGACCATGTGCGCCGTGTGGAGCGGGTCGGCGAGGAGTAGGGGTAGGACACGAGGGCTTCCGTCCTTGCCAGGTCGAGGGGGATGCCGCGGCCCCGCCGGGCGGGTGTGGCTGCTCGGCGGGGCCGGGTGACGAGGGGTGCGGGAGGTCAGCGCTGCCCGGCGGTCTTACGGCGCGCGATGTACAGGGCGCCGACGGCGCCGGCGGCCAGGACGGCCGCGCCGGCGGCCAGTTCGGTGGGATCGGTGCTGGCCTGGGTCCCGCCCGAACCGGTCTTCATGTGGCCCTTGACGGCCGGGTCGGTGGAGTCGCAGAAGCGCTGCGCGGTGGAAGCGGCCTGGTTGGCTTCGTCCTCGGCGGCCTTCTTCTCTTCCGGGGTCGTGCTCGGGTCGGCTTGAACGGTGTCTGCGTTCTTCTGGGTGATCTCCGCGTCGTCCAGTGCCTTCTGGCAATCGGCTGATACGGCAGCGGCGTTGGGGGCGGTTATCGCCAGCGCGGCGCCCGCGACAGCCAGACCGGTCAGCACTCGGATGGAACGCATGTGTACCTCCAGTACGAACGCGGTCCCCGAAGCCTCATGCTCCGGAATGGGGTGCTGGCGTCGACCGCGCTACTACCAACACCCCTCCCGCCCTGCGGCGTGTCGCTACCGGCACCACGCCGCACATCCCTCGTACGGCGCACACACCCGCACTCGTCTGGCGGACTCGGGGGGATGGGCAGGCGGCTTCAGAGCGATGACTGCCGGCTCTGGTGCGGGTGGCGAGGCACGGTCACGCGTAAACACTGGGGTGCGCGGGCGATTTGGGGAGAGGGCTCTCGCCAGGAACGGATCGGCCAACGCTTGGAGAGAAGCCGTGAGCTCTCTCAAACCAGAGCCCCTGGCCGGTGGGGTCCGCCCGGGTGGGACGGGCCCCACCGGCCAGGGGCCTTGCAGGGGGCGGCTTCTACTTGCGGGCGGTGACGGTCCCGTTGTGGGTGTTGAGGGTGTAGGTGTAGCCGTGGGTGTGGGCGGTGGGGTGGGTGGTGTTGAGCTGAACTATCTGCACGTTGTGCAGGGTGATCGAGGCTTCCCACTGGCCCGAGCGCAGCTCGGTGATGTGGGCGATGGCACCTCCCGGCAGCGTGAGGTCGCGGGTGGCGACGCCGGCGGGCTTGGCGGTGCGCTGGGCGGAGGGTGCCTGGGCCTGGTTGCTGCGCTGCTCGTGCAGGACGCGCTGCGGGCGCTGCTGGTCCTGGCGGTGGGTGCGGTTGACCGGCGTGCTCTTGTGGTGGACCGGAGTGCCGAAGTCGTGGTGGACCGGGGTGGTCTTGTGGTGGATGACGGGGCGAGGGGCGTCGGATTCGCTGTGCCAGCCGGAGGGTTCGGTGACGCCGACGAAGCCGTTGGCCTGATTGAGGGCGTAGGTGTAGCCGTGCAGGCGGGAGCTGGAGTGCGTGGAGTCGAGGTTGGCGACGGTGTGGCCGTTGCGGGTGACCTGCGCCTTCCACTTGCCGCCGCCGAGGTCGGTGACGTGAGCGACGCTGCCGTCACTCAGGTGCATGTCCTGGCTGCCGTTGGACGAAGAGGGCCCGGCGGAGGCGGAGGCGGAGGTGGCGGGCTGGCTGGGCGCGCTGCCTGCGGGGGCGGGGGCGGCTACGGCTGCCGAGGCCAGCCCGGTGACTGCGCCAAGGCCCAGGACCGAGGAGACCAGCACCGTGCGGATAACTCGTGAGTTCGACATCTTAGTTCGACCTTTCCTGCGAACTGCGTCGAGTAGGTACATATCGAACATAGAAGCCCGAAACGGACGAAAGCAAGAGTCACTGCGTCAATAAACCGTCAAACCGAAGGTATGTACTCACCCATGCCTTACATTCCAAGGATTCCTTTGGGTGGGTGACGGCAGCCCTTTGGGTACCGCTGTGGTCGCAGACGCAGGAGCCAAGGAGCCGCGATGCACCGCGCCACGTCTGTACTCGGCGGACGCAAGCAGAGCTCAGAGCCCTCGCAGGGCTGCTGGTGGCCGCACGGGATGCCGTGGCGGACCGGCCTGTGACGCCGGGACGGACTCTTCCGCCAAGGGATCCTCGTCCTCATCTTCCTCGCCCTGGGACGGTGGCTCGAAGCCGGAGGGCGACTCGGGCCCTGGGCGGCTTGGAGGCCGGCAACGCGAAGTCGGGCTCCGGCCAAGGCGCCGAGGCCAACACGGTTCGCCGTCTCCCCGGACCATTTGCTGTACGCCGATCTCGTCCAAGACGACCACGCTTCGCGCCGGTCCCTCTCTCGGTACGGCCGACGCCACGAAGAGGCTTGCCAAGATCGGTAAACGAGAACGTAACGGGCCTACGGACCGCTCAAACGGGTGCCCCGGTGATGTGCTCATACGTGCCGCCTCTGCTGCCGTCCGGCCGGATCACCGAGTGGCGGTTCAGAGTGGCGAAGGGGCCGTGGCGCACCACCTCGGTCGCCGTTCGGGGCCCACCCCATGGCGGCAGGGCCAGGGCCGTGCCGGGGAAGTCGACGCGAGCCAGTAGTCAGGCCAGCGGTACCTCGAGCAGCAGGGACAGGCGGCCTGTGCGCCCGTCGCGCGGGGCACAGGCAGTGTCCAGTGCCGGGGGCCAGCGGCTGATCAAGACAGCCATGGACGGGCGTGCGAGCTGGAGTCGTGGTGAGCCGGAGCGCGTTCTCTGGGTTTTCACAATGGGGCGCAGAACGAGTGGCGACCATCTATTGGGCAGTGGCGATCGGAGCCGATCCAGATTGGTCAGAAATGGTCTTCAGTCTGCGAAGGGCGTTCATCATAGGTGCGAGGTAAAGGCATTTCGTACGCCGGTGCGTTCGCCTACCTCCGTGGACGATATTGTGCTCAGTCAATTTTCCCTCCAAGGGAATTGACGACTGGTCAGAATACGGAGGGGCCCTCGTGGTGGCCAAGGGCTCTCCAAGGAACAGAGGCGCGTGTCCGAACCTTGCCGTCGATGCTGGGCTCGGCAGCACCCCCTTCGCTGCCCGGAGCATTCCTGCCACCACCGACTGCTGCTATGTCGCCCG
The DNA here is from genome assembly GCF_040636975.1 of Streptomyces sp. NPDC032198. Taxonomy (NCBI): domain Bacteria; kingdom Bacillati; phylum Actinomycetota; class Actinomycetes; order Kitasatosporales; family Streptomycetaceae; genus Streptomyces; species Streptomyces sp. NPDC032198. The sequence continues at coordinate 25,787 of NZ_JBEZVL010000013.1, read as the reverse complement.
GCAGTTCACGCGCAACGTCCTGCAGCAAGCGAGCCGGGATCGACCCGGCACCGCGACGCTCGGGCCCCTCCTGGGCCACATTCCTGCGCAATCAAGCTTCCGGGAACCTCGCGGTGGATTTCTTCCACGTGGACACCGTGCTGCTCCGGTGCCTGTACTGCATGGCGGCCATGGACATCCCCACCCGCCGGGTACACCTCCTGGGCGTCACCACCCACCCAACCGGACGCTGGGCAGTCCAGCAGGCGCGCTGCCTCCTCATGGCCCTGGACGACCGCATCGACCGAGTGCAGTTCCTGAGCCGGGACAGAGACGCCAAGTTCACCGACGCCTTCGACGCCGTCTTCGCATCCGAAGTCATCCGCCGTGATCTACTCGGCGGTGTCATTCACGAATACACGCAGGTCGCACAGAGCGGCCGAGTTTCGGGCACCCACAAGCTCTTAGCGTATTCGCTTTTGAATATTCCTGCGGGAATGGGTGCACGACGACCCACATGCCACTCTCTGTTTCGGCTGCCGTATAACCGCTTCGAAACGAAGGAGGTGTCCCGTTTTGCTCGGTGCTTTCTGGACCGAGGACCAGCTGTTCGACACGGTGGCCTGGACGGCGTGTGCCCCGTGACCGAATTTGCAGGAGGGATGCCGATCCTCCGCCCGTACACCCGCGACCAAGCGCAGCACGTGAGGCTCGGGCTCGGTCGCACGCACCGAGTCGGAGTGCCGGCGCAGCAGCATGCCCGGGGTGTTGAACAGGTGCCCTCGAAGGTCTTTGGGCAGCAGCCGGGCCAGTGGCGCGATCAATGCCCGATCTGCCCATGAGGGTTGTGGCCGGGCGACTTGACGGCGGAGGACGGCGAGCTGGTGCCGGAGTACGAGTAACTCCGTGCCCCAGGGCCTCGCCCTGCCTGGCCTTGACCACAAGGCCAGGTCAGCCGGGCAGTTGAATTTCGGGCATCCGCACGGTCACAGCAGGCCGACGAAGTGGTCGGCGGGCAACGGGGGTTGGGGTGTGGCGGCCATGGCAGGTCATCCCTTCCTTCACCACAGGCCACACCCTCACGCGGAATTGGCCGCCACTCAACCACTTGGCCCGACCGTGCGCGAAAATCCCGCCGTCCCCGGCCGCGCGCTGATCACGCCGCGGCGACGGAGAGCAGGTGATTCCCCCATGGCGGCAGGTCCACGTACAGGCCGCTCCCCAGCAGGTCGGCGCCCGAGCGCTCGTAGTGGCTGTCGTCCATCAGCCCGGTCAACGCCCATGAACCCGCGCCGAGTTCGGGCCAGTTCAGCGGTATGCGGGCCTGTGCCTGGCGGCCGGAGAGGTTGACCACGGTCAGGAAGCGGCCGGCCGGGCCCGTCAAGCTGGAGGCGATGAGTCCGTCGGCGCTGTCGTTGTCGCTCCAGCCGTGCGCCGCCAGCAACTGCCAGCTGCCGGACCGCATGCCGCTGCCGTGGACGGCGGCGAGGAGACGCTCGTGGAAAGTGCGGAGCGCCAGGTCCGGGGCCTCGTCGGGACGCCGGTCGAGGAAGACCGGCAGATGCACCCGGCGCCCGGTGAACTGGCCCTCGTGCCAGAGGGTCGCGCCGGGCAGGGTGGCCACCAGTACGGCGGCGGCACGTTCCTTGTCGGGTGCGAGGGTGAGGGCGGCACGCGGTTCGTCGTGGTTCTCCAGGAAGCGGAGGAGGCGGCGCTGGTAGCCCTCGTCGGCCCCCAGATGGGCGCGGACCGAGGCGGCGTTCTCGTGCAGGATCCGGTCGTAGAGGCGCTTGTCGTAGCAGAAGTCGAACCCCTGCTGCTGGAGGGGCCATTCGAGGTCCCAGTACGCCTCGGCCGCGAAGATCATGCGGGGGTGGGTGCGGTGCACCGCCTCGATGACCTCGGGCCAGAAGTCGGTGTCGGGGACCGGTCCCACGCGGCTGCCCCAGGTGCGGGTGAAGACGTCGTTCATCAGCAGCATCGCCATGTCGCAGCGGACGCCGTCGCACTGCCGGCCGATCTCGGTGAGGGTGCCGGCGGTGGCGCGGCGCAGCTCGGGAGCGAAGGCGTTGAGCTGGACGACGTCGGGCCAGGGCGGGAAGTAGGGGTCGCGGCCACGGGCCAGGACGGCCTTCCCGGTGTCCAGGAAGCCTGCCGGGTCGCGGCGCGCATCCTCGGCGTCACCCTGGACGAAGTACTCGGGGTGCTCGGTCGCCCAGGGGCCGTCCGGGGCAACGTGGTTGGGCACGTAGTCGAGGAGCAGCCCCACCCCTCGCGCGGCCAGTTCGCTCCGGGCCACGGCAAGGCCCTCCGGACCGCCGAGTGCCTCGTCGACGGTGTAGTTCCGGATGCAGTACGGGGAGCCAGCGATGTCCTGCTCACTGGCGCCCGGCAGCGCACTCTCGAAGGCGGTGCGCAGGGACGGGTCGGCCAGGGCGATGGCGCGCCCCGCCGGGCTGCGCTCCCACACACCCATCAGCCAGACGGCGTCCGTGCCGGGTGGGGTGATCTCGTCCCACAGGTCGGCGGGGACGTCGGCGAGGGTCGCCGTCTTCACGGATTCGCGCAGCCATACACGGGTGTTGACCTCGTACACAACGGGTTGCGCGGGCAGTTCGGGTCGTCCGGTCATCGCCGGTTCCTCCCTTCGGCCGGGGCGGAAGCCGCCCGGCCCTCTGCTAATCGGTCTTCCACAAGGCGTTGTCCGGAATGGACTTGTCGGGCACCCGGATCTGGATGATGGACGGGCTGCCCGAATTCTGCAGAGCGCCCGCCACCGCTTCCTTCAGCTCCCTGTACGTGCCGACCTCCCATCCCTTGCAGCCGAACACCTCGGACAGCCGGCTGTAGTTCCACCGGTGCAGGACGCACGGCTTGTAGAAGGCGTCGCCGGAGTGGAAGACCCCCGCATCGGCGAGCCACTGCTCGACGGCGTACACGCCGTTGTCGATGACGAAGATGATGGGATCGAGATTGAACCTGGTCTGTGTCGAGAGGCATTGGGCGGTCATCTGGAAGCCGCCGTCGCCCTGGAACACCATCACCCTCTGGTTCGGCTTCTTCGCCAGGCAGATTCCCGTCGCGGCCGGTGCGCTGTAGCCGATCGAGGAGTACGACGACTGGACGACGAAGCTTCCCGCGGCGGGCACGTCGAGCAGCAGGCTGCCGAAGTAGTTCATGCTCGCGTCGGCACTGATCACGGTGTTCCGGTCGATGTACCGCTGAATGTATTCGTAGAACCCCTGGTAGGTGATGATCTCGGAGTCGCTCACGGCGGGCGCGCTGCGGGCGGGGCGCTCGGGGAGTTTCCGGGACTTGGGCGTGATCTTCTCCGCGAGGATGCCGTCAAGGAGGTGCTCGAGGGCGACGTGGCCGCCGAAGAAGGTGCCGAGCTTGACCGCGTCGAACGAGGCGAAGGCGGTCCTGTCGTAGTCCGGTTCCCAGCCGAGGGAGTTGATGTCCGTCAGCCATACGCCGAGGGCGAGGACGAAGTCCGAGGTGGCGGCGAGCTCCAGGACGGTCTCGGACGAGGCCTGGCCATCGAGCACTCCGGCGAACAGCAGATCGTCCTCGGACAGGACGGCCTTGCTGAGGAGTTCCGTGACGAAGGGGATGTTCAGCTGCTGGATGAGGCGCGATGTCTTGTCCTGCAGCCCGTACCGGTCGACCTCGGGGCCCACCCAGACGAGCGGGTTCTCAGCGGCTTCGAGCCGGGCGCGGATCCGTTCGACCGACTGCTTCAGGCTGTCCCGGTCCGACAGGGGCCTGGCCGGTTTGAGCGTGCCCTTGGGGGGCTCGCATTCGAGGTCGATCATGTCCTGGAGCAGCTCGATGTAGACCGGGCGGCGCTCGCTGATGCAGGTGGTCAGGGCGTGGTCGATCAGGCCGGGGGCGAGGTCCGGGCTGTCGATGCGGATGCACACGGCCGTGATGTGCTCGAAGCACTGCATGTCCGTTGCGCGGCCGGAGATGAAGTGGTGCGCGCTGAAGCCGGTCTGCTCGAAGACGATGGTCTTCTTGACGCTCGGTGTGCCGTTGATGAGTACCAGCGGCACCCTCTCGACATAGGCGCCGGCGACGGCGTTGACGGCGCACAGCGCTCCGGCGGAGTAGGTGACGCACAGGGCGCCGATGCCCTTGAGGCGTGCGTAACCGTCCGCCGCATAGCCGGCGTTGACCTCGTTGACCTCCTCGATCAGCTCGACGCCGCTCGGAGCGACGTACCGGTTGAGCCATTCGATGGAGTAGTCGCCCGCGATGGCGAACAGGTGGTCAAGACCCAGCTGGTGGAGCCGGTCTATCAGGTACTGCCCGACGGTGGAGCGCTCTGGCATGGCGTGACTCCTCTGGGATCAGTGGTCAGTACTCGCGTGCACCGCCGAACAGTCGGGGCAGGTAGATGTCGAAGATGGCCGGGCACTTGCGCTCCGGATACCGATGCAGCATGAAGTCCTTGAAGGCGGTGCCCGTGAGGCCCTCGCCGGCGGCCTGCCGGGCGGCCTCCAGGTACTCGATGTTCCGGGCGACCTCGTTCTTGTCGGCGGGCAGGCCGTGGCCCGGCAGGAAGAGCTCGTACTCCGAGACAAGGAGGTCCTGAAGCACCCGGATCCAGCGGCCCAGCTGCGAGGTCAGATACAGATGGGTGCCGCTGTAGAGGAGGTCCTGGGCGAAGTACACGCCCAGTTCCGGAAGTCCGAGGGTGAGGTGGAAGTCGGTCTCGGTGTCCGTCACCCGGTCCAGGACGTAAGCCACCCCGTCGATCGTCTCCTCTCCCGGACTGGCGACCTGCTTGGGGACGACGACGTGCTCCGAAAGGAGGCCGCCGAGCTTCCAGTGGTCGGCGAGAGAGTCCTCCCCGTTTTCATGGATGAAGGACATGGTCTCGGAGAGGGCGTAGACCGTGACGTCACGGAACGCGGCGCCGAGGCCGAACCAGTGGTCGGGGTGCCGGTGGGAGAGGTAAAGCCGGTCGATCGGTTTGCGCAGGCTGTCCGCGTACGCCCGGAACTGCCGTGCGTACGGGGCGAGGAACTGTCCGTCGACGAGTACGAGGGAGTTCCTGGACTCGACGATGTGCGTCGCGTTCGCGATGTGGCCGTCGCCGAACGAGGAGACGAAGGTGTGCACGCGGACGTCGCCCGCCTGCTTCACGACCATGACGATGGGGTCCGACAGCTGAGCCGGCATCCAGGACCTCCCTGATACGGATACGGGGCGGGGCAGAAGACAGAGACGGGGTTACGTGGCGATCCGCGTGTGCAGTTCTTCGAGCGCCGCCCTCGCGACGTCGTACGCGCTGTCCGCACCCCGCACCGGGTCGTCCTCACCGGGCCGCCAGAAGCGCCTGCGGGCCATCCGCATGGAACTGACGAACGGCGGAATCGCGTTGAACACCTCGATCAGATACGGCCCGTGGTACACCGGCTCGATCTGGCTGCGTACGACGTCCCACGGGATCCAGCTGTCCTTCACCGCGCCCCGGTCCGGCGCCGAGATATGGACGTAATGCAGCCGGTTCTGCCGTACGGCGCGCGCGATGTTGTTCCGGAAGACCGAAGGGCCCTGGCTCTCCATCAGGACCTGCGCGGTGTCGACCGTCACGCCGCCCTGCCGGTGTTCGAGCTTCTCAAGGAAGTCGAGGACCTCCGAGACCATGTTGGGCGGGGGAGTCTCCCAGCTCTTCACGGGCTCGATGGCGAGCTTCACCTCGCGGGCCGCGGCGTACTCCGACAGCTCCTCGAAGACGCCGCGGGCCGCCTGGAAGCGTGGCTTGATCCACTCCTGGAGGGCGTCGCTCCACAGCGGCTCGCCGTCGTCCGTGAGAGGGAAGACGCCGTAGGGGTAGAGGAACGGGCCCGACATGATCGTGTCGCCGCCGCCGCTCAGGGCACGGGTGATGTCGACGCGCGATTTCAGGTACGAGAGTGCCTGTGCGCGTTGTTCCGCGTAGGGCGAGGTCGGGTCGAAGGTCCGTGTGGTACCGACGTTGGTGGTGAACCTGGCCTCCCGCAGGCCCGCCTGGTCGAAGGCCTTGCGCAGGCCGATGTAGCCGTCGAGTTCGAGCTTGTGGTCGACGGTTTCGGGTTGGGCGGCGATGTGTACGTCGAAGCCGGCGTAGCCCATCTCGGTGAGGGCCTTCAGATGGTTGATCAGCGTCTGGGTGTAGCGGGAGTCCTGCGGGCGCAGATCGGCCGTGAACATGAAGAAGCTGAAGTACACGTCCCGGTCGAGGTGCGGTGTGAGTCCCCGCGCCAGGGTCACGTCGTTCATCGTTCGTCACCAGCCCAGTACGTCGGCGAGGTAGGAGCGGGCCTTCTTGGCGTACTCGAGCGGGATCGCCTTGTTGGGGTCCTGCTCGGCCTCCACCACCAGCCAGCCCTCGTACCCGGCGTCGGCCAGTACGCCGAGGATGGGACGGAAGTCGATCGAGCCGTCGCCGGGCACGGTGAAGACGCCGAGCTCGACGGCCTCCTGGAAGGACAGTCCTTCCTCGCGCACCCGGCTGACGATCGCGGGCCGGATGTCCTTCATGTGGACGTGGCCGATGCGGTCGGCGTGCGCCCTGGCCAGGTCGAGAGGGTCGTCGCCGGCGAAGGTGAGGTGGGCGGTGTCCAGGAGGAGGTGGACCAGGGCGGGGTCCGTGGAGGCCAGGAGCCGGTCGATGTCGGCACGGGTCTGGACGCCGGTGCCCATGTGGTGGTGGTAGCTGAGTCGCATCCCGGCCGAGGTCGCGATCTTTCCGAGCTCGTCCAGGCCCGATGTCAGGGCGTCCCACTGGGCGGTGGTGAACTGCGGGCGGTTGGCGAACACGTCGACCGGCAGCAGATGCGACGAGGCGCCGAACTCGGCCACGACCAGCTCGGACCCGCCCAGGGCCCTCAGATGCTCCAGCGTCGCCTCGAAGGCGGCGATCGTCCTGTGCCGCATCTTGGAGATCGTGAAGTACGTACTCGTCCACGGCTCGGAGATCTCCAGGCCGCGCAGATCGAGGGCGGCCTTCAACTCGGCGGCGTCCGAGGGGTACTTGTGGCCGATGCTGCAGCCCTGGAAGCCGGCGAGCGCCATCTCGCTCACGGCCTGCCCGAAGGGGATGCCGGCGTCGATGGCCGGGAAGTCGTCGTTCCACCACAGGGTGCAGCAGACGCCGAGCTTCACTTTGTCCGGGCCGAGGCGGTCGGTGAGATCCGTCATTTCGTGGCTCCCTTCAGATAGCGGTCCTCGATGCGGGGTGGCTGGGTCCAGGAGCCGTAGCCGGGCGCCTTGGCGCCGGGAGGGTTGGCGCCGATGGCCCGCCAAAGGAGTCCCTCCTGGTAGGAGGCGGCGGTGACCGTGGAGGTCTCGCCCGCCGCACGGGCTCCGTAGCGGTCGGTCCACTCGCGCGGCAGCGCGTACCACGTCCCGGCGAACCAGAGTTTGATCACATTGCGGGCGACCGGGCCGAGTCGGTCGTCGCCGAAGATCCGGTGGCGCAGGGCCCGGTCGAACACGTCACGGTCGAGAGCGGTGCGCTGCTGTCCTCCGGCGTCGCTCCGGGCGGACCGGTGCGCGTCCAGGAGAGCGACGACGGCCTCGTCACCGCAGGCGGCCCGCACCTTCGCCAGGTACTTCTCGGCCATGCCGGTGCCGAGCAGAGCGGTCTCCTCGAAGGCGGTGAGGTCGACCGACAGGGAGAGGAAGTCCTGGAGCGACGGGCCGGTCATGGTGTCACCGCCGGGATCTCGAAGGTGGGCCCCGCGTGCCTGCCGCCGCTGCCCGGCAGCGGGTTGCAGATCAGCCGGTTGAAGCCGTCGCGGAGGCGGAACATGGCACGGACGCCCTCCTCCAGCAGCTCTGGCCTCCCGTTGAACGCCTGGGTGAGCAGGGCGAGGAAGCCGCCATACTCGGCGTTGAACCCCTGTGCCGCGGCGGCGAGTTCCGAACCCTTCGGGTAGTCGCCGAGCCGGGCGCTCACCTTCACCGGGAACACCTCGTCCCAGTCCACGCTCAGCGGTGCCCCCGACGGCGCGTCGGGCTTGTCGCCCACCTCGTAGTAACGGCCCAGCTGCAGCTGCCGGAACCGGTAGTAGTGGGCCAGCTCCCCGGCCGTGTCATAGATGCCCGAGTCGAGGCCTTCACCCTGGTCGGCGATGAAGTTCAGAGCCCGGCAGGCCGACTCCAGGTCGGTCACGACGATGACGTCCCCGCCGCCGGAGTAGAAGTACTCGGAATTCACCTGGCGTGCCGGGTCTCCGCAGAAGAGCTTCCCCGGCTCGGCGGCCGCCACCTTCTCCAGCCCTTCGATGATCTCCGCGTAGAACTCGCCGATGCTGTAGAAGCGCATTTTCTCGGCGGTCGGGCTGGAGACGAGCTGCGGCCCCCCGCTGTCGGGCAGCGCGAGCAGCCGATCGGCGTCGGGCGCCCGGCGCGGCCGCTCGATCATGCAGAACGTCTCCACCGCCTCCGGCGACAGCGGTCGCAGGTCGACGGTGAAGTCCTCCTCCCCGTCCGGGAGATAGGCCGGATAGGACGGTACGAAGCCGGGGCGGGTCAGGTCGGGCTGCCCGCCGACGGCATTGAGGACGTTGGCGACCAGCGTCAGGTGCAGCATCTCCTCCACCGCGACCACCCGGATGATGTGGGCGGCGTCCGAGTTGGTGGTGGACTTGATGGAGTAGTACGCGGTCAGGTACGGCGGTATCGTCGCGTGCTCCAGCGCCATCGCCGCTTGCAGATATGCGATCAGCTCGTCACGGTTGTCGATGGTCGACGCGGTCACCGGGCCACCTCCTCCTGAGATCGGCGTTGGGCGGCGACGTTGATCGCACCGTTTTCGGAGTCGAGCTGCGTCAGCATGGCGCGGGCACTGCGCAGACACAGGGCGGCGACGGTGAGCGTCACGTTGGACGTGCCCACGGTGGGCATGCTGCCCCCGCCGACCAGGTACAGGTTCTTGTGGTCCCAGGACCGCTGGTCCGCGTCCACCACCGAGGCCGCCGGGTCGGAGCCCATCACATGGGTGCCCGCCAGGTGGTTTCCGCCTCGGATCTCGTAACCCTCACCATCGTGGACGGCGTAGCCCCAGAAAGCGGGGTCGTAGACGGTGTGGTCCTCGGCGCCGAGCCGGGCGAAGATCCGCTTCGACAGCTGCCGGGCGTACGCCACCCCGCGCATCGTGTACTCGGGGATGTCGTAGGTGAGGATCGGCCGCATGTTGCCCAACTGGTCGGTGTAGGCGGGGTCCACGGTGACGCGGTTGCTGGGATTCGCCGGGACCTCGACCATGAACGCCAGCTGCAGCTGACGCGAGACCCGGTCCACCAGGCCCTGGCGCAGCGACTCGCCGTAGCGGCCGCCGGAGTCCACCAGGTCGACCAGGTCGCTCATCGGCGCGCCGCGGGCCCAGCCCCAGCCGTCGTTGTGGATGTCGACGCTGAACGCGGCCTGGCGGCTGCGGAACCGGCCGCCGCGCAGATCGGTGATGCCACCGGTGCAGACGGTGCCGCGGAAGGTGCCGGCCACCTCGGGCAGCAGGGCCCACGCGAGCAGGTATGCGTGGTCCATGAAGTTGCGCCCCATCAGGCCGCTGGAACCGCGCAGCCCGGAGGCCAGCATCAGCCGGGGGTTCTCCACCGCGTTGGCGGCCAGGACGAACAGCCGTCCGCGCGCCTTCAGGGTGGTGAAACCGGGGTGGTCGGGGGAGTCGTAGCGGCGGTACTCGATCTCGGTGACCCGGCCGGTCTGCTCGTCGATGTGCACCTTGTGGGCCACGGCCTGGGCGACCAGGTCGACCCGGCCGGTCCGCAGAGCGACGGCGAGGGTCTTGCCGGCGTTGTACTTGGCCTGCACCGGGCAGATGGGCACGCAGTTGTTGTTGCCCTGGCAGCGCTCGCCGACCTCGACCTGGTAGGTGCTGACCGCCCCCTGCGGTACGTAACCCTTCCCGCCGTCGTAGGCCGGGTTGGGTATCCCGTTACGCCCCTGGGGGAATGGCCGGACCTTCAATTCCTTTTGGTCGTCGCCGAGTTGCACTGCCATCCCGTCGAGGTCCCTGGCGACCATCCGGTCCAGGTACGACAGCGGAATCCCCTTCATCGGGAACACGTAGTCCTTGTCGAAGGTCATCCCGAGGTACGCCTGGTCCGCCACGTCGGCGGAGACGCCGATCTCGCGTTCCGCCTCGTTGTAGTACGGGGCGAGGTCGTCGTACCCGAGCGGCCAGTCCCTCCCCTCGCCGTGCAGCGTGTGCATCCGGAAGTCCTCCGGGAGCATCCGTAGCGTCTTGCCCTCCCAGTGCATGGTGGTCCCGCCAAGCACCCTCGTGTACGTGGTGTCGGTGGCGAAGGGTCCGCTCTGCACGATGTACGACGAGGCGTCGGGCGTGCCGGGGACGATGCGGCGTGCGTCGGTGCCGCGCGGCATCGGGGCGTTGGTGACGGCCGGGTAGGGGGACTGGTTGTCCTTGTTCGTGGTCGAGTAGAAGCGGTCGAGGTACTTCTCGTACGACCGCAGGGTGAAGTCCTCGGCCGGGCCCGCTTCGAGCAGCAGCACCCTCTTGCCGGCTTCGCTCAGACGGGAGGCGATGAGGGCGCCGGAGATCCCGCCGCCCACGACGACGGCGTCGTAGAGGACCTCGGCCGTCGCCGCGGGGTCGGTGCTGTGCGTCGCCCCGATGGGGAATTTCTCGTACACGGGGCTGTCACACCGCCTCGGCGCGAGCGCGCATGGCGGACAGGTACGCGGCATAGCTCCACGTCAGGTTGCGCACGCTGCGCTCGTAGCCGGTGGTGCTGTCGAACTGCTCGGAGAGCTCCAGGTGGTCGCTGTGGTAGATGACGGCCTGCATCATGTCGTCACCGGTGGCCACCAGGGCCTCGGCGGCTGCCTGCGGAGTCGTCGACGCGTCGATGCGCGACTGGGCGAAGAAGGGCGCGGACAGGTCGTCCAGCGGGATCGTCCCGGCCGACTTGATCTCTGCGGCCAGCTTGTAGTGCAGCTCGGCGACATTGCACGTGGACAGGGCCCAGGGGTGGCCGACGAAGTTGGCGTCCGAGGTGTCACCGTCGTAGGTGTCGCCCGGATAGCGGCCGAACAGCGGCCCGATACCGTGCTGTTCGCGGTCAGTCCGGTTGACCGGGTAGAAGGCGGCGCCGCCCTCCTCCCACTGCGAGCGCAGCTGGGCCGCCGTGGCGAGGAGCTTGGTGTCGGTGAAAGACACCGCGCCGTAGAGGGCCGCTTGGACGATGTCGATGTTCGGGTCGTAACCGTCGCCGATCGGGTGCTGCGGCGACGGCTGGGCCCCGCCGCCGGGGTCGGCCATCATGCTCACGTACTTGGCGCCGTCCCAGTGGCCCTCGAGGGCCTCGCGCAGCCACTTCATGGCGGGCTTCAGCCCCGTCGGCTTGTTGATGCCGACGATCTTCGTGCCCTGGATCTCCTCGAAGCAGCGCAGCTGGGCGGCGCGGGCGAAGAAGGTGAGCCCGTTGTGCTCCTCCCACAAGTTGGTGGTGGCCTGCTTGTACACGTCGAGGAGGAAGGCCGTGTTGGAGTTCACCAGGCCGACCGCCTGCTTCTGGGTGCCGATGTCGAGCTGGTCGTAGGCGGCCAGGATGGTGATCGACTGCAGGGCGGGGCCATCGTTCTGCTCGGTCCAGGGGCGGGACTCGCCGTCGAGCCGGAAGCAGGCGTGGCCCTTGGTCGGCCGGGCGTTGGAGTAGCACAGGTCGGCGAACTGCACGTAGTCGTTGAGCGTCGCCACCGTCCCGTCCGGGCCGGCGGGTATACCGGACCTGGCCACCTCCATGGCCGTGATGGCCCCGTCGCGCACCCAGTTGAAGACGTAGTCCTGGTCGATGCCGGGAGTCTGGAGCGGGAACGACGGGGCGGCGATGACACAGCCCGGCTTCGAGTCGCGGGAGTAGTCGCCCGGAGCGGTCGGATCGCGGAAGGTGAAGCCGTTACTCGCGATGTTCCGGAGCATGAAGGTCAGCATGATCGGTACGAGCGTCTGCGGGTCGACCGCTCCCGGCGCGAGAGAAGTCTGGACGTTTTCCCGCGGTTGTACAGATTCGGCAGGCCGGTTCGTACGGGATCGCATATCGGATGTGACGGCGGATTCGGACATGGCTCAACTCCTATTGTCTTTCCGTTGTCTTTCCGTTTCCTTTTGAGCGGCTCCGGGCAGCGGTCGGCGTGCGCCGGTCAGGTGGAGTGGAACTATTGGAACCGGGCGTGTCCGTGCACTGTTCCGGTGAAGGGTGCAGGTCGGTGGCAGGCCCATCGAGCCCACATTCGCATCCGTATTAACGGGGAATGCGCGACTCTGTCCCCCTTCCTCCACGCATCCGGAAAGCATGCGGCATAAATACTTTCCATCCCCATGGGCGGCTCAAGCTGATTTCGAGCGGCTCGAAATGGGCTGAGCGCGAGATGGTCATTCCGCTTTGCGATACGTCGCTGATGGCGCCCCCCGCCTTTCTTAACGCAAGCTACAGCCGGGGGGAAGGTGTCGCAATAGGGAATCTGAATGTTGCGTACGAGGTTGGGGTTACCGAATGTGGCTCAATATTGCCGAGCATTGCGCAGCAATTCACTGTGAGTGCCCAATACTCGGCCGCTCTATGCGATCTGCGTGTATTCGTGGATCGCCCCACCGAGTAGATCACGGCGGATGATCTTTCCGCCCGGGTCTACTGGATCGGGCCGTAACCGATCCCGACCAGGGCAGCCACATCCTGGGCATGAATGCCACTGCCCGTCGTGTCCGCACGGACTTCGTGCTCGACGGGAAAAGGTCCTCGTAGGCAACGCGGCCCTCGCAGACGCCCACTGCGTCGTCGCCCGCACCGGGCTGCACGGATTCAGCGTCGACACCTTGCAGATGACTGGCGTACACGTGGCCAGGGCCAACGTCATCGGCGAAGTCGGCGCCGGACTCGGCGTCGCCCAACTGGCCAGCGTCGTCTATGGGCGGCTGAATCTGGCGGCCGTCGAGCTCGGTGCCCACCAGCGGATGCTGGAGGTGACCGCTAGGTGGGTGGCTACCCGCCCGCGATACCAGGGTCGTGGCGGCAGGTCTGGACCCAGCGTTCCATGATCACGTTCATGCGCGGTATCTGGACGCCGGTGCGCACGATCTGGATTCCGGCGTTGCTCAGGGATTCGTCGAAGAGGGCGGCTGGGTATTTCGCGTCCCGGTCCCGGATCAGGTACACGAAGGTGGTGTCGGCGTCCGTGAGGTCCGTGGTCAGGTTGCGAGCGGCCTGGGTCACCCAGCCCGCGGTGGGGTGGGCAGTGGTGCCGAGGATCCGGATGCGGCGGGTGGCGTGCTCGATGACCGCGAGGATGGACTGGCGCTGCCCTGTCAGAGTCACGGTCTCGATGCAGTCGCAGGCCAGGAGAGCGTCGGCCTGGGAGCGCAGGAAGTGGGCCCAGGTGGTGGCGGCCCGGCGCGGTGGTCGACCGGGCTTCTTCGGCCGGCACGTGCGGGCATGGCGCTGCCTCATCAAGTCGCGGTGCCAGCGCAGCACGGTGTCGGCCGGATCAGTAGGCGCAATCGGCGCAGGACCTTGCGGGGTAATGGCACCAGCAGAGCGGCAAGGAACACCCGGTCTTTTGGAGCAAGCTTCACCCGGTCCGCGCCGAGTTGTCGCTCAAGGACGGGAGCTGGTGGCGCAGGGCGAGGACCTCCGTGACCTTGTCGCGGTCGCTCACCGGCAGCAACCGCAGCGCGCCGAACAGGTTGGTGACGGTCGAGTAGGCAAGACGCAGCAGCACAAGTGCACATCCTGCCGCACCTTCGCAGACGCTCCTGAGCTGCATGGATGGCATTCTCGGCAGGCGCAGGGTCTTGATGGCGACCCACTGGCTCACGTAGTTGCAGCGGTTGCCTTCGGCCGACGGCATCCACGTGGACGGGGCCGGATCACCGACCGCGGCAGCCCGACTCTGCCGGTCCAGGGCGCCGAGCAGCGGATCGCTTCCTTGCGGGAGGCGGGGGCAGCGGCCCGAAGGAGCGTAGGGCTGGGGGACGGCCAGTACCGTCTGGCCACCGTCTCGCTCGGTGGCGGACGCGGCGCCGTCCAGGTCGCGCAGGAATTCAGCGACACCGAAGACCTCTTGGAGGAATTGCAGCGGCGCACCGCGCTGCTGGCCGCGGCGGTGATCGGAGCGGCAGGAATCGCAGGCTGGTGGCTGGCGCGTCGGATCACCAGGCGCCTGGTGCGGTTGACCGCCGCCGCACAGAGCGTGGCCGAGACCGGCAATCTCCAGGCCGAGGTACCCATCGCGGGGCGGGACGAGGTGGCCCGCCTGGGGCACTCATTCGACCGCATGCTCGACCGCCTTGCCCAGTCGGTGGAAGACCAACGCCGCCTGGTCCAGGACGCTGGACACGAGCTGCGCACCCCGCTCACTTCACTGCGTACGAACATCGCGCTCCTCACCCGTATCGAGGAGCTGCCTTCCACCGCACGCGAGGAGCTGTTCGCCGATCTGTCCGGGGAGGCACGTGAGCTCACCGACCTCGTCAACGAGCTGGTGGAGCTGGCGGCCGGGGCACAGGACGACGAACCGTTTGGGGAGGTCGACCTCGCCGAGGACGTCGCGGCGATCGCCCGTCGGCGTACCGCGCGCACCATCACGGTCGAGGCGGAGAGCGCGCTCGTCGTGGGACGCTCGGGGGCTCTGCAACGGGCGGTGTCCAATCTGGTGGACAACGCCGCCAAGTTCGACACCGGCGGCACCGGCCCTATCGAAATCAGCGTCCTTCGCGAGCGCATCACGGTCCTCGACCGGGGCCCTGGCATCACTGCCGAGGACCGCAGCCGCGTCTTCGACCGCGTAGGTAAGACCGTCCTCTCGGAAGGGTGCAGATCGCACTTGAGCTCGAACCGAGCCTGGGCCCGTTCGCCGCCCGTCGCATCGTCGCGGCGCTTTCGGGGGCAGTGCGGGCGGCGGGACCTTGGCCTCGGTATGTCTGGCGGTACTCCGCCCCGCTGGCCGGCCTGGTCGTGACTGTCCTCCGCACTCTTGCCGGGCCTAGCGCTGAATCTGGTCGACCCTATCGAGGCCATCTCCCTGCTGCAGAGAGGGAAGCTGTCAGCGGGGTTCTTCGCCCTGAGCGATCTCGACTTCATGGTGGAAGGCGATTGCGCCGGTCGTCGCGGCGGTGGCGGACAGGGCCGCGCAGGCGGCGAGGAGGAGGGCGATCCCGCACATCGACCGCCGAGTGTGGCCCGCGGGAGCGGCGAGGAGCGCCGCGACGCGTCGCGGAACAGGGCCGGCGGTCGCGGCGGGGGCGAAGTCCGGGCGGGTGGAGCGCGCGGTCTGCCCGGCGAGTGCGGCGCGGGCGATGGCACGGGCCAGCAGGCGGCGGTCGCCCATGGCGGCGGCCGCGGTTTCGTCGGCGGCGCGTTCCGCGGCCAGCCGGATGCCGGTGCGGACTGGGCGCAGTGCGGGGTGGCAGTGGGCGGCGAGCTCGGCGGCGGCCAGGAAGTAGTGATGGCCACTCCGGTTGTGGGCGCGCTCGTGGGAAAACAGGGCGTCACGCTCGGCCGGGCCGAGGCTGCGCAGCATGGCGGTGGTAACGACGATGCGGTGCGGGCGCCCAGGCAGGGCGTACGCATCCGGGTGCGGCGAGTCGACCACGCACAGGTCGCCTGCGGCGGGCCGCCGGTCGGCCTCGGCGCGGGCGGTGCGGAAGGCGCGCGTCTGGCGCAGGGCCGAGCGGGCGAGGGCCCAGGCTCCGATGGTGAGCAGGCCGGTGGCGATCGCGGCCGCGGGCAGGACCAGGTAGCCCGACGGCGTGCGCAGGGGGTGGACGAGTTCACCGAGCGCCGCCAACGCCGGCAGTTTGAGCAGTCCGGTCAGCACGAGGGCGCCCAAGGCGGCCACACAGGCCCCCGCCAGTACCAGGGCAACTGCGGTGAGCGCCCACAGCGCGACGGCGGGGGCCAGTCGGTCGAGGGCTCGCCGGACGAGCAGCGGCATCACGAAGGGCAGCAGCAGCGGAATCAGCAGCAGGGCGGTCATCAATCGTCGCCCTCCAGCAGCTGGCGCAGAAGCTCTTCGTCGTCCGGATGAAGCTGGGCGACGAAGCGGGCCAGGACGGTCTCCCTGTCAGCGTCGCGGTCGAGCTCGGTGTGCATACGCCGGGCGGTGAGCCCCTGGGCGTCCTGCACGGGGTAGTAGGCATAGCCGCGCCCCTGCGGGCGGCGGTCGACGACACCCTTGTCGTACAGGCGGGAGAGGATCGTCGTCACGGTCGTTCGGGCCAGGTCGGAGGCGAGTTCGGCCTGCACCTTCCCCGGAGTCAGGGCCGTTTCGGCGGCCCACAGGGCGGCCATGACGGCGGCTTCCAGCTCGCCGGCCGGCCGGCGCTCGTCCTTCGCGTCGGTCATGGGAACGATCCTCACCCCATCTTCGTCTACAGTTCAGTAGACCGTCTACAGAATTGTAGTCACTCGGGTGACGCTTCGCGCGCCCCCACCCATCCAGTATGAGAGGGACAGCGTCGATGACCGCACCCTTGTTCGCAGCCTCACAGCTCGCGGTGAACGTCCTGAGCGCGCAGTCCCTGCTGGCCGCCTTCGGCGTGCTGGGGGTCGGCGTCGTGATGTTCGCGGAAACCGGGCTGCTGATCGGCTTCTTCCTGCCGGGCGACTCGCTGCTGTTCACCGCGGGACTGCTGTGCACCGGCAGCGGCCAGCACGGGGTCAAGCTGTCACTCGCTCCCCTGCTGGTGGCCGCGGTCGTGGGCGCCCTTGCCGGTGCGCAGTGCGGCTATGTGCTCGGCCGGAAGGCGGGCGGGGCCCTCCTGGCGCGCAGCCGCTCGGTCCGCCTGCGTGAAGGCGCGCACCGGGCCGAGGAGTTGCTGGAGCGGTACGGGCACGCCAGAGCGATCGTGCTGGCCCGGTTCGTGCCGGTGGTACGCACGGTGCTCAACCCGATGGCGGGCGCGCTGGGCGTGCCGGCGCGGACATTCACCGTGTGGCAGGTCGTCGGCGGACTCGTGTGGAGCCTGGGGCTGACGCTGGGCGGGTACGCGCTGGGCTCCTCCATCCCCAATGTGGACCGCTATCTGCTGCCCATGGTCGCCGTGATCGTGGTCGGGTCCTTGATTCCGCTCGCCGCCGAGCTGTACCGCTCCCGCCACGCGGCCAAGACCAAGGAGGCGCGTGGATGATCCTCGCCTTCGACGGTTCCTCGATCGATGGTTCTGTGTCCACCGATGTGGTGGACCTCGCCCACCGCTCGCCCGGCTGGCTGGACGACGTCGTGGCGGCCTGGTCGACCTACGGCCTTGCGGTGTTCGCCATGCTGATGGCCGTGACCTGGTGGCGGGCCCGGCGGATGAGCCCTGCTGCCGCGGTGACCGCGCTCGCCGTTCCGGTGAGCGTCGTCGCCGCATACGGGGTGAACGACGTGCTGAAGCTGCTGGTACGTGAGGACCGGCCCTGCCAGAGCCTGCGCGTGATCACGCTGGAGGCGTGTCCGGCTCCGGGCGACTGGTCCTTTCCCAGCAATCACACGGCCATCGCCGCCGCGGCCGCCATGGCCCTGTGGTTCGTCTCCCGCCGGCTGGGCGCCGTCGCGGTCGCCGCGGCCTGCGCGATGGCGATCTCCCGGGTCTGGGTCGGTGCGCACTATCCGCACGACGTCGCAGCCGGAGGCGTCGTGGGCGCCCTCGTCGCGGTATGCGCGATGGTCGCGGTGCGCCGCCATCCGGATCCCCTGGTCCGATGGATCACCGGCACGCGGCTGCGTCCGCTCCTGTCGGCGTCATGACCCGCGGCGACCTGCGCGACCTGGCGGGCAGCATCGGTCTTGGCGCGTGGACGGCGTTCGGCGTGCTGTCCATGCTCGTGATCGGCGATGAGAAGCCGCTGTACGGGGACGGGTACCTGTTGTCCTGGTCCGTCGGTCACCGCCCGGACGTGGCGGTGGACTTGGCCGGTGGTCTGACCGCCAGCGGCACCGGGGGCATCCCGTACGTCCTCGCGGTGCTGGCGGGGATCATCGCCGGTCGCACTCTGCGCCAACGGTCCGTCGCCGCCGCGCTCTGTCTCGTCTGCCTCGGGGCGGGGCAGGCGGCACGGTATGGCGTGATGGCCCTCGTCGCCCGGCCCCGCCCTCCCCGCACGGACTGGGCGACGCATGCCTCGGGTTGGGCCTTCCCCTCCGGCCACACCACCACGGCCGCCTTCACCGCCGGACTGCTCGTCATCGCCGTGTACGTGCGCGCCCCACGCGGCAGGAACCTGCTCGCCCTTGTGATCGGCTGCTGGGGCGCGCTGGTCGGGCTGACCCGCGTCTACCTCGGTGTGCACTGGTTCACCGACGTCGTCGGCGGCTGGCTGCTCGCCATCGGCTGGCTGGGGTTGTGCCTGTGCGCCGTCACCTGGTGGCTGCCCGAAGGGTTCATCTCCGGTACGACGGACACCGACCCCAAGCCGACGGAGGGCCATGCGCCACAAGATCCTGGTCGTCGAGGACGATCACGCCCTGCGTGACGTTCTGCTGCGCGGTCTGCGCGAGGAGGACTTCGACCCCGTGCCCGCCCCGGACGGGGCCTCCGCCCTGCGGCTGGCCGGCGGTGACATCGCCGCGGCCGTCCTGGACGTCGGGCTGCCCGACGCGGACGGACGGGACGTGTGCCAGGCGATGCGGGCGAACGGGTTCCTGTCCCCGGTCATCTTCCTGACCGCCCGTCACCGGCTCACCGACCGGCTGTCCGGGTTCTCCGCCGGAGGTGACGACTATCTGCCCAAGCCGTTCCACCTCGCCGAACTCGCCGCCAGACTGCGAGCGGCCGTCAAACGCGCCGCACCCCTCCCCGCGGCCACGGTCGGTGACCTGGTCCTGGACGCCGTCCGGCACAGCGTCAGCGTGCGCGGCACCCAGGTCGACCTCACACCGACGGAATTCCGCCTCCTGGCGGTGCTCATGACCGGCGCCGGGAACATCGTGCGCCGACGCGAACTGCTCAGAGCAGGCTGGCCCGAGGGGGCCCAGGTCAGTGACAACACCCTCGACCAGTACGTGACCCGCCTGCGCCGCAAGCTGCGCGAGGCGGCCAGCGACCTGACGATCACCACCGCCCGAGGGATCGGCCACCGCCTGTCATGAGCTCCGTGTTCTCCCGCCTGGTGCCGCGCACCCTGCGTGGCCGCCTCTCTCTGGTGGCCCTGACCGCCGCCACCCTCCTGATGGTGATCCTCACCGTCGCCTTCAACACCGTCATCCGCCACCGCCTGCAGCACCAGGCCGACGACGAGCTGCACACCCGGGGCGCCGCCGTCGCCACCACCATCGACGCGAGCGGCCCCGCGGTGCGCGTCCTGGAGACCGCCAACGACCGGCTCCTGGACACGAACGTCTGGATCTACACGGGCACTCGGCTGCTCGAACAGCCGCCGTCCACCACACCCCACAGCGCCCTCGCCCGCGCCGCCGCCACACTCGTACGGCAGGGCGGCACACACTGCCTGACCGCCGACGGACCTGCCCCCGCCCGGCTGTGCAGCCTGCCCGTATCGGGCAGTCAGAGCACCGCGACCGTCGTCACCGCGCTGGACCTCTCCCCCTACCGGAGTTCGGCCACCACCCTGCTCCTGGCATCGCTGTGTCTCGACGCCACCATGCTCGCCTGCACCTACCTACTGACACGTCTCGCGGTCGGACGCGCGCTGCGTCCCGTGGGCACCATGACCGACCAGGCCACCCAGTGGAGTGCCGTCGCCTCCGAGGAACGCTTCGGTGCCGTGCGGCGTCCGACCGAACTCGCCCGCCTGGGCGCATCGTTGGACGCGCTGCTGGACCGCATCCGCGCCGTTCTGCGCCGTGAGCAGCAGCTGACCGGCGAGTTGTCGCACGAGCTTCGCACCCCGCTCAGCCGGATCATCGCCGAACTCGACTGGTGGGAGGCCCGTCCCCGCTCGGCCGCCGACACCGAGGCCACCCATGAGGTGATCGCCGACGCCGCCCGGTCCATGCGCAGCATCTGCGACACCCTGCTCGACGACGCCCGCCAGGGGACCACCGCCCCCGGCACGGCCGAGGTCATGGCGACACTGCACCGCCTCGCCGCAAGCCTGGAGGCACCGGTCCATGTGACGGTCGACGTGCGCGGTGCCGGCCTCCCGCTGGAGGCCGGCGTCCAGGCCGCCCTCCTCGAACGCATCGTCAGCCCGCTGCTTGCCAACGCCGTCCGGTACGCCGCCTCACATGTCACGGTCACCGCTCGCCGCGAATCCGGCGCCGTACGCATCGACGTCGGCGACGACGGCCCCGGGGTACCCCAGTCATTCGCCGCGCAGCTCTTCCAGCCCGGCCGGCGGGCGGACCCCGACGACGGACATGGCGGAGCGGGCCTGGGACTGTCGCTGGCGCGACGCCTGGCCCGCTCCGTCGGCGGTGAGGTGACGTACGACCCCGGACACAGGCCCGGGGCACGGTTCACCGTCAGACTGCCCGCGGGGTGACGGCCTCCGGCTGCTCGATCGTCCGCGGACCCGAGGCGGCGCTCCGGCGCTCCTTTACATGGGCATACGCCATCAGGCCCACCAGGACGGCCAGCAGAACGGCCGACGAACCCGCCGTGCCGAGGTCGAGGCCGCCCTTGGCGACCGGCTTGGTGAGGAAGTCACCCGCGGTGGCGCCCAAGGGACGGGTCAGCACGAACGCGAACCAGAACAGCAGCACGTTCGGCACCGCGGGCACCTTCATCAGGACGAGAAGCACCGCGAGTGTCCCGGAGACGAGCAGTGCGCCGCCCGCGTAGCCGAGGCCGGAGCTGTCGGAGAGGAAGTCGCCCATGGATGTGCCGAGGGTGTTGGAGACGAGGATCGCCGTCCAGAAGAGGGCCTCGCCGCGGAAGCTGACGATGTCGCGGATGACGAATGTCATCCCGGTCAGCTTCCACACCGCGAAGACAGCGATCAGGATGGAGATCAGGATCGCGGCGCCGGTGGGGTAGCCAAGGCCCAGGCCCTGCGGCCCCCAGCCGAGCGACGTGGCACCGTTCGAGAGGAACTTGGCGCTGGCGTCGCGGTTCATGAAGTCGGACATCGTTGTACCGGCCATGCTGGTGGACAGGATGACGGTCCAGTAGAAGTACGGGTTGTAGCGGCGGGACCTGAGTTGGATCACCAAGGTCACCACGAAGACCAGGAACAGGACGATCGTGGTGAGGAAGTAGCCGAGTTTCAGGGTCTGGGCGAACAGATCACCGGCCGTCTCGCCCAGGGTCGTGGCGGCGATCTTCATGATCCAGAAGGCCAGGGTGACCTCGGGCAGCTTCTTCATCACCGACCTGGTCGTACTGGCGACATCCAGGTCGGTGAGAAGTTCTGACTTCTCCATGAGGGAGTGCTCCTGTTCGTGCAGGGCGCGGGGCGCTCGTCAAAGGCGAGCGCCCCGCTAGACGGTGGGGCCGACCGCGCGCGGCGCGGCGGTTGCGTCGGTGTCCGTCCCTGTCAGTGCTGATCTGAACGCATCCTGAACGCCGTCGAGACGCTCACGCCGTACGGGCGAGGCGCTCCGACTCGGTGACGTCCTTGCGGGTCACCGCCAAGAACACCACCAGGCCCAGGATGACCGCGAGGAACAGCACGCTGGTCACCACGGTGCCCAGGCCCAGGCCGTCGTCGCCGGTGGGCTGGGACAGGTAGTCGCCCATCGAGGCGCCGAGCGGGCGGGTCAGGACGTAGGCGATCCAGAAGCTCCACACCGCGTTCGCCCCGAGCGCGAAGCGGGCTACCGCGACCGCGGCGATGGCGAGGGCGAACAGGACCGCGGAGACCCAGTAGCCCAGCGCCATGCGCTCGGCCACCAGGTCGCCCGCCGCGGTGCCCAGCGCGAAGGTGAACAGCACCGCCAGCCAGTAGAAGGACTCCCGGCGCAGGGTGTCGATGCTGTGGATGGACAGTGTCCGCTCGCTGCGGTACCAGGCGGCGAACACGATCGCGAGGGCGATGGCGAACACCGTGGTGCTGGTCGTGAGCGGTACGCCCATGTTGTCGGTGAGGTTGTCGCTGATGAGGGTGCCCACGACACTGATCAGGACCACGGCCGTCCAGTACACGCCGGCGCGGTAGGCGGTCGTGCGGAACTGGACGACCAGGACCACCGCCAGGAGCACGCTCATCAGCAGCGACACACCGGTCAGGCCCAGTCCGGCCTTCTCGTTCAGCAGGTCGGCCGCGGTCTCACCGACCGTCGTGCACAGCACCTTGATCACCCAGAAGTACAGGGTGACTTCAGGCACCTTGTTCCAGCGCAGACGGTGGCCGGGGGCGGTCGGAGCGGAACTGTGGACCGCCGCTGTCTCAGACGTTTCGGATGTCATGAGGCCCGACCGTGTCACCGGGAACCTGAACGCATCCTGACTGCCGCGCGGCAACACCCACCCTCGCCGGCCCGCGCGGGGAACATGTCTGCCATGCACAGCGACACGGCCCACTCGGTCATACCGGCACTCCGTCCCAGCCCAGCCCCCACGACGGAAGCGCGCCGCCATGACCATTCCCCACTCCCACTCCCACGGCCGCGCCTATGCCGAACACGTGACGGACTGGCTGCGGCGCCGCCTCGGACGGACCGTCGCGCTCGCGTATCTCGCCGCCGTGCTGCTGCCCGGCCCGGGCCAGTGGCTGCGCCACGCGCATACCCCGGCGGGGACTGAACTTCCCCTGCAAACCGCCTCGTTGCTGCTCTCGCTGGTCCTGTTCTCGGCCGGACTGCAGGTCCCGGTGCGCGCGCTGGGACAGCTGCTGCGGCGGCCCCGGGCCCTGCTGGCGGGGCTGGTGCTGCATCTCGCGGCGCCGCTGCTGATCATCCCGCTGGTCGCGTACCTGCTGCGCCACTCGCCCGATACCGACGGCGGCAGCGGTCTGGTCACCGCGATGATCCTGATCGTCGCGATGCCGGTGGCCGCGGGCGCGACGGTCTGGACCGGCAAGGGGCACGGCGACCAGCCGACCATGGTGGGTCTCGTGCTCGCCTCGACACTGATCAGCCCGCTCACCATCCCCGTGACGGTGGGCGCGCTGGCTCCGCTGCTCAGCGGCGGCTACGCGGACGTGCTGGGCACGGTCGGGCGGGCCATAAACAACGGTTTCGCGTTCACGGGAGTGGTACTGCCGTGCGCGGCGGGTCTCGCGTGCCGTCTCGCCCTGCCTACGCGGCTGCTGGAGGGTGCGTTGCGCTGGGTCGTGCCCGTGGCGCTGACCGGCTCGGTGGTCCTGACGTACGTCAACGCGAGCGGCGCCCTGGGGGCCTTCCTGGCTCGTCCCCGCCCGCTGCTGCTGATCGCGGCACCAGTCGTGGCGGCGGTAGTCTGTGCGCTGTCCTTCGCGGTGGGACGGCTCGCGGCGCGCGTCCTGCGTCTGGACGCCCCGGCCGCCTCCTCGCTCACCCTCGCCTGCGGGATGAACAACAGCAGCGCGGGCGCGGTCCTGATCACCACGACCCTGCCCGACAAGCCGCACCTGCTGCTGCCGGTCCTCGCGTACGGGCTGTTGCAGAAGACGGCCGCGAACAGGGTCGTACGGATGGCTCGCCCTCAGCGCCCGCCCGCACCGCCCTGCCCCGCCTCGTCTTGAGGATCCGCATCGCCCCGGCGACCGTCCGACTCGCTTCTGGCGTCTGCCCCGTGTCCTCCTGCGGCCCGTACTGGGAGCAGCCGCGTGAACATGGTCGGCGCGCGGTTTGCCAGGGAGAGCCGCCCTCCGAGGGAGACAGCGAGGTCGCGGGCGAGCGCGAGGTCGACGCCCGTTCCCGCCCCGCCTTCGGTGTGTCCGCGCTCGAACAGGCGCGTGGAGTCGCCGTCTGACGTGCCCTCGTCGGCGATGTCGAGGGCGAGGGCGTGGTGGAGGTCGCGGACCGTGACGCGCACTGTGCCGTGTCCGTGGACGCGGGTGTTGTCGAGCAGTACGCCGAGGATCTCGGTGACGGGTCCGCCTGGGACGCGTACGCCGTCCGGCGCCTCGCCCGTGTCGCACTCCAGGCGTCTGCCGTCGCGGGCGAACGGGCCGTGCCACCGCTCCTCGGTCTCTCGCAGCAGCCCGGCGACCGGCCGGTCCGGCGCGGCCGGCTGGGGCAGCCCCGCGGAGCCGGACAGTCGAAGGACCTCCTCCACGGTGTAGTGCAGCCTGCGGGTGGCGTCCAGGGCCTCCTTCAGGACGGGACGGGTGTCGTCCTGCGCGAGTCCGGCCTCCAGGGTGAGCTGGAGGCCGGTCAGCGAGGTGCGCAGCTGGTGGGAGGCGTTGGCGGTGAAGTTACTTTCGTGGCGCAGGAGTTCGGCCAGGCTGTCCAGCATCTCGTTGTGGGTGCGGGCGACCTGGTCGATCTCGGTGATGGTGCTGGGAGCGGCCCGCGCGGTCAGGTCGCCGCCGGTGACGGCCCGGTAGTGCCGTGAGAGGTCCTCCAGGGGAGCGGCGAGTGCCCGCGCCTGCCGACGGGCCACAAGGATGGCCACGGTCAGCGCCAGCACGACGACACCGAGCAGGATCGCCCAGCCGTCCAGGACGCGGACGCGCACGTCCTGGACGGCGGAGGAGACGCGGACGACGCCGATGTCCCGCTCGTCGAGGGAGACGGGGACGGCGGCGACGAGTTCACCGCCCGCTGTCGACCGGCTCACCGTGCCGGCCAGGGCTCGGCGGGCGGTGTTGTCGCCGGTCCGGGGGCCGCTGCCCGCGCGCAGCCGCAACTGCGGGTCATACAGGCCCAGGCGCCCGCCGCCCGGAGGCGGCGGCAGCTCCACCGGGTCACCGGTCGCGTAGTCCGGACTCACGCCGCCGTGTGCGGCCGGCCCTCCGCGTCCGTAGAAGACCTGCTGGCCGAGGTGGGAGTCGCGGGGCGGGCACACGCGCTGCCCCGGCAGCTGTCGGGCGGCGAGCTGGCGCGCGCCGGGCTGGCCGTCACGCTGGCTAATTCCCCGGCTGTCCTGCTGGCGGACGAACCGACCGGCGAACTCGACGGCGGCACCGAGCACCTGAGCCTGCGAATGCTGCGCGACCGTGCCGCCCTGGGCTGCGCGGTGCTGATCGTCACCCACAGCGCCGAAGCCGTCCGGATCGCCGACCGGGTGATCGCTCTGGACGACGGCAGGGCCCACGAGACGTCCACGTTCCGCACTGGCACGCAACAGCAGGAGGCCCACGTTGTCGCCCCGTGATCACGGGATGCCGGTCGACAAGCCCACGACGACTGGGGACCAGGTGCTCGTCGACTGCCGGGACGCGGCCCTGAACTTCGGCCGGGGCACGAGGGCTGTAGTGGCGGTGCACGGGGCGAACCTGCGGGTCCGGTCCGCGGACCGGCTCGCCATCGTCGGCCCGTCCGGGTCGGGCAAGTCATCCCACGAGCCGGAGAGCGGTGCGTAGGGCGCGCCCAGGTAGACCTTGGCCCGGAAATGCCCCGGAACAGCTGGTCAGAGGTGGGAGAGGAACGGGAGATATCGGGATTGGCTTCATATTCTGGCTGGTGACTCCGAAGTGCGGAAGGACGGGCGCCTGACGGGGAAACCCCTGGTCAGGCGCCTTCCTTCTGCGGCTAGAAGAAGCCCAGCTTCTTCGGCGAGTACGACACCAGAAGGTTCTTCGTCTGCTGGTGGTACAGCCATTATATGCTTCTGACCAGGGTAAACGCTTAGTTCGTAGGGGAGTTGACGGATACTGGTCCGCGTATGGCCCGGATCTTGAACGTGGATTGTCGAGGGCGAAGAGCGGTTAGTACTCCAGCCGTAGATCGTGATCATGGATACGGAGGCTGCTCGCCGGTAGCCTGCCTGGGTGGCTGAGATCTGGGGCGAAGAGCAGTTGATCGCG